>MEED01000001.1 GCA_001724855.1 Lautropia sp. SCN 69-89
GGAGCGCCGCCGCCAGACGATGCTCAAGCTCGCGACGCTGCCGGCCATCAAGACGCTCGAGCAGTACGACTTCGGCTTCGCCTCCGGGGCGCCGCGAGCGCAGATCCAGGAGCTCGCCGCGCTGGGCTTCATCCAGCGCGCAGAGAACGTCGTGCTGCTGGGGCCCTCGGGCGTGGGCAAGAGCCACCTCGCCATCGCGCTCGCCTACCGGGCGGTGATGGCCGGGATCAAGGTGCGCTTCATCACCGCCGCGGACCTCATGCTGCAGCTCGCCACCGCGCGCAGCCAGGGGCGGCTCACCGAGTACTTCAACCGCGCGGTGATCGGCCCCAAGCTCCTGGTGGTCGACGAGATCGGCTTCCTCCCCTTCGGACGCGAGGAGGCCAACCTGTTCTTTAACGTGGTGGCCAAGCGCTACGAGCACGGCAGCATGATCCTGACGAGCAACCTGCCGTTCACCCAGTGGGCGGGCGCCTTCGCCGACGACCAGGTGCTCGTGGCGGCCATGCTCGATCGGCTGCTGCATCACGCGCACATCGTGCAGATCACCGGCGAAAGCTGGCGGCTCCGAGACAAGCACCGCGCGGGGCATGCCCTGCGCGGCAAGGCATCGAAGCATTGAACCAAGGAACCCTCGGATGGGTCAGATTTACTCCGACGTTTCCCGATCAAAGTGGGTCAGGATTCAACCGACGTTGACAAATCCGCAGCGGGCAGGCCGTCCTTGTGGGGCCCGTCGAGAGTGAGCGCAGCAGCAGGCGTCACGCTTTCTGTTCACCCGAAGCCGACACGCCGGAGAGCCGATCGCTGGGCAGTCTGCGCGCGCTTCGTCCGGAGCCTCGCGATGCTCCCAGTGCGCCCGTGGCGAACTTCCTTTGCGTTTGCCGCGCGCGCCGATGTCCGCGGCACCATCATGGCGACCGAGACCGTTCGCGTGCAGCACTGGGAAGCTTCGGTTGTCATTCGACCTGGAGGCTTTCATGACACCGCGTCTCTCGCGCCGCACGCTCATCAAGGCAGCGTCGGCGTCCATCGTGCTGGCAGGCCACTCCGGCGTTCGCGCACAAGACGCCGCGCGCAATTTCAGTCCACGTCCGCAGGGTTGGCGCACTTTCGAAGTCACCACCACGGTCCGGTTGCGCAACGCCAGGGGCGAGTCCACCGTCTGGCTGCCGATCCCGTCGCTCGACACCCCTTGGCAGCGCACGCAGGACAGCAGCTGGTCGGGCAACAGCGCCGCTGTCCGCATCGACGCCGACCGGGACACCGGGGCACGGATACTGGTCGCCCGGTTCGGGGCCGACACGGTGCAGCCGATGCTCACGCTCACCCACCGTGTTCAGACGCAGAATCGCGCCGTCGACTGGAAAGCCCGCGACGCCGACAGGCCCGATCCCGCCGAGTTGCGCCGATGGACGGCACCGAGTGAACTGATCACCACCGACGGCATTGTCCGCAAGGTGGCGAACCAGATCACCCTGGGGGCGCGAAGCGATCGCGAAAAGGCCCAGCGCATCTACGACTGGGTCATCGTCAGCACCTACCGGGAGCCCAAGGTCCGCGGGTGCGGCGTCGGCGACATCAAGACCATGCTGGAGACCGGCAATCTCAGCGGCAAGTGCGCGGACATCAATGCCTTGTTTGTCGGACTGTGCCGCGCCTCGGGCATACCGGCACGCGACATCTACGGCATTCGCCTCGTGCCGAGCGCTTTTGGATACCGCGAACTCGGCGCCAACCCGGCGAGCCTGAAAGGCGCGCAGCACTGCCGCGCCGAGGTCTACCTGAAGGCCCACGGCTGGGTGGCCATGGACCCGGCCGACGTGACCAAGGTCATGCGACAGGAAACGCCCGAGTGGATCAAGGACGCGGGCCATCCGATCGTGGCCCCGGTCCGCAAGGCCCTGTTCGGCAGCTGGGAAGGCAACTGGATGGGCTACAACAGCGCCAGCGACATCACCCTGCCGGGGTCCAGGCAAGGCCGGCTCGGGTTCCTGATGTACCCGCAGGCGCAGTCCGGCGCCTCGTCGTATGATCCCTACGACCCCGACTCGTTCGCCTACCAGATCACCGCGCGCGAGATCGATGCCTGATTCGCTTTCCAGCCAGTCGATCCGGCGGGACGGCAGCGCGCCCGCGCTGTTCGCGGCGGGTGTTGCTGCCGTGCTGGCCTCGACCTGCTGTGTCGCACCGCTGCTGCTCGCCGTCATCGGCATTTCCGGCGCGTGGCTCAGCCGGTTGCACTGGCTCGCGCCCTATTCGACGCCGCTGGTCCTGATGGCAGTCGCCCTGCTCGGAGTCGCCGGCTGGCGACTCTATCGGCGGGCGCCCGGCGACACTCTGTGCCGTCAACGTCGCGGCACGCCGCTGGTTCTGGCTCGTCGTGCTGCTCACGCTGGTTCCCGTACTGGTGCCGCTCGCAGCCCCCCTTTTCTATTGAAGGAAAACGTCATGAAGCGTCCGATCGCAGCCATCGCCGCGGCCCTGCTGATGAGCATGGGTTCCGCATCCGCAGCGACACGACAAGTGACCTTGACGGTGCCGACCATGGATTGCGCCACCTGCCCGCTCACCATCAAGGTGGCACTGCTGAAGGTGCCCGGCGTGATCCGCGCTGCCGTGAGTTACGCACGCCGCAACGCCCGGGTCACATTCGACGATTCCAGGACGAACGTGGCCGCGCTGACCGCCGCCACGAGTGCCGTGGGCTACCCGTCCTTCGAGGCGGATTAGTCCGGCCCCTCTCCGGTACGCTGCGTCATCGACCGGACACCAGTTCGGCGACCCAGCCGTCGGCCACGCGACCGCCCCAGTCGCATTCGCCGACCACCGAAAATCGTGCCCGCCCCTGGCGGTCGATCGCCACGGTCGTCGGGAACGTGTGAACACCGAGCGACCTGGCCACGGCACCGTCCGCATCACGCAGCACGGGCAGGTGCAGCCCGGTAGCGTCGACGAATCGGCGCACCGTGGCGTCGGCTTCGCGAAAATTGACTGCGATCACCTGCAGTCCCGAGTCCTCGTAGCGCTGCGACAGGATCTCCAGCGACGGCATCTCGTTGCGACAGGGCGCGCACCAGCTGGCCCAGAAGTTGAGCAGCACCGGGCGTCCGCTTTGCGCGGCCAGACTCCAGACCGTGCCGTCGAGCGTCGGCAGCTCGATCCGGGGCTTGGCGGGGCGCCGCGACCAGGCCTGGCGTTCCGCATCGGCGGCCCACACAGGCCCGACGCTCGGCGCCAGGACCAGGGCAGCCAGCAGTCGGCGACGTTTGCCGCAATAGCGCGCGTCGCTCATGTCAGTTCCCGGGCGCATCGCCCATCGTCACGGCTCGCTGCGGCGCCGTGTTCACGTGCAGCGAAAACACGTCCGGACGCGCATAGTGTCCGACCGGATCGAAGTCCATCTGGGCCATTGGAATCATCGACAGGTCCAGTTCCGCCGTCAGGATCGCATCCTCGTTGTACACGGGGCCCGCCAGCAACTTGCCCAGCGGATCGACGATCAGGCTGCCGCCGCGCATCAGGACGGTGTCGGGTGATTCGGGCAGTCGGTTGTTCATGCGGTCATGAGGGAATTGCGATTGCCGCAGGTGCTGGCACGCCGAAAGCACGAAGCAGCGCCCCTCCAGCGCAATGTGCTGCATCGTCGACACCCAGCTGTCGCGGTCGTCGGCCGTGGGTGCGCAGTACAAGGCGATGCGCTGCTGGTACATCGCCATGCGCAGCGCCGGCATGTAGTTCTCCCAGCAGATGACCGCACCCATCTTGCCGTACGGCGTGTCGACGGCTTGCAGGGTCGAACCGTCGCCGAAACCCCAGACCAGTCGCTCGAGGGCCGTCGGCATGAGCTTGCGATGCTTGCCCAGCACCCGGCCATCCGGTCCGATGTACACGGCCGTGCAGTACAAGGTGCCGCCGTCGCGCTCGATGATTCCCACGACCACGTACGTCTTGTGCCGCGATGCCGCCTTGGCCAGTTGCGCGATCTCGGGGCCATCCACCGCGACAGCCGCTTCGAAGTACTGCCGGAACTCGGCCCGTCCCTGCGGTGTGCGCCCGCCCAGGTAGATGTGAAAGTCCGCCCCCTTGGGATAACCGCCGATGAACGCCTCCGGGAAGACCACGAGGCGCGCGCCGCGTCTCGACGCCTCGGCCATCAGGTCCGATGCACGCTCCACGGTGGCAGGCGTGTCGAGCAACACGGAGGATGACTGCACGACCGCGGCGGTGAGTGTGTTGGGCATGGCCTTCTCCGGGTCCGGTTATGCGAGAGTCTCGATCATCCGCGACCCGGCCTCGGAGCAGAAGGCCATCCCGGACGATCGGATGCGGCACCTCTTCCGCGCCGGGAAGCCCGCCCGCTGACGGGTCGCGGGGCTCAGGAATGCCCGGCGCTGCGCCCCGAGCGGCTGATCTCGATCAGCGCGTTCAGCGCGTCGGTGACGGTGAAGATGCCGAGGAACTCGCCGGTGTCCTCGTTCACGATCACGCTGCCGATCTTGCGGTCGGACATCGCATACGCCACTTCGTCGAGCGGCGTGCCGGCCGTCACCGCCACGGGATCGGTGGCCATGATGTCGGCCGCGCGCACCTGGATCTTGTGTTCGGCGCTCAACCCCTGCGCGACGCGCACGTCGCGGTCGCTGATCACGCCCACCACCTTGCCGTCGCGGACGATCGGAAGATGGCGTACGCCGCACTGCTGCATCAACTGCCGAAGCTCGTCGATCGACAGGTCTTCCGTCGCCGTGACGGGATTGGGCGTCGTGAATTCCTCGACCGGCATGTTCCACTTCATCGCGACACCTCTGCGTGGCTGCGCCCGCCGCGAGCCGACGGGCATCGGGGCTGCATCTGCCGCGATTATCGGTTGCCCGCAACGCGCGGACAAGGCGACGCCCCTCCGAGGTGCCGCACGCGCCGGCGGCCAGCGGTGCAGGTCGCTCCCGCGCACCCACGATCGGCGTAGACTGCGGCCCCGGGACAAGACCATGCTCGCTTCGATTCTCGCGATCAGTGCAGGCGCCTCGGCCGGTGCGGTGACGCGCTGGCTACTCGGTGTATCGCTGAACGCGATGTTTCCGACGATTCCGCCGGGCACGCTGCTCGCGAACCTGATTGGCGGCTACCTGATCGGCGTGGCGATGGCGGTGTTCGCCGACCATCCCGGCCTCGCCCCGGAATGGCGCCTGCTCGTCGTCACCGGCTTCCTCGGCGGGCTCACCACCTTCTCCACCTTTTCGGCCGAAGTCACCACGCTGATCCAGCAGGGGCGCCTGCTCTGGGCGACCGCGGCGGTGGGCAGCCACCTCGTCGGCTCGCTGGCGCTCACCTTGCTCGGCCTGGCGTCGGTGCGCGCGCTCGAGCGCGTTTGAGGAGGGCAACCATGCAGGGCTACCAGTTGACCTTCTTCACGACGCAGGATCGGCGCCATGGCGGCCTGCCGCTCGGCGAATGGCTGCTGCAGGAAGCGCGCAAGCTCGGCGTCCCGGGCGCGACGCTGGTTGCAGCCGCCGAGGGCTTCGGACGCGACGGCAAGCTTCACGCCGCGCACTTCATCGAGTTGGCCGACCAGCCGGTCGAGGTGACGATGGCACTGGGCGCTCCCGAGGTGGACCGCCTGTTCGAGCGCCTGCGCGACGAGCGCATCCGCGTCTTCTACGTGAAGGCGCCGATCGAGTTCGGCAGCACCGGCGAGAACTGACCGGCGGCGCGCGCACCCGGCACGCACGGCCCCCGCACCACGCAGCTCGCCGCGACACCACGCGCCGAAGCCGTTAGACTCGGCCCCTATGCCGAACTCCGATCCACGCAGCAGCGCGCTGCCGTCGATCCGCGGGTCGAGCGCGCTCTTCCTCGACTTCGACGGCACGCTGGCTGAACTGGCCCCCACCCCCGATGCGGTGCGCACCGCCCCGGGCCTCCTCGACAGCCTCGCGACGCTATCAGGCTCGCTCGGCGGCGCCCTGGCGATCGTCTCGGGCCGCTCGCTGGCCGATCTCGACCGCCTGCTCGCGCCGATGCGGCCGGCCGTCGCAGCCGAGCATGGCGCGGTGCTGCGCCTGGCCGACGGGCGGATGCACTTCGCCGAACCCCCCGACTTGCGCGATGCACTTCACGCCGGCTCGGAGCTGGCTCGCGCGCATCCCGCGGTAGTGCTCGAGCGCAAGACGATGTCGGTGGCCCTGCACTTTCGCGGCGCGCCGCAACTCGCGCAGGCCTGCATCGACGCACTGGCCGCGACGATCGAGAATCGTCCGGAACTGGAGCTGCTGCACGGCAAGTGCCTCGTCGAAGTGCGGCGCGCCGGCGTCGACAAGGGCCGCGCGATCGCCGCGCTGATGGCCAGCGTGCCTTTCGCCGGCCGGCAGGCGATCTTCGCAGGCGACGACGTGACCGACGAGGCCGGCTTCGCCTACGTGCAGGACAGCGGCGGCGTGGCGATCAAGGTGGGCGACGGCCACACCATCGCGCGGCACGCCTGCGAATCGCCCGAGGCGCTGCGCGGCTGGCTCGCCTCGGCGGCATCGACGGCATCGACGGCGTCGGGCACATCGGCCGCGGCGGCAGCGGGACCGGCGCGCTGAAGCCCGCGCCGCGCAACACAGGCAGCAGGGCCATGACGGACGACCCGCAGCGCACATCACCGGGCCAGGTGCAGCCGGGTCGCGCCGGCGTGCGCGAGGCGGACTTCGCGGCGCCTGCCGATCCTTCGCTCGCGCTCGGCGTGATCGGAAACTGCGCGTTCAGCGCGCTCGTCGATGCGCGCGGGCGCATCGTCTGGTGCTGCTGGCCACGCTTCGACGGCGACCCGGTCTTCAATGCGCTGCTGGAGCCGTCGGCGCGCGGCAGCGCCTTCGGCATCGAGATCGAGGACTTCGCCGAGGCGCGGCAGCGCTACGAGCCCAACACCGCCGTGCTGCGCACGCAGCTCCACGACCGCGCCGGGCAGGGCCTCGAGATCACCGATTTCGCGCCGCGCTTCGTGAGTCGGTCGCGCTTCTTCCGGCCAATGATGCTGGTGCGCCGCGTGCGGCCGATCGCCGGCACGCCGCGCATCCGCGTCGCGCTCGCGCCGCGCTTCGACTGGGGTGCGACCGAACCCGAGGTGACGCGCGGCAGCAACCACGTGCGCTACGTCGGCGACGCGCTGACCCTGCGCCTGAACACCGACGCACCGGTCTCGCACGTCCTCGCGCAGCAGCCGTTCGTGCTCAACCGCGAACTGAACTTCCTGCTGGGTGCCGACGAGACGCTTCAGGAGGGCGTCGCCGATACCGCGCGGCACTTCGAGCAGGAGACGCTCGCCTACTGGCGCAGCTGGTGCCAGCGGCTGGCCGTGCCGCTCGAATGGCAGGATGCGGTGATCCGCGCGGCGATCACGCTGAAGTTGTCGGTATTCGAGGACACCGGCGCGATCGTCGCCGCGATGACCACCAGCATTCCCGAGGCGCCCCACAGCGGGCGCAACTGGGACTACCGCTACTGCTGGCTGCGCGACGCGTTCTTCGTCGTGCGCGCGCTGAACAGCCTGTCCGAGGTCGGGACGATGGAGGACTACCTCGACTGGCTCGGCAACGTCGTCGTCGAGGCGCGCGGCGGACACATCCAGCCGCTGTATGGCATCGGCCTGGAGCAGAGTCTTCCCGAGTCGATCTGCGAAAACCTGTCCGGTTACCGCGGCATGGGCCCGGTGCGCGTCGGCAACCAGGCCCACGAGCACCATCAGCACGACGTCTACGGCAACGTGATCCTCGGCGCGACGCAGGCGTTCTACGACCACCGGTTGCTGCACCGCGCGGGCTTGCCCGAATTCCAGCGCCTCGAGCAGGCGGGCGAGCAGGCGGTGAAGGTGTTCGGCCAGCCCGACGCCGGCATGTGGGAACTGCGCACGCGCGCGCGCGTGCACACCTCGTCGGCGCTGATGAGCTGGGCGGCCTGCGACCGTCTGGCGCGCATCGCCGCACTGCTAGCGGTGCCCGGTCGCGCGGCCTACTGGCGCGCGCATGCCGATGCGATGCGCGAACGCATCCTGCGCGAGGCCTGGAGCGAAGAGCGCCAGGCCTTCGTCGAGAGCTTCGGCGGCCGCGACCTCGATGCGAGCGTGCTGCTGATGGCCGAGGTCGGCCTGATCGAGGCCGGTGACCGGCGCTTCCTGTCCACGCTCGACGCGCTCGAGCGCCATCTGTGCGACGGCCCCTGGATGCGCCGCTACGAGGCGGCCGACGACTTCGGCAGGCCCGAGACGGCGTTCAACATCTGCAGCTTCTGGCACATCGACGCGCTGGCGCGCACCGGGCGCCGGCAGCGTGCCCACGAGATCTTCGAATCGATGCTCGCGCATCGCAACCATCTCGGCCTGCTCTCGGAGGACACCCACCCGGCCAGTGGCGAGATGTGGGGAAACTTTCCGCAGACCTATTCGATGGTCGGCATCATCAACGGTGCGGTGCGGCTGTCGGCCGCCTGGCACACGGTCATCTGAAGGGCTCGCCGATGGGCCGCCTGGTCGTCGTCTCCAATCGCGTCGCCGATCCGCGCAAGCCGGCGGCCGGCGGGCTGGCGGTGGCGCTCGGCGAGGTACTGCGAAACACCGGCGGGCTGTGGTTCGGCTGGAGCGGCGCGATCGCCGACGGGGGCACGCCCGGCGAAGGCGAGTTGCGCCTGCAACAGGCCGGCGTGGTCACGCTGGCTACGGTCGACCTGTGCCGGGCGGACCACGACGCCTACTACGGCGGCTACAGCAACGGCGTGCTCTGGCCGGTGTTCCACTACCGGCTCGACCTGGCGGACTTCGACGGCCCCGGCATCGACGGTTATCGCCGCGTGAACCGGCTGTTCGCGCGCCGACTGGTGCCGCTGCTGCGACCCGACGACGTCGTCTGGGTGCACGACTACCACCTGATCCCGCTGGCGGCCGAACTGCGCGCCGCCGGCTGCGGCCAGCGCATCGGCTTCTTCCTGCACATCCCGATGCCACCGTCGCAGGTCTTCGCGGCGATCCCGCAGCACGAATGGCTGACGCGCGCGCTGTTCGCCTACGACGTGGTGGGCTTCCAGAGCTGCACCGACCTCGGTCACTTCGTCGAGCACGCGCGCCGCAGCGCCGGTGCAAAGCCCGCGGACGAGCACCGCCTGCAGGCCTTCGGGCGTCGGCTGCACGCGCAGGCCTTTCCGATCGGTATCGACGTCGACGAGTTCGAACGTCTCGGGCGCGCAAGGGAAGCGCGCGAGGCCTACGTCACCACCCGCGACGAATACGCGCGGCGCCGGCTGCTGATCGGCGTCGACCGGCTCGACTACTCGAAGGGCATCCCGCAACGGATCCGCGCGTTCCGCGAGCTGCTGGCGCGACATCCGGGCAACCGCCACAGCGCCACGCTGATCCAGATCGCGTCGCCGAGCCGCGAGGGGGTGGAGGCTTATGCGGAGATCCGCGCAGAGCTGGAGCGCCTGTGCGGCGCGGTCAACGGCGACTTCGGCGATCTCGACTGGATGCCGGTGCGCTACATCCACCGCACCGTGGCGCGGCGCCGCCTGCCGGGCCTGTACCGCGCCGCCCGCGTCGGCGTGATCACCCCGCTGCGCGACGGCATGAACCTGGTCGCGAAGGAATACGTGGCGTCGCAGGACGCCGCCGATCCGGGCGTGCTGGTGCTGTCGCGCTTCACGGGTGCGGCCGAGCAACTCACCGAAGCCCTGCTGGTGAATCCCTACGACATCCACGGCACGGCCGAGGCGCTGCAGCAGGCGCTCGACATGCCGCTGACCGAGCGCCAGGCGCGGCACGACGCTCTGCTGCACTGCATCCGCGAGCACGACGTGCACCGCTGGTGCGCCGACTTCCTCGCAGCGCTCGACGCATCGTTCGCGGGCAGCCTCGGGCATCACGGGCGCGTGCGCCGCCAGCGCCGGTCCGAACCGCCGCCCGCGACCGGATGAACGCGGCCTCGCCCGCGGCGCGACGCCCGGCGCCGCGCGCCGTACTCAGCCCGAAGTGATCTCGATACGCCTCGGCTGCGCGTGTGCGGCCTTCGGGATCCGCAGCTTCAGCACGCCGTTGTTCAGTTCGGCCACGACCTTGTCGACGTCGAGCTCCTTCGAAAGCGTGAATGCGCGCCGATAGCGCGGCAGGCTCACCTCGACGTGCGTCGCCTCCATGCCCTCGGGCACCTGCAGCGCGACCTCGCCTTCGATCGTCAGCGTACCGTCCTCGATCTGCAGGTTCAGCTTGTCCTTCGGCACGCCCGGCAGGTCGGCGTACAGCGTGATGCCCGACGTGTCCTCGACGACGTCGACCGGCGGCAGCAGCGCCGCTTCGCTGCGCGGCTCTTCGCCCTTCCTGGTCACTGCGGTGGTCTCGTTCATGCCCGGTTCCTCCGTGTTCACTTGACGTCGATTCGACGCGGCCTCGCGGCCGCGCTGCGCTGCAGGCTGATGTGCAGCACGCCCTCCCGGTAGCGCGCCTGCACCGAGTCCGCGTCGATGTCGTCGGGCAGCGTCACCACGCGCCGGAACCTTCCGGCAAAGCGCTCGTCGATGTGCACCGTGGCCTTCGCGTCGCGGCCGGGCAGATGGCTGGCGCGTTCGCCGGCCACCGTCAGCACGCCCTTCTCGATCTGCAGGTCGATGCTCGCCGGATCCAGGCCCGGCACGAATGCGTAGATCTCCAGCGAGCCCGCCGTGCTGCCGACGTTCATCGCCGGAAAACCGCCGCGGCCCAGGCCGCGGATGCTCGGCGACAGTTCGAAAGCCTGCTGCACGTCGCGCTGCAGGCGGTCCAGTTCCGCGAACAGGTCGCGGGGAAACAGGGATCGGTACATCGCGCAGTCCTCCATGTCGGTGGAATCGGGCACCGCAGTCGCGCGCCCGGACGCGCGCCCACATGCCCACGCCGGCTGATCTAGGGATCGGCGAGAGGCATTTCAAGGCCCCGACGTCTGGAAGCGTCGGCACATCGTTCGTGACTGATTCATGACAAAAAAGCTAAGCTCAATAGGTAATTAAGTGCTTTTTCGACATCAATCGGTTCGCTAAAGTCACAGCATGGGAAACACCAGCACGCGCGCCGCCCATGCCCCCGTCCCGATCCGGGCCGTGGTCTTCGACGCCTACGGCACGCTGTTCGACGTGCACTCGGTGGCCAGCCTCGCCGAGCAGCTCTTTCCGGGCAGCGGCGACGCGCTGTCGCAACTGTGGCGCCGGAAACAGCTCGAATACTCGTGGCTGCGCGCGATGTCCGGACGCTACAAGCCGTTCTGGGACGTCACCCGCGACGCGCTGCGATTCGCGGCCGAGCGGCTTGCCCTGTCGATGCAGCCCGCGCAGGAAGTGCGGCTGATGAACCAGTACGCCAGCCTGTCGGCGTTCCCGGAGAACCTGTCCGCGCTACGCGCACTGAAGGCGGCGGGTCTGCCGCTGGGCATCCTGAGCAACGGCAACCGCGAGATGATCGAGGTGTCGGTGCGCAGCGCCGGGATGACCGGGCTCTTCGACCACCTGCTGTCGTCGCAGGACGTCGACACCTTCAAGACGACGGCGACGATCTATGCGCTGGCCCCGTCGGCCTTCGGCTGCCGGGCTCGCGAGATCCTGTTCGTCTCGTCGAACTGCTGGGACGCGATCGGTGCGCGCTGGTACGGTTACACCAGTTTCTGGATCAATCGCGCGGGCGCGCCGCTCGAGCAGCTCGACACGCAACCCGACTACACGGGCAGCCTGCTGACCGACGTGCTTTCCGTGGCGCGGCCCTGAGCACGGCGCCCATGCGAAGCACGACGACTCGACCCGACATCCACGATCCACGCAACCCGACGGAGAGAATTCAATGACCGAGCGCATCGACAGATTCGGCCTTCAGGTGGCCCGCAGCCTTCACGACATGATCGAGCGCGACGCGCTGCCGGGAACCGGCGTGTCGTCCGACCAGTTCTGGAAGGGGCTGTCCGGGCTGGTCCACGACAAAGGGCCGAAGAACCGTGCGCTGCTCGCCCGGCGCGACGAGCTTCAGGCGAAGATCGACGCCTGGCACCGCGCGCGCCGCGGCCAGCCGCACGACGCCGCGGCCTACACCGCGTTCCTGTCGGAAATCGGCTACCTGGTGCCCGAGGGGCCCGACTTCGCGGTCGAGACCGCCAACGTCGATCCCGAGATCGCGATCATCCCCGGCCCGCAGCTGGTGGTCCCGGTGATGAACGCGCGCTACGCGCTCAACGCCGCCAACGCCCGCTGGGGCAGCCTGTACGACGCGCTGTACGGCACCGACGCGATGGGCGACGCGCCGCAGCCCGGCGGCTACGACCCGGTGCGCGGCGCGCGCGTGATCGCCTGGGCGAAGTCGTTCCTCGACGAGGTCGCACCGCTGGCTGCGGCGAGCCACGCCGACGTCACCGCGTACCGCGTGGCCGACGGCGCGCTGGTGGCCGCCACGCCCTCCGGCGACAAGCGGCTGGTCGATCCTTCGCGCTTCGCCGGCCATGGCGGCGACGCGCAGGCGCCGTCGGCGATCCTGCTGGCGAACCACCGGCTGCACGTCGAGATCCGCATCGACCGCAACCATGCGATCGGCCGCACCGACCGTGCCGGCGTGGCCGACGTGCTGATGGAAGCCGCGATCACCACGATCATGGACTGCGAGGACTCGGTCGCCGCGGTCGACGCCGAAGACAAGGCGCTTGCCTACCGCAACTGGCTGGGCCTGATGCGCGGCGACCTGGTCGAAAGCGTCGACAAGGGCGGCGGCAGCTTCCAGCGCAGGCTCGCCGCCGACCGCGACTACGTCGGTACCGACGGAAAGCCGCTCACGCTCAAGGGCCGCTCGCTGATGCTGGTGCGCAACGTCGGCCACCTGATGACCAACCCCGCGGTACTCGATCGCGACGGCAACGAGGCGTTCGAGGGCCTGCTCGACGCGATGTGCACCGCGTTGATCGCGATGCACGACCTGCGCAAGCAGGGCGGCGCGCGCAACTCGACCACGGGCTCGATCTACGTCGTCAAGCCCAAGATGCACGGGCCCGACGAGGTCGCGTTCACCGACGAGATCTTCACCCACGTCGAGCGCGCGCTCGGCCTGCCTGCCGACACGGTGAAGATCGGCATCATGGACGAGGAGCGCCGCACCACCGTCAACCTGAAGGAATGCATCCGCGCCGCCAGGCGCCGCGTCGCCTTCATCAACACCGGCTTCCTCGACCGCACCGGCGACGAGATCCACACCTCGATGGAGGCCGGGCCGATGGTGCGCAAGGCCGACATGAAGTCGCAACCCTGGATCGCCGCCTACGAGCTGTGGAACGTCGACAACGGACTGGCCTGCGGGCTGGCCGGCCGGGCGCAGATCGGCAAGGGCATGTGGGCGATGCCCGACCTGATGGCGGCGATGCTCGAGCAGAAGATCGGCCATCCGCAGGCCGGCGCCAACTGCGCGTGGGTACCGAGCCCCACCGCCGCCACGTTGCACGCCACGCACTACCACAAGGTCGACGTGCTGGCGCGCCAGGCCGAGATCGCGAAAGGCGGCCGGCGCGCGAAGCTCGCCGACATCCTCACGATCCCGGTGGCGAAGTCGCCGAACTGGTCCGACGCCGAGATCACCGCCGAACTGGAGAACAACGCGCAGGGCATTCTCGGCTACGTGGTGCGCTGGATCGACCAGGGCGTGGGCTGCTCGAAGGTGCCCGACATCAACAACGTCGCGCTGATGGAAGACCGTGCGACCTGCCGCATCTCCTCGCAGCACATCGCCAACTGGCTGCACCACGGCGTGGTCACGAAAGACCGGGTGATGGAGGTGATGAAGCGGATGGCCGCGGTCGTCGACCGGCAGAACGCCGGCGATCCGTTCTATCGTCCGATGGCGCCCGCCTGCGACGGCGTCGCGTTCAGGGCGGCCTGCGACCTGGTCTTCGAGGGCACGAGGCAGCCGTCGGGCTACACCGAGCCGGTGTTGCACCGGCGTCGCCTCGAACTCAAGGCGTCGTCGTCGAAGCAGTGATATCGTGAAGGCGTCGCACCGCTGAGGTCTCCCGGCCCTTGTCTGCAACGCCTGCTTCGCCGCGCCGCCCCTGGCGAACGCTCACACGATTCCTGCTGTTGGCACTGCCGGTCGCCGCGCTGGGCGCGGCGGCCTGGTGGCTCGCCGGCGAAATCCGCAGCTCGCGGCTGCAGGCCGAGCTGATCGGCGACATCGCGCGCCAGACCGGTTTCGAGGTCGAGCCCGGGCCGAGCACCTCGATCCGCTTCCCCGGCGATGGCCCGTACGACGAGCGGCTCGGCTACCACCAGCTGCCGCAGACGATCGAGCGGCTCACCGCGCAGGGCTTCGAGGTCACCGCCCAGGCGCGGATGTCGCCGCGTGCGATCGAGCTCGTCGATCGCGGCCTGTTCGCGACCTACCGCGAGAAGAGCCAGGCAGGACTGGAGCTGCTCGATTGTCGCGACGACACGCTGTTCGTCGCGCGCTTTCCGCAGCGCGTCTATGCGGATTTCGACGAAGTGCCGCCGCTGCTGGCGCAGGCGCTGCTCTTCATCGAGAACCGCGAGCTGCTCGATCCGGACAACCCGGCGCGCAATCCGGCCGTCGAGTGGGACCGGCTCGCGCGCGCCAGCTTCGACCAGCTCTGGCACCTGGTCGACGACGCGCATCCGGCGCACGGCGGCAGCACGCTTGCCACGCAGATCGAGAAGTATCGTCACTCGCCCGAAGGCCGCACCGCCTCGGGCAAGGAAAAGCTGCGCCAGATGGCCTCGGCGTCGCTGCGCGCCTATCTCGATGGGCCGGACACGTTGCCGCGTCGGCGCCAGATCGTCGTCGACTACCTGAACACCGTGCCGCTGGCGGCGCGCCCGGGCTTCGGCGAGGTCAATGGCATCGGCGACGGGCTCTGGGCCTGGTACGGGCGCGATTTCGACGAGGTCAACCGCCTGCTCGCCGCCTCGGTCGAAAGCGAGAACTCCGACGACGCGCTGGCCGCGCGCGCTCTCGCATTCAAGCAGGCACTGTCGCTGATGATCGCGCAGCGCCGCCCAGCCTGGTATCTGAGCGGCGGCGAAGCCGAACTCGCCGAACTGAGCGACAGCCACTTGCGGCTGCTCGCCGACGCCGGGATCATCGACGCGCGCCTGCGCGACGCGGCGCTTCCGCTGCAACTCTCGCTGCAACAGCAGCGCGTGGCCACCGCGCCGATCTCGTTCGTGCAGCGCAAGGCCGCGAACGCGATGCGCACGCGGCTTGCGGGGCTCCTGGGCGTGGGTCGCGTGTACGAACTCGACCGCTACGATCTCAGTGCGCGCAGCACGCTCGATGGCCGGATCCAGGACGAGGTGACACGCGTGCTGCGCAGCCTCGCCGACCCGGACGGCGCGAAGGCGGCCGGCCTCTATGGTTTCAGGCTGCTGCGCGATGGCGACGACCCGTCGCGGCTCACCTTCAGCTTCACGCTGTTCGAGCGAGTCGGTGCGCGCAACCTGCTGCGCGTGCAGACCGACAGCCACGACCAGCCGCTCGACATCAACGAAGGCGCGCGGCTCGACCTCGGCTCGACCGCCAAGCTGCGAACGCTGGTCACCTACCTGGAGATCGTCGCGGCGCTGCACGAGCGCTGGAGCGGCCTCGGCCGCGAGGATCTCTCCGCGCAGCGGGTCGCGGAGCGCGACGCGCTGGCGCGCTGGGCGAAGGAATACCTGGCGCAGGCCTCCGACCGCAGCCTGCGAGCGATGCTCGAAGCGGCGATGCAGCGGCGCTATTCGGCCGATCCTTCCGAGGGCTTCTTCACCGGGGGCGGCCTGCACCACTTCGTGAACTTCGACCCGCGCGACGACGGCCGCGTGCTGACCGTGCGCGAGGCGCTTCGCAACTCGGTGAACCTGGTGTTCATCCGCATGATGCGCGACGTCGCGCATCACTACACGTTCAACGCGCCCGCCTCGAGTGCGACACTGCTCGAAGACGCCTCCGATCCGCTGCGGCGCGAATACCTGTCGCGCTTCGCCGACCGCGAGGGCAGCCAGTTCCTCGGGCGCTTCTACCGCAAGTACCAGGGCAAGTCGGCCGAAGCGGCCGAAGACTTGCTGCTGCAGAGCGTGCACGCGACGCCGGCGCGCCTGGCCAGCGTCTTCCACGAACTCGAACCCGGCGGCGACACGCATGCGCTGGCCGGGTTCCTCGCGCGCCGGCTCGCCGGCAGCGCGCTCTCGGGCCAGGCCATCGAGGCGCTGCACGATCGATACGGCGCCGGGCGCATGTCGCTCGCCGACCGCGGCTTCGTGGCCGGCGTGCATCCGCTCGAGCTGTGGCTGGTCGGCTATCTGCGCGGCAAGCCCGACGCCACGCTGGCGCAGGCGCTGTCGGCGAGCGGCGAGCAGCGGCAGGAGGTCTACACGTGGCTGTTTCGCACGCGAAACAAGAACGCGCAGGACCAGCGCATCCGCAGCCTGCTGGAAATCGAGGCGTTCCAGGAAGTGCACCGCGCATGGCGACGGCTCGGCTATCCGTTCGAGTCGCTGACCCCGTCGTATGCGACCTCGATCGGCGCCTCGGGCGACCGCCCCGCGGCGCTGGCCGAACTGATGGGGATCATCGTGAACCGCGGAGTGCGCCTGCCGACGGCGCGGATCGGGTCGATGGTGTTCGGGCGCGACACGCCTTACGAGACCCACCTCACGCTGCGCCCTTCCGGCGGCGAGCGACTGCTGCCCGAGGAGCTCGCCGACATCGTGCGCGACGCGCTGGTCGACGTGGTCGAGCAAGGCACCGCGCGGCGCCTGAAAGGCACGTTGACATCGGCCGACGGGCAGGCGATCCCGATCGGCGGCAAGACCGGCACCGGCGACCACCGCTTCGACGTCTTCGGCCGCGGCGGGCAACTGGTGTCCTCGCGCGTGGTGAACCGCACCGCCACCTTCGCGTTCCTGATCGGCGATCGATGGTTCGGCACGATCATGGCCTACGTGAGCGAGCCCTGGGCGGCCGACTACAGGTTCACCAGTGCGCTGCCCACGCAGCTGCTGCATGCGCTCGCTCCGGCGCTGCAACCGCTGCTGCGGCACGGCGCCTGCCGGCGCGACCTGGTCGAGCCGCCGGAATAGTCCACGCGACGAACGCCCCAGGGCGTCGGCGCATCAGCGCAAGCGCTCGACGAACCAGTCGGCCGCGTGCTGCGCCACCTGCTCGAGCGTGCCCGGCTCCTCGAACAGGTGCGTGGCCCCGGGCACGACGACCAGCTTCGCTTCGCAGCGCATCCGCGCCATCGCCTTGCGGTTCAGTTCGATCACCACGTCGTCGTGGCCGCCGACGATCAGCAGCGTGGGTGCCCTCACTGCCTCCAGCAGGCCCGGCCCGGCGAGATCGGGACGCCCGCCGCGCGACACGATCGCGGCGACTCGCGCATCGTCGCGCGCGGCCGCCTCGAGCGCGGCCGCCGCGCCGGTACTCGCGCCGAAGTAGCCGAGAGGCAGCGATTGCAGTTCGGCTTGCCGGTCGATCCAGTCTGTGGCGAGCAGCAGCCGGGAGGTGAGCAGCGCGATGTCGAAGCGCGCCGCGCGGTCGCGATCCTCGTCCGCGGTGAGCAGGTCGAACAGCAGCGTCGCGATGCCCGCGCGCTGCAGCACCTCGGCGACGTAGGCGTTGCGTGGCGACAGCCGGCTGCTGCCGCTGCCATGCACGAACGCCACCAGGCCGCGTGCCGGCTCGGGCAGCGACAGCGTGCCCGGCAACGCGCCGGGCCGCCCGCCCCGCCCCTGCTGCGGCAATTCGATTTCGATCGGCACGGTCTTCATGGCGCCTCCCGATACCGGCTCTCGCCCCACGGGCGGCGACGCGGCCGGCCCGCGCACCGCCGCGACCTCTCAGGCTCCGACGATGGCCGCGACGTCCACGGGGCGCCCGATGTCGACGCCCGGCATCGTGAACTCGAGCAGCTCGGTGAGCTGCGCGGCGCTGCCCGTGCCGAGCCCGGCGCCCGGATGCCGGACCGCTCCACTGGCGATCAGGCCCCGGCGACGCAGGATCTCCTTGCGCACGGCCACCCCCGGCTGTTGCTCGAAGACGATCAGCGGCAGGAAGTGCGCCCAGATGCGCCGCGCGAGCGCGCGGTCGCCGCTGCGCCAGGCCGCAAGGTGCGCCTGCAGCACCTCGGGAAAGGCGAACCCGGTGTTGTAGCCGCTCGACCCCTTTTCGAGGTCGAACTGCCCGTACAGCGCGCCCAGCCCGGTGAGCATCGGCACGGGCCGCGCCAGCGCGGCCGTCAGCGCCTCGATCTTCGCGGCCGAGGGCACTGCCTCGGCCTTGATGCAGGCGATGCCCGCGTTGTCGGCAACGATCCGCGCGATCGTCGGCACGCTCACGTGCACGCCGGTGGACGCGGGATGATCCTGCAGCACCACCGGCAGCGACACGCCCGCGCATACGCGCCCGAAATACTCGGCGACGCGCGCTTCGCTGGGCACCGGCTCGGCCGACGGCGCCACCATCAGCGCGTCGGCGCCGAGCGCGGCGGCCATCGCGCCGAGTTCGATCGTCGCCCGGGTGCCGGGGTGCGACACGCCGACGATCACCGACATGCGTCCGCGCGCTGCCTCCACCGCCGTGCGCACGACCGTCTCGCGCTCGCGCTCGCCCATCCGGTTGGCCTCGCCCAGCACGCCGAGCACCGTGACGCCCTCGACGCCGATCCCGGCCATGAAGGCGAGCAGCGCGCGCAGCGACTCGATGTCGACGCTCTCGTCGTCGCGAAACGGCGTCGCGAGGATCGGGAAGACGCCGCTGAATGCGTGTTTCATCCGAGCTGCTCGTCCGCCTGCACGCCGGGTCGGTAGACCTCGTAGACCAGCACCGGCACGTCGAGGTCGCCGAGGTATTGCTGCACCAGCGGCTTGACGTCGCTCCAGGCGAGGCCGCCGACGCCGGTGGCCAGCCGCGGCAGCGCGACGCTGCGGATCTGCTCCTCGCGCACGAGGCGGGCAAGCGCCTTCAGCGCGCGGCCCACGTTCTCCAGCGTGGCCTTGCCCGGCTTGCCGGTGGCGCCGCCGTGCAGCATGCCCTGCGTGAGCAGGTTGACGATGCCGCGGGCGCTGCCGTCGGCATCGACACCCGACCACGCCCAGATTTCGCCCGGCTCGAGCGGCCGCGAGTGGATCGCGTGGCGGTAGTCGCGCACCATCGACGGCCAGCGCTCGCGCAGCGCCAGCGCCAGGCCGGTGTCGAAATGGTCGTGCGGGGCAATGCCATGGGCGATCACCTGGGCCCTGGAGAGCAGGATGTCGCCTTCGATTTCACGGATCACGGATGTTCCTCGGTCATGAGTACTGGACAGGGCGGCGGACGCCGCGCCACCGCTAACATACCGGGTTGGCACAAGCGCCCCCTGACCGCGGTCAATCGCGATCCAGCAAGGGCCGCCGTCGTGCGGCCCAGGCACCGCGACCAGCGGCAGCGTGCGCACCGAGGCTGCCCGGATGGGGGCATCGGGGATACGTCTTAAGGGGTATGCGCGAGTGCGCTTATGCCGCTACGATTGGGCTGCGCACGCCGCGAGAAGAACGAGGAGACAGCATGTCCAACGCGAGCCAGGAAGGAGCCCTCCGGACCGACGAGGAGGGCTACCTGTACGACCCGAGCGACTGGAACCCCGAAGTGGCGCAGGTGCTGGCGCGACGCGAAGGCGTCGAACTCACCGACGAGCACTGGGCGGTCCTGCAGTTCATGCGCGAGTACTACGAGGAGCACCAGATTCCCGCCGACACCCGCTTCGTGCTGCGCTTCCTCGCCAAGGAGCGCGGCAAGGGCGACGAGGCGCGCGACGCGCTGTTCGTGCTGTTCCCGTACGGGTACGTGAAGCAGGCCTGCAAGATCGCGGGCATGCGCAAGCCGCGTATCTGGAGCACCGGCTGAACGGACGGCGCGGCCGCGCAGCGCGCGGCCCGGCGCGGGCCTACGCCTCGCGCATCAGCCGCCAGTAGTCCACCTTCATCGTCAGCGCCGCCCCGGCGCAGATCGACAGGAAGGTGATGATCGAACCGAGCGCCAGCGTCGACAGGCCCGACAGGCCCTGTCCGATCGTGCAGCCCAGCGCGGTGATGCCGCCGAATCCCATCAGGATCGCGCCCACGATGTGACGCTTGAGGTCGGTGGCGTCGGGAAAGCTCTCCTCGCGCCAGGTGCGCGAAGCCAGAGCCCAGGCGAGCGAGCCGGCCACGATGCCCAGCGCGGTAGCGATGCCGAAGCTGACGTGCTTGCTGGCGTCGCTCCAGAACATCAGCAGTTCCAGCGTGTAGGCGTACGGCGCCACCAGCGACAGCGACTCGGCTCGGTTGCTGTTGGTACCGATGAACGCCTCCTGCAGCGTGTCGGGATGCTCGGCGACGAAACCGAGATGCCCGGTCGCGTACCAGCCGCCGACGACCGTGAGGCCGATCACGATGCCGCCCAGCAGCGGATCGGCGCCGCGCGCCTCGCGGTTGGCCAGCACGAACGCGAGCAGCAGCGCGCCGATCGCCGGCGGCAGCCATCCCTCGATGCCCGACCGGTCGATGCCGAACGTGCCGGCCAGCAGCGCCGGCAGGTCCTGGGTCGTGGCCAGCTTCGTCGAGACCAGGTCGAGCGTGTTCACGCGCCACACGCCGAACACGCCCTTGAGCGTCACGTACGCCGAGATGCCGAGCACCACGAACACCACCAGCGACTTCAGGTTGCCGCCGCCCAGGCGGATCAGCGCCTTGCTGGTGCAACCCGAGGCGAGCGTCATGCCGATGCCGAACAGCAGGCCGCCGACGATGTTCGACAGCCACATCAGGTTGGCGCCGGTATAGATCGACTTGCGCGTGTCGACGAGGCCGGCCCGCTGCATGGCCCAGACGCCGAGGATGGCCACCGCGATCGCCAGCAGCCACATCCGCATCCGCGTCCAGTTGCCCATGTTCACCACGTCGGAGATGGCGCCCATCGTGCAGAAATTGGTCTTGTTGCCGACGAAGCCGAAGACGGCGCCCAGACCGAAGCCCAGCCAGGCGATCAGGGTCGTGGACGGCAGTGCGGTATCCATTGCAGGCACTCTCTTCGTGGTGGCTCGTTCAGCCGGCGAACGCCGCGAGATGCGACGCATGCGTGCCGGCGATGCGGTCATGATATCGGGCGCGCAGCAGTCGCCGCCGGCGCTGCGGCGAGTCGACGAAGCCGTCGCGCTCGTGCAGCACGTTGTTGCAGACGATGCCCATGCCGGGCTCCAGGCGCAGGCCGAGCACCCACGGTCCGCCGGCCTCGAGGATCGCGCGCAGCGCCTGCACGGCGGCACGTGTAGCCGCGTCGTCGCGCCAGGCGATGCTGCGCGTGCGCGCGGTGTAGCGCATGTGCAGGTTGCCGCCGGGCGCGAGCAGCGAGAACACCGGGCCGGCCTGCAGCTGCCGCGCCACCGCGGCAGCGGCGCCTTCCTGGCCGCCGGCCTCGGCCTCGCGCGGCGGAATCGACATCGCATCGGGCGCCGACAGCGCGCGCACGTGCGCCGGATCGGCCTCGCGCAACAGGATGTACGCGATCTCGTGGTCGAGCAGGCGATTGGCACCGCCCTCGGCGGCGCGCTCGACGCAATGCAACAGCATCGCGGCGATCGTGCGCTGCGGCGGGTTGTAGTAGCCGTCGGTATGCCAGCGGATCGGCCGGTCGGTGTAGGGAATGTATTCGCCGCGCGTGCCGCGCTCGCTGACCGACAGCGTGCTGATCCCGTCCTCGTCGGCCAGCCAGTTGGCATCGAGGCGGCGCAGCCCGAGCTGCTCGCCCAGCAGCCGCGCGACGTCCTTGCCCTCGCCGCTGCTGCGGCTGGCGTAGACCGCCATGTTCGACGTGCGGCAACGCGCCACGATCGCCTCGCGCTCGCTGTCGGCGAGCCGGCATGGATCGTCGATCTCGACCAGCAGGTCCTCGGCGCCTCGCGGCGCGCCGGCGAGCTTCCAGTCGCGCCAGCGCCGGTACGCGTCATCGTCGTCGAGCGCGAACGGATTGCGTCCGGCCAGCAGGGCCGTGGATGCCGTCATCGGCTATTCGCCCGCCTCGCCGGCCCGCCGCTGCGGCCTGGGTTCCAGGCCCAGCAAGCCGCGCATCGACTTCTCGATCACGTCGACGCATTCGGGCCCCTCGACCGTCATCGCCTGGTCGAGCGCCCAGCGGCGGTCTTCGGCGTCGGGCATCGCCTGCGTGAGCAGGTCGCCGAAGAACCGCAGCATCGCGAACTCGGGGCCGTGCGGGTGGTACTCGAATTCGCCGTACTCGGTCACGCGGATGTTGAACCGGTCGACGAAGCGCTTCCGGTAGCCGCCGCCCGGAGCCGGGCCCAGAAGGTCGTCGAAGCTGTCCTGCAGCAAGTCGCCCACGCGAGTGACCAGCGCCTGCGTGAACGCCGCGCGCCATTCGGGCGGCTGGTACCTGAGCGCGATCCGGTCGGCCACCACCGCGAGGAAGATCAGGATCTCGACCAGCACCTGCAGGTAATGCGGCCCGGCGGCGATTTCGAAGTTGCCCTTGCGCAGGTTCCTGAGCCGCACGTCGGCGCTGCGCCAGACCGTCGACGACAGCGCATTGGCGATCTGCTCGGGATCGCGCGGCGTCGCGTCGCGAAACCAGTGAGTCTTCAGCCGCATCCCCGGTCGCACTTCATCGCTCCAGAAAGAATATCCGTGTTGTCGTCATGGTCTGCGAATGTAGAACGCCCACTCGTGCGCGTCGATCTCGACCACATCCTCGAGCCGGTGCCCGGTGATGCGCGCCCAGTCCTCGACGTCGGCGCGCGCGCCCGGGCAGTTGCTGACCAGCTTCAGCACCTCGCCCGGCGCCATGCCCTCGAGCACCTTCTTCGCCTCCAGGATCGGCCCGGGGCAACTCGAGCCGCGCATGTCGAGGAACACGTGCGGCGCCGGTTCGGTGCGCCGCCCGCGCCGCAGGAAATAGCCGGTCGCGCCGCTTTCCAGCCTTTCGGTCCTGATGACCTGGTTGCCGGTGCGCTCGGCCCAGGTGTGCAGTTCGTCGCTGGTGGCCGGGCAATCGGAGACCAGCAGCATCACCTCGCCCTCGGCGAGCTCCATGAGGATCTTCTTCGCGCCGATGATCGGGCCGGGGCAGCTCACCCCCGAGAGGTCGAGCGTGACACCGGGCTTCGGGGTGAATGGGTCGCTCATGACGAAACCTCGCGCAATCCAGGAGTTCATCGAGCCCACCGCGTCAGTCGATGTCGCGAATGGTCTTGTGCGGCAGGAACAGACCGTGACCGAGATGGCGCTCGCCACCGAGCCCGCGTTCCTGCATCGCCAGCGAATGCTCGGGACGCAGCTCGTGCAGCACGACTTCGGCGCCGACTAGCCGCGCACCGCCCACGCTCACCGTGTGCATCCTGCCGCAGATGAAGCGCGGCGGCATGCCCAGTTCGGCGAGCATCGCCTCGACCGCCTGCTGGTGCGCCAGCGCATCGTCGGACCCGGTGGCCACGAAATGGGCCGACAGCGTCGGGAACGGCTCGAGCATCCGCGGTCGCGCCTCGCCGATCGAGACCCGCTCGCCGCCCACTTCGAGCGCCTGCCCCACGAGCCGCATCGCGTCGTCCAGGCGGCGCATGGGCAGACGCAGCACGAGCCGGGTGCGCCGCGACAACAGCAGCTCGCGGTCGCACACCGATCCGCGCATCGCGTGTACGCCGACTTCCGGTTCTTCGGCGAGCCAGGGCAGGTGCCCGAGCAGCGCCTCCCAGAGCGACAGCGCGTGATCGAGCGGCAGCCGCGACCCCGAAATCGCGAACACCAGGTCGATCGCACGCTCGCTGGCGCCGCTGCCCGGAGGCAGCTGCAGCGGATACGGAGGCAGACTCATTCGGCCTGCCCGCCGGGCTGGGCCTGCGCCCACTGGCTCATCGCGTCGCCCCAGGCCCGGGCCGTGGCCGGGTCGAGGTCGAAGATGGTGAAGCGTCGGCCTTCGCGGATGCGCACGCGCAGCATGCCCATGCCGCCGGCGGCGAAATCGATCTGCTGCAATTCGATCTCCTGCCCGCCGAGGGGCACCTGCAACTGCTGCAAAGTGGTAACGGTGAACTTGTCCATGTCGTGTGCCGATTGGGCATTTTGCCGCGCGCGGCGTCCATAACCAGTGGCGGGGATCGACCCTACCCCAAACGGGTAGCTCCCCTCCCCCCTCATGTCGACAAGAATAGCCGCGCAGGGGGATGGCCGCGGTCGCAAGCGCTTCGTAGCATCGCCGCATCGCCTGCCCTCTTTTATCTGGCGGTCACGCGCCACTCCCGGCGCGTTCGGAGGAGATGCCCATGGCAAAGAAAATGCACGACACGCCGATGCTCGACCAGCTCGAGTCCGGCCCCTGGCCCAGCTTCGTCACCGGCCTGAAGAAGGTGGCGCAAGACAAGGACTACATGGTCGACATCCTCGGCCACCTCGAGGCTTCCTACCAGGACATCAAGGGTTACTGGAAGGGCGGCACGATCAGCGTCTTCGGCTACGGCGGCGGCGTGATCCCGCGCTTCACCGAGCTGAAGGACGAGCACGGCAAGCCGAGGTTTCCCGACGCGGCCGAGTTCCACACGCTGCGCGTGATGCCGCCCGCCGGCATGCACTACAACACCGACATCCTGCGCAAGATGGCCGACATCTGGGAGCGCCACGGCTCCGGCCTGATCGCCTTCCACGGGCAGTCGGGCGACATCATGTTCCAGGGCGCCACTTCGGCCAACGTGCAGCCGGCCTTCGACGAAATCAACGAGCTCGGCTTCGACCTCGGCGGCGCGGGCCCGTCGGTGCGCACCTCGATGTCGTGCGTGGGCGCGGCGCGCTGCGAGCAGTCCTGCTACGACGAGGGTCGCGCGCACCGCAAGGTGCTCAACAGCTTCCTCGACGAGATGCACCGCCCGGCGCTGCCGTACAAGTTCAAGTTCAAGTTCTCGGGCTGCCCGAACGACTGCATGAACTCGGTGCAGCGTTCCGACATGGCCATCATCGGCACCTGGCGCGACAACATCCGCACCGACGAAGAGCTGGCGCGCAAGTGGTTCGCCAGGCACGGCATGCACGAGCTGGTGAGCGACGTCGTCACACGCTGCCCGACCAAGTCGATCCAGGTCAAGCCGGTCGACCAGGTCAAGTCCGGCCCGACGATCTCCAGCGTCAGGCTCGACGACCAGAACGCGCTCGAGATCGACAACCGCGACTGCGTGCGCTGCATGCACTGCATCAACGTCATGACCGGCGCGCTGGCCCCGGGCAAGGACAAGGGCGCCACGGTCCTGGTGGGCGGCAAGCGCACGCTGAAGATCGGCGACCTGATGGGCACCGTGATCGTGCCGTTCATGAAACTCGAAACCGAGGAAGACCTGGACAACCTGGTCGACCTGGGTCAGCGAATCATCGACTTCTTCGCCGACAACGCGCTCGAGCACGAGCGCACCGGCGAGATGATCGAGCGCATCGGCCTGGCCAACTTCCTCGAGGGCATCGGCATCGAAGCGGATCCGAACATGGTCGTCCACCCACGCACCAATCCGTTCGTGCGCATGGACGGATGGGACGAGGAGGTCGCGAAGATCAACGCGCGCAAGAGCGCCGCTTAAGCGCCCGCCCGGGCTCCGTCCGGACAGGCACGCGAACGAACTGGAGGAACGACGACGATGGACCAGGCTGTGGCAACCCAGGCCGCCAAGGCGGCCCCCCCGACGCCGCGACGCGCCAAAGAGACCGGCGTCCCGGACAACAAGCAGTTCATGCACCCCACGTTGCTGCGCAATCACGGCAACTGGAAATACCATGACCGGCCGCGCCCCGGCGTGCTGCATCACGTCTCGCACACGGGCGACCAGATCTGGACGGTGCGCGCCGGCACCGAGCGCCAGATGGGGCTGCCCACGATCCGCAAGCTGTGCGACATCGCCGACCAGTACGCCGATGGCTACGTGCGCTTCACGATCCGCTCGAACATCGAGTTCATGGTGGCCGACGAGAAGAAGGTCGCCCCGCTGATCCAGGCGCTCGAGTCCAACGGCTTCCCGGTGGGCGGCACCGGCAACTCGGTGACCATGATCTCGCATACGCAGGGCTTCCTGCACTGCGACATTCCCGGCACCGACGCGTCGGGCGTGGTCAAGGCGCTGATGGACGAGCTCTACGAGGAGTTCAAGCGCGAGGAGATGCCGAACCGCGTGCACATGTCGACCTCCTGCTGCGAGATCAACTGCGGCGGCCAGGCCGACATCGCGATCATCATGCAGCACACCAAGCCGCCGTTCATCACCCACGACCTGGTCGCGAACGTCTGCGAGCGCCCCGCCGTGGTGGCGCGCTGCCCGGTCGCGGCGATCCGTCCGGCGCTGGTCAACGGCAAGCCCTCGCTCGAAGTCGACGAGAAGAAATGCATCTGCTGCGGCGCCTGCTATCCGCCGTGCCCGCCGATGCAGATCAACCATCGCGAGCATTCGAAGCTGGCGATCTGGGTCGGCGGCAAGAACTCCAACGCCCGCGGCAGGCCGACCTTCATGAAGATGGTCACCAGCGGCCTGCCCAACAACCCGCCGCGCTGGCCCGAGGTGGCCGAGGCGGTGCGCAAGATCCTGTACGCCTACAAGGAAGACGCGCGCCCCTGGGAGCGCATGGCCGACTGGATCGAGCGGATCGGCTGGCCGCGCTTCTTCGAGAAGACCGGGTTGCCGTTCACCAAGTACCTGATCGATGACTGGCGCGGCTCGCGGGCGAGCCTGAACGCTTCGACCCACATCCGCTTCTGAGGTTCGGCGCGCGCATGAAGTTCGGCATTCTGGTCAACGAAGGGCCCTACCAGCATCAGGCCAGCGATTCGGCCTATCTGTTCTGCAGGGCCGCGATCGCCAAGGGTCACGAGGTCAGCCGCGTGTTCTTCTATCACGACGGGGTGAACAACTCGACCCGGCTCACCGAGCCGCCGCAAGACGACCGCAACGTCGTCGCGCGGTGGTCGAAGCTGGCCGAGGATCACGGGGTCGACCTGGTCGTCTGCGTGGCCGCGGCCCTGCGCCGCGGCATCAAGGACGAGGTGCTTGCGCCCGGCTTCCGGATCTCCGGCCTCGGCCAGCTGGTCGAGGCCGGCATCGAGGCCGACCGCCTCGTCACCTTCGGAGACTGAGGCGCGCGATGTCCGGTCAGAAGAAATTCATGTTCGTGAACCGCAAGGCGCCCTACGGCACGATCTATGCGCTCGAGTCGCTCGAAGTCGTGCTGATCACCGCCGCGTTCGACCAGGACGTCTCGCTGGCGTTCATCGACGACGGCGTCTACCAGCTCAAGCGCGGCATGCAGACCAAGGGCATCGAGGTCAAGAACTTCTCGCCGACCTACCGCGCGCTCGACGGCTACGACGTGGAAAAGCTCTACGTCGAACGCGAATCGCTCGAGGCGCGCGGGCTGACCGAGGAAGACCTGCTGGTCGACGTCACGGTTCTCGATCGCGACGAAATGTCCGCCCTGATGCAGGAGCAGGACGTGGTGTTGAGCTTCTAGCAGCGAGGCCCCGGGAATGCTTCACATCGTCAACAAGTCGCCCACCGACGGCAGCGCGTTCGACAGCGCGCTGCGGCTCTCCGGCCAGGGCGCGTTGCTGCTGATCGAGGACGCGGTATACGCCGCCACGCGGGGCAACCCCGCCGAGGCGCGCATCCAGGGCGCCCTCGATCGGCTGAAGGTCTACGTGCTCGCGCCCGACCTCGAGGCGCGCGGCATGGCCGACCGCCTGAGCGAGGGCGTGACTTCGGTCGACTACGGTGGTTTCGTCGACCTGGTCGCCGAACACCCGAACTGCCAGTCGTGGCTCTAGCACGCTGGCCCATCCATCATCAAGGCATATTCAGGGGAGACTGACATGGCTACTCTCGACGTCCAAGGCAAGCAGGTCGAAACCGACGAGGAAGGTTACCTCGTCAACCTGGCCGACTGGGACGAAAACGTCGCCGGCGAAATCGCCAAGGCCGAGAACATCGACATGAGCGAGTCGCACTGGGAAGTGGTGAACTTCCTGCGCGAGTACTACGACGAGTTCCAGATCGCCCCGGCGGTGCGCGTGCTCACCAAGGCGATCGGCAAGAAACTCGGGCCGGACAAGGGCAACAGCCAGTACCTGTACGAGCTGTTCCCGTACGGCCCGGCCAAGCAGGCCTGCAAGATCGCCGGCCTGCCCAAACCCACCGGCTGCGTCTGAGAGCCTGCGGGCGACGCGCGCGGCCTGGCGGCCGTGCCGCGCGCAACGCTGGCCCGTGATCGCCGCCAGGAGGAGACAATGCCGGCCTCGACCGCATTCTTCGCGGTGCTGTTCTACTTCGCGACCGCAGTCTGCGTGGCGGGGCTGGTGGTGCGCATCGTCGACTACGCGCGCACGCCGGCGCCGCTGAAGATTCCCACCACGCCGGCCCCCACCACGGGCACCGGCGTCGCGCTGCGCATGGTGCGCGAGGTCGTCTTCTTCGAGAGCCTGTTCAAGGGCAACCTCTGGACCTGGGCGTTCGGCTGGATGTTCCACGTCGGCCTCGCGCTGGTGCTGGCCCGGCACCTGCGCTATTTCACCGAACCGGTCTGGGGCTGGGTCGCCTTCGTCCAGCCCTTCGGCATCCATGCCGCATTCGCGATGGCCATCGGCCTGGCCGGGCTGTGGGCGCGCCGGTTCCTGGTCGACCGGGTGCGCTACATCTCCACGCCCTCCGATCACCTGATGCTCGCGCTGCTGCTGGCGATCGCCGCCTCGGGCCTGTCGATGAAGTACCTGTTCCACACCGACATCGTCGGCGTCAAGGCGTTCTTCCTCGGCCTGATGGTGTTCGACTGGCAGCCGCTGCCGGCCAGCGCCCCGCTCTACCTGCACCTGCTGCTGGTGGCCGCGCTGATGATCGTCTTTCCGTTCTCCAAGCTGCTGCACGCGCCGGGGCTGTTCTTCTCGCCTTCGCGCAACCAGGTCGACAACCCCCGCGAGTCCCGGCACCTGGCGCCGTGGGCCGCGCGCCTCGAGGAGCGCTGAGCGATGGCCGCCGAAACCCGGGCGCCCGCGCTGCGCGAATTCCCCGAAGTGGCTCCGGCGATCGTGCCGGGCGCCATGGCCGACAGCCGCCCGTACCTGGCCGCCGAGAAGATCAACGAGGCGATCGGCTTCCCCGGCAAGGTCTCCGACGACTGGCAGGCGGTGCACGACAAGGCGATCGCGCACATGGGCACGCTGCTCCAGCGCTACCGCTCGCTGAAGGTCTACCTCGACGCCTGCGTGCACTGCGGCTCGTGCACCGACAAGTGCCACTACTTCCTCGGCACCGGCGACCCGAAGAACATGCCGGTGGCGCGCCAGGACCTGATGCGCAGCGTCTACCGGCGCTACTTCACGCTGGCGGGCAAGCTGGTTCCGAAACTCGTCGGCGCGCGCGACCTCACGCGCGAAGTGCTCGACGAGTGGTACACCTACTACAACCAGTGCTCCGAATGCCGGCGCTGCTCGGTGTTCTGCCCGTACGGCATCGACACCGCCGAGATCACGATGGCCGGGCGCGAGATCCTCGACGTCGTGGGCTACGGCCAGAAGTACACGAACGAAATCATCGGCAAGGTCCACAAGATCGGCAACAACCTCGGGCTGCCCGGCCCGGCGCTGGCCGACACCCTCGAGGGGCTCGAGGAAGACGTCAAGGAGGAGACCGGGTTCGACGTGCGCTATCCGCTCGACCAGAAGGGCGCCGAGGTGCTGTTGATCACCCCGTCGGCCGACTTCTTCGCCGAGCCGCACGTCGAGAGCCTGATCGGCTACGGCAAGGTGTTCCACGCCGCCGGCGTGAGCTGGACGCTGTCGTCGCACGCCTCCGAGGCCGGCAACTTCGGCATGTTCATCGGCAACTACGAGCAGCTGCGGAGAATCGCGATGCGCATCCGCGAGGCCGCGCTCGATCTCGGCGTCAAGCGCATCATCGTGGGCGAATGCGGCCATGCCTGGCGCGTCGCCTACAGTTTCTGGAACACGCTCACCGGCATCGGAGCCGGTGCGAAGGATCCCTTCGCGGTGCAGCTGCAGAGCCAGCTCGACATGCGCTACCGGCAGCCGACGCACATCTGCGAGTTCACCTGGGACCTCATCCAGCGCGGCGCGCTCACGCTCGACAAGGAAGCCAACGATCACCGCATCGTCACCTTCCACGACAGCTGCAACGTGGCGCGTGCCTCGCGGATGGGCGACATGCCCGGCGGCCAGTTCGAGATCCCGCGCGCGATCGTGCGCGCGACGGTCAACCGGTTCCACGAGATGTCGCCCGGCACGATCCGCGAGCAGACCTTCTGCTGCGGAGGCGGCGGCGGCGTGCTCACCGACGAGCTGATCGACCTGCGCGTCAAGGGCGCCCTGCCCCGCATGGAAGCGCTCGAGCGCGTCGTGAAGGACCACGGCGTGAACTTCATGGCCACGATCTGCGCGATCTGCAAGGCGCAGTTCACGAAGGTGCTGCCGTACTACGGCTTCAAGATGGGAATGGTGGGGGGTGTGCACCAGCTGGTGAGCACCGCGATCCGGCTGGGCGCGAAATCCTGACGCGCCATCCGACTACTGCTTCGGAGAACACCGACGATGTCGACGAACGCTGATCAACCGGTCGAGAAACTCAGCTACCGGCGCTTCAAGGATGGCGATCACACGTGGAAGGACTTCCGCCAGAAGATCTTCGACGCCGACCATTCGCACAAGTGCCCGACCTACATCCAGTCGGCGCCGCCCTGCCAGGCCAGCTGCCCGGCGGGCGAGGACATCCGCGGCTACCTGAACATCGTCCGCGGCATCGAGAAGCCGCCGGCGGGCATGCCGTGGCAGGAATACGCGTGGCGCCGCCTCACGCTGGCCAACCCGTTCCCGTCGGTGATGGGCCGCGTGTGCCCGGCGCCGTGCGAAACCGGCTGCAACCGCAACGCGCTCGAAGACCACGTCGGCATCAACTCGGTCGAGCATTTCCTCGGCGACTACGCCAACCGCAACGGCCTGAAATACGTCAAGTCCGAGACGTCCACCGGCAAGAAGGTGGCGGTGATCGGCGGCGGTCCGGCCGGCCTGTCGGCGGCCTACCAGCTGGCACTCAGGGGCCATGCAGTCACGATCTTCGACGAGCACGAGGAGCTGGGCGGCATGATGCGCTACGGCATCCCCGGCTTTCGCACCCCGCGCGAGGTGCTCGACGCCGAGATCGACCGCATCCTCGATCTCGGCATCCAGACGCGGATGAAGTGCCGCGTCGGCACCGACGTGACGATGGACGAGCTGCGGCGCGACTTCGACGCGGTGTTCCTCGGCCTGGGCGCACAGGGCGGCCGCGCGCTGCCGGTGAAGGACGGCGAGGCACCCAACGTCGTGACCGCCACCGCGTTCCTGCGCGCGTTCAACGACGGGCGGCTGCGCCACGTCGGCAAGCGCGTGGTGGTGGTCGGCGGTGGCGACACCTCGATCGACGTGGCCACCGTCGCGCGGCGCCTGGGCCACCTCGCCAGCTCCAAGCCGACCGACTTCGAGTCCGCGATTGCCGGCCACATGGCGCAGGACGTGGCCGACGTGTCGGCCAAGCAGGGCGCCGAGGTGGTGCTCACCTCGGTGTTCCCGGTCGACAAGATGCAGGCGAACCGCCACGAGGTCGAGCAGGCGCAGGCCGAGGACATCCAGATCCGCGGCGGCCTGGTACCGCTGGCAGTCATCAAGGGGCCGGACGGTCGCGCCACCGCGCTGCGCGTCGCGAAGTGCGAGGCGAAGATGGCCGGCGGCAAGCTCGAGATCAAGGTGATCGAGGGCAGCGAGGAGGAAATCCCTGCCGACCTGATCGTCTCGGCGATCGGCCAGGCGGTCGACTTCACCGGCCTCGAGGTCTTCGACAACGGCCGCGGCGCGGTCAACGCCGACCGCAATTACCAGGTGAAGGACCAGCCCGGCGTCTTCGCGGGTGGCGACGTGATCCGTCCTCACCTGCTCACCACCGCGATCGGCCACGGCGCGATCGCCGCCGACGGAATCGACAGCTTCCTGTCGGGCGCAGAGGCCGGCAAGCGGCCGAAGATCGACGTGCACCATTTCGACCTGATGCGCAAGTACGTCGAGCGCGGCCTCGAGCTGGGCGAGATCACCGAGCCGACGTGGGGCACCGACAAGAGCAAGGGCGCGATCCACAACTTCGACAACCGCTCCGAGCGCTACGTGATCCCGCACTCCGAGCTGTTCCTCGGGCACTTCGGCTACACGCCGCGGGTCAAGCGCAGGTTCATCACGCTCACGAAGGAGAGCGCGCTCGGCAACTTCGAGGAGCGCATCGAGGCCTTGAGCGAGGCCGAGGCGATCGCCGAGGCCAAGCGCTGCATGAGCTGCGGCCAGTGCTTCGAATGCGACAACTGCGTGGTGTATTGCCCGCAGACCGCAGTCAAGCGCGTGCCGAAGAAGGAGGCGACGATGGGCCGCTATGTCTACACCGACTACGACCGCTGCATCGGCTGCCACATCTGTGCCGACGTCTGCCCGACCGGCTACATCCAGATGGGACTGGGCGAGTAAGGGCGCGCAGATGCCGGGCATCGTTCCGACCCGCTGGCTCGCGGCGATCGTGGCGGCGCTGTGCGCGGCCGCCTTCGCCGGCGCGGCGCTCGCCGCCGAGCCGGCCGGGCGCGTCGCCAGGCCGTCGATCTCGGTCGACCGCTCGACGCAGTGCATCGACACCCCCGAGGTGATGCGGCGCACGCACATGGACATGCTCAAGCACGAGCGCGACCGCACCGTGCGCAAGGGCATCCGCGGCGAGAAGGTCAGCCTGAGCGGCTGCATCGACTGCCACGCGGGGCCCGGTGCCGGCGCTGCCGCGGGCTCGGCGGTCGGCTCGCCGCAGGCGTTCTGCGAAACGTGTCACCGCTACGCGGCCGTCAAGCTCGACTGCTTCGAATGCCACCAGCCGAAGCCAGGCGGCGCGCAGCCCGCGCGCGCGCAAGCCGACGCCCCGCAGGCGCGCGCCGCGCAGGCCGCACAGGCGTTCCTCGCCGCCCCGGCCGGCCAGTCCGGCGCTGCAGGAGCCCGGCGATGAGCGACTCCGATCGCGACGACAAGCTGCAGGCGCGCGAGGCCGAGCGACCCGGCAGCGGCGTGTCGCGCCGCGCGATGCTCGCCGCGGGCACCGCCGCGCTGGCGGGCGTGCTGCTGGCTCCCGGCGTGCGCCTGATCGAGATCGCCACCGCCCAGGGCGCCCGCGCTGCCGGCGAGCCGGCCTCGTCGAAGGTGCGCTGGGGCATGCTGATCGACACCACGCGCTGCTCGACCGACTGCAACGAGTGCGTGAAGGCCTGCAACACGGAGAACGGACTGTCGGGTGGCACCCTGCCGACCGACTCGCAGTGGATCCGCAAGGTCGAGATCCGCCACAAGGACACCGGCCGCACCAGCAGCGCGCCGGTGATGTGCCAGCACTGCGCGAACCCGCCCTGTGTCGACGTCTGCCCGACCGGGGCATCGTTCAAGCGCGCCGACGGCATCGTGCTGGTCGACCGGCACACCTGCATCGGCTGCCGTTATTGCGTGATGGCCTGCCCCTACAAGGCACGCAACTTCGTGCACGAACCGCTCACGAAGCAGAAGCCCGAGGTGCCGCGCGGAAAGGGTTGCGTCGAAGGCTGCACGATGTGCGTGCATCGCGTCGACCGCGGCCAGCAGCCGGCCTGCGCCGAATCGTGCCCGGAGCAGGCGATCATCTTCGGCGACCTGAACGACCCCGACAGCGCGATCTCGCGGCGCATCCGCGAGATCGCCACCACCCGCATCCGCGAAGACCTGCGCCTGGACACCGGCGTTCGCTATCACGGGATCTGACGACATGCAGCCAGGCATCGCCACTGCCACTCCTCCAGCGAGCCGGTTCTGGCTGGTCGTCGCGCTCGGCGCAGCGCTGGTCGCGGCCGGGCTGGGGGCAGCGCACTACATGGAGGTCGAGGGCCACATCGTCACCGGCATGAACAACCACGTCGTCTGGGGCCTGCCCCACGTGTTCGCGATCTTCCTGATCGTCGCAGCCTCGGGCGTGCTCAACGTGGCCTCGGTCGGCTCGGTTTTCGGCAAGGCGCTCTACAAGGCGCGCGCGCCGTTGTCCGGGCTGCTGTGCCTGGCGATGCTGGCCGGCGGCCTGATGGTGCTGATGCTCGACCTCGGCCGGCCCGACCGGCTGATCGTCGCGGCCACGCACTACAACTTCACCTCGATGTTCGCGCTGAACGTCTTCCTGTATTCGGGCATGGCCGCCATCGTCGGCATCTATCTCTGGACGCTGATGGAACGGCGCATGAACCGCTACTCGAAGAAGGCCGGCCTGGCTGCCTTCATCTGGCGGCTGCTGCTGACCACCGGCACCGGCTCGATCTTCGGCTTCCTGGTCGCGCGGCAGGCCTACGGTTCGGCGCTGCTCGCGCCGATGTTCGTCATCATGTCGTTCGCCTGGGGCCTGGCGGTGTTCCTGCTCGTGCAGGCCGCGGTCTACGCCTGGAACGGGCTGACGCTGCCCGCCGAAGCCAGCCGCCGGATGAGCCGGCTGCTCGGCGTCTTCGTCGCGGCGACCCTCTACATGGTGGCCATGCACCACGTCACCAATCTGTATTTCGCGCGCCAGGTCGACTTCGAGCGCTTCATCCTCGTCGACGGGGGCGTCTACCCGCTGCTGTTCTGGATCGGATATGTCGCCGTGGGCAGCATCGCGCCGCTGGTGCTGATCTACGCGGGCGACGCCACGAAGCCGCGCAACGCGGCGGTTGCGGCAGCGCTGGTGGTCGCCGGCGCGTTCTGCGCGCTGTACGTGTTCATCATCGGCGGCCAGGCCTTCCCGCTCGAGCTGTTCCCCGGCGCAGTCGCGCGCTCCACGTTCTACGACGGGCAGGTCGCACCGTACGCACCGTCGCTGCCCGAACTGCTGCTCGGCATCGGCGGGGTGGCCGCCGCGTTCCTGCTCACCGCGATCGGCGTGCACGTGCTCGATTTCCTGCCGCGCGACGCCGAGGCGGCCCCGGCGTCGGCCACCGGCAGCGGCTGAGCATCGCGATGAGTCGCTGGCTCGTCTCCGCAGCGCATCGCTCTTCGGGCAAGACGACGGTTGCGATCGGGCTGTGCGCGGCGCTGCGCCGTCGCGGCCTGTCGGTGCAGCCGTTCAAGAAGGGGCCCGACTACATCGACCCGATGTGGCTCACGCTGGCTGCCGGCCGCGCCTGCCGCAACCTCGACCCGCACCTGGCCGGCCTCGACGAGATCGAGGCGACGTTCGTGCGCCACGCGGGTCGCGCCGATGCCAGCCTGGTCGAAGGCAACCTCGGGCTTCACGACGGCATGGCGGCCGACGGCAGCGACAGCAACGCGGCACTGGCCTGCCGTCTCGGCCTTCCGGTCGTGCTGGTGCTCGACGCACGCGGCACCTCGCGCGGCATCGCGCCACTGGTGCTCGGCTATCAGGCGTTCGAGCCGCGCCTGCGGATCGCCGGCGTGATCCTCAATCGCGTCGGCGGCGCGCGCCACGAGCACCGGCTGCGCGAGGCACTCGAGCGCTACACCGACGTGCCGGTGCTCGGCGCGGTCGGCGAAGATCCGCGGCTCGCGATCCTCGAGAGGCACCTCGGCCTGGTGCCGGGCAACGAGGCGCAGGACGCGGCGCGCATCGTCGAAACACTGGCCGACGCGATTGCGGCGAGCGTCGATCTCGACGCGCTGCTCGATGCGACCGCGCCGCGCGCCGGCGAGTCGCCCACGCTCCAGACGGCCGACGCGCCCGCGCTGCGGCCCGCGCGCAGCGACGACGCGCGCTTGCGCATCGGCATCGCGCAGGACGAGGCCTTCGGCTTCTACTACGTCGACGACCTGGAAGCGCTGCAGGCGGCCGGCGCCGAGCTGGTGCCCTTCGACACGCTGCGCGATGCCGCGCCGCCCGAGGTGGACGGCTTGTTCATCGGCGGCGGCTTCCCCGAGGCGCTGGCTGCGAGGCTGGCCGCCAACCAGGCGCTGCGCGGCGCGCTGCGCGAGCGCATCGAGGCCGGCCTGCCGGTGTACGCCGAGTGCGGCGGCCTGATGTACCTCGCGCGCTCGATCCGCTGGCACGGCGAGCGCCACGAGATGGTCGGTGCAATCCCTGCCGACGTCGTCATGCACGACCGCGCGGTCGGCCGCGGCTACGTCAGGCTCCAGGAGACCGACGCGTTTCCCTGGCCCGGCGGACCGATCGACACGGTGCGCGGACACGAATTCCATCATTCGGGGCTCGAAAACGTGGCGCCGGAACTGCGCTACGCGTACCGGGTCGTGCGCGGCCACGGCATCGACGGCTCGCGCGATGGCATCGTGCATCGCAACGTGCTGGCGTCTTATGCGCACCTGCGCAGCGTCGGCGGCAACCGCTGGCCGCAACGCTTCGTGCAGTTCGTCCGCGGCGTCGCGGCCGCCCGCCGCGAGTGCCCCACCCTCACCGAGTGCTCCCCATGATCACCGTCACCCCGGCCGCTGCCCGCCAGATCCTGATTGCCGCCGAGCAGGCCGGCATGGAAGAGCCGTTGTTGCGGATCGCCGCCCGCTTCGACGACGACACCGACGAACTCGAGATCGGCATGGGTTTCGACGATCGCCGCGAGCAGGACGAGGAGATCCGCAGCGAAGGCGTGATCCTGCTCGTCTCGCCCACCTCGCGCGTGCCGCTCGAGGGCACCGTGCTCGACTACGTCGAGACCGCGCCCGACGAATTCCGTTTCGTCTTCGGCCGCGACCCGCAGCACGAAGACTGACCCGCCGGAGGCATCCGATGGACATGGCTTTCATCCCCCCGCACGCCCACGCCGCCACCCCCGAAGCCGGGCCACCGCTCGCGCCCGGCGAAGTCGCACTGGTCGGCACCGGCCCGGGCGACCCCGAGCTGCTGACGCTCAAGGCGCTGCGCCTGATGCAGCAGGCCGACGTGGTGCTCTACGACAACCTGGTCTCGCCCGAGATCATGGCGATGGTCGGTCCGGGCGCGCAGCGCGTCTACGTCGGCAAGGAGCGCAGCCGCCACACGATGCGCCAGGAGGCCATCAACGAGCTGATGGTGGACCTCGCCCGTGCCGGCCACCGGGTGGTCAGGCTCAAGGGGGGCGACCCCTTCATCTTCGGCCGCGGCGGCGAGGAAATCGAGACGCTGTCGGCCCACGACGTGCGCTTCCAGGTCGTCCCGGGCATCACCGCCGCTGCTGGCGTGGCCGCCTATGCGGGCATCCCGCTCACGCATCGCGACCACGCCCACGCCTGCGTGCTGGTCACCGGACACCTGCGCGACGGCACGATGAACCTCGACTGGCCTGCTCTCGCACGGCCCGGGCAGACCCTGGTCTGCTACATGGGGTTCCAGGGGCTGGCCGAGCTGTGCGCGAAGCTCGCCGAGCACGGCCTGGACGAAGCCACGCCGGCCGCGATCGTGCAGAAAGGCACGCAGCGCAGCCAGCGCGTCGTGACCGGCACGCTGCGCACGCTGCCCGCACTCGCGGCGCAGGCCCGGCTCGCGCCGCCCACGCTGATCATCGTCGGCGAGGTCGTGCGCCTGCGCGACAAGCTGAAGTGGTTCGAGCGCACGCTGCAGGCGCCCGCCATGGCGACGCCCGATACCGCCGAAGCGTGAACGTCGTGGTTGCCCGCCAAGGCGCGGGCAACCATCGTGTCTGCGAGTCCGTCGGAGCGTCGACTCCGACGGACACTCCTAGCGCGAGTGCACGAGCCGCGCGGCAGGGGTATCGGCGTCTTCGCGGGCGGCACGCCCGCTCTCGCCCACCCGGTTCTCGATCGCGAACACCGCCGCCTCGACCCGTGACGAGAAGCCGAGCTTCGACAGGATGTGGCGCACGTGCAGCTTCACGGTGTCGTGGCTGATGCCGAGCTCTCGAGCGATCGCCTTGTTGCTCAGGCCGCGCGCCACCTGCGCGAGGATCTCGCGCTCGCGCACCGTCAGCTGGTCGAGCGAGCTGCCCGGCGCGGCCCGTTGCGGCCCCTCCTCGAGCAGGCCGGCCAGCTTGGCCGCCATGGCGGGTGCCACCACCAGTTCGCCGCGCGCCGCGCGGGTGATGGCGTCGATCACGTCTTGCGGATCCATGTCCTTGAGCAGGTAGCCCCGCGCGCCCATGCGCAGCGCCGCGGCGAGGTCTTCGCGCGAGTCGCTCATCGTGAGGATCACCACGGGCACCCGGGATCCCGCATCGCGCAGGCCGCGCAGCAACCTCAACCCGTCGAGCTGCGGCATCCGCAGGTCGATCACCGCGAGGTCGGGCGCGTGCGCCTGGATCATCTCGATCCCTTCCTCGGGGTTGCCGGTGGTGGCGACCACCTTCATGCCGGCGCGCAGTTCGAGCAGCTCGCCCAGCCCGCGCCGGCACAGCCCGTGATCGTCGACCAGTGCGACACGCAACGGCTCAGCCATGGTGCACCTCGCCCGCAGGCGGATCGCCCGCCGGAACACGCACCACGACGCGCGCACCACCGGCCGGCGGATTGTCGAACGCGACGCGCGCGCCGATCGCCTGCGCGCGCTCGCGCATGATCTCCAGGCCGAAACTCGTGCGCGCCGCGCGCCGGGACGCGGGGGCCGGCCGCGCGAAGCCACGACCGTCGTCGTGCACGCTGAACACCACGTCGGGGCCGTCGCGCTCGACCCGTAGCCAGGCGCGGCGCGCCCCGGAGTGCCGGCGCACGTTGGCCAGCGCCTCCTGCAGGATATGGAACGTCTGCACCTCGACCTCGGCCGGCAGCCGCAGTTGGGGGATACGGCAATCGAACTCCAGTGCCACGCCGGTGCGCTCGTAGAAGGTATCGGCCATCTGCTCGAGCGCGCGGTGCAGTCCCTGCGAGTCCATGCCCGCCCGGAAGTGGGTGATCAGCTCGCGCATGCGCCGGTTGGCGCTGCCGAGCTCGTCGTTGACGTCCTGGCAGTACTTCTGCGCGCGCGGCGTGTCCTGCTGCGCGATCGCGTCCTGCAGCAGCGGCATGCGCATCCGCACGAAGGTGAGCGACTGCGCGAGGGAGTCGTGCAGTTCGCCGGCGATCGTCTGCCGTTCGTGGACCAGGCTCGACTGCAGGTTCTCGCGCTCGAGCCTGGCGTTCTCCAGGGCAAGGCCGAACAGCTGGCCGACCGGGCGCAGCAGGTGGATCACCTCGCCGCGCAGGCTGTGCACACCGTCGAAGAACAACGTGAACACGCCCACCGAGCGCCCCTTGAACTCGAGGGGCACGGCGACGGTTCCGGTGCAGACCTGCTCGAAGAAGCTGTCGACCGCGAGCGTGCCGCACGGCGATGCGCTGTCGGCCACCCGGACGTCGTCGCCGTTGAGCGCGTCACCGCAAACGCCGCAAGGGCCGATCAGCGCCTCGCGCGCGAGCACGTCCTCGGGCAGGCCCCAGGCCGCGACCAGTCGCAGCTTGTCGCCCTCGGGCGTGAGCGCGCGCACCGCCCCGGCCCGCGCGCCCGCCAACCTGACGACGGTGACGAGGAACGCGTCGAGCATCGACTGCGGCGTGCCGCCGACCCCGGAGGCGACGGGCGCCGTCGCGCAGCGCGCATCCGGGCGCTGCGTGCGGCCATCGGCGATCGGTACCACTCGCACCGCCTTGCCGATACCCGGCGCCGGGTCGGCCAGTGTCGTCGCCTCCGCCGAAGTGCCCGGAGAAATTCCGGAACCCGAAACCTGCATTCAACCTCCTGCGGCTCCTCTGCGGGGAGCCTCCCGACACGATATTACACGCCGATCCCCCAAACGGATAGTGGAACGACTCCCCGGAATGCTTATGGCTGCCCCTGTCGCGATCACCTAGTATCGCTTCGGAGATGCGACCCCAGCCGATCCACGACCCTGCGCGGGCGCCGCTGCCCGACGCGAGCACCGAAGTCCGCAACACCACCTGCTACATGTGCGCCTGCCGCTGTGGCATACGGGTGCACTTGCGCGACGGCGAAGTCCGCTACATCGAGGGCAACCCCGACCACCCGCTGAACCAGGGAGTGATCTGCGCCAAGGGCTCCTCCGGCATCATGAAGCAGTACTCGCCGGCGCGGCTCACCCGACCGCTGCGGCGCAAGGCCGGCGCGGCGCGCGGCGCCGGCGAGTTCGAGGAGATCGGCTGGGACGAAGCCTTCGCGCTGCTCGAAGAGCGCCTCGCGAAGATCCGCGCCACCGACCCGAAGAAGTTCGCGCTGTTCACCGGGCGCGACCAGATGCAGGCGCTCACCGGGCTGTTCGCGCGGCAGTACGGCACGCCGAACTACGCGGCGCACGGCGGCTTCTGCTCGGTGAACATGGCCGCGGGAATGATCTACACGATCGGCGGATCGTTCTGGGAGTTCGGCGGCCCCGACCTCGATCGCGCGCGGCTGTTCGTGATGATCGGCACCGCCGAAGACCATCATTCCAACCCGCTGAAGATCGCGATCTCGAAATTCAAGCGCAACGGGGGCCGCTTCATCTCGGTGAATCCGGTGCGCACCGGCTATTCGGCGATCGCCGACGAATGGGTGCCGATCCGCCCGGGCACCGACGGCGCGCTGCTGCTCGCGCTGATCCACGAGATCATCGCGCTGGGCCTTTACGACCGCGAATTCCTCGTGCGCAACACCAACGCCGGGCAACTGGTGAACGTCGACGAGGCCCACGACGAGGCGGGGCTGTTCGTGCGCACCGACGTGCCCGCCGAAGAGGGTTGCTACGACCCGCAGAACAAGCTCTGGTGGGACCGCGTCACCAACGAACCGGTCGTCACGCACTCCGAGGGCGCCGACCCGTACCTGCACGGCGAATTCCGCCTGCGCGACGGCACCGCGGTCAAGCCCGCGTTCCAGTTGCTGCGCGACCGGGTCGAGCGCTACACCCCGGAGTGGGCGTCGGGCATCACCGGCATCCCGGCCGCGACGATCCGTCGCCTCGCGCACGAAATGGGCATCACCGCCCGCGACCACCGGATCGAGCTGCCGATCGCCTGGACCGACGCCTGGGGCAAGGAACACGACACGGTCACCGGCAACCCGGTCGCGTTCCACGCGATGCGCGGGCTGGCCGCGCACTCCAACGGTTTCCAGACGATCCGCGCGCTCGCGATCCTGATGTCGCTGCTGGGCACGATCGACCGGCCTGGCGGCTTCCGGCACAAGGCGCCGTTCCCGCGGCCGATCCCGCCGTGCGCGAAGACACCGAACACGCCGCTGGCGGTCAAGCCGGGCCATCCGCTCGACGGCCTCGCCCTCGGCTGGCCCGCCGAACCCGACGACCTGTTCGTCGACGACGCGGGCCGGCCGGTTCGCATCGACAAGGCGTTCTCGTGGGAGTACCCGCTGTCGGTGCACGGGCTGATGCACAACGTGATCACCAACGCGTGGCGGGCAGACCCTTATCCGATCGACACGCTGATGATCTTCATGGCGAACATGGCGTGGAACTCGACGATGAACACGTCGCAGGTCCGCACCATGCTCGAAGACCGCGGCGAAGACGGCGAGTACAAGATCCCGTTCATCGTCGTCGCCGACGCGTTCCAGTCGGAGATGACCGCGTTCGCCGACCTGATCCTGCCCGACACCACCTACCTCGAACGCCACGACGTGATGTCGATGCTCGACCGGCCGATCTCCGAGTTCGACGGCCCGGTCGATTCGGTGCGCGTGCCCGTGGTGCCGCCCACCGGCCAGTGCAAGCCGTTCCAGGAGGTGCTGATCGAGCTGGGCAGCCGCCTGAAGCTGCCCGCCTTCGTGCGCCGCGACGGCAGCCGCAAGTACCGCGACTATCCCGACTTCATCGTCAACTACGAGACCGAGCCGGGCTCGGGCATCGGCTTCCTGGCCGGCTGGCGCGGCAAGGGCGGCGAGAAGTTCATGCGCGGCGAGCCGAACCCGCGCCAGTGGGAGATGTACGCGCAGAACAACTGCGTCTACCACTACAAGCTGCCGCCCTCCTACCAGTACATGCGCAACTGGAACAAGGGCTACCTCGAGTGGTCGATGCGCAACCGCATCACGCGCTACGCCGAGCCGATCCTGATCCACCTGTACTCGGAAGTGCTGCAGAAGTTCCGGCTGGCCGCGCGCGGCAAGGGCCCTTCGCGCAAGCCGCCCGAGCACCTGCGCAAGCGCGTCGACGAATTCTTCGATCCGCTGCCGTTCTACTACGAGCCGCTCGAAGCGCAGCGCACCGACCGGGTGCGTTATCCGCTGAGCGCGGTCACCCAGCGGCCGATGGCGATGTACCACTCCTGGGATTCCCAGAACGCCTGGCTGCGGCAGATCCACAGCCACAACCCGCTCTACCTGAACCCGCGCCTCGCGCGGGCACACGGCATCGAGGACGGCGGCTGGATGTGGGTCGAGTCGCAATGGGGCCGCGTGCGCTGCCAGGCCAGCTACTCGGAGGCGGTCGAGCCGGGCACCGTCTGGACCTGGAACGCGATCGGCAAGGCACCGGGGGCCTGGGGCCTCGCGGCCGACGCCAACGAGTCGCGTCGCGGCTTCCTGCTCAACCACCTGATCACCGAAGAACTGCCGGGCGCCGGCGACGAAGGCAGCGTCTCGAACTCCGATCCGGTCACCGGCCAGGCCGGCTGGTACGACGTGCGGGTGCGCATCTACCGGGCCGGCGACGACGAGCCGGCGCAGAGCTGGCCGCAGTTCGAGGCGGTGCCTGCGGCCCCCGGCACGAAGGCCGCGCACCGGCCGCGGATGCTGGCCTGGTTCGCCGGCGGCGGGAGGCGGTCATGACGCAGCTCGCGCTGGTCATCGACCTGAACGTCTGCGTCGGCTGCCACGCCTGCGTGACGAGCTGCAAGCAGTGGAACACCTCGGGCGCCGCCGGCCCGCTGGCCGACGTCAACCCCTACGACGCCGATCCGAGCGGCGCGTTCTTCAACCGGGTGCAGACCTTCGAGGTCGGCGAGTTCCCCGACACGCAGACGGTGCACTTCCCGAAGTCGTGCCTGCATTGCGAGGATCCGCCCTGTGTGCCGGTGTGCCCCACCGGCGCCAGCTACAAGCGGCCCGAAGACGGCATCGTGCTGGTCGACTACGACAAGTGCATCGGCTGCAAGTACTGCTCGTGGGCCTGCCCCTACGGCGTGCGCGAGATCGACCCCGAGCGCAAGGTCATGACCAAGTGCACGCTGTGCGTCGACCGGATCTACGACGCCACGAAGCCCGAGTCCGAGCGCAAGCCGGCGTGCGTGCTGGCCTGCCCGACCAGCGCGCGGCTGTTCGGCGACATCCACGATCCCGAATCGGTGGTCTCGAAAGCGATCCGCGACAACGCAGGCTATGCGCTGATGCCCGAATGGGGCACGCATCCGTCGAACCATTACCTGCCGCGCCGGCGCACCGCGATGCGCGTGCACGCCGACGAGCTCGAGCGCGCCGACAATCCGCTGAAGGTCGACGGCCTGCTGCCCAAGCCGTCGCGGGCCGACCCGTCGCTCGACGACGTCACGTCCTGGTAACGGCAAGCCCGATGCGCCCCGAAGCCTCCGTGATCCTGCTGACGACGCTGATCGGCGCCGGCCAGGGCCTGTTCCTTGCGATCTTCACCGCGCACGGCCTGGCGCTGTTCGACCTGGTCCCGGTCGCCGACAGCCTCGCCTTCGACGTCACCGGCAGCGCGATCGCGCTGGCGCTCACCGGCGCCGGGCTGCTCGCGTCGTTCTTCCACCTCGGGCGGCCGGAACGCGCCTGGCGCGCGATCGCGCAATGGCGCACCTCCTGGCTGTCGCGCGAGGTGATCGTGCTGCCGGCGTTCATGTTCGCCGTGTTCGTCTACGCGCTCGTGCACTTCGCCGGGGTGCGACCGGTGCTCGCCCGGCTTCCCGGTGGCGGCGCGATCGACCTGGCCACGCTGGTCGGACTGGCCGCAACGCTGCTGGCGTTCGCGCTGTTCGTCTGCACCGGCATGATCTATGCTTGCCTGCCGTTCCTGCGCGAGTGGCACAGCCCCCTCACGCCGCTCAATTTCCTGCTGCTCGGCTGCGCGTCGGGTTTCACGCTGGCGGCGGCGTTCTCCACCGCGGCGGCGCCCGAACTCACGCGGCTGTTCACCGGCTACGCGCTGGCGTTCACGCTGCTTGGGCTGGCAGGCCGCGGCGCGGCGCTGGTGCGCAACCGCCGGCTGAAGCCGAAGTCCACGCTGCAGACGGCCATCGGGGTCAAGCATCCGCGCATCGTGCAGAAATCGATGGGCTTCCAGTCGGGCTCGTTCAACACCCACGAATTCTTCCACGGGCGGCCGCCCGGCACACTGCGCTGGGTGAAATGGGCGTTCCTGACGGCGGCATTCGCGGTGCCCGCCGTGCTGCAGGCGCTCGCGCTGGCCGGGCCGGCCGGGCCGCTGCTGGTGCTGGCATTCGCGATCCAGTTCGCCGGCCTGGTGGCCGAGCGCTGGTTCTTTTTCGCCGAGGCGAACCACCCGCAGAACCTGTATTACCAGGCGGTTGCATGAAGCTGCGATACGTCAAGGAATCAGGCTCTGGTTCGGGTATGTTCACGGGTCGAAGATAAATACAGGGAGGAGTACGAATCATGGCGCTGGTTGATCCCCACGGAGGCGGTCCGCTGCTGCCGCTGCTGCTGGAGGGCGACGCGCTCGCCGCCGAGCGGGCGCGCGCGCAGAAGCTGCCGAGGCTGCAGGTGAGCTCGCGCGAGAAGGGCGACCTGATCATGATGGGCATCGGCGGCTTCACGCCGCTCGAAGGCTTCATGAGCCACGCCGACTGGCAGGGGGTCTGCGACGGGATGCGCACGGCCAGCGGCCTGTTCTGGCCGATCCCGATCACGCTGTCGGCCGATGCCGAAGCGGCGAAGTCGATCGCCGTGGGGGGCGAGCTCGCCCTCGTCGATCCGGACGACGGCTCGGTGCTCGCGACGATGAAGGTCACCGAGAAGTACGCGATCGACAAGGCGCACGAGTGCGCAACCGTCTTCCGCACGACCGACCCCGAGCATCCCGGCGTGAAGATGGTGATGGCGCAGGGCGACGTGAACCTCGCCGGGCCGGTCAAGGTGCTGTCGACGGGTGGGTTCCCCGAGAAGTACGGCGAACTGTTCAGGACGCCGGCGCAGACCCGCGCGCTGTTCGAGTCGCTCGGCTGGTCGAAGGTCGCGGCGTTCCAGACCCGCAATCCGATGCACCGCTCGCACGAATACCTGGCGAAGGTCGCGATCGAGGTCAGCGACGGCGTGCTGGTGCACTCGCTGCTCGGCGCACTCAAGCCCGGCGACATCCCGGCCGAAGTGCGCACGCGCGCGATCTCGGTGCTGGTCGACGGCTACTTCCAGAAGAAGACCATCGTGCAGGCCGGCTACCCGCTCGACATGCGCTACGCGGGCCCGCGCGAGGCGCTGCTGCACGCGCTGTTCCGGCAGAACTACGGCTGTTCGCACCTGATCGTCGGCCGCGACCACGCGGGCGTGGGCAGCTACTACGGCCCGTTCGACGCGCATCACATCTTCGACCAGATCCCCAGGGACGCACTGCAGACCCAGGCGTTGAAGATCGACTGGACCTTCTGGTGCTACAAGTGCGGCGGAATGGCCTCCGCGCGCACCTGTCCGCACGACGACGCCGACCGGCTGCTCGTCTCGGGCACCAAGCTTCGCAAGTGGCTCTCGGAAGGCGCCGAAGTGCCGGCGGAGTTCAGCCGGCCCGAGGTGCTGGCCGTGCTCAGGGAGTACTACCAGGGTCTCGCCGCGCACGAGCGCGTCGAGGTCAAGATGACCGGACATTCGGCGCGCTGAAGCTGCCGGGCTGCAACCCAACCCACGATCATTCGAGGAGGAGATCTCACGATGCTTGCCACCAATCCGTTTGCCGGGCTGTCGGCGTCGCTATCGCCTGCAGTCATGCAGGGGTACGTCATTGTCATGTTCATACTGGTCGTGGCGGGAACGCTGTTCGACATGGTGCACAAGGGAAGCGCGGCCTACTTCTTCGAGAACCGTCGCAGGTCGAAGGCCAGGGCGGCACGCCGCGTCGGCGGCGGCGAATTCGCTTCGATCGCCGTGCAGACGGCCGTGGTGGACGTGCTGGCCTCGGGCGAGTTCTGCAATCCGCGCCGGCGCGTCGCGCACCTGCTCGGCATGTACGGCTTCGTGTTCCATGTGCTCGCCACCGTGGTGCTGGTGTTCAATCCGTCGGCAGGCCCGTTCTGGGCGCAGCTCTGGTGGATCGGCGCGCTGATGATCTGTGTAGGCGGCTACTGGTTCTGGTTCTTCATCCGCGTCGACGTCGCCGCCGAAGGCCACTCGCCTTTCAGGATCGTCAGGGCCGACCTGTTCATCCTGTCGCTGCTGGCCAGCGCGACGCTCGCGCTGATCTGGGCGGCGGCGGGCGGCGGCACCGGCGTGCTGTTCGGCTTGTACATTCTCGCCACGACGGTGCTGTTCGCCGGAGTACCGTGGTCGAAATTCGCGCACATGTTCTTCAAGCCCGCGGCCGCCCTGGAGAAGCGTCTGGTCAAGGCCGACGGAAGCGCCGAGAACCTGCCCACGCAAACCCGCGACGACCCCGAGCAACAGAAGAGACACTCGATGCAACTGTTGCTCGACGCTCCGATGGACATGGGGCTCGGCATCAAGCGCGAAGCGCCGCGACACTACTGACAGCCGATCGGCACCCGACAATTTCTTCTGGATCAGATAAGGAGCTGGACGAATGCCAACCTTCGTCTATATGACGAGATGCGACGGATGCGGACACTGCGTCGACATCTGCCCCTCGGACATCATGCACATCGACAAGACCTATCGGCGCGCCTACAACATCGAGCCGAACATGTGCTGGGAGTGTTTCTCCTGCGTCAAGGCCTGCCCCCAGCACGCGATCGACGTGCGCGGATACGCCGACTTCGCCCCGTTGGGGCACAGCGTGCGCGTCGACCGGGACGAACGGCGCGGCACGATCGCCTGGCGGATCAAGTTCCGCAACGGCACGGAGAAGAACTTCCTGTCGCCCATCACCACGAAGCCCTGGGGCGAGGCGATTCCGAAGCTGGCGGAGGTTCCGCCGCCGGCCAAGGAGATGCGCGACAGCGAGCTCCTCTACAACGAACCGAAGTACGTCCGGCTGGACGACGGCGGTCTGCGCACCCTGCAGGACGCAGGCCTCAAATTGAAGAAAGGCGTGTACTACTGATATGGCCTACCAAACCATCATCGAAGACGGCATCGACATCCTCGTGGTCGGTGCGGGACTGGGCGGCACGGGAGCGGCCTGGGAAGCGCGTTTCTGGGGGCAGAACAAGAAGATCGTCATCGCCGAGAAGGCGAACATCGATCGTTCGGGTGCGGTCGCCCAGGGTCTGTACGCGATCAACTGCTACATGGGCACGCGCTGGGGAGAGAACCAGCCTGAGGACCATGTGCGCTACGCACGCATCGACCTGATGGGCATGGTGCGCGAGGATCTGGCCTTCGACATGGCCCGTCACGTCGACTCCACGGTGCATCAGTTCGAGGAGTGGGGCCTGCCGATCATGAAAGACCCGAAGACCGGGCGCTATCTGCGCGAAGGTCGGTGGCAGATCATGATCCACGGCGAGTCCTACAAGCCCATCGTGGCCGAGGCGGCCAAGAAGTCGGCCGACAAGGTCTTCAACCGCATCTGCGTCACGCACCTGCTGATGGACGAAAGCCGCGAGAACCGGGTGGCCGGCGCCGTCGGCTTCAACGTCCGCACCGGCAACTTCCATGTCTTCAAGGCCAAGACCGTGATCTGCGGCGCAGGCGGCGCGTCCAACATCTTCAAGCCCCGCTCGGTGGGCGAAGGCGCTGGACGCACCTGGTACGCGCCGTGGTCGTCGGCGTCCGCCTACGGCCTGCTGATCAACGCCGGCGCGAAGATGACGCAGATGGAAAACCGCATCGTGCTCGCCCGCTTCAAGGACGGGTACGGCCCGGTCGGCGCCTACTTCCTGCACCTCAAGACGTACACCCAGAACGGCCTGGGCGAGGAGTTCGAATCCAAGTGGTGGCCGAGCCTGCAGAAGATGGTCGGCAAGGAGTACCTGGATCCCGAGGCTTCGCACCTCACGCATCGGCCGATCCCGACCTGTCTGCGCAACCACGCAATGATCAGCGAGATCAACGCCGGCCGCGGCCCGATTCACATGGTGACGATGCGCGCCTTCCAGGACCCGCACCTCGAAGAGGTCGGCTGGGAGAACTTCCTGGGCATGACCGTCGGGCAGGCGGTCCTGTGGGCTGCCACCGACGTCGACCCGAAGAACGAGAACCCCGAACTGACCACCTCCGAGCCCTACGTGATGGGCTCGCATGCGACCGGATCGGGCGCCTGGTGCTCCGGTCCCGAGGACGTGTCGCCCCCCGAGTACTTCTGGGGCTACAACCGCATGACGACGATCGAAGGTCTTTTCGGGGCCGGCGACACGGTCGGCGGCACACCGCACGCGTTCTCGTCGGGCTCGTTCACCGAAGGCCGGCTGGCGGCGAAGGCGGCCTGCAAGTACATCGACGACGGCAAGGCCGAGGGCATCGTCGTTTCGCAGGCGCAGATCGATCGCCTCGAGAAGGAGGTGTACAGGCCTCTCGAGCACTATCGGATCTACCGCAATGCGGTCGTTGCGGGGGACGTCAATCCGCACTACATCAACCCCCAGCAGGGGCTTGACCGCCTGCAGAAGCTGATGGACGAGTACTGCGGCGGGGTGACGGCCAACTACATGACCAACGAGAAGCTCCTGAACATCGGCCTGAAGAAACTCAGGATCATGGAGGAGGATCTCGAGAAGCTGGCCGCCGCGGACTCGCACGAGCTGCTGCGTGCGTGGGAACTGAAACACCGTCATCGCGCCGCCGAATGCGTCACGCATCACACGCTGTTCCGCAAGGAGACGCGCTGGCCCGGCTATTATTACCGGGGCGACTACCTGAAGCTGGACGACCAGAACTGGCACGTGCTGACGGTCTCGCGGCGCGACCCGAAGACGGGCGAGTACACGATGGAGAAGGCGCCCTGCTATCACCTGGTGGGCGACGAGACATAGCAGAGTCTGCGGCAACGCGCGTGAACATCATCGAGAAGACGGACGAAGAGATCCTGGCGATGGCCGCCCCCCTGTGGGGCGACCTCGTCAGGTACTCGAACGAAGGCAAGTACGGCGAGTTCTCCAGGAACTTCTCCAGTTCTCTGGCGCGCGCCATGGACCAGGTCGCCGCCGGACACCAGTTCGCGCACAGCGAGCTGGCTCGCAATCTCTCCGACCGGTTCGACACGCTGGGCATCATCCGCCGCGGCGAGCACGTGACCGTTCTGTTCCGGCAGCGCAGCACGACGAAGCCCGGCGAATGGCTTGGCCGACTCGTGCTCGGCTACGAGGACGGGCAACTGAGGATCTTCGGTGCCTCCATCTTCTGACCCTCATCTGACCATTTCGTCGGGATCTGACGTGAACCAAGCCATCCAGGCCGGCAAGTTCGTCGAGCTGAGCTACAAGGTCACCGACAGGAAGTCGGGGCACGTCCTGACCCGGGTCGAGTTCCCCCTGGGCTATGTCCATGGCCACACCGAGATCCTGGCCCCTGCGGTCCACGCGCAGCTCGAAGGCAGGTCGGCTGGCGACGTCATCGAAGTGGTCATCGACGGCAACCAGGTCTTCGGCCCCAGGGACGAATCGCTGGTCTTCACCGATCGCATCGAGAACGTCCCCGAGGAATATCGGCAGGTCGGCGCCTCGATCCTGATGGAAAACGACGCGGGCCAGACGCGCAGCTTCCTCGTGACGCACATGGACGACGATACCCTGACGGTCGATGGCAACAATCCGCTTTGCGGCAGGGAGGTCGTCTTCACGCTCGAGATCCTCACCGTGCGCGACGCGACCAGCGACGAGATGAAGGCCGGCGGGGCGACGGCCGCTGGCCCGGACATCGACCCAAGGCTGCTGCGGCCTGTCTGAGCAGCAACATTGAACGGCGCAGGACGGCCCCGGGCGCAAGCGCTTGCGGATGCCGGCCTGGATTCACGACGAAAGGAGGCAAGACATGAGCGAGCAGCAGTCCCCCAAGACCCCGGTTCCTGATGGGCATTCGCGTTTCCTGACCACGCGCGCATTGCCGCCGAACGAAAAGGGGTTCGTCGGCTTCGAGACCATCTGGGAGCCGTTCCAGAAGGAAGCCGAATACCAGACGCCGAAACAGCCGTAAGGCTGAACGGGGCGCGCCGCCGCTACTGGAACGCGACTTCGTCGAAGCTGCGCAGCTTGCGGCTGTGCAGCTGCTCGGCACGCTGGCGGCGCAGCAGGTCGATCGCGCGCATGCCGATCCGCAGGTGCTGCTCGACGCGCTCGCGATAGAACTGGTCGGCCATGCCCGGCAGCTTGATCTCGCCGTGCAGCGGCTTGTCGCTGACGCACAGCAGCGTGCCGTACGGAATCCGGAAGCGGAACCCGTTCGCGGCGATCGTCGCGCTCTCCATGTCGAGCGCGATCGCGCGGCTCTGGCTGAAGCGGCGCATCGGCGTGCCGTGAGGCAACAGCTCCCAGTTGCGGTTGTCGGTGCTGGCGACGGTACCGGTGCGCATCACGCGCTTGAGTTCGTAGCCGGTGAGCTGCGTGATCTCGGCGACCGCCGATTCGAGGGCGACCTGCACCTCGGCGAGCGCCGGCACCGGCACCCACGGCGGCAGGTCCTCGTCGAGCACGTGGTCCTCGCGTACATACCCGTGCGCGAGCACGTAGTCGCCGAGCTGCTGCGTCGTGCGCAGCCCGGCACAATGGCCGAGCATGATCCACGCGTGCGGTCGCAACACCGCGACGTGATCGGTGATCGTCTTCGCGTTGGCCGGGCCGACGCCGATGTTGATCATCGTGATGCCCGATCCGTCCTCGCGGATCAGATGGTAGGCCGGCATCTGCGGCAGTCTCCCCGGCGCCGGATGCTGCCCTGAAGTGGCCAATCGGCCCGGGGCTCCGGACGCTTGCTCCCCGGGGATGGCACCCCCTGCGGGCGCCGCGCGGTGAGTCACGACGTTGCCCGGCTCGACGAACGCCGAATAGCCGTGCGCGGCCGGCCCGGCCTCGGCCATCAGTTCGTGGCCGAGCCGCACGAACTGGTCGACGTAGAACTGGTAGTTGGTGAACAGCACGAAGTTCTGGAAGTGCGCCGGCTCGGTCGCGGTGTAGTGGCGCAGCCGGTGCAGCGAATAGTCGACGCGCGGCGCGGTGAACAGCGCCAGCGGACGAGGCGCGCCCGCGCGCGGCACCCAGGTGCCATTGGCGATGCCGTCGTCCATCGCGCCCAGGTCCGGCAGGTCGAACAGGTCGCGCATCAGGCGACGCCGCGCAGCGTCGATCGACCCCTCGATGTGCTCCTGGCCGGCCATCGCGAAGTGCACCGGGATCGGCGTCTTCCCGGTGCCGACCTCGATCGGCACCTGGTGGTTCGCCAGCAGCAACCGGAACTGTTCGAGGTAATAGCGCCCGAACAGGTCGGGGCGCGTCAGCGTTGTCTCGTAGGTGCCCGGTCCGGCGACGAACCCGTAGCTGAGCCGCGAGTCGGCGCGCGCCACCGTCTCGGTCCGCACGCGCACGAACGGGTAGAACGCGTGCACGCGATGCGAAGGGTCCTGACCCGCCACGAACCGCTGCACGGCCTCGCGCAGCCAGGCCACGCCGGCCTCGTAGATCGCGACGACCTGCGTCAGCGCCGCGGCCGGGTCGTCGTAGCGCTGCGGCGGGAAGAACGGCGAATTGTCCACGGCCGGCATTTCATTCGAGCGTCCTGATTTCGAACTCGCAGGCGTCGAGATCGGCGAGGATCCAGGTCGGCGGCGCGTGCAATCCCGCGATCGTGCCCGGATTGACGAGCCAGGTCGTGCCGCCCGAGACCGTCGCCTCTTGCGTCACCGACGCTCGGTGCGAGTGCCCGCAGCAGACGATCTCGTAGTCGCCGGTGCAGGCGATGCCCCGTGCGTAGTGCGGGTAGTGGGTCGCGAAGATCCGCCGGCCGCCGAGTTCGAGTTCGGCGTCGGCGCCGTGATAGACGAGCAGCCCGCCGGAGTCCGCGCACATCCGGTGCAGTGCCATCGCGTCGCCGAGGTTGTTGCCGTGCACCACGTGCACCGGCAGCCCCAGCGCGAGCAGCGGCTTGAGCGTGCCTGCGCCGATCACGTCGCCGCAGTGGACGACCGCCTGCGCTCCGTCATGCCTTGCGGCCGACACTGCCGCCGCGAGCATCGGCGCGCGATCGTGGCTGTCCGAGACGATGCAGATTTTCACGACACCCCGGTTCCGATTCGATGATAGATTGTTCGTGGGAAGCGACGCCATTCTATCGGTTGTCGCGCAGCCCCGATTCGCGCGACGGCCGGGGCGCACCGGGCCGGCCGCGCCAGGCAGCAACGCAACATCCAGGATGTCACGGGCACTGACGGTTTCCAGGGCAGCGCAGCTGGTCGGGGTCTCCAGGGCGGTGCTGCAGCGGATGATCCGCGCCGGCGAGCTGGCCCAGTCCGAGGGACTGCTCGACATCGACGAACTGCTGCGCGCCTTTCCCGACGCGCGCGTCGAGGAATCCGGCATCCTCGAGAAGGTCGTGCGGATCCGCGAGGAAGCCTTCGGTCGCCGGGTGCGCGAGCACGTGCTGCCGTCGCCCGAGCTGCTGTCGCAGCGCCTGTTCGCGCAGAGCCAGGAGCTGGCCGAGATGCGCCGGCACCTGCAGGCGTACCACGCGCTGGTGGCCGCGACGATCGAGCGCCTCGCCAGGCGCCCTGCGCCGCCGGACCTCGCCGGCGAGGCGCGCGAAATGCTCGAGCGGGGACTCGCGCAGGTGCTGGGCAGTGAATCCGACAACCGACTCGACGCCATGACGGACATGCTGAAGGTGGTATCCGCGAACGTGGTCGTGCGCCCCAGCGGGCGCGAATTCCTCGTCCAGGGCAACGACAGCATCCTGCAAGCGGGCCTGAAGGCCGGGCTCGGGCTGAATTACGGGTGTGCAGGCGGCAACTGCGGGCTGTGCAAGGCGCGAGTGGTGTCGGGCGAGACGCGCCAGATCCTGCACTCCGACTACAGCCTGTCGGCCGCCGAGCGCGCGCAAGGCTACCTGCTGCTGTGCGCGCACACGGCGGTCGGCGACCTGGTGATCGAGACGCTCGAGGCCGGCAGCCCGGCCGACATTCCCGAGCAGGAACTGGTGGCGCGCGTGCGCGCGATCCAGCCGCTCGGACCGAACACGATGCTGCTGCACCTGCAGGCGCCGCGCAGCGCGCGGCTGCGCTTCCTGGCCGGCCAGGGCGCAACCGTCGGACTCGCGCAGCCGGGCGGCGACCTGCAGGCGACCTGGCCGATCGCGAGTTGCCCCTGCGACGACCGCAACCTGCATTTCCACGTGGCACGCGATCCGGCCGACGCCCTGGCCGAGCAGCTGTTCGCCGGCGCGGTGAAGAGCGGCGACACGCTGGGCGTGCGCGGTCCGAGCGGCGACTTCGTCCTCGGCGCCGACATGCCGCCGCGGGCCGTCTTCCTCGCCTGCGACACCGGGTTCGGACCGATCAAGAGCCTGATCGAGCACGCAATGGCCGCCGAAGCGGTCGAGCGCTTCTCGCTGTACTGGCTCGCTTCGCGTCCGGACGGCCACTACCTCGGCAACCAGTGCCAGGCATGGACCGACGCGTTCGACGAGTTCGACTACGATGCGGCCTCCGACGACGACGTCGCGCGCGGCGCGTCGCTGCTGGCGAAGCGCGCGTTCGACGAAGGCGACTGCGGCGCCAGCCGTTACTTCATTGCCGGCCCGCAGGCGTTCGTCGATGCCGCGGCGCGCGAATTGCTCGAGGCCGGCGCGCCGGCCGAGCGCCTGCGCGCGACCACCTGCTGACTGCCCTTGCACGCCCGAGACCCATGAGCGACGCACTGAACTTCCTGGTCAAGACCCGCCCCGAGGCGATGGGCCACTATTTCGCGTTCCTGAAGGACGCGGGCAAGCACCTCGATCCGAAGACCCGCAGCCTGATCTCGGTGATCACCAAGGTGCATTCGCAGACCGAGCGCGGACTGAAGCAGTACCTGAAGCGCGCGCTCGACGAAGGCGTCAAGCCCGCCGAGGTGGTCGATGCGCTGCTCATGGCCTTTCCCGCGCTCGGACTGTCGAAGATCACCTGGGCCATCGACGTGATCCTGTCGATGCAACTGCCGGGCTTCGAGCCCGGCGCGATGGCCGAAACCGAGGCGCGCTGGCACGACCTGGCGGCCGAGGCCGAGCTGCCTGCCGTCGGCGCGATCCGCGTCGAACGCGACGGGCGCGCGCTGTTCGTCGCGCGCAGCCCCTCGGGGCCGAACGCGTTCGACAGCCGCTGCCCCCACCAGGGCACCGAGATTCCCGAACTCGCGCTCGAGGCCGGCACGCTCACCTGCCCGAAGCACGGCTGGGCGTTCGACGTGGCCAGCGGCGCCTGCGTGAAGAACGGCACGACCCCGCTCACCCGCTACGAGACGCGGGTCGAGAACGGGCGGGTGCTCGCATACTGGTGATCATCGACTGCCGGAGAACCCGATGCCGTATTTCGTCTTCCGCATGGGGGGCCTGGCCGGCCTGCCCGAGCGCCTCGCCGAGGCGCCCAGCTATCGCGAGGCCAAGGCGATCCTGCGCGATCTTCGCGCGCGCGAAGGCGACGACGCGGCGCCGATCCGCATGATCTTCGCCGCCAACGAGTTCGAGGCGGCCGACCTGCTGATGCAGCCGCGCGAGCCCGATCCGTCGCTGTACGGCGCCGACGACTGATCACCGGCGCGCGCCGCGCATGCCGCCACCCGACGAGGACGCATTCCGCCTGCGGCGCCAGGCTGCGCTCGACCACCCCTGCCCGTTCGAGCGTGCGTTGCTCGCGCGATGCGCGGCCTGCAGCCGCGCGCGCACGGTGCTGCTGGCCGAGCGCGAGGCGATCGGCTGCGATGCCCAGGCGGCCAGTGAACGCTGCCACGATTTTCGCGACCGGCTGCGCGCGGCGTCGCGCTTCGCGCTTCGCGCCGATCCGTCGGCGCCATGGCCGTTTTCGAAGGAAATCCGGCTGCAGTGCGGCGGCCTGATCGGCCTGGCCGTGGCGCTCGACGAGGACGAGGCGCTCGACGAGGGCGAGGCGCTCGACGACAGCGAGGCGCCCGACGACGGCGCGGCCGCGACCGACGCCGATGCGCTGATTCAACGCGCGCTGCAGCGTTTTCGCGACCTGGACACGCTTCCCTGGTCGCGCATCATCCGGGCGGTGATTCGACACGAGCCGCGGCGACGAGCGCCTCGCTGAAGGCCACGGCGCCGGGCGCCGCCGCCTCGTGCCAGGCGGCTAGCAGCGCGCGCGCCTGCGCGAGCCAGTGTTCGCGCTGTGCCTGCACCGCATCGGCCAGCGCGGCCGATGCGCCCGGAGCGCCGGGTGCGGCGCTGCGCCAGCGAAGGTAGCCGGCGCGCAACTCCGGCGCGAGCAGGCCACGCATGCCCTCGAGGTTGGCGAACCAGAAGTGGATCGACGCCCGCTCGTCGCGTTCGAGCAGCGTGGGCAGCGTCGACTCGCAGTCGGCGAGCAGGTCGCGGATCGCGCGGGCGACGAGCTCGCTGCGATGGTCGTCGAGCGATTCGAGCATGTGCTCCCACTGCGGCCCGAGCAGTGCAGCGGCGCGCCGCTCGCCCAGCTCGTGCAGGATCAGCGTCTCGGTCTCGGCCGCTGCGATTCGGTCGAGCGCAGCCTCGCGGTCGTCGCCGACCTGCCAGGCGTCGGCCGCCGCGCACAGCCCCTCGGCCGACGGCCGCTGCTGCGAGAGCTCCAGGCGCGTGCCGAGCCAGCGCCGCAGTACGTCGCGCCGCACCAGGACCTGGTCGCCGCGGCTGGTGGCCATCGGCGGATTGAGCCCGCGCGCATGCTCGCGTCCGGTGACCACGATGCTGGCGCCCTCGCGCGTCTGCGAATCGAGCCGTTCGGCCAGCACGAACTCGGGCCGGCGAAAACGCGCGAGCCCCGCCGCATAGACCAGCCCGTGCGGATCGAGGCGCGCGTTGGCCGCTACCTCGTCGAACGCATCGACACCGCCGTCGATCGGCAGCGAATCGAAGTGCGAATCGGCCTGCCCCGCGAGCGACTCCCAGTGCGCCTCGCGCATCGCGATCCAGCGGCCGACCTCGGCGCGATCGGGCAACCGGTCGAGCGGCAGGCCGCGCTCCCAGCGGAAGAATTCGCGCATCTGCAGCAGGTAGGTGCACAGCGAGAGATCCTGCGCGTGCACCGCATCGGCGAGGTCGCAGTTGTGCTGGACCGCCGCGGCCAGTTCCTCGATGCCCGGCATCGGCGCCTTCCTAGGCGACGTAACGCTTGCTGGCGCGGCGGCGGCCCGGTCTGGACTTCTGGATGATCACGCCGCGGACCGCCGACAGGTCGGCGATCGGGATGTCGGGATAGGCGGGATTGAGCGGGCGCAGCAGCCAGTTGCCGGCCGGGCTGCGCGCGAGCTGGCGGAAGATCCAGTCGTCGTCGCAGCGCGCGAGAACGAACGAACCGTCGGCCGCCAGGCCGTCGGGCTCGATGATGATGATCTCGCCCTCGGCAAACTCGGGCAGCATCGAGTCGCCGAGCACCATCAGCGCGAACGACTCGCCCGACGAGCAGCCGTCGCCCGCCTCGTGTCCACCGTCCTGGCCATCGACCGCATCCGGGCCGAGCGTCTCGACGCGGATCGGAAAGACCCGCTTCGAGCCGTCGGATCGGTGCGCGTCCAACGCTCCCTCAGATGTAGAGCTGGATGTCGGCCGAGCCGGCGAAGTCGAGGAAGGCGGTCGCACCGGCGAACTCGATGCCGTCGATGAACTCCTCGCGCTTGAACTCGAAGAGGTCGACCGTCATCTGGCAGGCGATGAACTTGACGTCGGCCTCGAGGCACAGCGAGCGCAGTTCCTCGACGGACGCCACGCCCTTGGCCTTCATCTTGGCCTTCATCATCATCGTCGCCATCGCCTCCATGCCCGGCAGCGCCTGCACGAGCACCGGCATCGGCACCGGCATCGGCATCGCGGGATTGCCGAGCGGGCTGACCCGCATGCCGCTCACGTCCTTGCGCAGCAGCGAAAGGCCATAGAACGTGCAGAACACCTGCACCTCGTAGCCGAGCGCCGCTGCCGTCGAAGACAGGATCAGGGGCGGATACGCCCAGTCGAGCGTGCCCTTGGTGGCGATGATCGCCATCTTCTTCGGTTCCATGCGTCTCCCTCTGTCGGATTCCCGTTGAGATCCTGTCGACGGCGGCCTGGCGGCGCGCGCGGGCCTACTTCTTCTTGATCAGGAACACGTAGCTGCCACCTTCCTCGGCCGACTGCAGCAACTCGTTGCCGGTCTGCTTGGCGAAGGCTTCCATGTCCTTCACCGAACCGGAATCGGTCGAGGTGACGCGCAGCACCTGCCCGGAGCTGAGGTCGTTCAGCGCCTTCTTCGTCTTGATGATCGGAAGCGGACAGTTCAGGCCGCGCGCGTCGAGTTCCTTGTCGAAATTCATCGTCGATTCTCCCTTCGTTGATCGATCGGCGTTTGCCGCCGGCCGTGGCCACACGGCCGCGCACCGGAGCCTAACTGCAAATTACGCGCAATCGCCGGAGCGGCGTCCATACCCTCGTAGGGTAAGCGGTCGCTGCCGACTGTACGTGCTCAGTATCCACCCTTGCCGAAGGGCTTCGTCAGGCCGGCGACGCGCGGACCCTGCCGGGCCGGCTGGTTCGGGAACAACTCGTAGAGCTTCGACTTCCAGTCGGTCCCGGGATGAGCCTCGTCGAACTCCTTGACCATCGCGCGGAAGTTCGGCGTATGGCCCTCGTCCCGGAACCGCTCGCGCAGCCAACCGATCACCAGCCAGTGCTCGTCGGTGAGCGAGATTCCCTCGGCCTGCGCGATCACGCGCGCCGCCTCGTCGCTGAAGTCGGCCTCGAGCAGGAAGCCTTCGTCGTCCGCCTCGACCTCGACGCCGTTGATCAGGTACGCCAATGTCCGTCCCTCGTCTTGCTTCGTTCAGAACCGCCAGCCGAATGCGACGCCCAGCGAGTTCTGGTGCATGCGCAGATCGGCGGTGCCACCGCCCAGCATCGGCGGGAGTCCGCCGCTGACCGTCTTCTCGAACCCGTGCATGTAGGCGACGCTCAGCTCCTTGCCGTCGCCGAGCTGCCAGGTCGCGCCCAGCGTCAGGTGGTTCTCGATCACGCCGGGCGCGAGCATGTTGAAGAACACCTCGCTCGACGGGATCGGCTGGCGGCCTGCGCTGATGCCGCCACGCAGCGTCAACGTGTCGCTGAGCGCGTAGCTGGCGCCGAGCTTGAACACCGTCATGTCGCGCCAGCCGAAGCCCGGCCCACCCTTCGCGCCCAGCGGCAGCGCCGACGCGCCGGTATCGCCGACCGACGGAACACCACTGTAGTCGATCTGCTGCACGTCGGCCGCGATCGTGAGCTTCGGCGTCGCCTTCACCGCGATGCCCACCCCGTAGTTCGCCGGGATATCGAAGGCACCGCGATCGGGGAACAGGCCCGCGTAGTCACCGAACCGGCCCATTCTGGTCTTGGTCTGGTAGGTCGCGCCGAGCGTCACCATGTCGCTCATGCGACCGGTCCAGCCGATGCGCACGCCCCAGCCCGACGACGAGTCTTCGCCCTTGTTGGTCAGCTTCGTCGGGTCCGACGACATCATCGCGAACGGCTGCAGGCCGTACGCAGAGAAACGCTGGTGCGCCAGGTTCAGCGAAATGCCGACCGCGTGGTCCGGCGTGATCTTGTACGCCACCGTCGGCGCGATGAACAGCTGCGTGAGGTCGACGCCGGTGGTCCCGGTGACACCCCACGCCGCGAACGGCGACTTCTCGTAGGTGGTGTTCATCCCGCCGTTGCCGTAGACCGACACGCCGATCGCGAGGTTCGGGTTCACCATGCGGTTGTAGCCGAAGTCGGGCACGAAGAACTTGTCGCGCCCGTCGCCGTCGTAGCTGCCGTTCAGTCCGGCACCGTTGCCGCTGATCGTGGTGTCGCGGGCGGGCATGAACACGTCGAGCCCGACGTCCATCCGGCTGCCCACGAGAGCCATGCCGGCCGGGTTCGTCGCCGCGGCCATCGCATCCTGCGGCAGCGCGATGCCGACGCCGGCCATGCCCTTGGACTTGATCCCGTAACCGTGCGAGAAATAGCCGTTGGTCGCATGACCGAGCGCGGGCGCCAGGCATGCTGCCACCGCAAGCGCAACCTGAGTGATCCTGAATTTCACGATGTCTCCCCCACCCTTGTTGTCGTGCCCGGCGCGGGCCCCTCCCCGCGACCGCCGCCATGCATATTCCGGGGGCGCCCGGAACCCGTCCATAACCCTGATGATAGGCGAGGTATTACCTTAAAGGGGTATGGAGTATTCGCGCTACGCGGTCGGCCGCGTTTCGAAGCCGTGGAACTCCCCGCTGGCCGCTTCCACGTCGACGCGGATGACACGCGCGGCCGGCGGCCCTTGCCCCGCCCAGCGAATCAGATCTTCCACCGCCGCAGGCTCGCCCGCAACCACCGCCTCGACCGAACCGTCGCTGCGATTGCGCACCCAGCCGGCCAGGCCGCGGCGCCGGGCCTCACGCGCCAGCGATGCGCGAAAGCCCACACCCTGCACCAGGCCGTGGATCATCAGCCTTCGCTGCAACACGGCGCCGTCCCCGGCCGTCAGCGCCCGGCTCGCCCGACGGCACGCGCACGGGTCGCCAGTACCGCGGCGATGCCCCCGAGCACGGCTACCGACGCAAGCAGCAGCCGGGGCGTGAGCGGCTCGGACAGCATCAGCACGCCGCCGATCGCGGCGATCGGCGGCACCGACAACTGGACCGTCGCGGCGCGCATCGCAGACAGCCCGCGCAGCGCCGCGTACCAGATCACGTAGCCGATCCCGGACGTCAGTGCACCGGAGGCGACCGCCAACGCCACGCCCGCAGCGTCGGCATGCGCCGCCGCGACCGCGACGAGCGACAGCGCCGCCGCCAGCGGCACCGCCCGGGCGAAGTTCGACGCGGTCGCGGCCAGCGGATCGGCGATGCCGCGGCCGCGCAACGAATAGATGCCCCAGGCGGCCCCGGCCAGCGCCATCGAGGCCGCGCCCGCCGGCGCGGGCGCGGCGATCCCCGGTGACACCAGGTAGACGAGCCCCGCGACGGCCGCCGCCAGGCCGCCCCAGGCCGCCGGCGCGAAACGCTCGCCGGCGCGCAGGCCCGCGCCCAGCATCGTGAGTTGGACCGCGCCGAACAGGATCAGCGCTCCGGTGCCGGCGGGCAGGCTCAGGTAGGCGAACGAGAACAGCGCGACGTAGGCGAACAGCATCGTCGCCGCGAGCCAGTCGGCGGACGGCGCGCCGCCTTGCGGCCGAGGGCGCAGCCGCACGATCAGCGCCAGCGCGAGCGCCCCCGATGCCAGCCTGATCGATCCGAAGCTGGCGGGATCGATCCGCGGCTGCGCGAGCGCGAGCCGGCACAGCAGCGAGTTCGCCGCGAAGGCGAGCATCGCTGCGCCGGTGAGCAGGAGGGTCCGCAGGGTCGACACGGTTGGCATCCATCTTCGCATCGCGGCCGCGAGGCTGTCATCCACCCGACATGCGGGGCGGCAGGTACCCCGTCGCATGGGGGAGGTCGCATTCGCGCCTTGCCCACCGGGCCCTTCACGCACTACGATGCGGCGCCGATCCCGGCATCGCGAGCAGCCGATCCGTGAGCGCCCCGAAAACCCGATCCCCCGACCACGACGCCGACGCCGCGCGCGAGGGCTATCTCGAGGAAACCCGCTCGTCGCGGCTGTACCTCGAACTGGCCGGGATCGAATCCGAGGCGCGCATCGCGCGGATGTACCGTGACCTCGCGGGGATGGCCGCACGGCAGGCCGCGCTCTGGACCGACAGGCTGCGTGCGGCCGGCCAACCGATCCCGGCCGAGGCGCCGCTCGGCTTTCGCGCTCGTGCCGCGCTGGCGCTGGCGCGCCGCATCGGAATCCGGCCGATGCGCAGCGTCTTCGCCGCATTGAAGGTCCGTGGACTGTCGGTGTACTCGGCGCCGCCCGCGGCCGGCCATCCGAGAGTCACTCGCGTCGACGAGATCGGGCGGCGGCACCGCACCGGCGGCGGCAACCTGCGCGCCGCAGTGTTCGGCGTGAACGACGGACTGGTGTCGAACGCGAGCCTGATCATGGGCATGGCGGGCGCTGCCGCCGAGCCGCGCACGCTGCTGCTCACCGGAGTGGCCGGGCTGCTGGCCGGCGCGTTCTCGATGGCCGCCGGCGAATACGTGTCGGTGCGCTCGCAGCGCGAAGTCTTCGAGTACCAGATCGGCCTGGAGCGCGAGGAACTCGAGGCATATCCGCAGGCCGAGGCCGACGAACTCGCGCTGATCTACGAGACCAGGGGCTTCGAGCGCGACGACGCGCGGCGGCTCGCGCAGACACTGATCGCAGACCCCGAACGCGCGCTCGATGCGCTCGCGCGCGAGGAGCTCGGGCTGAACCCGGACGAACTGGGCTCGCCGTGGGGAGCCGCGAGTGCTTCGTTCCTGGCGTTCGCCGCGGGCGCAGCGATCCCGCTGCTGCCCTTCGTGCTCGACGAAGGGCCGCGCGCATTCGCGGCCTCGATCGGGATTGCTGCGGTGGCGCTGTTCGGCGTCGGGGCGACGCTGTCGTTGTTCACCGGGCGCAGCGCCCTCGCGTCGGGCCTGCGGATGCTGGCAATCGGAGCGGCCGCAGGCGCGGCCACCTACGCGATCGGCAGCCTGGTGGGGGTCGGCGTGGCCTGAGCGGCGGTCGCCGCCCGAAGTTGCCGCCCTACAGCAGCCCCATCTCGAGCTGGGCGGACTCGCTCATCATCTCGCGGCTCCACGGAGGATCCCAGACGAGCTCGACGTCGACGTCTTCGACATTCGGGATGCCCAGCAGCTTCGTGCGCGCCTCGTCGGCCAGCAGCGTGCCCATGCCGCAGCCGGCCGCGGTCAGCGTCATGCGCACGTCGATGCGGAACTTCTCGCCCTCGACCGGCTTGACTTCGCAGGCATAGACCAGCCCGAGGTTGACGATGTCGATCGGAATCTCGGGGTCGTAGCAGGTGCCCAGTTGCGCCCACGCAGCCTTCTCGATGGCTTCGACGGTGGTCGGAGGGCCGTTGCCCACGCCCAGCGAGAGTTCCTCGGACGGATCGAGTTCGAGACCCAGCGCATCGGCATGTCGGCCGTCGATGCGGTACAGGTTGCCGTCGACCATCACGGTGAAGGTGCCGCCCAGCTGCTGGCTGATGTAGCCGACGCGCCCTGCCTCCAGCGTGGTAGCCGTGCCCCAAGGCACCGCCACCGCGGGGCAATCGCGGGTGAGCGTGACTTCCTGGATGTCGCCGTGCCGGTAACCCATCGCATCTACCTCATTCGGTCTTCGCCGGAGCGGCCTCGCCGGTCAGCGCGTTGTGCAGCGTGTGCCAGGCGAGCGTCGCGCACTTCACGCGCACCGGGAATTCGCGCACGCCTGCAAGGACTTCGAGTTTGCCGAAATCGCGCCCTTGCGGCGGTTCACCCGTGAGCAGCGCATGGAAATCACGAAACAACGCTTCGACCTCGGCGATCGTATGGCCCTTGACCGCCTCGGTCATCAGCGAGGCCGATGCGGTCGAGATCGCACAGCCGTGCCCGACGAAGCTCACCTCGTCGATCACGCCATCCTTCAGGCGCACGTACAGCGTGAGCTGGTCGCCGCACAGCGGGTTGTGGCCATCCGCGACGCGGTCGGCGTCGTCCATCTTGTGGAAATTGCGCGGGCTGCGGTTGTGATCGAAGATCACCTCCTGGTACAGCTCGCGCAGGTCGCCGTGGCCCAGGCTCATCTGCGCGCCCCTCCGAACATCTGCTGCGCCTTCGCCAGCGCGGCCATCAGTGCCGCGACGTCTTCCTCGTCGTTGTAGAGCGCGAACGAGGCGCGCGCCGTGCCCGGGATGCCGAAGCGCGTCATCACCGGCATCGCGCAGTGATGACCGGCGCGGATCGCCACGCCGTCGGCGTCGAGGATCGTGCCGAGATCGTGCGGATGGATGCCGTCGACCACGAACGACAGGATGCCGGCCTTCTCGGGAGCGGTGCCGATCAGCCGCAGCCCGGGGATGCGCTGCGCCGCCTCGGTGGCATGCGCGAGCAGCCGGTGCTCGTGTTCGGCGACGCGGTCGATTCCGATCGCCATCAGGTAATCGATCGCCGCGCCCAGCCCGACCGCGCCGGCGATGTTCGGCGTGCCGGCCTCGAAGCGCTGCGGCGCGTCGGCCCAGGTGCTGCGCTCGAAGCTCACGGTGCGGATCATGTCGCCGCCCCCCTGCCAGGGCGGCATCGCCGCGAGAATCTCGCGCCGCGCGTACAGCGCGCCGATTCCGGTCGGCCCGTAGAGCTTGTGGCCGGAAAACGCGTAGAAGTCACAGCCGATCGCCTGCACGTCGACCGCCTGGTGCGCAACCGCCTGCGCGCCGTCGACCAGCACTCTTGCGCCGATCGCGTGCGCACGCTCGACGATGCGGGCCACCGGGTTCACCGTGCCCAGCGCGTTCGATACGTGAACCACCGACACCAGCCGCGTGCGCGGTCCGAGCAGCGCCTCGAACGCGTCGAACTGCAACTCGCCGCGGTCGGTGAGCGGCACTACCTTCAGCACGGCGCCGGTCTGCTCGCAGATCAGCTGCCAGGGCACGATGTTCGAGTGGTGCTCCATGCCGCTGAGCACGATCTCGTCGCCCGCCTTCAGGTTGGCGCGGCCCCAGCTGTACGCGACCAGGTTGATCGCCTCGGTGGTGCCGCGGGTGAAGACGACTTCGTCGGCACTGGCGGCGTTGAGCAGCCGCCGCACGCGCTCGCGCGCCTGCTCGTACAGGTCGGTGGCGTGCTGCGACAGCCAGTGCACGCCGCGATGGATGTTGGCGTTCGACTCCCGGTAGAAGAGCCGCTCGGCCTCGATCACCGCCTCGGGCTTTTGCGTCGTCGCGCCGTTGTCGAGGTAGACCAGCCGCTTGCCGCGCACCGGCCGCGACAGGATCGGGAAGTCGCGGGCGAAATCGGCGGCGACGAAAGCGCCCTTCGCGGCGCCGATCGCCGTCGCGCCGGAGGCGGCACCCCGGATCGGGGCGGCAGTGGCCAACGCGTTCATGACAGCTCCTCGAGCAGTTCTCCACCCGGCAGGCGTGCGCGGATCGACGCCGCCGCACGCCGGCGCAGCGGCGCGAGCCGGATGCGCGCGAGCGCCTCCGTGGCAAAGGCGTAGGTGAGCAGGTTGCGCGCGTGCGCCTCGTCCAGGCCGCGCGAGCGCAGGTAGAACAGGCTCGCCTCGTCGATCTGGCCGACGGTGGCGCCGTGCGCGCACTTGACGTCGTCGGCATAGATCTCGAGCTCGGGCCGTGCATCGGCTTCGGCCTGCGGCGACAGCAGCAGGTTGTCGGTGCGCTGCTGCGCGTCGGTGCGCATGGCGCCCGGCGCGACGATGATGCGGCCGGCGAACACGCCGCGGGCCGCGCCATCGAGGATGCCGCGGTAGAACTCGCGGCTCGTGCCGCGCGGGTGCGCGTGCTCGATGCGCGTGTGATGGTCGACGTGGCGGCGCCCATCGACGTGGAACAGCCCGTTGAGCAGCGTCTCGCAGCCTTCGCCCTGGAAGCGGGTGACGATGTCGTTGCGCGCCAGCCGCGCGCCGAACGACAGCGAATGCGAGTCGAACGCCGCGCCCGGCGCCTGCGCCGCGTCGATCGTGGCGAGGTGGATCGCCTGCGCGGACTCCTGCTGCAGCTTCATGTGCGTGATGCGCGCGTCGGGTCCGGCCTGCACGCGGGTCACCGCGTTGGTCAGCGTCGACGTCTCGGGCGCGCCGCCGTCGAGCCCCAGGTAATGCTCGACCACGGTGGCCTGGGCGCCGGCCTCGGCGACGACCAGGTTGCGCGGATGGCAGGCGCCACCTGGCGTGGCTGCCACGAACACCAGGTGGATCGGCGCCTCGATCACGATCGCGCGCGGCAGGTACACCCAGGCGCCGTCGGTGGCGAGCGCGGCGTTCAGCGCCGCCGGGCTCGCGCCGTCCTCGGCACTGCCGAATGCGGCCTCGACCCGCTCGGGCGATTGCGCCAGCGCCTGCGACAGCGAGCCGACCTGCGCGCCGGCGGGCAAACCACCCAGCGCCGAGAGCGCCGGCGCGAACACGCCGTCGACGAACACCAGCCAGTGGCTTTCGGGCTCCTCGCGCCGCAGTTGCGCGACGGCTTCCTGCGCCATCGCGGCCGTCGAGTCGGCAGGCTGCGCGGCGACGAAGCGCTGCTGGGCCAGGAAGGCGAGCGAGGTGTGCCTGAACGCCTCGATCCGGCTGGTTGGCCAGCCCTCGTCGGCGAAACGCTCGATCGCGCGCTGGCGCACCGCCGCCAGCCACGGCAACCCGGCGCCCGACAGCGTCGCGGCCCGCGTGCGGAACGCCGCGAGCCAGGTGTCGATGTCGCTCATTGGGCGGCCCCGCCTGCGGCGGCGCCAGCCGGCGCAGCGCCGCCTTTGGCGGAGGCGGCCGGCGCCTTCGGCGCGTCGGACACCCACGCGTAGCCGCGCTGCTCGAGCTCCAGCGCGAGCTCCGGCCCGCCCGAGTGCACGATGCGCCCGCCCGAGAGCACGTGCACCTTGTCGGGCACGATGTAGTCGAGCAGCCGCTGGTAGTGCGTGATGACGATCATCGAGCGCTCCGGGCTGCGCAGCCGGTTCACGCCGTCGGCGACGATGCGCAGCGCGTCGATGTCGAGCCCCGAATCGGTCTCGTCGAGCACCGCCAGCTTCGGCTCGAGCAGCGCCATCTGCAGCACTTCGTTGCGCTTCTTCTCGCCGCCCGAGAACCCCTCGTTCACCGAGCGGTACAGGAACTCCTCGCGCATGCCCACCGCCTTCATCTCGGCCTTCACGCGCTTGAGGAAGTCCATCGCGTCGAGCTCGGGCAGCTTGCGGTGGCGGCGCACCGCGTTGACCGCGGCCTTCAGGAAGTAGGCGTTCGACACGCCGGGGATCTCGACCGGGTACTGGAACGCGAGGAACAGGCCCTCGCGCGCGCGCTCCTCGGCGGGCAGCGCGAGCAGGTCCTTGCCGTCCCAGGCGACGCTGCCGCCCTCGACCTTGTAGCTGTCGCGGCCGGCGAGCACCTGCGCGAGCGTGCTCTTGCCCGAGCCGTTGGGCCCCATGATCGCGTGCACCTCGCCCGACTTCACTTCCAGGTTCAGGCCGCGCAGGATCTGCTTGCCGTCGACCGACGCGTGCAGGTCTTTGATTTCGAGCATTTAGTCTTTCCTCTTCAGCCGATGCTGCCTTCGAGGCTCACGCCGAGCAGGTTCTGTGCCTCGACCGCGAACTCCATCGGCAATTCCTTGAACACTTCGCGGCAAAAGCCGCTGACGATCATCGATACCGCGTCCTCGGCCGACAGGCCGCGCTGCATCGCGTAGAACAACTGGTCCTCGCCGATCCGCGAGGTGGTCGCCTCGTGCTCGACCTGCGCCGACGGATGCCGCACTTCGACCGTGGGAAAGGTGTGCGCCGCGCACTTGTCGCCGATCAGCAGCGAGTCGCATTGCGTGTAGTTGCGTGCCCCCACCGCCTTCGGCGTGATGCGCACCAGGCCGCGATAGGTGTTGCTGCCGTGCCCGGCCGAGATGCCCTTGGAGAGGATCGTGCTGCGCGTGTTGCGGCCGATGTGGATCATCTTCGTGCCGGTGTCGGCCTGCTGCCGGTGGTTCGACAGAGCCACCGAGTGGAACTCGCCCACCGAGTCGTCGCCGCGCAGCACCACGCTCGGGTATTTCCAGGTGATCGCCGAGCCGGTCTCGACCTGGGTCCACGAGATGCGCGAGCGAGCGCCGCGGCAGTCGCCGCGCTTGGTGACGAAGTTGTAGATGCCGCCGACACCGTCCTTGTCGCCCGGGTACCAGTTCTGCACGGTGGAATACTTGATGTGCGCGTCGTCCATCGCGACCAGCTCGACCACCGCCGCGTGCAGCTGGTTCTCGTCGCGCATCGGCGCGGTGCAGCCTTCGAGGTAGCTGACCGACGCGCCCTCGTCGGCGATGATCAGCGTGCGCTCGAACTGGCCGGTGTCGCGCGCGTTGATGCGGAAGTAGGTCGACAGCTCCATCGGGCACTTCACGCCCTTGGGGATGTAGACGAACGAGCCGTCGGAGAACACCGCCGAGTTCAGCGCCGCGTAGAAGTTGTCGCCCTGCGGCACCACCGAGCCGAGGTATTTCTTCACCAGCTCGGGATGCTCCTTCACCGCCTCGGAGAACGAGCAGAAGATGATGCCGTGCTCGGCCAGCTGTTTCTTGAAGGTGGTGGCCACCGACACCGAGTCGAACACCGCGTCGACCGCCACGCCTGCCAGCCGCGCGCGTTCGTGCAGCGGCACGCCGAGCTTCTCGTAGGTGCGCAGCAGCTCCGGGTCGACCTCGTCGAGGCTCTTCGGGCCGTCCTTCTTCGTCTTGGGCGCCGAGTAGTAGACGATGTCCTGGAAGTCGATCGGCGGGTATTGGACCTGCGCCCACTCGGGGTGAGCCATCGTGACCCAGCGCCGGTACGCCTGCAGCCGCCACTCGAGCATGAACTCGGGTTCCTGCTTGCGCGCGGAGATCAGGCGGATCGTGTCCTCGGACAGACCCTTCGGGATCGAGTCGCTCTCGACCTCGGTGACGAAGCCGGCCTCGTACTCGCGGTCGAGAAACGTGTCGAGCTTGTTGGTGACTGCGCTCATGCTATGGAGTTCCTGTCATTGGGCCGAACCGGTCGGCTGGGCGGGCATCGGCTGCGCAGCCCCGGCGCGCAGCCGATGCAGCACGACCGGCTGCTCGACCGGGGTCGGCCGGATCATGTCGGCCAGCGTCACGCCTTCGAGCGCGCGGCGCACGATCAGGCTGATCTTCTGCCAGTTGGTGCGCACGTGGCAGCTCATCTCGATGTCGCAGTTGCCCGACGTGGCGCTGCACTCGGTGAGCCCGAACGGCTGGTCTTCCAGCGCATCGACGACGTCGGCGACGGTGATCTGTTGCGGCGGGCGCGCCAGCGCGTAGCCGCCATGCAGGCCGCGCACGCTGGCCACCAGGTCGTGGCGGGCGAGGCTCTTGAGGACCTTGCTGACCGTGGCGCGCCCCAGGCCGAGCGTGAGCGCCAGGTCGTTCGCGCTGAACAACCGGTCGGGATTGCTTGCCATCTGGCTCATGACCATCGTGCCGTAGTCGGCGAGTTTGCTGATCCGAAGCATTGCTGCCGGTCTCCCCTGGCGTCGCAGCGGTGATGCCAGTACGGACGAAACAGTACTGTTTTGGTACTGTTTCTGTCAACTGCGACCTTGCACGGACAGGCGGGCGGATGCGCGGAGGGTGTGCCGCCTGCTAGCGGGAGACCGGGAAGATGTCGACCAGGCTGGGGTCGTCGGCGTGATCGACCAGGACGCGGCGGACGCGATCCTGCCACAGCTGGCGAAACAGCGCGGCCTCTTCGGGCGAGGCCTGGCCTGCGAGGCAGCGGGACATCGCCCACGAGGTACGCGGATCGCCCGACACGCGGTCGAGGCGGGTGGCCGCCTCGACCGAGCGGCCGTCGTCGAGTCGCGTGAAGCGCACCTCGCCGCTGGCCAGCGGCTGCTCGAAGAACAGCCGGTCGCGTCGCACGAAGCGCCCGGCGATGCCGCGAAAGCCGCCGTCGCCGGCCGCTCCGGTGACCAGGCCGAGCACCGTCGCGATCACGCCGGTCACCCCGGCATCGCGCGCGTCGCGGCAATCGACGCGGATCTCGCCGCGCTCGGGGAGCTCGCGCGGATCCGGGTACAGCGCGCGCAGTGCCGCCCGCGCCATCATGAAGGCACCGGCCACGGTCGGACACGAATGCCCGGCCAGTTTCACCGCATCGGCATACCGGTATTCGACGATCCCGCCCTCGGCGGCGCCGAGGAACTCCGACAGCGCGTCGTGGACCAGAATCGCCGGCGCGTCGGCGAAGAACGCGGGAACGGTCGGCGCGGAAAGGGCGGAAGTCATGGCGGGGCCTTGTGCGAACGGAAACGGGCCTCTATGCTAAGTAACAATTTGCTTACTTGTCGATGATGGCACGCCGAGAACAGGGACATCCGTCGGACGCGATACCGGGCGCTGCACCGCCCGGGCCGGCCGCGCGTTCGCCGTCGCGCGCCCCCGCGCGAGCGGCGCCAGGGGTGCGCAGGCGGCTGAGCAGCCCGCAGCGGCAGCGCGAGATCGTGCTCGCGGTCGTCGAACTGGCCCGCGACGCCGGGCCGGAGGGCATCACCACGCAGGCGATCGCCGAGCGGGTCGGGGTCACGCACGGCGCGCTGTTTCGCCACTTCCCCGACAAGAACGCGATCTGGTCGGCGGTCTTCGACTGGGTGCGCGAAGCGCTCGGAGACGCGGTGGGCGCGGCCTTCGCCGCCGGCGGCCCGCCGCTGCAGACCCTCGAGCGCGTGTTCCTCGCGCACGTCGCGTTCGTCGCGCGCCATCCGGGGGTGGCCCGCATCCTGTATCACGAGCTGCAGCGGCCGGTGGGGTCGCCGGCGCAGGCGCGGGTGCGCGCCATGGTGGGCGGCTATCGCAAGCGGCTCGGTGCGTTGATCGCCGACGCGAAGGCCGCCGGGCAGCTACCGGCGCAGCTCGACGAGGAGATCGCCGCCGCGCTGGTCGTCGGCACCGTGCAGGGGCTGCTGATGCAGGCAACGCTGTCGGGCGGCGAGCGCGGCATGGCCAGGGTCGCACGCAAGACCTGGCCGCTGCTGCTCGACGGGATGCGCGGGGAGCGCCTCTGAGCGCAACGCCGCCGGTTCAGCGGGCGCGCGTGCCCGCTACATCGGCATTTCCGGCTCGGCGCCGCGCCCGCTCTTCGGCTCGGGAAGCTCGGTCATCGTCGCTTCGGTGAGCAGCAGCACGCTGGCGACCGACACCGCGTTCTCGAGCGCGATGCGCACCACCTTGGTCGGGTCGATGATGCCCGCCTCGACCAGGTCGACGTACTGCTTGCGCCCGGCGTCGAATCCGTAGTTGCCCTCGCCCTCGAGCATCCGGGCGACGACCACGCCACCGTCGACCGCCGAGTTCTCGGCGATCTGGCGCGTCGGCGACTCGAGCGCGCGCCTGAGGATCTGCATGCCGGTGCGCTCGTCACCCTCGCACTTCGCCTCCTCGTCGGACACCGCCGCCATGCAGCGCAGCAGCGCGAGCCCGCCGCCCGGAACGATGCCTTCGGCCACCGCGGCCTTGGTGGCGCTGATCGCGTCGTCGAGGGCCTCCTTCTTCGACTTCATCTCGGCTTCGGACGGCGCGCCGACGCGGATGACGGCGACGCCGCCCGCCAGCTTGGCCACACGCTCCTGCAGCTTCTCGCGGTCGTAGTCACTGGTCGCCTTGTCGATCTCGCGACGCAGCTGCTCGACGCGGCCCTCGATCGCCTTCGCATCGCCCATGCCGCCGATGATCGTGGTGTTGTCCTTGTCGACCACCACGCGCCTGGCGCGGCCGAGCTGGTCGAGCGTGGTGTTCTCCAGCTTCAGCCCGAGTTCCTCGGAGATCACCTGTCCGCCGGTGAGGGTCGCGATGTCCTGCAGCATCGCCTTGCGCCGGTCGCCGAACCCGGGCGCCTTCACCGCGCAACTCCTGAGCACGCCGCGCACCTGGTTGACGATCAGGGTGGCGAGCGCCTCGCCCTCGAGTTCCTCGGCGATGACCAGCAGCGGACGGCTTGCCTTCACCACCTTCTCGAGCACCGGGATCATGTCGGCGAGCGCGCCGATCTTGCGGTCGCACAGCAGCACCAGGCAGTCTTCGAGCACTGCCTCCATGTTCTCCGCGTTGGTGACGAAGTACGGCGACTGGTAGCCCCGGTCGAACTGCATGCCCTCGACGACGTCGAGCACCGTCTCGGTGGTCTTCGACTCCTCGACCGTGATCACCCCTTCGTTGCCGACCTTGTCGATCGCCTCGGCGACCAGTTCGCCGATGTCGGCATCGTTGTGCGCCGAGATCGCAGCGACCTGCGCCCGCTCCTTGCGCGTGGCCACCGGCCTGGACAGCGCTCGCAGCGCCTCGATCGCGCGCCGCGAGGCGCGATCGAGACCGCGCTTGATGTCGATCGCGCTGGCGCCCGCCACCACGTTGCGCACGCCGTCGGCGAAGATCGCATGCGCGAGGATCGTCGACGTGCTGGTTCCGTCGCCGACCACGTCGCCGGTCTTCACCGCCGCCTGGCGCAGCATCCGCGCACCGAGGTTCTCTTCGGCGTCCTCGAGGTCGAACTCCTTCGCGATCGTCACGCCGTCGTTGCAGACGATCGGCTCGCCCCACTTGCGGTCGATCAGCACCGACTTCGAGCGCGGACCCAGCGTGACGCGGACCGCGTCGGCGAGCTGCGTGGCGCCACGCAGCACCTTCTCGCGCGCGGCCGAACGGAACAGGACCTGTTTGTGTGCCATGCGGAATGAATACTTCAACCGCACCGCACCGGTTTGACCGAAATCAACCCGACAGGCAGATCAAGGTGAAGGCAGGCTGAGCAGCCGCCCGATCAGCGCACCGACGACGAGGTCTTCCACGCGCCCGAAGGCATGCAGGCGGACCCTGCCGTCGGGGCCGATTACGACCAGCGTCGGCGTGCCGCGCATTCCGTAGGCCTGCATCGTGAGCGGCAGCGGACCGGCGCCGTCGTGCGCGTCGATGCCCACCGGAAAGTCGATCCGGTACTCGTGAACGAAGGCCGCCAGCGACACCGGCCTCATCGCGTCGTGGTGTTCGAACACGGTGTGCAGCCCCACCACCGCGACGCCCTCGCCCGCGAAGGTGGCGTGAAGCGCGCGCGCCTGGGGCAGGCCGTGCGCGACGCAGCCCGGGCACAGCATCTGGAATGCGTGCAGCACCACGACGCGCCCGCGCAGCGCCTCCAGCGTCGGAGGCTGCGGCGCGTTGAGCCAGCCCTCGACGCGCCACGGCGGCGCGACGTCGCCGGGCTGCACGCTTGCGTGCCGGCTCATCTCAGGTCGGCCAGCGACGCGCCGAAGTTGATGTGGAACGGCTGCCCGTCGATCACCAGCGCAGGAACCGACTTCACGCCGAGGCGCTCGGCCTCGCCGATGCGCTCCTTCTGCTCGCCCAGGTGAACGACCTCGACCCGGTAGCGGGCAGCGTCGAGCGCGTCGATGAACTGTTGCTCGGCCGACACGCAAACGGGACAGCCGGCGTGGAAGAAAGTGGCGGTGCTGATCGCGGTGCTCATCTCGGGTCTCCTTCGAGTTTGATGTATCGAGTCGATACATGAGGGAGCTTAGATCCGCCGCAGCGCGCTTGTCAACCGTGTATCGAGCCGATACATTGATGCGATGCCCCCCGCTTCCGCCCTGTTCGAACGCCTCGCGGCGCTGGTTCACCAGTCGGTGCGTGACGATGCTGCCCGCCACGGCCTGTTGCCGATCCACCTGCAGGTGCTCGGCTACCTCGCGCAGGCCAATCGCTACAGCGACTCGCCGATCGCGGTCGCCGAGTACTTCGGCATCACGCGGGGAACGGTGTCGCAGACGCTTGCGGTGCTCGAGCGCAAGGGCCTGGTCGCACGCAAGCCCGACGAGCGGCACGGCAAGCGCATCCACCTGGCGCTCACCGCGGCCGGACGCTCGGTGCTCGCGCGCAGCTGGGCGCGCCGGCTCGACGATGCACTGGCGGCAACCGGCCACGACGCGCAGGCGGCTCAACAGGGCCTTCATGCGCTGCTGGCCGCGCTGCAAAGGCAGAACGAGCATCGCGCGTTCGGCGTGTGCCGCGAGTGCGCGCACTTCCTCGTCGAGGGCGACGGGTATCGCTGTGGGCTCACCGGCGAGGCGCTCGCGGCCGTCCAGACGACGAAGATCTGCCGCGAGTGGACCGCGCCGCAGGCGGCCTGACCGGAACGCTGCGTGTCCGATCCGCTCCACCTCGCCCTGCTGCTCGCAGCCGCGTTCGTCGCCGGCGCGCTCAACGCGGTTGCCGGCGGCGGCAGCTTCCTCACGCTGCCGGCGCTGGTCTTCACCGGCGTGCCGGCGGTGATCGCGAACGCCACCGGCACCGTCGCGCTCCTGCCTGGCTACCTTTCAGGCGCGCTCGGTTTTCGCTCGGACATGCAGGCGCCTCCCGGCATGTCGATGCGGATGCTCGCGGGGGTGAGCCTCGTCGGCGGCGCATTCGGCGCGGCGCTGCTGCTGGTCACGGGCGACGCGGCATTCCGCAGGATCGTGCCCTGGCTGCTGCTCGTGGCCACGGCCCTGTTCGCCGCCGGACCGTGGCTGATGCGACGCGCAGGCGGCGGCGGGCCGGCCGGCCCGGCCCGATCGATGGGCGGCGTGCTCGTGGTCTCGGCCTACGGCGGCTACTTCAACGGCGGACTGGGCATCCTGCTGCTCGCGCTGTTCGGCTTGCTCGGCCAGTCGAACCTGAACGCGATGAACGGCCTGAAGAACCTGGTCTCCGCGCTGCTCACCGCGATCGCGGTCGCGGTCTACGCCTGGGGTGGACTCGTGCTGTGGCCGCAGGCGTTCGCGATGATGGTCGCGGCCACCGCCGGCGGCTACCTGGGCGCGCGCGCGGCACGACGCATTCCTCCGGCGGTGCTGCGCGCGGCGATCGTCGCGACCGGGCTGGTCATGACGGTGCTGTTCTTCCTGCGCTGATCGGGGCCGAAGGCGCGCTGCGCCCGGTCAACCCGTCGTCAGGGGCTCCGGGCGGCGCCTGCCGGCCGAGATCGTCCACGCGAGCGCCATGACGAGCAGCGGCAAGGCCGCGAGGTTCAGCATCGCCCATCCGAAGCGATCGTAGAGCCAGCCCGCGCCCAGGCTGCCCAGCGCCACCAGGCCGAAGACCACGCCCTCGTTCAGGGCCTGCACTTTCGTCTGTTCGCTCGCGCGGTAGGTCTGCGTGAGCAAGGCGGTGCCGCCGACGAACGCGAAGTTCCACCCCACGCCCAGAAGCACGAGTGCCGACAGGAAATGCAGGTATTCGACGCCGGCGCTCGCGATGGCCACGTGCCCGATCAGCAGCACGAAGCCCGCCTGCATCACGCGCGGTGCACCGAAGCGGGCAATCAGCCGACCGGTGAAGAACGAAGGCGCGAACATGCCGAACACGTGCCACTGGATGACGGGCTTCACGTCGCCGGTGTCGAATCCGCAACCGAGCATCGCCAGCGGCGTGGCCGTCATCGCCATGATCATCACCGCGTAGCCCACCGCGGCACCGACGACGGCCGCGCGCAGCGCGGGCTGCGCGACGATCCGCCCGAGGCTCCTCGGCGTTTCCTGCGCCGTCGAGACGGGCCGCGGCAGTTCGAGCCTCGTCAGCAGCGCGAGCGCCACGACCGCGAGGCCCGCCTGCGCGAGGTACGAGCCCAGGAACGCATGCTGCGGCACCCAGTCACGGCCCCATACGGCGACCTGGGGTCCGACGAACGCGGCGAGCACCCCGCCGAAAATGACCCAGGAGATCGCGCGGCTCGCCGCGCCCGGGCCGGCGGCCTCGGCCGCCGCGAACCGGTAGTAGTTGGCGAACCCCTGGTAGGCACCGATCATCAGGTGCCCGAGCACGAACCATGCGAAGGCGTGATACGCCAGCGCCGCAGCGGCCATCGCACTGCCCGCCACGCCGAGCGCCGCGCCGATCATGAAGCCGGCGCGCCGACCCAGTCGGCGCATCAGCAGCGAGGCCGGAAGCGACGCGACCGCGGTGCCCACCACCATTGCCGCGATCGGCAAGGTCGCAAGCCCCTTCGACGGCGCCAGCATCGCGCCGAGGATCCCGGCGAGCGTCATCGACAGCACGACGGCCGACAGCATCAGCGTCTGGCTCGCCGACAGGACGAGCACGTTTCGACTGCCGGCGTTCATGCGCGCGACCTGCGGCGGATCGGCACGGTCCGCTCGCCGGGTACCAGGCACAGCGGACCGCAGCGGTGGTTCATCTGCTGCATTCTGACAGACGTCGGGACGAAACATGCATGACGCGGGTCGCGATCCGGCACCGCGCGCCGCCGGAATGCGCCTCCGCCCTGCCCGTTCAGCTTCGCTTCAGCGCGGGGTGCCGATACTGTCGCTCATCGCCGTCTCCGGCGTCACGCACCCACGGGAGTCGAGTCGTGAAAGCACGTCATCTGTTCGCCGCCGCCGCAGCCGCCACCGCGCTGGCCGGCACCGCCCTGGTCGCCCTGCCCGCCTCGGCCAGCGACCGCGTGCGCCAGCAGGAGGTCCGCCAACTGCGCGAAAGTGGCAAGATCCTGTCGATGGAGGACATCCTCGGCCGCGCCCGGGCAGCCCAGCCCGGCCAGGTCGTCGAGGTCGAACTCGAGCGCGAAAGCGGTCGCTACGTCTACGAGGTGAAAGTGATCGACGACGCCGACAAGGTGCACAAGCTCGAACTCGACGCGGGCAGTGGCGAGCTGCTGCGGCGCAAGACGCGGTGAGCGCGTGCGCCTGCTGATCGCGGAGGATGATGCGGCGCTCTCCGGCCGGCTGCGCGCGCGGCTGGCCGAGGCGGGCTACGCGGTCGACGTCGCCGCCGACGGCATCGACGCCGCGCACCTGGGCAGCACCGAGCCTTACGACGCAGTGATCCTCGACCTCGGCCTGCCGCGCAAGACGGGGCTGGCCGTGCTGCGCGAATGGCGCGCCGCCGGCAACATGGTGCCGGTGCTGATCCTCACCGCGCGCGACGGCTGGAGCGAGCGTGTCGAGGGCCTGCAGGCCGGCGCCGACGACTATCTCGGCAAGCCGTTCCACGTGGAGGAACTGCTCGCCCGCGTACAGGCCCTGCTGCGCCGCGCCGCGCCCGTGCAGGCCACCGAACTGCGCGCCGGCGGCTGGCGGCTCGACGAGGCCCGCCAGTGCCTCATCGGCGTCGACGGCCGCGAGCAGCCGCTCACGGGCACCGAATTTCGCCTGCTGCGCTACTTCATGCGCCACCCCGACGAAGTGCTGTCGAAGACCCGGCTGTCCGAGCACGTCTACGACTACGACGCCGAGCGCGACAGCAACGTGATCGAGGTCTACGTGCGCCGCCTGCGCACGCTGCTGGGCGCCGAGTGCATCGAGACGCGGCGCGGTCAGGGCTACGTCTTCGTCGGCCGTCCGTGAAGTCGCTTCGCAACCGGCTGTCGCTCACGCTGTCGCTGGTGCTGCTCGCCGCGGCGGCGCTGCTCGCGTTCGGTCTTCAGGATTTCCCGCGCCGGCTGGTCGAGGACTTCGTCGGCTCGCGACTGGAGCACGACGCCGACATGCTGTACGCGCGCGTGCTCGATGCGCCCGACCCCGAAGCGGCCGCGCAGGACGCAGGCGGCAGCGTTTACCGCCTGCCACTGTCGGGCCATTATTTCGTGATCAGCGTGGGCGGCCAGCTCATCCGCTCGCGCTCGTTGTGGGACGAAGACCTGGCGACGCCCGCCGTCACGCAGGCCGGATTCGCGCGACGCGTGCCCGGCCCGGCCGGGCAAAGCCTGCTGGTGTTCGCCAAGCGCTTTCCCGACACCGACGGCGGCATCATGGTCATCGTCGCCGAAGACGTCTCGGCCATCGACGACGCGATCGCGCGATTCCGCACGCGGCTGCTCGTCGGTGTCGCGCTCGCGTTGCTGGCGCTGCTCGCGCTGCAACGCGTGCTGCTGGTGCGCGGACTCGCGCCGCTCGACGACGCGGTCGCCACCTGCCGCCGCATCGAGCGCGGCGAGCCGCTCGCAGCCGAAGCCGGTTCGTCCACGCGCGCCGCACCGTCGGAAGTGCAGCCGATGCTCGACGCGCTCGATCGGCTGGCGCGCCACCATGCGCAACGCCTGGGCCGGATCCGGCATGCAGTGGGCAACCTGTCGCACGCGCTGAAGACGCCGCTGGCGGTGCTGTCGCAGCAGGCCGACGACCTGGCCGCGCGTGGCGACGCGAGCGCTGCCGCGTCGATGCGCGAGCAGCTCGACGCGATGCGCGCGACGATCGAGCGCGAGCTGCGGCGAGCACGCCTGGCCGGCGGCAGCGCGCAGGGCGAACCGGTGGAAATCCGCGCGCTGCTCGCCTCGCTCGCGGACGTGCTGCAGCAGCTGCACCGCGATCGCGGCATCGCGATCGCGGTCGACGCAGCCGAGCGACGCGTGGCTCTCGATCGCGAGGACCTGCTCGAGCTCTTCGGCAACCTGCTCGACAACGCCTGCAAGTGGGCGCGCCATCGCGTCCGCGTCTCGGTTGCACCGTCCGCGCCCGCCGGCGACGCACTGGAGTTCAGCGTCGAGGACGACGGCCCGGGCGTGCCCGACGAGATGCTCGGGCAACTGGGCACCGCCGGCATGCGCATCGACGAGCAGCAGCCCGGCCACGGGCTGGGGCTGGCGATCGCCGCCGACATCGTCGCGCAATACGGCGGCTCGATCCGCTACCGCCGTTCGGCCGCGCTCGGCGGCCTGCAGGCACAGGCCAGCTTGCCGCTCGCGCGCGACTGACGCGCCCCGTCAGTCTGTCCAGCCGCCGCCCATCGCCTGGTAAAGCGCCACGGTATCGGCGAGCCTCTGCGCCTGTGCCGCGACCAGGCCGAGCCGCGCCTGCTGCGCCTGCTGCTGCGCGGTGAGCCACTGCAGGTAGCTCGCCGCGCCGAGCGCGTGCCGGCTGCCCACCGTCGAAAGCGCCTCGCCCGCCGACGCGTCGGCAGCCGCCTGCGCCGCCAGCGCCTCGGCGTCGTGCTCGAGCGCGCGCAGCACGTCGGCCACGTTGCGCAGCGCCTGCAGCACCGTCTGGCGGTAATTCGCCGCGGCGGCGTCGAAGCCCGCTTCGGCGGCTCGCGCCTCGGCGCGCAGGCCGGGGTTGAACAGCGGCTGCGCGATCTGCCCCGCCAGGCCCCAGACCAGCGAGCCGCCGCCGAACAGTCCCGCGGCGGTCAGCGCCTGCGAGCCGGTGGTCGCGCTCAGCGTGATCTGCGGATAGAGCTTCGCGAGCGCCGCCCCGTGCTGCGCATTGGCGGCGTGCAGCAGCGCCTCGGAGGCGCGAATGTCGGGACGCCTGCGAGCCAGCTCCGAGGGCAGGCGCAGCGGCAACTCTCGCGGCAGTTCGAACTCGGCGAGCGCGAAACGCGGCAGGTCCGCTCGATCGGGGCTTCGTCCTGCCAGCACCGCGATCAGGTGCCCGGCCTGGTCGACGCGCTTGCGCAGGTCCGAGATCGCGGCGCGCGACTGTTCGTACTGCGTCTGCAGCGCGAGCAGCTCGTCGCGCGCGGCCGCGCCCAGCGACACCCGCTGCCGCGTGATCTCCACCTGTTCCTGCTGCGCGTGCGCGATCGCCTCGCTGGCTGCGAGCTGCGCGGCCAGCTGCGCCTGCGCGATCGCCGCGGTGGCCAGGTTGCCGGCCAGCGCCAGTCGCGCCGCCTCCAGCTGGAAGCGCTGGTGGTCGACCTGCGCGACCAGCGCTTCGAGCGCACGGCGGTTGCCGCCGGCCAGGTCGAGGTCGTAGCTGACCGCGACCGAGGCGTTGTAGAGCTCGAAGGTGCGTTCCACGCCGGATTGGCCGAGCGCGGCGCCGTTGGTGCGCTGGCGCTGCGCGCCGAGCCGGCCGCTCGCCTGCGGATACTGCGTCGCGCCAGCGCGCGCATCGAGTGTCTCGCGCGCCTGGCGCAGCGTGGCCTGCGCCGCCTCGAGCGTCGGGCTGGCCTTCAGCGCTTCGTCGATCAGCGCATCGAGCCGGGCCGAGCCGAGGTCGCGCCACCACTGCGTGTCGATCGGTGTGGCCGGCACGAAGCGCTGCGCGTCGCCCAGCGAGACCTGCGCCGACGCGGTGCGCTCGGGCAGCGGGCTCGCCAGGTACCCGGATGCCGCGGGCGCTGGCGGAGCCTTGAAATCGGGACCGACGGCGCAGCCCGCGAGCAGTGCCGCCGCCGCGGCCAGTGCGAAGGGGCGCAGACCCGCGCGACGCAGCCCGAGGCCACACAGAACGAGGCCACGCATGCCGGGACCACGCTGCCCGAGGCGACGCAGGCCGGGTTTGCACGGCCCGCCGGAAAGTGATCCGGGCAATCGCGCGGCGGCGCCGCACCTGGTGTTGCTGTCGATCATCATCATTCGAACGGCCTGCCTTCGCCCGCCTCCTCGTGCGTCACGCCGTCGCGGATGTGGTAGATCCGCCTGAAGGTCGGGATGATCTTTTCGTCGTGCGTGACCACGACGATGGCGGTTTCGAACTTGCGCGCCATGTCGTTGAGGATGCGGATCACCGACATCGCGCGTGCGCTGTCCAGCGGCGCGGTCGGCTCGTCGGCGAGGATCACCGGCGGGCGGTTGACCAGCCCGCGCGCGATCGCGACGCGCTGCTGCTCGCCGCCGGAGAGTTGCGAGGGCATCGCGCGCGCGCGATGCTGCACGTCCAGCGCGGTGAGCAGTTCCAGCGCCTTGGCGCGCGCCTGCGCGTTGGGTACACCCGCGAGCATCGGAAGCAGCGCGACGTTGTCGGTGACGTCGAGGAACGGGATCAGGTACGGCGCCTGGAACACGAAGCCGATGCGGTCGCGGCGCAGTGCGCGCAGGTCGCGCACCTTCCAGCCGTCGTCGTAGATCACTTCGTCGCCGAGCGTCATGCGTCCGGCACTCGGCTCGATCACCGCGCCCAGGCACTTCAGCAGCGTACTCTTGCCCGAACCCGAGGGGCCGATCAGGCCCACGACCTCGCCGGGCGCGACCTCCATGTCGACGTGCTTGAGCGCGTCGACCGCGGTCTCGCCCGAGCCGTAGCGCTTGCGCAGGCCTTCGATGCGGATGCCGCGTTTCGCGCTCTCAGCCACCGACCGCCTCCGCCGGATCGACGCGAAGCGCCGCGCGGATCGCCATCGTGCTCGCGAGCGCGCAGATCGCCAGCACCGCGACGATCGCGCGCCCCGCGTCGGCAGTCTCGAGAACGATGTTGCGCGGGAAGATCGGCGCCCACATCGTCGCGGCCACCTTGCCGACGACGAACCCGATCAGCCCGAGTCCCAGCGCCTGCTGGAGGATCATCCACGCGATCGTGGTGTTTCTGGTGCCGATCAGCTTGAGCACCGCGATCTCGCGGATCTTGCCCAGCGTCAGCGTGTAGATGATGAAGGCGACGATCGCCGCGCTGACGATCGCGAGGATCACCAGGAACAATCCGATCTGGCGCGCCGACATCGCGATCAGCTTGCCGATCAGGATCTCCTCCATCTGCTCGCGCGTGTACACCTGCAGTCGCTTCCAGCGCCTGATCGGTTCCGCGACCTCTTCGGGCGCCACGCCCGGGGCGATGCGCACCAGCACCGCGTTCACGTAGGGATTCACGCTCTGCGACGCGATCACCGCGTCGAGCAGGCCCGGAACGCCGGCGCGATCGAAGGCGGGATTCTGCGCGGTGCGCCGCCGCTGCCTGACGATCGCGTCGTTGTCCTTCAGGAACTGCGCCTCCTGGGCGTCGCGCAGCGGAATGAACACCATCGGGTCGCCGCCGGAGGACACCATGCGCCGCGTGAGTCCGACCACCGTGTACAGGTTGCGCCGGATCCGGATCTCGTCGCCCAGTGCGAAACCGGTGGCCACGTCGGCGACCGCCTCGTAGTGGCTGCGCGTGATGTGCCGGCCCGCCACCAGGAAGCCGGGCTGGCCCGGTTCGCCGGGGCCGCCGGGAACCACGCCGACGACCATCGAGCGCACGTCGCGGTCGCCGCGGCGCACCTGCATCGTGAGATAGGTGACGTTGGCCGCACGCGCGACACCGGGCATCGCGGCGATGCCGCGATACACGTCGTCGTACAGGCTCGACGACTCGGCATACGGACCGAGCGTGTCCTGCTGCACCACCCACAGGTCGGCGCCGCTGTTGTCGAGCAGCACGCGAGCGTCGTCGACCATGCCTCGATAGACGCCCGCCATCGTGAGCGTCGCGCCGATCAGCAGGCCCAGGCCCACGCCGGTGAAGACGAACTTGCCCCACGACTGCAGGATGTCGCGCCCGGCGAGGCTGATCACGGCCGCGTCCCCGCAAGCTGGTCGACGATCTCGATGCGGGTGCGCGCGTCGAGCGCGCGCTCGCTGTAGACCACGATGCGCTCGCCCTCCTTCAGGCCCTCGAGCACCTCGACGTGGCCATCCAGGTCGGAGGCACCCAGTCGCACCGGCGCGAAGCGCAGCGATCCGTCGTCGACCACCCAGACGCCCGCCTGCCCGTTCGATCGCTGGACGCTCGCGTTGTGCACGGCGGGCACCGCGGGTCGCGCCGGCAGCGCGATCGTGACCTGCGCCAGTTCGCCAATCGCGGGCGGCGGCTGCGGGATCGGCTCGAATGCGATCTTCGCGAGCGCTTCCTCGGTGACCGCATCGGCGATCGGCTCCACGCGCGCGACCTTGCCGGGAATCGACTCCCCGCTGCGCGAGCGCAACGCGATGCGCGCCGGCAGCCCGGCACGCAACCCCGATGCGCGCAACTGGTCGAAGCGCACGTTGAGCCACAGCACGGACGGATCGACCACGTCGACCACGGCCTGGCCGGCCACCACCGTCGTGCCGGGGTCGACCGCGCGCGCCGAGACGATGCCGGCCACCGGCGCGACCAACCGAAGGTTCGCGCGCTGGCGCACCAGGCCTTCGCGCTCGGCGCGCACGCGCGCCAGTTCCTGGCGCGCCGCCTCGAGGTTGGCGCGCGCCGCCGCATGGCCGGCCTCGGCAACCTGCCATTCCTGGCGCCGCGTCTCGGCCGCCTCGTCGCTCACCGAGCGCGCGGCGCGCAGCTGTTCGTAGCGGCGTGCCTGCGTCTCGGCGAAGGCGCGCCGCGCCGACAGGTCGTGCAACTGCGCCTCGGCCGCGAGCACGCCGGCGCGCGCGCGCTCGAGCGCCGCCTGCTGCGCGAGCACCCGGTCGTCCAGGTCGACCGGATCCATCTCGCCGAGCACCTGGCCCGCGCGCACCGCGTCGCCGACCTGCACGTCGATGCGCCCGAGCCGACCGGCCACCGTCGGACCGATCCGGTAGGTCTGGCGCGACTCGACGATGCCGATGCCGAACAGCGCCGGCGAGATTTCGTGGCGCTCGACCGTCGCGACCGTGACCCGCACCGGCGCGAGCGGCCCCGCGCGCAGCGCGACCCAGGCGAACAGGCCGAGCAGTACCGCGAGGACCGCGGCGAGCGCCAGCGTGCGCCGGCCGATCGACAGGCGCTTCATCGCTTGCTCCCGATGCCGCGGCACAGCGTCGCGAAGGCCGCCGGGGCGTCGCTGCGCACGCGCTGCATGTCGCCGGCGACCATCGACTGCATCACCAGGCCCTGGATCGTGCCGATGAACACCAGCGCCGCCTGCTCGGGATCGACCTGCGGATCCAGCTCACCGCCGGACTCCCCCTGCTCGATCAGCGCGCGCACGCGATCGCGATAACGGCCGAGCAGCGTCTGCACCATCTGCCGGGTCACCGAATCGCCGCCCCGCTGCAACTCGCCGAAAAGCATGCGCGGCACACCCGGATGTTCGGCGATGAAGCCGGCGTGCGCGACGAACATCGCTTCCAGCGCCGCCAGCGGCGACGCGGCCGACTGCGCGGCGCGCTCGACGCGCGCCATCAGCCGCTCGGCCACCCAGTTCATCACCGCGGCCCAGATCGCGTCCTTGGTCGGAAAGTGGCGAAACAGCGCCCCCTGGGTGAGCCCCATCCGCTGGGCGATCGCCGCGGTGGTGATCTCGCTGGGGTTCTGCTCGGCGGCCAGCGCGAGGACGGTATCGACCGTCTCGGCGCGGCGCGCGTCGGCAGGCAGGTGCCTGGAAGGGACGTCCATGGGCGTCGAACACCTTGAAGTAAGTAACTTATTACTATCTTCTGCCTGCCAGGCACCCGTTGTCAAGTGATCCGCCTCGAAAACCGAGGGCCGGAATCGCCTGGACTTGATTTGAGTTAAATACGAGTCATTCGCGTTTCTGTTTAGAATTGCATGGCACGACCGAACCCCGATGCGGAATCTGCCGCGCGGCGAACTCCCTGACCTTCCAGGACCTGGCCTTGCGATCCCTGATCCTCGCAGTCGTCGGCGGCACGACCGCCCTGCTTGCTCCATCGACGCAAGCGCAGCCGAAGCTCGATGCAGTGGTGGTGACCGCAACCGGGCGCGCGGCCGATCCGATCGATACGCCGCAGGCGGTCGAAGTCCTGTCGCCGGACCGCGCTTCCGCCGCGGCGCCGGCCGGCGAGATGTTTCGCGGCGAACCCGGCCTGGCGGTGCAGTCGGACGGCGCCTGGGGCCAGAACCCGGTACTGCGCGGACTGAAGAAGGAGAGCGTGGTCGTGCTGGTCGATGGCGTGCGCGTGAACTCCGCGCAGCCGCAGGGCGCGGTCGCCTCGTTCCTGGATCTCGGCCTGCTCGAACGCGCCGAGGTCGTCAAGGGGCCGGGCTCGGTGCTGTACGGCAGCGGCGCACTGGGCGGGGTGGTGAACCTTCTCACGCCCGAGCCGTATTTCAGCCCGCAACCGACGGTGGCGGGGCGGGTCGGCCTGGGCGCGGGCAGCAACGACCGCAGCCTCTCCGGTGCCCTGCTGCTGGAACGCTCGAACGCGGACCATGCGCTCGTCCTCGCGGCGGCCGCGCGCGACGCCGACGATTACCGCAGCCCGGATGGGCGCGAGCCGGACACCGGCTACCGATCGGACACCCTGCTCGCGAAGTACCGCTACCGCCTGTCGGATCACGCCAGCCTGAAGCTGAACCTGCAGCGTCACGCCGATCACGACGTCTGGTATCCGGGCTCGGAACGCACCGGCGGACAACCGGGCGGTGCCGGTATCCCGCCGTTGCTGAGCACGGTGACCATTCACTCGCCCGAGCAGCGCCGCGAGCTCCTCGAAACCGGCATCGAAGCCCGGCTCGGTCCCGGCAGGCTGGATGCCGACCTGTACCGGCAGGAGGTCTTCCGCCAGATCCGGGCGTACTCGGCAGCGATCGGCCGCGACTACGTTCGCAACGACGTCACCTTCGCAACGGACGGGGTGCGCGCGAAGTATCTCGTGCCTGCCGGAGAGCAGCACCTGCTCACCATCGGCGCGGAGTCCTGGCGCATGCGCGCCGACCCGCAGCGCTACATCGACAACAATGCGCCGCTGTTCGACAACAACCTGCGCAACGATCCGTTCGACCGCGGCAGCCTGCGTTCTTCCGGCGTGTTCGTTCAGGACGAAATCGACCTTGGCCGCACGCGCGTGGTGGCCGGCGCGCGGCTGGACCGCGTCGCCGGCGACGCCGCCCGCAAAGGTGCGGGCCCGGCCGCACAGACCTCCGGGCTCGATCACGAGGACACGACGCTGTCGTGGTCGCTGGGCGCGACCCGCGCGCTGTCGGATCGGGCGAGCGTCTACGCCAACGTCGGCCGCGGCTATCGCGCCGCCGACCTGCGCGAGCGTTTCGAGGACGCGGCACGCGGCGACGGCTACTACCACGTCGGCAACCCGCAACTCGAGCCGGAGCGCTCGACCAGCGTCGAACTGGGACTCAAGGGCCGCGACGCCACGCTCGAATACGGCCTCGCCGCGTTCCACACGCGCATCGACGACTACATCGCCGGCCGTGTCACCGGCGCGGTCCATCCCGCCACGGGCCTGCCGGTCAAACGCACCGAGAACCTCGACCGCGTCGCGATCTACGGCATCGAGGGCAGCGCGAGCGCACCGATCGGCAGGCTGGTCGGCGACGCCGCGTTCACCTGGCTGCGCGGCGTGAATCGCCAGGACGACGAGCCGCTGTATCAGATGCCGCCGCCCGAAGTGCGCGTCGGCGTCGGACAGGCCGCGGAGCGCGGCTTTCACTGGCGTGCGCAACTGCGGGCCGTGGCGCGCCAGGATCGGGTCGCGACGCGTTTCTCGGCGGGTACCGAAGACCCTACGCCGGGATTCGTCACCGCCGACCTGCGCTTCGGCTGGCGCTTCGGAAAGCTCGGCGCGATGCGCAGCGCGAGCCTCGACCTGCGCCTGCTGAACCTGTTCGACCGGCGCTACCACGAACACCTCGTCGACGGCATTTCCGGCCGCGAACTGCCCGCACCGGGACGCGGCCTGGTCGTCGGCCTGAACGGGAGATTCTGAGATGCCCGATCCGTCGAAGCCTCGACGGCGCAGCCTGCTGGCGGCGCTTTTCGCGCTGGCCGGCGCGCCGAAAGTCCACGCCACGGCGGCCCTGCCCGCCTCGAAGCTGCCGCGGCTGTTGCTCGCCGGTCCCTTCGCGTCGGTGTCGAACCCGCTGATCCGGATGGCCGAGTCCGGCGCACTCGCCGACGTGGCCGGAAAAGTGGAGTTCGTCTCCTGGCGCGATCCCGACCAGTTGCGGCTGATGGCCCTCGAAGGCAAGGCCGACGTGCTCGCGATGCCGGTCAACGTGGCGGCGAACCTGTACAACCGCGGCGCGAAGCTGCGCCTGCTGAACGTCTCGACCTGGGGGCTGCTGTGGGTCGTGTCGCGCGATCCTTCGGTGAAGCGCCTGGCCGACCTGCGCGGACGCGAGATCGCGATGCCTTTCCGCGGCGACATGCCCGACATCCTGTTCGGCCTCGTGGCCGAGCGCGCAGGCATCGACCTGCGCAAGGACCTGCGACTGCGCTACGTCGCCTCGCCGATCGACGCGATGCAGCTGCTCGTCGCGCGTCGCGTCGAGAACGCGTTGCTCGCCGAACCGGCGGTCTCGATGGCATTGCGCAAGACCGGGTCCTTCCCGCTCAGCCTGATCGCGCCCGAGCTTCATCGGGCGGTCGATCTCCAGTCGGAGTGGGGCCACGCGTTCGGACGCGATCCGCGCATTCCGCAGGCCGGTATCGCAGTCATGTCCAGCGTGATGGACCGGCCCGAGGTAGTCTCGCGAATCGCCGACGCGTACGCGCAGTCGCTCGACTGGTGCAACGCCAACGCGCGGGAATGCGGGCGGATGGTGGTCCGGCACATCGATGCGCTGCTGCCCGAGGCGGTCGCCGATGCGGTCGCTTCGAGCAACCTGCGCGCCGTGCCTGCGCTCGATGCGCGCGCCGAACTCGCATTCCTGTTCGACCTGCTGCTGAAGAAGAACCCCGCGCTGCTGGGCGGCCGACTGCCCCCCGACGACTTCTACGCGCGAACGCAGCCACCGGGCAGATCGCGATGAAGCTTCTGCGTGCCTGGATCGCCGGACTGCCGGCCTACCTGTGGAGCGGCTGGGGCGCAATCTCGAGCCTGCTGGTGCTCGTGGCCGCATGGGAAGCCGTGGCCACGATGTACGGGCCGCTGGTCCTGCCGGATCCGCGCTCGGCGTTCTCCACGCTGCACGCGCTGCTCGCGAGCGGCGCAGCCTGGCCTGAGCTCGAGGCCACGGCCCGGCGCGCGCTGGCCGGCTTCGCGCTGTCAGTGCTCGCCGGCAGCGCGCTGGGGTTGGCCGCCGGCGTGTCGATGACCGCCTCCGCGATGTCGCGGCCGGTGGTCACCGTGCTGATGGGCACCCCTCCGATCGCGTGGCTGGTCCTTGCGATGCTGTGGTTCGGCGCGAGCGACGGCACGCCCGTCTTCACCGTGTTCGTCGCCAGTTTCCCGGTCGTCTTCGTCGGCGCGCTGCAGGGGACGCGCACGCTCGACAACCAGCTCAGGACGATGGCGGAATCCTTCCGGCTGCCGCCTCGGATGATGTTCCTCGACGTCTACCTGCCGCACGTCGTCTCGTACCTGTTTCCGGCGTGGATCGCCGCGCTCGGGATGTCGTGGAAAGTGGTCGTGATGGCCGAATTGCTGTCCACGCAGGACGGCGTCGGCGCGGCGCTCGCCGTATCGCGCTCGCAGCTCGACACCGCGGCGACGATGGCCTGGATTTCGGCGGTGGTCGGGCTGTTGCTGGTGGTCGAATACCTGCTGCTCGAACCGGTGAAGCGCGAAGTCGAGCGCTGGCGCGAGCCCCACGGCGCTTCCGGGGCCGGACCGTGAACACGCCCGCCCTGCGCGTGAGGGGACTGCGCCACGCGTTCGCGCGCCACGAGGTGCTCGACGGCGTCGACCTCGACCTCGAAGCCGGCCGGATCGTCGCGCTCGTGGGCCCCTCCGGATGCGGCAAGACCACGCTGCTGCACCTGTGCAACGGCCTGCTGCACATCCGCGAAGGCTCGATCGACAACGGCTTCGCCAGCCAGGCCTTCATGTTCCAGCAACCGCGCCTGCTGCCGTGGAAGACGGCCCTGGACAACATCGCGATGGGCCTGGCTGCCGTGGGCATGGCGCGGGGCGAGCGTGAGCGCCGTGCGCGCGAGCTCGCATTGCGGCTCGGGCTGTCGGCCGTCGACCTCGCTCGCTTCCCGCACCAGCTCTCGGGCGGCATGCAGAGCCGCGTCTCGCTGGCGCGCGCGCTGGTGCTGGAACCGCAGCTGCTGCTGCTCGACGAGCCGTTCTCGGCGCTGGACGTCGGACTGCGCGAGGAACTCTACGGCCTGCTGCTGGCGCACCTGGCGGCGCGCCGCATGGGCGTGCTGATGATCACCCACGACCTGATGGAAGCGGTGCGCTTGTCCGACGAGATCCTCGTGATGGCGCCGCGCCCGGGACGCATCGTCGGGCACTTCGCCCTCGATCTCCCGCCCGCCCGGCGCGACGAAACCTGGATCCACCGCAACACCGCGCGACTGGTGCAGCAACCGGTGGTGCGCGCGAGTTTCGGCTTGCCCGCTCGACCGGCCGACGCGCCCACGCTCGCGATCGAGGGGCTACCCGATCTCGTGACGGCACGGCCGATGGCTACGGTGGTCCCCCTCGCGCGTACGGCAAACCGATGTTGAGCGATGTCCGGATGCTCATGAGCGGCGGCGCCCTCGGAAAAGTGATGGCTCATCCGCTCTTCAGCTGTACGCTGCGGCCGATGTTCGTCGCCACCGCCGGCTTCGCCGCGATCGGTCTGGCGCTATGGTCGGCCTTCCTCGGCTTCGGCCTTGCGGTGCCCGCGGTTCCCAGCGGCCCGGTCGCCTGGCATGCGCACGAAATGGTGTTCGGCTTCGGCCTGGCGGCGGTGGCCGGGTTCGTGGCGACCGCAGTGCCGGAGTTCACCGGCACGCCCGCCTTCGGGCCGCGGGTCGCGCTGGGCATCACGGCCGCGTGGTTCGCCGCGCGAGTCACCTTCTGGGCGTCCGGCCTGATCGGCCCCTGGCCGGCCGCAGTTCTCGGCAGCGGATTCGCCGCATCGCTGCCCGCGCTCGTCGCGCGGCGCCTGATCGCCGATCCGGAGCGCCGCCATACCGGTTTCCTCTGGGGCCTGCTGGCGATGGCGGCGACTGCCGCCGGCTACCATCTGGACGTGCTGCGCGGGGTCGATCCGCTGCGCTGGGCTCATGCAGGGATCGGCGCCATGATGGCCCTGATCGTCGTCGCGATGAGTCGCGTGTCGATGCGCATCGTCAACGATGCGCTCGATGCGAGACGAGCCGGAACGGACCCGGACGCGCCCGAATACCGTGCACGGCCGCCGCGCCGCAACCTCGCGATCTTTGCCATCGCGCTGCACACGACGGTCGAGTTCATTGCGCCGAACTCGCCGGTGGCGGCGTGGGCCGCGCTCGCCGCGGCGGCTGCCGTGCTCAACCTGCTCAACGACTGGCACGTGGGACGTGCGTTGTGCACGCGCCTGGCGTCGATGCTGTACGCGGTCTACTGGCTGATGGCGCTCGGCTATGCCGCGATCGGCGCAGCACTGATGACGGGGGCCTTCGGCACGAGCGTCGGGCGGCACCTGCTCGCAGCGGGCGCAATGGGGCTGTCGATCTACCTGGTGCTCTGCATCGCCGGCCGCATCCACAGCGGACGGCCGCTCGACCGGCGAGCCTGGGTGCCGACGGGCGCCGTGCTGGTGATGGTCGCTGCATTGGCGCGAGCCGGCGCCGGCATTCCCGGCCTGCCGGCCGTCGCGCTGCTGCACCTGGCGGGGGTCGCCTGGATCGCGGCGTTCGGCCTGTACCTGCTGCGGATGCTGCCGGTGCTCGCGACCGCGCGCAGCGACGGCGGCAGCGGTTGCGAGGAATGGATCGCGCCTGCGCCCGCGCCTGCGCCCGCGATCCCGGGACCGGCTCCGGCCGGGATCGATCCGGCCGGTTCGACGCGGGCCGGATAACCCCCCCGGACGGGAATCAGGACTGCGCGTCGCCGGAGGTGCCCGGGCGCGCATCCGCCCGCGCACCCGCGAGGATGCGCACCGCCTCGTCGTCCTCCACCTGCGGAAACTCGCGATAGAACTGCGAAACCGCCTGGAAGAAGGGCGGCGCGGACAGGCAGACCACTTCGTCCGCAAAGGGCCGCACGCGCTCGAGCGCGGACGGGGCCGCCACCGGCACCGCGCAGATCAGCCGCTCGGGCTTGCGCGCACGCGTCGCGTGCAGCGCGGCAACCATCGTCGAGCCGGTGGCCAGGCCGTCGTCGACGACGATGACCACGCGCCCGGCCGGGTCGATCGCCGGCCGCCCGGCCCGATACCGTTCGCGCCGGCCGCGCAGCAGCTCGAGCTGCGAGTGCTTCTCGTGCTCCAGCCATTGCGGATCGGTCGATTGCGGGTCGATTCCCGGCGTCCAGTGCAGCTCGCCGTTCTCGTCGATCGCCGCCAGCGCGAACTCCGGCTGCCAGCGCGCGCCGATCTTGCGAACCAGCACCACGTCGAGTTCGCCGGCGAGCGCATCGGCGAGTACCCGCCCCATCGGCAGCGCCCCGCGCGGGATCGCGAGCACCAGCGGATGCCTGCCGCGCCAGGCATCGAGCGCCCCGGCGAGCTGATGCGCCGCGTCCTCACGGTTCCTGAACATGATCCTTCTCCCGACGCTTGATGTGGATGCCGAACTGCGGCTCGTACGGCGGCACGTGCACGTCGACGATCTGCAGCGGCGCGACTTCGAGAACCAGCCCGGCCACGTCGGCCTTCAGCGGAAGCCGCGCGCAACGCCGGTCGACCAGCACCGCAGTGCGGATTTCGGCCGCCCCGCGCTCGGCCAGCCAGCGCAGCGCGCGCAGCAACGAGTGTCCCTCGTAGAGCACGTCGTCGACGAGCAGCACGGTGCGCCCGGCAAGATCGGGCGCCGCCCCGGCGCTCTCGCGCAGCCGTGTCTCGGGGTGCAGCAGCGTGAGGTCGTCGGCGTAACGCTTGATGTCGAGATCGAGCCGCTCGATGCGCTCGATGCGCCCCGCCTCGTGCAGGTGTGCGCACAATCGATCGGCCAGTGGCGCGCCGCGCCGCAGGATGCCGACTACGGTCAGCCGCCCCGGGTCGGCCACCAGCGCCTGCACTTCGCGCGCCATGCGCGCGACCACCTGATCGAGTTCCTCGGCCCGGAAAAAGGCGGGTTCCTTCAATCGATCGCTCCTGTCGGGGCGCTCACGGTCCCCTTTCCCGTAGTCTGGCGCGTCGCGCCAGTTTGCGGCTGATTCGGGTCAAGGTCACTCGCCTGCGCTGCCGCGATACCGGCTCGCGTCGGGCGCCGACAGGATCGAGCCGCGATTGCCCCATGCATTGCGCACGAACGACAGGATCGCGGCAAGATCCGCGTCGTCGAGCGCCTGCGTGAACGGCGGCATGCCGAACGGGCGCGGGTTCCCCGCCGTCTGCGGAGGAAAGCCGCCGTGCGCGGCGATCCGCACCAGATTGACCGGCGGATCCATCGTCACTGCGCGATTGCCCGCGAGCGCCGGATAGGCTCGCGGCACCCCTTCGCCCTCGTCGCCGTGGCACTGCGCGCAATGCGCGTCGTAGCCGCGCGCGCCGCGCGCGAGCCAGGCGGCGTCGCGATCGGTCGCCCCTTGCGGCGAGGGCCCCGGTGAATCGGCCGGCAACGCTTTCAGGAACACGGCGATCGCGCGCAGGTCAGCGTCGTTCAAATACTGCGTGCCGTGCGCAACGACCTCGGCCATCGGTCCGGCCGTGCCGGCGCGTGCGGTCACGCCGGTGCGCAGCAGGCCGACGATGTCTGCGACCGGCCAGTCGGCGACCCCGGCCTGGCGCGCATCGTGCAGCGACGGCGCGTACCAGCCCTGCTGCGGCATCTGCTCGCCGTCGAAGCGGCCGGGGTCGCGCGCCGCGCCGAGAACGTTGCGCGCACCGTGGCACGCCGCGCAGTGCGCGAGCCCGCCCACCAGGTAGGCGCCGCGGTTCCAGTCGCCCGGGCGGGCCGGGTCGGCGACGAACCCGGCCGGACGGAAGAACAGCCAGCGCCAGGCTTCGAGGACGATCTGGCGGTCGTACGGAAAGCGCAGCGCGTGCGGACGGTTGTGCCGGCGCACGGCCGGCAGGCTGCGCAGGAACGCGAAGATCGCATCGGCATCCTCGCGCGTGACGCGCGTGAATTGCGGGTACGGAAATGCCGGATAGAGCGCCCGCCCGTCCTTCGAACGCCCGTCGTGCATCGCGCGCCAGAAATCGTCGGGGCTCCAGCGCCCGATGCCGGTGTCGTCGTCGGGCGTGAGATTCGACGCGTAGACGATGCCGAACGGCGTGGCCACGCCACGCCCGCCGGCATAGGGGGCCGCGCCGCGTTCGGTGTGGCAGCCGGCGCAATTGCCGGCGCGCGCGAGGTAGGCGCCGCGGGCAACCTGCGCATCGACGGCCGGCCCTGCCGCTGCGGGGATGCCGGGCGAGGAAGCCGTCGCGCCGGCATCGAGGCTGCCGCAGCGCATCGGCAGTCGCGTCCCCGCTTGCGCGCGCGGCACCGGACCCGGCGGTACCGGCTGGGCCGCGAGCCAGCCGGTGATCGCGGCGACGTCCTCCGGGCGCAGCCGGCGCGCGACCTGCGCCATGCAATCGGGCGCAGTGGCATGGCGCAGCCCGTCGCGCCAGCCGCCGAGCTGCGCATTGAGATAGTCGCGCGACAGGCCCAGCAGCCCGGGGATCGACGGCGCAGCGCCGGTCAGCGCGCGGCCGTGGCATTCGGCGCAGGCCGGCAGCTCGCGCGAAGCGTCGCCCTCGAGCGCGAGCGTTCGCCCGCGCGCCAGCATCGTCTGCGGCAACCGCGATGCCTGCGGCGCCGGATACGGCAGGTCGAGCCCTGCGAAGTGCTCGGCGATCTCGCGCAGGTAGTCGTCGCCGAGGTTGGCGAGGAGGCCAGCCATCGGCGCATACGAACGCCGTCCGTCGCGGAAGCTGCGCAACTGCTCGAACAGGTAGCCGGCGGGCTTGCCCGCGATGCGCGGGAAGTAGCCCTCGCGCGTGGCCCGACCCTGTGCGCCGTGACAGGCCGAACAGGCGAGCATGCGCTGCGCGATGCTGTCCTCGAACGGTGCCTTGCGGTGGGCAGCGCCGGCCTGGGGCCGCGAAGGCACCTGCGCCTGTGCGACATGAGCGAACAGCGACAACGCCGCCGCGGCAACAGCCAGCCTCAGCAAACCGCGCACGTCGCCCCCGTCGTCGTCGCGGCGCCACAGGCGATCGTCGCCGCTGCGCGACGCATTGTGCCGCGGTATAGTTTTTCGCGCGTGCCGCACCCGCGGTACGCGCACTTCTGCGGAGACATCATGTCCAGGCTCATCGCTGCTGTCTGTCTGTCGCTGTTTGCCGCCGCGGCATTCGCTGCCGGCCCCACCTGCACCGATCGCGCCGACGAGAAGAAGCTGCACGGCGCGGCCCGGACCAGTTTCATCAAGAAGTGCGAGAAGGACAACGCGGCCTCGTGCGAGGCGGCAGCCGCCGAGAAGAAGCTGCACGGCGCGGCGAAGACCAGCTTCGTCAAGAAGTGCATGAGGGAAGCTCCGGCGAAGGCCGACTGACTGCACACGCGCGGCCGCTCAGGCGAAGGTGATCGCCTGGCGGCGCGCCGCCGACTCGAGGTGCGGCACGTTGTTGAAGCTGAGTAGCCGCAGCGTGCCGCCCGAGCCCGCGATCAGCTCGCAAAAGCCGCTGTTGCGGCACTGAAGGTTCAGCTCGATCGCGGTACGCGCGGGCGCGCCTGCAATGTCGGCGAGTGCGCGCCCGATCGCGCCTCCCGAGCTCACCACCAGTACCACGTCGTCGCGCGAGGTCTCGCGCACCGCCTCGTCCAGGCCTGCCCGCACCCGCTCGCCGAACGCCTGCCAGCTCTCGGGCACACCGGCCAGGCGATCCTCCGACCAGGCCTGCATCGCCTGCCTGAACGCACGCCAGTAGTCGCGGTGGTCGGCGCGCTGGTGCTCGCGCGGATCGGCGCCTCCCGACCACGCCGCATAGAGCGCCTCGCCGTGGTACTCGTCGAGGCCCGCATGGGTGGCCACCGCACCGGGATCGACGCCCATCGCCGCCAGGACCTCGCGCGCCGTGTCCTGCTGGCGCGCCAGTGTTCCGGCCATCACGCGAGCAAAGCGCAGCCCGCGCTCGGCGAAATAGCCGCCGAGCCAGCGCGCCTGCTGGCGCCCCAGTTCGGACAGGCGATCGTAGTGCTGCGCGCCGAAGGAAGCCTGGGCATGGCGGACGAGATAGACGAGCGACATCGGACTCCGGGGAAGGGTCATTGCGGCAGAACCTCCATTATCGCCGCCCGGACGCCTTACACTTGCGACCAGCCAACCGACGGAGGAATGCCATGCGGGTGCAGGTCGCGATCATCGGTGCCGGTCCGTCCGGCCTGCTGCTGGGCCAGCTGCTGCATCGCGCCGGCATCGACGCGATCATTCTCGAGCGCAAGAGCGGGGAGTACGTGCTCGGTCGCATCCGCGCGGGCGTGCTCGAACAGGGCGCGGTCGACCTGCTCGACGAGGCCGGCGTGGGCAAGCGGCTGCACGCCGAGGGGCTGGTGCACGGCGGCATCGAACTGTGCTTCGATGGCGAGCGCCACCGCATCGACATGGCCGGCCTCACCGGCGGCAAGCACGTCACCGTCTATGGCCAGACCGAGGTCACGCGCGACCTGATGGACGCGCGCGCGGCCGCGGGCGCGACCACCGTCTACGAAGCCGAGGACGTGAGCATTCACGGCTTCGACACCGACTCGCCGGTCGTGCGCTACCGCAAGGACGGCGTCACGCACGAGATCGCCTGTGACTTCATCGCCGGCTGCGACGGCTTCCATGGCGTGTGCCGCGAGAGCCTGCCGGCGAACGCGGTGAAGCACTACGAGCGCGTCTACCCGTTCGGCTGGCTGGGCATCCTCGCCGACGTGCCGCCGGTGTCGCACGAACTGATCTACGTGAATCACCCGCGCGGCTTCGCGCTGTGCAGCATGCGCTCGCGCACCCGCAGCCGCTACTACGTGCAGGTGCCACTCGACGAGAAGATCGAAGAATGGCCCGACGAGCGCTTCTGGGACGAACTGAAGCGCCGCGTCGACACGCAGGCCGCCTCCACGATCGTCACCGGCCCGTCGATCGAGAAGAGCATCGCGCCGCTGCGCAGCTACGTTGCCGAGCCGATGCGCTTCGGCCGCCTGCTGCTGGCCGGTGACGCCGCGCACATCGTGCCACCCACCGGCGCCAAGGGCCTGAACCTCGCGGCGAGCGACGTGCGCTACCTGTCGCGCGCGTTGATCGACCACTATCGCAGCGGCTCGATGAAGGAGGTCGACGCCTATTCCGGCAAGTGCCTGCGGCGCGTCTGGAAGGCGGTGCGCTTCTCCTGGTGGATGACCTCGATGCTGCACCGCTTTCCCGACACCGGCGAATTCGGCCAGAAGATCCAGGAAACCGAACTGGCGTACCTCGTCGGTTCGAAGGCGGCGTCCACCTCGCTGGCCGAGAACTACGTCGGCCTGCCGTTCGAAGACTGAAGGTCCTTCACGGGCGCTGGCGCGCCGCGCGCCGCCGCTGCGGCGCACTGACCACCAGCACGTCGCAGCGCGCCTCGCCGAGCACGTGCAGCGTCACGCTGCCGAGCAGCAGGTCCTCGACGATCGATTCGCCGTGCTTGCCGATGACGATCAGGTCGATCTGCGATTCGCGGGCTGCATCGACGATGACGCGCGGCGCATAGCCATGCTCGATGCGGCGGTGTACGCGCGCGGCATCGATGCCGGCCGCGGCCACGACCCGGGCCAGGCGCTCGACCGCCTGCGCGCGCGCCTGCTGCCTCGAGTGGTGGATCTCCGCGACGGGTACGCCGGCGAAGCGCAGCTTGCCCTCGAACGGGAGCTCGAACGCATGGAGCAGCTCGATCCGCGCGGCCGGAGCGATCGAGGCGGCCTGCGCGAGCACCTGCGGCGCGTGCTCCGAGAAATCGACCGGCGCGAGCACCCGCCGGTAGCGCCTGGCCGGCGAGCGCCGCACCACCAGCAACGGCCCGCGCCGCTTGCGCAGCAGCCGCTCGCCGGTCGTGCCGATCGCGAAGTCGCGCACCGGGTGCTGGCCGCGAGCGCCGATCACCAGCAGGTCGACCTGCGCCGCGCGCTCGATCACGGTGTCGAGCACCCCGCCGACCGCAACCTCGGCGGCGACGCGCCGGCCCGAGCGGGCCTCGATCGACGCGACCAGCTCGGCCATCGAGCGCTGCGCTTCCTCGACCAGCCCCTGCCGCGACGCATCGGCCAGGCCGAACCATTGCTGCAGTGCGCCAAGCCAGGGCGCCTCGACGACGTGCAGCAGCCGCAGGGCGTCGGCGCCGAGCTCGTCGGCCAGCGCGAGCGCCCGCGATGCGGCTTGCCCGGCAGTGCGCGAGAAGTCGGTGGCGACCAGGATCGAGCCCGGCGCCTTCGCCCGACCTCTCGCTGCGAAGCGACCCGAAGCGCTGGTCATGCCGGCCGTTCCCCGTGGAACGAGGCGATCCGCTGCTCGCGCTCGTGGTCGATCAGCTCGACCAGCGCAGCGCCGGGCAGGCCCGCGCGCGCCAGCGCCAGCGAAGCGAGCTGAAGCGCCGACTCGAGCGCCTCGGGGATCACCGCGTCGGCGCCTGCCTCGCGCAGCGCCAGCGCATGCCGCTCGTCGCGGGCGCGCGCGAGGATCGGCAGACGCGGCCATTCGCGTCGGACGGCCTGTACCGTACGCAAGGTCGCCGAGCCACGGTCCATCGTGAGCACGATCGCGCAGGCATCGTCGAGCCCCAGCCGCCGCAGCAGCTCGCCGCGGCTCGCGTCGCCGACGAATACCGGCCGGCCCTGTTCATGGAAGCCGGCCACGAGGCGCGCATCGGGATCGATCGCGAGGTAGCCGATCCCCTGGGAATCGAACAGCTGGCCGAGCAGTTGGCCGACGCGCCCGTAGCCGGCCACGACCACGTGGCCCGACAGGCCCGGCAGCACTGGCTCGACCGCGGGCGGCGGCGGCGGCGCGCGCTGCACGCGCACCCCGAGCCGCCGCCCCGCCTCGGCCACCAGCGGCGCAGCGAACATCGACAAGCCGACCGTCAGCAGCAGGAAGCGCCCCGCGCGTTCGTCGAGCAGGCCGAGCGACATCGCGGCGCCGAACACGATGAAGGCGAACTCGCCGCCCTGCCCCAGCAGCAGGCCCGCCTCGATCGCCCTGGCCGGCGGTAGCCCGCCGATCCGCGTCACCGAAGCGACGACGATCGCCTTCAGTGCGAACAACCCTGCCACCGCGCCGAGCAGCAGCGCCGGTGCACGCACGATCTCGAGCGGATCGATCGACATGCCGACCGACAGGAAGAACAGCCCCATCAGCAGCCCGCGAAACGGATCGATCGTGATCTCGACCTCGTGGCGGAATTCGGTCTCGGCCAGCAGCAGGCCGGCGAGCAGCGCTCCCAGCGCCATCGACAGCCCGGCGAGCCAGGTGAGCGATGCGATGCCCAGCGTGCTGAGCAGCGTGAGCGCCATGAACGTGTCGGCCTGGCGGCTCGCGGCCATGCGCCGGAACAGCGGCCGGATCGCCACGCGGCCGAGCAGGTAGATGAGGACGATCGCCGCGGCCGCCTTGCCGATCGCGATCGCCATCGACACGGCCACCGACGTGTCGTCGGGCCGGCCGAGCAGCCCGACCAGGATCAGCACCGGCACCACCGTGAGATCCTGGAGCAGCAGGATCGAGAAGCTGGCCTGGCCGATCGGCGTGCCGAGCTCGCGGCGCGACGACAGCAGCTGCATCACCACGGCGGTCGACGAGAAGGACAGGGCCAGGCCCACCACCAGCGCCGCCGCCGGCGTGCTGCCGAAAGCCGCGGCGACCAGGCCGATCGCGGCTGCGCTCGCCAGCACCTGGGCGCTGCCGGCCGCGAACACCCAGCCCCGCATCGCCCACAAGCGCTCGGCCGACAATTCGAGGCCGATCATGAACATCAGGAACATCACGCCGACCTCGGCCAGCACCGAGACCGCGTCGAGGTTCGGAAACACCAGCCAGCCGAGCAGCGGCACGTCGGCCGCAAGGCGCCCCAGCCCGAAGGGTCCGACCAGGATGCCCACCGCGAGAAAGCCCAGCACGCTGTTCACGCGGTAGCGCTGCAGCAGCGGCACCAGCACGCCGGCCAGTCCGAGGAACAGCAACGTCTCGCGAAGATGCGGAATCGCCTGCGCTTCTTCCATTGGGTTCACGCTGGCGCTCGCGGCGGCGAGCGGGCGGGGCGGCGGCCCGCGCCGACCGCCCGGATGTGCACGGCCGTTATTCGGCCTCCGCGCCGGCCTCGGAGCCGCGCTCGACGACCGCGCTGCCGGTCGAGAGGCGCCGCTTGTCCTCGCCGCGCAGTCGCACGGCATGCTCCTCGAGTTGCCGCCGGGCGGCAAAGAAGGCGTCGCGCAACGCGACGTTGACGTCCTCGTGGTGCGCGTGATTGGCAACGATGTTGCTGCCCGGGACCGAGACGTCGATCGAAACGATGAAATGCTCTCCTTGCTGCTTGTGCTGGTGCGGCTTGTCGATCACGACGCGGCAACCCGTGACGTTCGGGTGGAACTGTTCGAGCTTGGCGGTCTTGTCGCGAATCAGCGTCTCGAGCGCAGGCGACGTATCCATGCCGCGGAAGTTGATCTGCAGCGGTGTACGCATGGGACTCCTTCGTCTCAGGAAATGCCCGGCTGCGGGCCGGGCGCCGATAAGAATTGTGCCGGATCGATCCGGTTCAATGGTCGTCGGTTCGCGTGCGTTCGTCGTCGGCCAGCTGGCCGGTGTCCGGGTCGACCCAGTCGGGCACGCCCAGAAGGTCGCCGGTGTCGCGCAGGTCGTCGGCGCCGGCTTCCTCGGCCGCCGCTTCGTCGTCGGCCAGTTGCATGTCGGCGACCGCCTCGAGCATCGTCGGGAACGGCCCGTATTCGCGGCCGTCGGCGTCGTCCTGCCAGTAGAAGCCGTCGGGCCGCTCGATGATCCGCGTGTGGTCGAAATCGGCCGATGTGGTGGGGATTTTCTGGGTCATGCTTTCCCTCCGTCTCGGGCAGCCGCGACCGCCTCCTCGATCGTCGACAGGTGGCGGGTCTCGGCCAGTGCGAACTGCAGCGCCCGGATCCGCACCGCCTCGCTGGGCGAGGTGGCCGCGATGTGCTCGAAAATCGCCCGCATTCCGCGCTCGTTCTCGCGCGCCGTCTCGAGCGCGTCTTCGAGCGACACGCCTGCCGCCGGCCGCGCCGGCCGCATCGGCGGCGCCCACGCAACCTGCTCGGCCAGTATCGTCCCCACTTCGAGATCGGGCAAGTCGCGCTCGATGCGCGCCGCCTGCTCGCCCTCGAGCACCGCGAGGCGGGAAAACAGCCGGGCCACCTGCGGCGCCTCCCTGACCTCGGGTTCCCTGGCCAGCCGGCGATAGCCCGCGGCGGCCTCGCGCCGCATTGCGAGCGCCCTGGCAAGCAGGTCGCGCAGCGACACGACGTCAGGAACACGGGACCCCATGAGGATATGCTGCCCGGACGATGAACATGCGGACTTGATGCCGGTCAATCGGGATTCAGGGGCAGCGTCGGCCGGGGCTTGCTAACATCACCGGTTATCGTCGTCGCATCGACGCGGATCTCGCGGAGCCCGGGCGTGGCATCGGTCACTATCGAAGCAGTCAGGAAGTCGTACGGCGCGGTCGAAGTGGTGCACGGCGTCGACGTCTCGATCGCCGACGGCGAATTCTGCGTGCTGGTCGGGCCGTCGGGCTGCGGCAAGTCGACACTGCTCAGGATGATCGCCGGGCTCGAGGAAATCACCTCGGGGCGCATCCGCATCGGCGAACGCGTGGTCAACGACGTGCAGGCCAAGGACCGGGACATCGCGATGGTGTTCCAGAACTACGCGCTGTATCCGCACATGAAGGTACGCGAGAACATGGCGTTCTCGCTCGTGCTCGCGCGGCGCCCGAAGGCCGAAATCGAGCGCCGGGTCGACGAGGCCGCGGGCATCCTGGGCCTGACGCCCTACCTCGATCGCTATCCGCGCCAGCTCTCGGGCGGGCAGCGCCAGCGCGTCGCGATGGGCCGCGCGATCGTGCGCAAACCGCAGGTGTTCCTGTTCGACGAACCGCTGTCCAACCTCGACGCGAAACTGCGCGTGCAGATGCGCGCCGAAATCCGCGAACTGCACCAGCGGCTGAAGACCACCTCGATCTACGTGACGCACGACCAGATCGAGGCGATGACGATGGCCGACCGGATCGTGGTCATGCACGACGGAGTGGTCGAACAGGTGGGCACGCCGCTCGAACTCTACGACCATCCGGCCAACCCCTTCGTCGCGACCTTCATCGGCTCGCCGGCGATGAACCTCCTCGATGGCCGCATCGGTCCCGATCGCGCCAGCGTCGAACTCGAAGGTGGCGCGCGCGTCGTCCTGCCGGCGGCCGCCGGCGAGCCGGGCCAATCGGTGAAGCTCGGCATCCGGCCCGAGCACCTGGCGCTCGACGACGAGGGCATCGCCTGCGAGGTCGCTGTCGTCGAGCCCACCGGCGCCGATACTCAGGTGCTGACGCGCTTTGCCGGCGGCGGCCTGACCGCGGCCTTCCGCGAACGCCACGCCTTCCGCCCGGGCGAGCGCATCGCGCTTGCGCCGCTGCCCGGCACCACGCACCTGTTCGACGCGCGCACCGGCGCGCGACTGTAGCAGCGCGCGGGCGTATCCGGTCGCGCAGGCCTCAGCCGCGCGAACGGGGCCTGTCGACGAGCTCGCCCGCCGCGGGCGCCGAAGGCGCAGCGGCTGCCGCGGCCGCACGGCGGCCGGGAGCGATCAGGCCGGTGGTGAGCGCGGTGCCCACCAGAATGGTGGCTGCCCCGGCCAGCATGCTGGCGCTGATCGTCTCGCCGAGGAACAACGACCCCCACAGCATTCCGAACGCCGGGATCAGGAAAGTGACCGTGATCGTCTTGTTGCTGCCGATGCGAGCGATCAGCCTGAAGAACAGCAGGTACGCCAAACCGGTGCACAGCACGCCCATCAGCGCGACGCTCAGCCACGCGAGCGCATCGGGCGGCGTCGAGGGCCACCATGCGAGCGCGAACGGCAGCAGCAGCAGTGCCGCGAACATCTGGCTGCCGGCCGCCCCGACCAGCGTGCTCACGTGGCCGAGCTGCTTCCTCGTGGCCGTCGCTGCCACGCCGTACGAGGCAGTCGCGACCAGCGAGGCGAGAATCGGCACGATCGCGCCGTCGGCGACGAGACCATCGCGGCCGCCGACCAGCACCAGCACCCCGCCGAAACCCACCATCAGGCCGACGACGCCCAGCCGGCCGAGCCGCTCGCCGAGCCACAGAAAGGCGACGATCGCACCCCAGAAGGGCGTGGTCGCGTTCAGGATCGACGCGAACCCGGCGTCCAGGTGCTGCATCGCGTAACCGAGCATCACGAACGGCAGCGCCGAGTTGAGCAGGCCGATCCACGCGATGCGTCCGGCGTTCGCGCGCAGCTCGATGCTGCCCCCGGCGCGCAGCACGAACGGCAACAGCACCGCGGCGCCGATGCCGGTGCGCAGCGCCATCAGCGCGAACGCGCCGAACTGCGGCGCCGCGATCCGCATGAACAGGAACGACCCGCCCCACAACGCGGCGAGCAGCAGCATGTCGGCGACGTCGCGACGCGTCATCGGAGGCTCAGAGCACCCGCTCGTGACGCAACAGCGCGCGCTTGCGCTCGATGCCCCCGGTGTAACCGGTGAGCGAGCCGTCGCTGCCCACTACGCGATGGCAGGGCACGACGAGCGACACCGGATTGCGTCCGATCGCGGCGCCGGCCGCGCGCATGCCGCGCGGCGATCCGGCTGCGCGGGCCACCTCGGCGTAACTGCGCGTCTGGCCGAACGGGATCTCGAGCAACTGCGCCCAGACGCGACGCTGGAAATCGGTGCCCGCGAGATCGAGCGGCAGGTCGAACGCGACGCGCCGGCCGGCCTCGTATTCGCCGAGTTGCCGCCGCGTCTCGGCCAGCACCGGCCACGCATCGTCGCGAAGCGCGCCGCCGCGCGCCAGTTCGCCGAGATCGGGCTGGTCTTTCTGGCCGACGAAATACAGTCCTGCGAGCCGCGCATCGTGCGCGATCGCGAGCACTTCGCCGAAACGCGAATCGAACAGCGCATAGCGGATTGTCATGGGTTGGCTCCGATCGATGCCCACAGGTTCATCACCGCGTAGGCCCGCCACGGCTGCCAGGCGCGCGCGCGCTCGCGCGCCTGCGCCGGCGTACGCGCCTGCAGCGCCCTGAGCACCGCGAGGTCGCCGGCCGGGAACGCGTCGGGCCAGCACAGCGCGCGCATCGCGATGTATTGCGCGGTCCAGTCGCCGATGCCGGGAATCGCGCGCAGTGCCGCGACAGTCGCCTCCACCGGTGCACGTGGCTCCAGCGCGAGCTGCCCGTCCACGATCGCCTGCGCCAGCGCGCGAATGGCTTCGGCGCGCCGCGGCTGGATGCCGAGACCGGCGATGGCCGCGACGTCGAGGGCCGCGATCGTGGCCGGCGCCGGGAAGATGCGCGCGAGGCCTACCGGCACCGCGCCTTCGAGCGGTTCACCGTAGCGCTCGGCCATCCGGGCAATGACGGTGCGCGCAGCCTTGACGCTGACCTGCTGCCCGACGACGCCCCGGACCGCGAGCTCGAAGCCGTCGAAGGACCCGATCAGCCGCATCGGCGCGCCGCCCTCGGCGCGCGCCGGCAGCACCCGCTGCAACTGCGCGGGTTCGCAGTCGAGGTCGAACACGTCGCGGATGCGCTGCAGGATCGGCGGAATCGCCGCCGCCAGCGATGCCGACAGCTCGACCTCGAGCAGCGCGCGCGACGGCAAGGGCCGCACGCCGAGCCAGCCGCGCAGTTCCTGCGCGCCCGCCTGCCAGCGCACGCTGCGGTGATACGCGTCGCCCGCCGCGACCTCGACGCGCTCGATCGCGCGCGCCGCGAGAAACGCCAGCGAACGCTTCCAGTCGCAGGGCGGCCGGTACGCGAGCCGGAAACGCATCGTCTCCGCGGGCCGCGCGCCGGCGCGCGAACGCAATTGCGTCGGACTGAGCCGGTAACGCTCGCGAAACGCAGCATTGAAGCGGCGCAGGCTCCTGAAGCCCGAGGCGGCCGCAATCTCGGTGGCCGGCAATGCGGTGTCGGTCAGCAAGCGCTTGGCGAGCAACAGGCGCTGCGTCTGCGCGTATTCGAGCGGCGTCACGCCGAACTCGGCCTTGAAGACGCGGCGCAGATGTCGTGAACTGGTGCCCACGCGGGCAGCCACGGCCTCGACGCCGCCGCGATCGAGTTCGCCCGCCTCGATCAGGCGCGCCCCGCCCTGCGCGAGCCGCGATCCGATGTCGATGCCCGCACGGCCCGGCGCCAGTTCGGGGCGGCAGCGCAGGCACGGCCGGAAACCGTGGCTCTCGGCCGCCGCCGCACTCGCGAAGAACCGGCAGTTCTCGAATTTCGGCGTGCGCACCCGGCACACCGGCCGGCAATAGACGCCTGTCGAGCGCACGCCCACGTACAGGCGCCCGTCGAAGCGCGGATCGTGGGCGAGAATCGCCGCATAGCAGGCATCGGCATCGGGGAGCATGGTCCGATTATGCGCCGCTGCCCGGCAGCAGACTCGCCGTTTCCGGACACGAGGTTCGCGCCCCTTGCGATGCGGGAGAAGAGGCATGCGCGGCCGCGCCTCAGTATTCGAGCAGCAGGTCGTGCGCCGAGACCGTCTCGCCGGGCCTCACGTGCACGGCGCGTACCGTGCCGTCGCGCTCGGCGCGGATCTGCGTCTCCATCTTCATCGCCTCGATCGACACCAGCGGATCGCCGGCGCGCACTGCCTGTCCCGCCTTCACCGCCACGGTGACGACCATTCCCGGCATCGGCGCGGCGACGTGCGCCGGATTGCCCGACTCGGCCTGCACGCGCTTGTGCGCCCGCGCAGCGCCCGCTTTCTCGATGCGCATCGTGCGCGGCTGGCCGTTCAACTCGAAGAACACCCGCACCAGCCCCTCCTCCTCGGCGGGCGCCATGCCCTGCATGCCGACGATGAGCTTCTTGCCCGGATCGATGTCGATCACGATTTCCTCGCGCTCGCGCATTCCGTAGAAGAAAGCCTGCGTCGGCAGCAGGCTCACGTCGCCGTATTGCCTGCGGTGCTCGGCATAGTCGCGGAACACTTTCGGATACATCAGCCACGAAGCGAGGTCGTCGTCGCCGATGCGGTGGCCGGCCGCCTTGCAGGCTTCCTGGCGCGCCTGCTCCAGGTCGACCGGCGCGAGGCGGTCGCCGGGGCGGTACGGCGCCGGCGGCTCGGGAAGCAGCGGATGCGCGCCGTCGCAGTCGAGCACCTTGCGCGACAGCGCCTGCGGAAAACCATCGGGCGGAAAGCCCAGTTCGCCGCGAAACAGCGACACCACGCTCTCGGGGAACGCGATCGCCCGCGCCGGGTCGAGCACGTCGTCGGCCGACAGGTCGTTGGCCACCATGAACAGCGCCATGTCGCCGACGACTTTCGAAGTCGGCGTGACTTTCACGATGTCGCCGAACAGCCGGTTCACCTCGGCGTAAGCCTGCGCCACCGCCGGCCAGCGCTGCTCGAGCCCGAGCGCGCGGGCCTGCTCGCGCAGGTTCGTGTATTGCCCGCCCGGCATCTCGTGGCGGTAGACGTCGGCAGTGCCGGCACGGATGTCGGATTCGAACGGCGCATAGAGCCGGCGCACGCTCTCCCAGTAATGCGAGATCTCCTGCATTGCTGCGCGGTCGACGCCGGTGTCGCGCTCGCCGCCTTCGAGCGCGGCCACGATCGCGCCCAGGTTCGGCTGCGAAGTGAGCCCGCTCATCGCGTCGATCGCGCCATCGACCGCGTCGGCGCCCCCGTCGATCGCAGCGAGCACCGAAGCCGCCGCGGCGCCGCTGGTGTCGTGCGTATGGAAATGCACCGGCAGACCGGTCTCCTCGCGCAGCGCGCGCACCAGCTCGCGCGCCGCGCGCGGCCGGCACACGCCCGCCATGTCCTTCACGCCGATCACGTGCACGCCGGCGCGCTGCAGCTGGCGCGCAGTGTCGAGGTAATAGCGCAGCCCGTACTTCGGCCGCGACGCGTCGAACAGGTCGGCGGTGTAGCAGATCGCGCCCTCGCACAGCGCACCCGATTCGAGCACGGCATCGATCGCCACGCGCATGTTCTCGACCCAGTTCAGCGAATCGAACACGCGAAACAGGTCGATGCCGCCGGCGGCCGCGCGCGCGACGAAATACCGCACCACGTTGTCGCTGTAATTGGTGTAGCCGACCGCGTTGCTGCCCCGCAGGAGCATCTGCAGCAGGATGTTCGGCACCGCCTCGCGCAGCCGCGCGAGGCGCTCCCAGGGGTCTTCCTTCAGGAAGCGCAGCGCCACGTCGAACGTCGCCCCGCCCCAGCATTCGAGCGACAGCAGCTGCGGCAGCATCCGCGCGTAATACGGGGCGATGCGCAGCATGTCGATGGTGCGCATCCGCGTCGCGAACAGCGACTGGTGCGCATCGCGCATCGTGGTGTCGGTGAGCAGCACGCCCGGCTGCGCGCGCATCCATTCGGCGAAGCGCTGCGGCCCAATCTCCCGCAGCCGCTGGCGCGTGCCCGCGGGCGGCGCTTCGGACAAGTCGACCGGCGCAGCCGCGCTCGCGCGCGCCGCCGCTTCGGCCGCGTCAGCCGGGCGAGCCTGGCCGGCCGCGCCGCCCTCCCCGTTGCGCCGACGTCGCGGCAGCGCCAACGGCTGGTGCGACAATTCGGGGCGCGCCCGCCCCTTCATGTCCGGATGACCGTTGACCGTCACGTCGCCGATGTAGCGCAGCAGGCGCGTGGCCCGGTCGCGCCGCTTCGCGAAGCGGAACAGCTCGGGCGTCGTGTCGATGAAGCGCGTGGTCACGCGGCCGGCCACGAAGTCCGGATGGTTGATCACGTTCTCGACGAACTGCAGGTTGGTCGCGAGCCCGCGGATGCGGAATTCGCGCAGCCCGCGGTCCATCCGCCGGATCGCTTCCTCGGCGGTCGGCGCCCAGGCAGTCACCTTCACCAGCAGCGAGTCGTAGTACGGCGTGATCACCGCGCCCGAATAGGCGGTGCCGCCGTCGAGCCGCAGGCCGAAGCCGGCGGCGCTGCGATACGCGGTGATGCGCCCGTAGTCGGGAGTGAAGTTGTTCTCGGGATCCTCGGTGGTGATGCGACACTGCAGCGCGTGGCCGTTCAGCCTGATCTCTTCCTGGCGCGGCACCGGGCAATCGGGATCGCCGATGCGCGCGCCCTCGCTGATGCGCAATTGCGCCTTGACGATGTCGATGCCGGTGACCTGCTCGGTCACCGTGTGCTCGACCTGGATGCGCGGATTGACTTCGATGAAGTAGAAGCGCCCGCTGTCGGCGTCCATCAGGAACTCGATCGTGCCGGCGTGCGTATAGCCCACCTGCCGCGCCAGCCGCAGCGCCGCTTCGCACAGTTCCGCACGACGCGCGTCGTCGAGGTATGGTGCCGGGGCCCGCTCGACCACCTTCTGGTTGCGCCGCTGCACCGAACAGTCTCGTTCGAACAGGTGCACCAGGTTGCCGTGCCGGTCGCCGACCACCTGCACTTCGACGTGCCGCGCGTTCCGCACCAGTTTCTCGAGATAGACCTCGTCGTTGCCGAACGCGGCCGCGGCCTCGCGCCGCGCCGCCGGCAATTGCACCTCGAGATCGCCCTCCGATTCGATCACCCGCATGCCGCGGCCGCCCCCGCCCCAGCTCGCCTTGAGCATCAGCGGGTAGCCGACTGCGGCGGCCAGCCGGCGCACCTCGGTGAGATCGGCCGGCAGCGGGCCGGTGGCCGGCATCACCGGCACTCCGGCCGCAACCGCGGCCGCGCGCGCCGCGATCTTGTTGCCGAGCGTGGTCATCACTTCGGGCGTCGGCCCCACGAAGACGATGCCGGCGGCCGCGCAGGCGCGCGCGAAATCGGGGTTCTCCGACAGGAAACCGTAGCCCGGATGGATCGCATCGACTTTCGCGCGCCGGGCGATGCGGATGATGTCGTCGATGTCCAGATAGGCCTGCAGCGGCTTGCGTCCCTCGCCCACCAGATAGCTTTCGTCGGCCTTGAAGCGGTGCAGCGCGAAGCGGTCCTCGTGCGAGTAGATGGCAACGGTGCGCATGCCGAGCTCGGCGGCGGCGCGCATCACGCGGATCGCGATTTCGGAGCGGTTCGCGACGAGAACCGACTGGATTCGTGGCATTTGCGGGTTTTTCAGGAGCTTACGGGGGCGCGCGGGCCGTGCCGGACGGCTCTCGCGGCAACGACGGGAATGCGGCCGACGGCGGTTGCGGCTCCGCAACATTACGCGCGGAGGTCCGGCGCTGCAATGCCGGGGGTATTCCGGCCGCAACCCGTGCCGACCCCTGGGCGCAGAGTGGCGTGCGCCCTGTTGCCAGCACGCCACCAAACACGCCGGATGCGACGCAATTCCTTCCGGTTCATTGCTGCGCAGCGGTTAGGATGCTGGCTGCGATGCGCCGCCGGCGCAAGCCTCCGACGACGTCTCGATGAAGTCTCTTTCGCTGCGCCCGCTCCGGGCGGTCTGTGGCATCACGATCAGCGCGCTGCTGGCCGCCTGTGGCGGCGGCGGGGGCGGCGATCCGGTCGATGGCGGCAGCGGGCCCTGCTGCTACGACTACAGTTCATTCGTCGTGCCGCCGGCGCTGACCGGCCCGGACCCGTTGCGGCCCGACCAGTGGCACCTGCACAATTTCGGGCAGAGCGGCGGCACCCCGGGCGAAGACCTGAACGTGGCCGGACCAACCGGTGCCTGGTCGCTGGGCACGAAAGGCGAAGGCGTGCGGGTGGCGATCGTCGACGACGCGGTCGAAGTCGTCCATCCCGACCTCGCACCGAATTTCGACGCCAGCCTGCCCGCCTCGTACTACAACTACCGCTTCCCGGGCCAGCTGCCGCTGCCGTATTACCTCGACGAGGACCACGGCACCTCGGTGGCCGGCATCGCGGTCGCACGCGACGACAACGCGATCGGCGGCGCCGGGGTCGCGCCACGCGCATCGCTGGGCGCCTACAACGCGCTGGCCACCAGCCGCGATGCCGACATCGCCGATGCGCTGCGCCGCGACCCGAAGGTCACGGGCGTCTACAACAACAGCTGGGGCTCCCCGGACAACGGCGTGCTGAACACGGCGGAAGCGAGCTTCGTTACCGCTATCGAGACGGGCATCATCGCCGGGCGCGACGGCAAGGGATCGATCTACGTCTTTCCGGCTGGCAACGGCGGCAACGGCGGTGCCGGGGGTCACGTCCGGGATCTTCTCGGGAACCTCATCGCCGAGAACTCGAACTTCGACGGCTACGTCAACAAGCGCGGCGTGATTGCCACTTGCGCGGTCGACGACAACGGCGTCTCGCCCAGTTATGGCGAGCCGGGCGCCAACATCCTCGTCTGCGGCCGCTCGGGCAACGACCGGGTGGGCATCACGACGACGACGACGCAGGGCAGATACCGCTCGACGTTCTCGGGAACCTCGGCGAGCACGCCCACGGTTTCGGGCACGGTCGCGCTGATGCTGAAGGACCGCCCCGACCTCGGCTGGCGCGACGTGCGGTTGATCCTCGCGAAGACGGCGAGGGAAAACGGCGTGTCCGGGTGGCAACCCTCCGCGCTCACCGACGCGACCGGGAACGCCAGGCGGTACCATCCGAAGTACGGTTTCGGCACGGTCGATGCAGCCGCTGCGGTGACGCTCGCTCGCAACTGGACCCCCATCGACGGCGGCAGCCCGACGATGAAGTCGTGTACCTACCCGGTCAGCTTCCTCGTTCCGAAGGCGCTCGACAACACGAAGCCGCCGGCGACTCACAGCATCGACGCAAGCAGCTGCGCAATCAGGCAGATCGAGTTCGTCGAAGTGAATTTCAGCGCAACGCACGCCTACAGCGGGGACCTGCGCGTCGAGCTGATCAGCCCGAATGGCCTCGTCAGCACGCTCGCGACCGAGCGGATATGCCTGCTCGACGACGACGACATCGCCGATTCCTGCGGCGACTACACGAACTGGCAATTCGGGTCGGTGCGCCATCTCGACGAGGTCGCAGCGGGCGCCTGGACCCTGAAGGTCACCGATGCGCAGCAGCCCGGCAAGACCGGCAGATGGGCCGCATGGCGACTGACCCTGTGGGGACGATGATGCGAGCCGCATTCCACGCGCTGGCGCTGGCCGGCCTCTTCCTCGCTGCTTCGTCGTTCGCCTCCGACGCCGGACAGGGCAGGCCACGCAAGCCCGATCCGGCGGTGCCGGACAAGGCCGCCGCCTCCGATGCCGGCGAGTCGTCGCCGAACGGCGCACCCAGGCTCTACTGGTACGAGGATGGCGAAAAGCGATCGCTGCGCATCGACCCCGCCTGGATTGCCGACTTCACGTCACCGGCGACCAGGCCTGCACCGGCCCGGCCGCGCACGCCGCTGAAGCGCTTCATCGGCGGGGAAAAAGCGCTCGAGACGCTGCCCGGTGGCTCCTCGCCGGTTTTCCGCGACGAGAACGGCGCCGCACGCGCACTCGCTGGTGGCGTCGTCGTGCGCCTGCGCGAAGCCGACGTGCACGAGGCGCGCGCGCGCCTGGCCGACGCCGGCCTGGTGCCGGTGCGACCGATCGACCCCGAAGGCCGCTACTGGCTGGTCGACTCGCCGCCCGGCCTGCCGTCGCTGGAACTCGCCAATCAGCTGCACGAGAGCGGCAGGTTCGAGTCGGCCACACCGAACTGGTGGCGGCCGCGCGCGCTCAAGTAGCCCGGCCGGTCAGGGCCTGGGCTCCACCGGCACCTCGACCCTGCGCGTCACCCCGCTCGGTCCCGGGAAATCGCCGAGAATCGCGCGCGCGAGCAGCGGCAGCACCTCCGCGGGCGTCGACGATTCGAGCCCGTCGCTGACTGCAGTCCCCTCGTAGACGCGGCGCGGCGGCCGCGCGGCGAGGTCTTCGATCTCGATGCGCAGCCGATATTCATACCAGGTGCGGTCGTATTCCATCGGGTAGTAGCCGGGCCCCCACCACGGCCACGGGCCGCCGATGCTCACGCCCCCGTGCGAACCCCAGGTGCCCCACCAGAAATAGGGCTGCACCACCGGATAGGCCTCGACCATGCGCCCCAGTTGCCGCGAAACGCGATAGTCGAACGCGATCGAGAGACGCGGGTTGGCGGCCTCGCGAAAACCGGCGCGAGCCAGCTCGGCGCGCATCACCTGTTCCCAGGTCGCGTGTTCGAGGCTGTCGCGCTGCGCTGCGGTGCGCGCGAATTGATAGGTGCGCGGCGCGTCGGCCGGCCATTCGTGGAAGGCGGTGAGCTGCCCGCGCAGCGGCGTCGCGCATCCGGCCAGCAGCACCGCCAGTCCGGCCACCACGCCGGCCAGCCAGCGCCGCGCCGCTCCCGAGCGGACGACGCTGCCCGAACGCTTACAATCGTCCATCGACTGCCTCTTGCTGCTCATGCGTACCGACCAACCCGTCACGATCCGACGCGTCGACTATACCCCGCCCGCCTTTCTGGTGGACGACGTCCGGCTCGAATTCGACCTCGATCCGGACGACACGGTCGTTCGCGCCACGCTGCGCCTGCGGCGCAACCCGGCCCACCGCAGCGCCGACGGCAAGCCGGCCCCGCTCGTGCTGAACGGCGAGCACCTTTCGCTGGTTGACCTGCGCATCGAGGGCAGGGCACTCGCAGCGGACGAATTCGCGATCGAGGGCGACACGCTGTCGGTGCCTGCGGCGCCCGAGCGCTTCGAGCTCGTGACGGTATCGCGCATCGCACCGGCCGCGAACACCTCGCTGAGCGGCCTGTACGTCTCGAACGACAATTTCTTCACCCAGTGCGAGGCCGAGGGCTTCCGCCGCATCACCTGGTTTCCTGACCGCCCCGACGTGATGGCCCGCTACACGGTCACGCTGCGCGCGCCGCGCGAGCGCTGCCCGGTGCTGCTGTCGAACGGCAACCTCGTGGCCAGCGGCGACTGCGAAGCCGCCGGCCCCGACGGGGCCGATCGCCGCGGCTGGCACTGGGCCACCTGGCAAGACCCCTTCCCGAAACCGAGCTACCTGTTCGCGGTGGTCGCCGGCAAACTGGTGGCCACCGAGCGCCGGCTGCGCACGCGCTCCGGGCGCGAAGTGCTGCTGCAGGTCTGGGTCGAGCCGGGCAACGAGGATCGCACCGATCACGCGATGGAGTCGCTGGTGCGCGCGATTCGCTGGGACGAAGAACGTTTCGGCCTCGAGCTCGACCTCGATCGCTTCATGATCGTCGCGGTGGGTGACTTCAACATGGGGGCGATGGAGAACAAGGGGCTGAACATCTTCAACACGAAGTACGTGTTCGCCAATCCGCGCATCGCCGCCGACCAGGACTTCGCCGCGATCGAGTCGGTGGTCGGCCACGAGTATTTCCACAACTGGACCGGCAACCGCGTGACCTGCCGCGACTGGTTCCAGCTCACGCTGAAGGAAGGCCTCACCGTCTTTCGCGACCAGGAATTCTCGGCCGACATGCTGGCTGCGCGCAGCCCCACCCCGGCTGCGGCTACGAGCGCGCGCGCGGTCAAGCGCATCGAGGACGTGCGCGTGCTGCGGGCCGCGCAGTTCCCGGAAGATGCCGGCCCGATGGCGCACCCGATCCGCCCCGACAGCTACCAGGAGATCAACAACTTCTACACCGTCACGGTGTACGAGAAGGGCGCCGAAGTCATCCGCATGCTGCAGACGCTGGTCGGTCGCGACGGCTTCCGGCGCGGCATGGATCTGTACTTCGACCGGCACGACGGCCAGGCGGTCACCTGCGACGACTTCGTTGCGGCGATTGCCGACGCCAACGGCGTCGCCCTTGGCCAGTTCCGGCGCTGGTATTCACAAGCCGGAACACCCCGATTGCGCGCCAGCGGCCGCCACGACGCGCAGGCGAACCGCTACCTGCTCGCGATCGAGCAGTCGTGCGCACCCTCGCCCGGCCAGCCGGAGAAGGCACCGTTCCACGTTCCGCTCGCGCTCGGCCTGGTCGGCCCCGACGGCCGCGACTGCGAACTGCGCGTCTTCGAGGAACGCGACGGCGCGCTGCGCCCCGCTGCGGCCCGCACCGAGGCGGGCGCGCCCGGCCGCACCGCGGTGCTCGACGTCACCGGGCCACGGCACCTGTTCGTCTTCGAAGGCATCGAGGCCGCGCCGATTCCTTCGCTCGCGCGCAACTTCTCGGCGCCGGTGACGGTCGAGTTCGACTACGACGATGCGCAGCTCGCCTTCCTCGCCGCGCACGACAGCGATCCGTTCAACCGCTGGGAGGCCGCGCAGCGGCTGGCGATCGACGCGGTACTCGCAATCGTCGGCGGCGCCGACGCAGCCGGACGCTGCGCGCCGCTGGCGGCCGTCCTCGGACGGCTGCTCGAAGACGAATCGCTCGACCCGGCCTTTCGCGACCAGCTGTTCGTGTTGCCGTCCGAGGGATTCATCGCCGAGCAGCTCGCGGTGGTCGACCCGGTGGCGCTGCGCGACGCGCGCAATGCGCTGCGCCGCTGCGTGGCCGGGACGCTCGCGAGACGCTGGGCGCCTGCATACGAAGCGCTGTGCGACACGGGCCCGTGGTCGCCCGAGCCGGCCGCCGCAGGCCGGCGCGCGCTGAAAAACACCGTGCTCGCCTGGTGGGTCGAGACGCAGGCGCCCGAGGCGATCACCGCAGCGGCCGCGCAATTCGAGCGCGCCGACAACATGACCGACCGCGCGGGCGCGCTGCACGCGCTGCTGCGCACCCCGGCGCGCGCGCGCGAGATCGCCCTCGCACGCTTCGGACGCGACTTCGCCGACGAACCGCTGGTGCTCGACAAGTGGTTCTCGATGCAGGCGACGATGCATCGGCACGCCGGCGATCCGCCGGTGCTGGGGCGCGTGCGCGCGCTGCTCGGGCATCCCGCCTTCTCGGCGCGCAACCCGAACCGGGTGCGCGCGCTGGTGGGCAGCTTCTGCAACGGCAATCTCGCCGAGTTCCACGCCGCCGACGGCTCGGGCTATGCGTTCTGGTGCGAGCAGGTGCTGGCGGTCGACGCGATCAACCCGCAGGTGGCCGCGCGGCTGGCGCGCGCGCTCGACCGCTGGCGCAAGTTCACGCCCGACCGGCAGGCGGCGATGCGCGCAGTGCTCGAAGAGGTCGCCGCGCACGAGTCGCTGTCGGCCGACGTGCGCGAGATCGTCGGCAAGGCGCTCGCATCCTGAATCCCCGCAAACAGGAGAACGCCATGGCACCCCGCATCAGCCTCACGCAATACCTGGTCGAGAAGCAGCGCGAAAAGGGGCTCATTCCCGCCGAACTGCGCCTGCTGCTGGAGGTCGTCGCGCGCGCCTGCAAGCGCATCGGCTACGCGGTCTCGCGCGGCGCGATCGACGGCGTGCTCGGCGAGGCCGGCTCGTCGAACGTTCAGGGCGAGGCGCAGAAGAAGCTCGACGTGATTGCGAACGAGGCGCTGCTCGAGGCCAACGAATGGGGCGGCAACCTCGCCGCGATGGCTTCCGAGGAAATGGACCATCCGTACACGATCCCGCACCGCTACCCGAAGGGCGAGTTCCTGCTGCTGTTCGATCCGCTCGACGGCTCCTCGAACATCGACGTCAACGTCTCGATCGGCACGATCTTCTCGGTGCTGCGGCTTCCCGAAGGCGTGAAGGAGCCCGGCGAGGAGCACTTCCTGCAGCCCGGCACGAAGCAGGTGGCAGCCGGCTACGCGGTCTACGGGCCGTCGACGCTGCTGGTGCTCACCGTCGGCGACGGCGTGGCCTGTTTCACGCTCGACAAGGAGATCGGCAGCTGGTGGCTCACCGTGCCGCGGATGCTCGTCCCCGAGCAGACGCGCGAGTTCGCGATCAACGCTTCGAACGCGCGCCACTGGGAGGCGCCGGTCAAGCGCTATGTCGACGAACTGCTCGCCGGACGCGAAGGCCCTCGCGGCATCGACTTCAACATGCGCTGGGTCGCATCGATGGTGGCCGACGTGCATCGCATCCTGTGCCGCGGCGGCATCTTCATGTACCCGCGCGACTACCGCGAACCCGACAAGCCCGGCAAGCTGCGGCTGTTGTACGAGGCCAATCCGATGTCGTTCCTGGTCGAGCAGGCCGGCGGCGCGGCGACCAACGGCCACCAGCGGATCATGGAGATCGTGCCGGCGAAACTGCACGAACGCGTCGCGGTGATTCTCGGCTCGAAGGCCGAAGTCGAACGCGTCACCACGTACCACCGCGCGCCTGCCTGAGCGCCTGCCTGAGCGCCCCCCGGCTTGCCGCCGACTGACGCGACGCGCGAACGGCGGAAGGCACAGCGCAGGTGTCAGTCGATCGGCCGCCAGACGCGCTTGAGTGCCGGGTCGTCCTCGTCGGTCTCGATGCGAAACCCCAGTGCGCGCATCAGCCCGATCATCGGCGCGTTGATCGCGAGCACGTAGCCGTCCATGCGCTTCAGGCCCTTGTCGCGCGCCGCGTCGACGATCGATACCATCAGCGTCGTGCCCAGCCCCTGCCCGTGGAAGCGGTCGGCGATCGCGATCGCGAATTCGCAGGTCTCGCGGTCGGGATTGAGCAGGTAGCGCACGACGCCGATGATCGTCTCGTCGCCGTCCTCGGCCTGTGGATCGTCGGGACCGATGGTGGCCACCAGCGCCAGCTCGCGGTCGTAGTCGATCTGGGTATAGCGCGCGAGCATCTGCGGCGTGAGCTCGGTGAGCGTCGAAATGAAGCGGAAATAGCGCGACTGCTCCGACAGCCCGCGCACGAAGCGCTGCAGCCGCCCGCCGTCCTCGGCGCGGATCGGCCGGATCGTGTACCAGCGGCCGTCGCGCAACGCGCGCTCGCCCACCATGTGGGCCGGGTACGGCATGATCGCCATGTGCCCGTGACGCGGGCCGATCGCGGCGTGGCCGGGCAGCCAGGCGCGCGGCGTCTCGCGGTCGACCACCACCCGGCCGTCGACCGCCACCACGTCGCCGCCTTCGGCGATGATCGGATTGATGTCCATCTCCGCGATCTGCGGAAGCTCGCACACCATCTCGGACACCCGCACCAGCACCCGGACCAGCGCCTCGACATCGATCGGCGGGGCACCGCGGAATTCGCCCAGCGTCTGCGCGACGCGGGTGCGCGCGATCATGCTGCGCGCGAGGAAATCGTTCAGCGGCGGGAGTTCGAGCGTGGTGTCGCGCACCACTTCCACCCGCGTGCCGCCGGTGCCGAAAGCGATCACCGGACCGAACAGAGGATCGCGGAAGACGCCCACGTAGAGCTCGCGCCCGTGACGGCCGGATTTCATCGCCTGCAGCGTCACGCCGTCCAGCCGGGCCTCGGGCCGCGCAGCGCGCACCGCATCGATGATCGCCGCGTACTGGCTTCTCGCTTCCCCGGCGTTGCGCACGTTCAGCATCACGCCGCCGACGTCGCTCTTGTGCACGACGTCGGCCGAGCTGATCTTCATCGCCACCGGAAAACCGGTCTGCGCCGCAAGCGCCGCCGCCTCGTCCGCGTCGCGCGCCAGCACGGTGCGGTTCACCGGCACGTGGAACGCCGCCAGCAACGCCTTCGACTCGGTTTCAGTCAGCGCTTCGCGCCCGGCGGCGAGGGCTTCGTCGATCACCCGATGCGCCGTTTCGAGGTCGGGTGGCTCCATCCCCGACAGCGAGGTCGGCACCTGCTGCAGCAGCAACTGGTTCTGGTAGAAGGTGGCGACGGTCGAGAACGCGTCGACCGCGGCCTCCGGCGTGCGAAACACCGGCACGCCGGCCGCATCCAGGCGCGCGCGCAGCGCGCGTGTGGAGCTGTCGCCCAGCCAGCAGGCGAACAGCGGCTTGACCAGCGTGCGCGCGATCGCCGCGACGCGATCGGTGATCGCCTCGGCCTGCACGCCGGCGTACGGAGTCATCATCGCCAGCATCGCGTCGCACTCGGGATCGTAGGCGATCGTCTCGATCGCCGCCGCGTAGGCTTCCGCATCGGCCGCCATGCCGAGGTTCAGCGGGTTGACGATCTCGACGCCCGGCAGCGCATCGCCCAGCCGGCGCTGCGTCGGCGGCGTGAACGGCGACAGGCGGATGCCCTGGAAGAATGCCTGGTCGGCCGCGAGCACCGCCGGGCCGTTGCCGTTCGAGACGACCGTGAGCCGCTTGCCGATCGGCCAGTTGCGCGATGCGAGGTAGCGCACCGCGGTGAACAGTTGCGTGAACAGGCGCACCTGCACCACGCCCGCGCGGCGCAGCGCTGCGGTGTAGACCGCGTCGCCGGCGACGATCGCGCCCGAATGCGTGCGCGCGCCAGGCCGCGCCGAGTGGTCGCGCCCACCCTTGAGCACCACCACCGGCTTCACGGTGGCCAACGCGCGCAGCGCGCTCATGAAGCTGCGCGAATCGCGCACCGCTTCGAGATAGACGACCACTGCGCGCGTCGCCGTGTCGCTGGCAAGGAAGTCGAGCACCTGCGCGACGTCGATGTCGGCCTCGGCGCCCAGCGAGACGGCCAGCGAGAAGCCGATCGTGCTGCCTCCCGCCCAGTCGAGCACGGCCGCGTTCAGGACTCCCGACTGCGACACCAGCGCGACGTTGCCCGCCGGCGGCATTTCGCCCATGCGGCCGGCATTCAGCCCGCGCGAAGGCCGCACGAAACCCATCGTCGCCGGACCGAGCAGGCGGATGCGCGCCTCGCGCGCAATCGCCGCAAGCTCGCGCGAGCGTTCGGGCGTCGCGTGCGGCGACAGCAGCACCGCGCCGCGCACGCGCAACGCGGCAGCCGCGCGCAGCGCCTGCACCTCGCGCTCGGCGCCCACCGCGATCAGCGCCAGGTCGCAGCAGGGCAGCGCGTCCCCGGGGCCGCTGGCCGCCTGTCGACTCTCGGCGCCCACGGCGCCCTGCGTGCCGTAGAGGTTCGCCCCGCCGGTGCTTTCGCCCAGCACCACACGCCGCGCCTGCACCTTCGCCTCGCCCAGTTGCCGCGCCAGCTCGTCGATCCAGCCGGGCAACTCGCCGGACTCGACCAGCAGCACGACCGTCGCCGGATCGAACAGTGCGGCCAGTTCGTGCAGGTGCTGCATCGCCGGGCCCGCGCGTCAGTCGAGGCCGAGCAACGCCCGCAGGTGCAGTTCGACGCAGCGCGCCAGCGCGGCGATGTGGTAACCGCCTTCCAGCGTCGAAACGATCCGCCCATCGCAGGCCTCGTCGGCGAAGCGGACGATCTCGCGGCTCACCCACGCATAGTCTTCGTCGCGCCAGCCGAGCTGGCTCATGTCGTCCTCGCGGTGCGCGTCGAAGCCGGCGGAGATGAACAGCATCTGCGGCCGGAAGTCGCGCAGCGCCGGCAGCCAGCGCTCGCTCACCGCGGCGCGCAGCGCCGCGCCGTCGCTGTAGGGCGGCAGCCCGACGTTGCACATGTTGGGCCCGCGCGCCTCTTCCCCATTGAACGGATAGAGCCGCGTCTGGAACGTCGACACCATCAGCACCTGCTCGTCGCCGGCCAGGATCTCCTCGCTGCCGTTGCCGTGGTGAACGTCGAAATCGATCAGCGCCACGCGCTCGAGGCCGAGCACCTGGGTCGCATGGCGGATGCCGACCGCCACGTTGTTGAAGAAACAGAAGCCCATCGCCTGGTCGCTCGTGGCGTGATGGCCGGGCGGACGTACCGCGCAGAACGCGCGTCGGTAGTCGCCACGCGCGACGAGTTCGGTTGCGAGGACCAGCGCGCCGGCCGCATGCAGCGCCGCGGTCCAGGTGTACGGATTCATCGCCGTGTCGGGATCGAGGCTCAGGTAGCCCTCGGCCGGCGACGCCCCCCGCATCTCGTAGTAGTGGCGCATGTCGTGTGCACGGTCGATCTGTTCGGGCGTGGCCGCCGGCGCCTCGATCGTGTCCATCATGTCGAGGATCCCGCGCAACAGCAGACGATCGGAAATCGCCGCCAGCCGATCGGGGCACTCCGGATGATGCGGGCCCATCTCGTGGCGCATGAAGCTCGGATGGGTGATGTAGGCTGCCTTCACGCTTTGCTCCTCCGGCGGACACTGTAGCGCACCGTTGGGCCGCCCGCTCGAGCAGCGATCGGACAGAAGACGGAGGGGAGAGGTGATGAGCGACGTCGCGAACGATGCCGCCACTGCGAACCCGCGTACCCGACTGTTCGGGCGACTGTCCAGCCTGGGGATCGCGATGGAGCGGGTGAAGGGAACAGCACCCACAACCCAACCGGTTGATCAACAAAGAATTTCTTGGGGTCAGCTCCCCAAGAAGGCCTCTATTCTGGACTCAATCAACGTGACGGACCAGATAAGTCCACCCAGAGCCGGAGACGGCTGCCAACAGCCAATGTACCTGGACCGATGCAGATCAAGGAGCGTGCGCATCACCTTGCGGTTGGAACAACTCCCGGGCTCGCTGCACGAACCGCTTCGTCGGTTCCGAGGGCTCGCTCTGCCGGCGCAGCAGGTAGGTCGTCAGCGTGGGCGTGATGCCCGCCAGCGGGCGTATCGCAATGTCGGGCCGCTGCCAAGTCTGCACCTGTGCGCCGATGGCAAAGCCGATACCATAACCGGCTCCCACCAGCGTGAGCATCACGCCAAGGCTCGTCACGTGGTCGGCCACCTTGGGCGTTATGGCTGCGCCGTCGAGCAGTGCCTGAATCTGGTCATGGCAGCCTGACGCCGCATCCGGGTGACACAGCACCAGCGGAAACTTCAAGGCGTCTTCCAACTTGACCTGTGCATACGCGAGCAGCGGATGGCGTGTCGGCACGATCACCGATAGCGGATCGCTCCAGGCAGGCTCGGCGCTCAGCCCTCCGTTGACCGCATCCGACAGGGCGAAGCCGACATCCAGCAGGTCGTCGTGCAGGCCCTTGAGCTGCCGCGAGAACGGCAGCTCAAAGACCCGAATCCCCAATTCAGGTTCTTCCTCGCGGCTGCGCGCCAGTAATGAGGCGATGCGTGGCTGGGCAAGGCTGTCGCAGATGGCGATGCGCAAATAGCTCTGGTAGCCCTGCGCTGCAGCCTTGGTAGCTTGAACCGCTTGGTCCACGGTTGCCAACACGCGCCGAGCTTCGCCCAGCAGCACTTGGCCGGCCCAAGTCAGCCGCGTCTGCCGGGCACTGCGGTCGAACAATGAGACGCCCAGCAGACGTTCGAGGTCGCGCATTGCCCGCGATACGGGAGATTGCTCGATGCCGAGGCGGTCGGCCGCACGGGCGAGATGCAGCTCTTCTGCGACAGCGACGAAATAGCGGAGCAATCTAAGTGTCAAGCGACATCCAGAACTGACGCCCCGACGACATCGAGTGCTGCCCCGCGGTTGATGATCAGTTGATCGTCGATGTCGTTAGCGCGCTGGCCTGTTGAACCAGGCCAGCGCGCCGTTCGTGCGCAGCCGGTAGCTGGCGCCGCGGATCGTGACGACGTGGCTGTGATGCAGCAGTCGATCGGGATCGCGGTAGCGATGTCGGCATCCTCGAACACGTCCCCCACTCGGTCACCGGGCGGTTGCCGGTCACCAGCATCCAGCCCCGCCGTTAGCAACGGCTCACGAGCTGGAAGAACAAGTGCGATGGACTGCAAGGTGACGGCTTCACCCTCGAGGACCGGCGGCACTTCGACTCCGGTGATCGCTCGAAGGCTCACTTCCTGCGCCTGCACAAGCGCCTGTGCCTGCACAGCCCGGCCTCGGCCGCGAGGCGCTCGTCGCGCGCGAGGTCGCGGGCGGTTCGCGCGACAGCCAGCGCCCACCATCGCATGCACACTTCGCCCGCAAGCATCAGAAGCGACAGCGAGCGTTGCGCATGCACCTGTTCCTACAGACTTCGCGCTTCGGCGTGACGTGCCGCCCGCTGCCCCGGCAACCCATAGCGGAACGCCCAGCTCCATTTCCCGTTTCTGCGCGCCCTCGTCGCAATGGAAGCGGTCCGCCTGCGCCGAAAGACTCGCCGCGAGCTCACCGGGCGTGAGACAGTCGGGCAGGTCGATGCTAGCGAGCGCTTCGTCTTGGCGCACTTCAAGGGTCGAAGCGAGCAGGTTACGCAACCAAGCCTGCTCGATCGCGCCGGCAAGCGACTGCGCGCGAGCGCCCGGGGACCAAGCCACCAGCGAGAGCGTCAGCTCCAGGTTCGTTGCCGCCATTCGTGGAAATCGCATGGCGCGATGTTGGCCACGGGCAGCCGACAACGGCCTGACCGCAGTATTACATCTTCGTAATCACGCGCCGAACCCGTGCAGCAGGCTGCACAATTGGCTGCAATCGGGGAATCGGACCTGAGGGAGGAAATGGTGAAGATCCTCATCGTCGAGGACGAACGAAAGACGGGCGACTATCTGCGGCAGGGACTCAGTGAAGCCGGATTCGTAGCGGACTTGGCCCGCGACGGCATCGACGGTGCGCATCTGGCGACGCAAAACGACTACGACCTCGTTGTGCTCGACGTGATGCTGCCCGGAATGGACGGCTGGGAGGTGCTCAGGCGCATCCGCGCGCAGGGCCGGTCAATGCCCGTACTGTTTCTCACCGCCCGCGACCAGGTGGACGATCGCGTCAAAGGCCTGGAACTCGGCGCTGACGATTACCTCGTCAAGCCCTTCGCATTTTCAGAATTGCTGCGGGCTCGGGCGCGAGCAACAGCGATTGCAGGTCGCCGATCTCGAGCTCGACCTGCTGCGGCGCAGAGTGGTTCGAGCGGGCAAGCGTATCGATCTCACCGCGAAGGAATTCGCGCTGCTCGAGCTGCTGCTGCGCCGTCAGGGCGAAGTCCTGCCGCGCTCGCTCATCGCCTCGCAGGTCTGGGACATGAACTTCGACAGCGACACGAACGTGATCGAGGTGGCGGTACGCCGCCTGCGTGCGAAGGTCGACGACGACTTCGAGCCGAAGCTGATCCACACTGTGCGCGGCATGGGCTACGTGATCGAGGCGCCGGAGCAAACCTGATGCGAAAACGGCGATCGATCACGTTCCTGCTCACGCTGTATTTCTCGATCGCTTCGACCGCGGTTCTCCTCTTCGGAGGCTACTTCGTCGGGCGGCTGGTCGACGCACACCTGATGGAGCAGGACCAGGCCGTGCTCGAAGGAAAACTGGAGCTCGTGCGCAACGTGCTCTCGAAGGTGCGCACCGAAAGCGAGCTCGTCGCAGTGCACGACAAATTGGCCGAAGCGCTCGTCGGGCACCACGACCTGTTCGTTGCTGTCGTCGCGCCTGATGGCAGGAGGCTCTACAGGTCCGAAGGCTTCGGGCTCGCAAACGGGCCAGCGTGGTCGGTTCCGTCGGCCGATGCACCGCAGGCCGCCGAAGCGAGTATGCGAGAGCACGAAGGCCGACTGTTTCGCTTCATCTCGATGACCGCGGACACCGGAATCGAGGGCGCGCAGCCGGCGGGGATCGTCGTCGCACTCAACATCGATTTCCATCGCCAGTTCATGACCGACTTCCGCAACAGCCTGTGGGTGAGTGTCGCGGTTGGCATCGCGCTGTCCGCGCTGCTGGGCTGGTTCTCGGCGCGTCGGGGCCTCGCGCCCGCGCGCAAGGCGCTGAATCTGATGCAGCGCGTCTCCGCCGATCGGCTCGGCGAGCGCTTGCCGCCTGAATCGATGCCATCGGAGCTCGCTCCGCTCGCCGCGGCCTTCAACGACATGCTGGCGCGGCTCGAGGATTCGTTCCGGCGCCTGTCGGACTTCTCGTCGGATCTCGCACACGAGCTGCGCACGCCGGTCAGCAACCTGATGACGCAGACGCAGGTTGCACTCGCCCGTGCGCGCACCGCCGACGAATACCGCGAGATCCTGTACTCGAACCTTGAGGAGTACGAACGGCTCTCGCAGATGACCTCCGACATGCTGTTCCTGGCCAAAGCCGACAACGGATTGATTACCACGCGAACCGAGAGCGTCGATCTGGCTTCTGAGGTCGAGCGCCTGTTTGCGTTCTACGAGGCGCTGGCCGAGGAGCGCGGCGTGCGGCTCGTACTCACCGGCGAGGGACGCGCACGCGCCGACCGCGACATGCTGCGGCGCGCGGTGAGCAACCTGTTATCGAACGCGATCCGGCACACCCCCCGCGACGGGGAGATTCGCGTGACGGTCGGCGCAGGTCGTGCCGGGCAGACCGAGTTGAGCGTCGAGAACCCCGGGCTGCCGATCGCGCCCGAACACCTGCCCCGGCTGTTCGACCGCTTCTATCGGGTCGATGCCTCGCGCCGGAAGGAGGGCGAGGGAGCGGGCCTCGGCCTCGCAATCGCGAAATCGATCGTCGAGGCCCACGGCGGATCGATCTCGGCGTCCAGCATGGAAGGGACGTTCCGCTTCGCGTTCACCGTGCCCGCCGCTTGAGCGCATGGAGCGCCCGAACTTCGTCAGCGCAGTCGAGACCCGATCTGCCGCGCCCGTTGAATCGGAAACAGGCGCGGAGCATAGTATTCGCCTCACCAGACCGAGGGCGTCCGCGCAGCGGGATCATTGCGCGCTTCGAACCACGGTGCAGCTACTCTGTCGACGAAGCCGCACTGCCGTTCGACGCGCTCGAGAGCATAGGAGAGGCGGATCGTGAACATTGCATTGATCGGCGCAAGCGGTTATGTCGGTTCGGCGCTGCGAAACGAGGCCTTGGCGCGCGGTCACAAGGTCACGGCCCTCGTTTCCCAGCCCGTCAAGCTCGAAGCGCAGGACAATCTCAGCGTGGTCAAGGCCGACGTGCTCGACGAGGCAGCGCTGGCCGGCTTGCTGCGAGGTCACGGCGCTGTCCTGAGCGCGTTCAGCGGGCAGGCGCAAGCCGACGTTCTCGGCTACTACCTGCGCGGCTTCCGCTCGATCATCGCCGCGGTGAAGAACTCCGGTGTGCCACGCCTGTGATGGTGGGCGGTGCGGGCAGCCTCGAAGCGGCGCCAGGCGTGCTGGTGATCGACACGCCGCAGTTCCCGGAGGCGTGGAAGGCGACCGCCGAGGGCGCGCGGCAAGCGCTGGAGTTGCTGAGGCAGGAGCGCACGCTCGACTGGACCATGCTCAGTCCCTCGGCGATGCTCGAACCAGACAAGCGGACCGGTCAGTTCCGACTCGGCGACGACCGACTACTGGTAGACGCGAACGGCGAGAGTCGCATCTCGCTGGAGGACTACGCGGTGGCGATGATCGACGAACTCGAGAAGCCGGCACATTCGCGACGGCGTTTCACGGTCGGGTACTGAGCTTCAGCGTCCGCGCGCTGCCCGCTCGCGCTCTTCGTGGCGCCGCTGCACGTCCGCGGGCCACGTCGAACGAATGTACGCGAGCACGGCACGGATCTCGGGGTCGGAAAGCGTGCCACCGAACGCCGGCATATCGCTCTCGTAGCCCGCGGGCGCGTATTTTTCGACACCGTCCTTCACGATCCCGAACAGCACATCCGACGGATGGTGCCAGGTATGACCGGTCGCGTCGTGCGGCGGCGCCGGCATGCGCCCCGAAGGCAGGCGCTTCATCCAGTCGGGCTGGCCTTCGAGATTCGCGCCGTGGCAACTCGCGCAGTACCGGTCGTACAGCGTACGGCCCTGCCCAAGAACGGCAGCATCGTTCGTCTCGATCCACTTCCCCCGCGGCGAAAGCGCGATCTGTTGCCATCCCAGCGCCACGCTCGCCGCGATCGCGAGTGCGGCGAGCGAAATCCAGATCCAACGCGTCATTCCGTTCCTCAAGTGCGAGCGTTCCTCAGGCGCAAGGCGTTCGATACCACGGAGACCGAGCTCAGGCTCATCGCCAACGCCGCGATCAACGGCGAGAGCAGCAAGCCGAACGCCGGGTAAAGAACGCCGGCGGCAATCGGAACGCCGAGCGCGTTGTAGATCAGCGCGAAGCCGAGGTTCTCCCGCATGTTGCGTACCGTCTGCGTGGAGATTCGCCGCGCACGCACGATCGCGCGAAGGTCGCCCTTGACCAAAGTGACGTGACCGGCATTCATCGCGACATCGGTGCCCGTGCCCATCGCGATGCCGATGTCGGCTCGCGCAAGTGCCGGCGCGTCGTTGATCCCGTCGCCCGCCATCGCAACGCGGCGGCCTTCGGCCTGCAGTCGCTCGACGAGCGCGACCTTGTCGGCCGGCTTTACTTCGCCGATCACCTCGTCGATGCCCAGCTTCCCGCCAACCGCGCGCGCGGTGGTCCATCCGTCGCCGGTCGCCATCACGAGCCGCAAGCCCGCGTGCTTGAGGGCTTGCACGGCCTCCGGCGTCGTCTGCTTGATCGGATCCGAGACGGCGAGCAGTCCGGCCGCCTGCCCGTGCACCGCGAGATACATGACACTCGCACCCTGCGCACGAAGGCTCTCGGCGTCGCCCGTCAGTGCACCGTATGGCACACGCTCGTCGTCCATCAGCGCGGTATTGCCCAGCGCAATATGGCGGCCTTCGACCGTGCCACGTACGCCGATGCCGCTCGCCGACTCGAAGCCCTCGGCGGCGACGAGGGCAAGCCCGCGGCGCCTGGCCTCGTCGACAATGGCATGCGCCAGCGGATGCTCGGATCCCTGATCGACGCTCGCGGCAATCCGCAGCACTTCCGCCTCGTCCCACCCGGAAGCAGCGATGACACGATCGAACGCGGGCTTGCCTTCGGTCAGCGTGCCGGTTTTGTCGACGACGATCGTGTCGATCGTGCGGAAGGACTCGATCGCTGCAGCATCGCGAAAGAGGATTCCCTGCGTCGCGGCCTTGCCGGTGGCGACCATGATCGACATCGGCGTCGCGAGCCCCAGCGCGCACGGGCAGGCGATGATCAGCACGGCGAGCGCATTGAGCGTGGCGAACACCCAGCTCGGCTGCGGACCGAAGAACCCCCAGACGAAGAAGGTGACGACCGCGATTGCCAGGACCGCGAGCACGAACCAGCCAGCGACCACGTCGGCCAGGCGCTGCATCGGTGCGCGCGAGCGCTGCGCCTGCGCGACCATCGCGACGATCTGCGAGAGCATCGTTTCAGCACCGATGCGCTCGGCTTGCATCACGAGCGCACCGCTCGTGTTGATCGTCGCGCCCACGACCTTGTCACCGGCTCGCTTGCGCACCGGAATCGGCTCACCCGTGAGCATCGATTCGTCGATCGAGCTCTCGCCCTCGATGACGACACCGTCCACTGGCACCTTCTCGCCCGGTCGGATGCGCAGCCGGTCGCCGACGTGTACATGGTTGAGCGGAATGTCGCCTTCGGTGCCGTCGTCGTTCAGGCGACGCGCCGTTTTCGGCGCAAGACCGAGCAACGACTTCAGCGCCGCGGAGGTCTGGCCGCGCGCCTTCAACTCGAGCATCTGGCCGAGCAGCGTGAGCGACACGATCACCGCGGCCGCCTCGAAGTACACGCCGACGCGTCCGTGCGCGATGAACGACTCGGGAAACCACTGCGGCGCGATCGTCGCCACGACGCTATAGAGGAAGGCGGCGCCGACGCCGAGGCCGATCAGCGTCCACATGTTCGGGCTGGCGTTGCGAATCGACTGCCAGCAACGTACGAAGAACGGCCATCCGGCCCACAACACGATCGGAATCGACAGCACGAGCTCGACCCATGATTGCGTCGCCGGCGACATCCATCCGAAGCGATGTCCGAACATCGCCAGCGTCGTGACGACCACGGTCAGCGGAAGCGTCCACCAGAACCGCCGGGAGAAATCGACCAGCTCCGGGTTGTCCTCGTCCTCGAGTCCGGGAAGGAGCGGCTCGAGCGCCATTCCGCAGATCGGGCAGTTGCCCGGCGCATTGCGGCGGATCTCCGGATGCATCGGACACATCGTCTCGCCCGCGGTTGGCGCTGGTGCGAAGGTGCCCGCCTCGGCGTGTTCGGTCTCCGCTGCGCGTGGCGTCCGCCGGTGCCCGTTGCCGTGGACTACGTGCTGCGCGTGCGCTGAGTGGTCGTGTCCATGCTCGATGTGGTGCGCGTGCTCGCTGTGATGGTGTGCATGCTCGCCGTGATGCGCATGTTCACTGTGATCGTGCGCGCCGCACGTCGCCGGTCGAGCGCCGTCGTCAGTCGCGCCTCGCGAGGCCTTTCGCTGCTCCGATTCCCGGCCATCGACCATGAAGTCATTCCTTTTCGTGCTCAATCCTCGATGCTAGCGACTGAATAGAACTACATCCTTACGCCGCGATTACATTCCGGTCATCTTCAAGAGACCGCACGCATTACACGATCCTCATCCTCCGGTCGCCGTCCCGTCATCCGCGGAAAGGCACGATCGCTGCAACCGCATGGCGCTGCACGTCGTGTGCGCGTAAGCGGTCAATCCGGAGGAAAGTCGAATCGTGTCATTCGTGAAAACCGTTACCGCAGCGCTCGTAGCGAGCCTCTCACTGCCCGTCTTCGCGGGGCTCGATTTCTGGCTCATCGAGAAGGCGCGCAGCGCACGCCAGGCAGAAGCTCAACGCTCGGGCTCCGACTCGAAAAATGCAGCCGGTTGCCCCCCGGACAGGCTCGTACTGCCGCTGGATCACGGCCCTCGCGCGCAAACGACGCCCTATCTGAACGAACGGCGCAAACAGCGATACGAGGAGCAACTGCGCAATTGTGAGAGTGCGCGAATTCCGGCCGCCCCAGCTGCTTCAGGATCCACAGGCGGCGCGGGCTGATCGGCGCACCAACATCGAGTGCGCCAACGGACGATCCGCATCTGGCGCCTCCTGGTCAGCTCGTCGCTGCCGCACGCAATGCGTCACTTCACGCGCGCCACCGCGATGTTCGAGTGCATGGGGAAGACGAGAAACCCGTCTTCGCTGAAACCCCTTGTGACGGCCCGCAGGTCGTCGCCGATCGCCTCGACCAATCGTCTTCGCGCCGCTTCGTCGAGCCGGGCAAACGCGGGGATGGAGGTGGCCGCCCCCGTTGTCGTGAGCTGCACGAAGCGCTCGAGCTCCGGCAGGCGCACGGTAAGCGTATGCGGGACGGTCTCGACCTCCGAGAATCCCGCCGAAACGAGCAATTCCCGCAACGTCTCCGAGTCGGGCAAGGAAAAGGAGAGGTCCAGATCCGAAACGGACGCACCGAGGTGGCGCGCCGTCGCTTCGAAGAGCGCCGCGTACAGCGGATGTTGCTCGAGCGACTGCCACACGCTGATCACCGCGCGACCCCGCTCGACCAGCACTCGGCGCATCTCCCGAGCGGCGGCGCTTCGATCGCGGAAGAACTGCAACCCTTGCTGGCACAAAACGACATCGAAACTCCGGTCCGCCATATCCAACCGCGCAGCATCACCTTGCCGCCAATCGATGCGCGCCGCCTGCGCGGGCAGTGCAAGCTTGCTGCCGACAGCGAGCATGTCCTCGTTGATGTCCACGGCCACGACCTTCCCCGAGCGCCCTACCCGAGCGGCCGCCTGCCGGGCGACGCTGCCAGTGCCAGATGCAACGTCCAGCACACGCTCTCCGCTGCGCAGCGCTGCATGCTCCAACACGACCTGCGTCCACGGATCCGCGATCGTGGGCCCGAGATACTCGTCGTATACCTGAGCCGGCGTCGGCTCTCTTCGATCGATCATTGCCGTTCTCCGATTACACAAACGTAATCATCCAGTCAGCGCACTGACCACCGTCGTTCGCCATCCTGCGCACACCGATCCCATTGGACTGGAAACCACGAATCATGAACGACCGCATCCTTCGATCGACGGCTCTCGCCGTCCTGCTGGGTCTTCCTTTTGGCAGCGCGGCACTGGCGCAAACGCATCATCACGACTCCGGGCGCGCCGCACCGACGAGCTCGGACTCGGCGAGGCAGGCCGACGGAACGGTGCGGAAAGTCGACACCACGACGGGCAAGCTGACCATCGCACACGGACCGCTCGAAGGGCTCGGAATGCCCTCGATGACGATGGCGTTCCGCGTTGCCGAACGCGCGATGCTGGAAATGGTGAAAGTCGGCGACAAGATCCGCTTCGTGCCCGCGCAGGTGGGCGGAGAGCTGGTCGTCATCGGTCTCGAAGTCGTTCGCTGACCCTATTGCACCGACAAGAGACCGCCTTCGCGCCCACACGTCATGCGCTTTCCGTCTTCGACACTTGGGCAACACCGGCGCCGTCGTGGCGTCCAGACGCTCGCCGCGCTCGCCTTCGCCTTCTCCAGCGCTTTCGCATTCGCCACCGACAACGCACCCGACTCGCCGGCGTTGGCCGAACCGGTGCTTGGAGCAAACGTCGACGAGCTGATCGAATACGCGCGCCGCAATCACCCTGCCTTCGCTGCCGAGCGCGCCGAGGCCGCGGCCGCCCTCGAGCGGATCGTGCCCGCCGGCGCGCTTCCGGACCCGACCGTCGGGGTCGAGCTGATGGACTTCGGCAACGCGATGCGCAACCGCTCGGCTTCGCTCGTTCCCGGGCAAGTCGGCGAAACCCGTTACCAGATCTCGCAGCCGCTGCCCGGATGGGGAAAGCGCGAACTCGCGTCGCGCGCCGCCGAGGCGCGAGCCGGGCAAGCCGCAGCGACACGCGATGCGACGTGGACCGAGCTCGTGGCGCGAATCGAAGCCGCCTGGCTGCGCTACTACGTGGCCGGCCGCGAGCTCGCGCTGAGCCAGCAGGGGCTCACGCTGCTGCAACGACTCGAAGAGCTCAGCCTGAAGCGATTCGAGCTGGGGCTAGTACCGCAACAGGCGGTGCTGCGCACGCAACGCGAAATCACCGCGCAGCGCGTCGCGCTGCTCGAGGCCGAACAGCGCAGCAAGGGGCTGGCCGCGGCACTGAACGGGCTGCTTGCGCGCCCGCCACAAGCGCCGCTCGCCGCACCGTCCGAACCGCCGCCCCTGCCCGAACGGCTCGACGCAGCGGCGCTCTTCGATGCAGCGCGCACTCGCAACCCGGAAGTTCAGACGAGCACTGCGGGGATCGAGGTCGCGCGAGCCGAGCGAGAGCGTACGTACCAGGATCGCCTGCCGGACTTCAGCGTCGGGCTCAGGAACGACCGTCCCTACGAAGGCAAGAGCTCGTGGGCGCTGATGTTCGAAGTGATGGTTCCGTTGCAGCAGGCGAGCCGTCGCGCCAGAGAGCGCGAGGCGGAATACATGATCACCGCTGCCGAGGCGCGACGCGCCGACGCCCAGGCTCGTGCCAGCGGTGAGCTCGGTCGACTCTGGTCGGCGTTCGCGTCGAATCGAGACAGCCTGCGACTGCTCGAGCGAACGCTGCTGCCGCAGGCGATCGCCACCCGAGATGCAGCGCGCGCGGCACTGGCCAATGGCAAGGTCGATTTCGACAGCGTGATCGAGGCCGAGCGCCAACTCATCGACATCCGCACGCGGGCACTGCAGGCCGAGCAGGATGCGCGGCTGGCGCTGGTCGAGATCGAAAGGATCACGGGAGCACCGAAATGACTCCGACCCGGACCGTGGCGTTCGCCACGGCATTCGCGCTGGCCCTGGGCGCCGGCTACTGGATGGGCAGCGGGAAGGTTCTTCTTCCCGCTGCCGTATCGAGCGTCGCGCAGCACAGCGCGGAATCGGCCCGCTCGACGGCCGCTCCCGCGAATGGCCCCGCAACCGATCCCACGACAACGTCCGGCGGCGCCACCCCCGCCAGCGAGCGCCAAATCCTCTACTACCGCAATCCGATGGGGTTACCCGACACGTCGCCCGTGCCCAAGAAGGATTCGATGGGGATGGACTACATCCCGGTGTACGCGGACGACCATCCCGACGACGCCGGCGTCGTCGCCGTAAGCCCGGCGCGAGTCCAGACGCTCGGCGTGCGCACCGCGCTCGTCGAGGAGCGCCCGCTCGAGGCGACGGTGCGCGCGAGCGGACGCGTCGAGGTGGACGAGCGTGCGCAGATGGTCGTGGCACCGCGTTTCGAAGGGTGGATCGAACGCCTGCACGTCAGCGCCGTCGGCGACAAGGTGCGCAAGGGGCAGGCGCTGTTCACCACCTACAGCCCGGAACTGCAGTCGGCCGGCGAAGAGCTGCGCATCGCCGAGCGCCTGGCGCGCGACAGCGAAGGCAACGACGCGATCGCGAACGAATCGGCCCGGCGGCTGGCAGAGGCCACGCGCGGCCGGCTGCGCAATCTACAAGTCGCCGATCAGACGTCGCCACGCCAGACCTTCCACGCGCCCGCCAACGGAATCGTGCTGGAAAAACCGGCGATCCAGGGGGCCCGCTTCGCAGCCGGCGAAGCGCTGTTCCGCATCGCTGACCTTTCCCGGGTCTGGATCATCGCCGACGTCTACGAGCGCGATCTGGCGCGTGTGCGCGTCGGCCAACCGGCGCGGGTGACGCTCGACGCCTTTCCGGGCCGGCGATTCGAAGCCAAGGTCGCCTACCGCTATCCGACGCTGAACGCGGCGACGCGCAGCACCCCCATTCGGCTCGAGCTCGACAACCGCGAGGGCCTGCTGAACCCGGGGATGTTCGCGCAAGTCGAGCTGCACGTCGGCGGCTCCGCGCCGAGGACGACCGTGCCGGCCTCGGCGATCATCGACGACGGCCAGCGTCAGGTCGTGCTGCTCGCGCTCGCCGAGGGTCGCTTCAAGCCTCAAGCGGTGCGGCTGGGCGAGCGTGGGGTCGACGCCGTCGAGGTGCTCGAAGGAGTGAAACCCGGAGACCGGGTCGTCGTATCGGCGAATTTCCTCATCGACTCGGAAAGCCAGCTGAGGGCCGCACTGGCGAACCTCACCGACAGCGGCACCGGGCAGGCAGGCAGCGAGGCGAGTGCCGGTGGTGCACAGCCTGGCGCGAGCGCGATCCATCGCGCCGAAGGCACCTTCGATGCGATCGATCGAGCCGCCGGCAGCGTGACAATCACGCACGGCGAGATTCCCTCGCTGAAGTGGCCGGCGATGACGATGGACTTCACGCTCGCCGACCCTGCACTGTTCGACGGGATCACGCCGGGCACTGCCGCGCGCTTCGAGTTCCGGCAGGGCGCACCGGGGGAGTTCGTGATCACGCGCATCGAGCGGCTACCCGCAGGCACCGCCGCGCGCACCCCAAGCGCCTCGCGCGCCGGCACAGACCGGCACGAGGGCCACTGAAATGACCACGACACCCGACGAGGCCCCGCCGAACGACCGCTCGGGCGTGCTGGGCCGGATCATCGACTGGTCGGCGCGCAACGTCTTCCTCGTGCTGCTGGCTACGCTGTTCCTCGTGGGTCTGGGCGTCTATGCGGTCCGCAACACACCCGTCGATGCGCTGCCCGACCTCTCCGACGTGCAGGTCATCGTCTACACCGACTATGCGGGCCAGGCGCCGCAGGTCGTCGAAGACCAGGTGACCTATCCGCTGACCACGGCGATGCTCGCCGTGCCGCGCGCGAAGGTCGTGCGCGGCTTCTCGATGTTCGGCGCCTCGTACGTCTACGTGATCTTCGAGGACGGCACGGACATCTACTGGGCACGCTCGCGCGTACTCGAGTACCTGAGCACGGCCGCCGGACGGTTGCCCCAAGGAGTGGCCCCGCAGATCGGACCCGATGCAACCGGTGTCGGCTGGGTGTTCCAGTACGCGCTGCTCGGCAAGGATATGACGCTCGCCGAGACGCGCAGCCTGCAGGACTGGTACGTGCGTTACCAGCTCACCAAGGCATCGGGCGTGGCCGAGGTGGCGAGCCTGGGCGGCTTCGTACGTGAGTACCAGGTGGTCGTCGACCCGCAGCGGCTGGCCGGCTACGGCATCTCGATCGACGAGGTCACGAAGGCGATCCGCGCCTCAAACCGCGATGTCGGAGGCCGCGTCATCGAGCTCGCCGAGAAGGAATACATGGTGCGCGGCCGCGGGTACCTGCGCGGCATCGACGACATCGCCGGCATTGTGTTGAAGAGCGAGCGCGGCGTTCCGGTGAGGATCGGCGACGTGGCACGCGTCGAGATGGTGCCGGCCGAGCGGCGCGGCATCTCGGAACTGAACGGCGAAGGCGAAGTCACCTCGGGAATCGTGATGGCGCGCTTCGGGCAGAACGCGCTCGACGTGATCGCCAACGTGAAAGCGAAGATCGCCGAGATTGCTCCGGGCTTGCCCGCTGGCGCCGAGATCGTACCGGTCTACGACCGTTCGACGCTGATCGAGCGCGCGATCGACAACCTGAAATGGACACTGCTCGAGGAAAGCCTGATCGTCGCGCTGGTGTGCATCGTGTTCCTGCTGCACGTACGCAGCGCACTGGTCGCGATCGTCACGCTGCCGCTCGGCATCCTGGTGGCGTTCATCGCGATGCGGGCGCTCGGGCTGGGGTCGAACATCATGAGCCTGGGCGGTATCGCGATTGCGATCGGCGCGATGGTCGACGCCGCCATCGTGATGATCGAGAACGCGCACAAGCGCCTGGAGCACGTGCCGCCCGGTGCCTCGCAGGCCGACCGTGCGGCGGCGATCGTGCGCGCGTGCAAGGAAGTAGGGCCGGCCCTCTTCTTCTCGCTGCTCATCATCACCGTGTCGTTCCTGCCGGTCTTCACGCTCGAAGGCCAGGAAGGACGGATGTTCTCGCCGCTCGCCTTCACGAAGACCTTTGCGATGGCCGGTGCCGCGCTGCTCTCGGTGACGCTCGTTCCCGTGCTGATGCTGTTCTTCGTGCGCGGGCGCATCCTGCCCGAGGCGCGCAATCCGGTGAACCGCCTGCTGGTCTGGCTGTACCGGCCCATCATCCGCACCGTGCTGCGCTTCAAGGTCGTCACGCTGCTGCTGGCCGCGGTCACGCTCGCCGTCAGCTTCCTTCCGGCGCGCCAGATCGGTTCCGAGTTCATGCCCACGCTGAACGAAGGCACGCTGTTCTACATGCCGGCGGCGCTGCCGGGCATGTCGGTGACGGAGGCCGGCAGGCTGCTTGCAACCACGAACCGCATCATCAAGACCTTCCCGGAAGTCGAGTCGGTGTACGGCAAGGCCGGGCGCGCGAACACCGCCACCGACCCGGCACCGCTGGAGATGTTCGAGACGGTGATCAACCTGAAGCCGCCCGCGGAATGGCGCGCCGGCCTGACGGTCGACGCATTGATCGCCGAGATGGACGCCGCGCTGAAGTTCCCCGGCCTGGCGAACTCGTGGACGATGCCGATCAAAGCGCGCATCGACATGCTGTCCACCGGCATCCGCACGCCGGTCGGCGTCAAGGTGTTCGGCAAGGACCTCGAGACGCTCGAGCAAGTCGCCCGGCGCGTCGAGGCGGCAGTGCGCAAGGTTCCCGGAGCGAGCAGCGCTTATGCCGAGCGGGTGGCAGGCGGCTACTACGTCGACATCGTGCCGCGACGCGACCAGCTTGCGCGATACGGGCTGACCACCGACATGATGCAGGACGTGATCGCGACCGCGCTGGGCGGCGAGACGGTAACGACGACCGTCGAAGGGCTCGAGCGGTACGGTGTTTCCGTGCGCTATCCGCGCGCGCTGCGCGACGATCCGCAGCGGCTGGCCGCCGAGGTTCGCGTACCGACGGCCAACGGGGCGATTCCGCTCAGTCAGCTCGCGGATGTCCGCATCACGCGCGGCGCTCCGAGCATCCGCACCGAGAACGCGCTGCTCGCCGCCTATGTCTACGTCGACACGCGCGAGGCAGACATCGGAGCGTTCGTCAAGCGCGCGCAGCAGGCGGTGGCCGATGAAGTCGAATACCCGCCCGGCTACTACGCGACCTGGAGCGGCCAGTTCGAGAACATGGAACGAGCCAAGGAGCGGATGAAGGTCGTGGTGCCGCTGACGCTCGCGTTGATCTTCGTATTGCTGTACCTGAACTTCCGGCGACTCACCGAGACGCTCATCGTCATGCTGTCGGTGCCCTTCTCGCTGGTCGGCGGCGTCTGGCTGATGTGGGCGCTGGACTACCAGATGAGCGTTGCCGTGGCGGTCGGCTTCATCGCACTGGCAGGCGTGGCCGCCGAGACCGGCGTCATCATGCTCATCTACCTTGACCACGCATGGCAGGAGACCCGCGATCGCTGCATCGCCGAAGGCCGCGAAGCGACGGTGGCCGATCTGTACCGCGCGATCATGGACGGAGCGGCCGAACGTGTGCGGCCGAAGATGATGACCGTGGTCGCGATCATGGCGGGGCTGCTGCCGATCATGTGGAGCAGCGGCACCGGCAGCGAAGTGATGAGCCGGATCGCTGCGCCGATGGTCGGCGGCATGGTGTCGTCAACCGTCCTGACGCTGGTCGTGATTCCGGCGCTGTATGCACTGGCGAAGCAGGCCGAACTGCGCCGAGAGCGTAGTTCTTCAAAGGTCCTGCAGCCCGCCTGACTATTCCGGTTCGGCGACGGGGAGCGGTGCATGCCGGCCTTGTTCAGATTCGGATCGCCACCGTGCAACGCGCGCCTCCGCCGTCATCTCCGCGGCAAAGGCGTGACCACGAGTTCGTCGAAATACTTCAGGCTATCGGCCTTCGTCCACAGACCGACCTTGCCGGCTTGAAGCGCAAAGCGCGCGTAGGCCGACATTGAATCCGCCCCGAGACAGCCGGTACACTACCGGCCGAATGCGACGCTTTTCCGTCCTCATCTTCGTGATCGTGAGCCTGCTCTGGCAGGCCGCTGCCATTGCGATCCCGGTGGGGTTGGTTGGCGATGAGGATGCTGCAACGCACGCCATGCTGCACTGGCACGAGTCGGGACATCACCACCACGACGGTGATGACGCCGATTTTCACGAGGACGATTCCGCGGACTCCCAACAGCACACGCTGCTGGACGATGCCCTTTCCTCGCCTGCGCTGTACTCGACACATGCTCCTTCGGTCGACGGCTTGGGTAGCGCGGCGCCGCCCGTGCTGGACGACCAACTTGCGCCCACGCCCTACGCTGACAAGCGTCGACGGCCCCCGCGACAAATCCTCTGAAAAATATTAAGGCGCGGCCGCCGTTTGTAGAGCGCCGCTTTGCCGGTGTGCGCCCTCCAGGTCGCCGTCGCCGGATACACGTCAGAGGTCCCCTTGAGAACATCATTGCTAGCCCGCGGCTTGGCCCTGGGTATAGCGCTCCGGATTGAGGACTATGTGTAGCCCGTTCGTCAGTACTGTCGATTGCCCTACTGAAATGGAGTTGCATTGATGGCTCGACGATCGCATAACACCCGTCGTATCGGCAAGCAGGTGCCGCTGCCGCCGGGTGCGCCGCCGGAATCGGTTTCGGCATGGGAGACAGTCTTGCCCGACGGGAGCGTGCATCTGACCCTTCGTGGCGCGAAGGGTCATGTACTGCCTGGGCAATCGCTGCCCGGTGCCGGCAAGCCCGTTGACCTCAACCGGATGCCGCTGTGTCAGCGGCTGAATGAGCGCGACGTGATTCGGGCACTGGGCGATCTGCAACGGCGCCGCGGGAGGGCTCAAGAGATCGAGCGGCTCCGGGCCCAGGTAGTGATTGCGCCGAATGGGTTGAAACTGGGTGAGCTCGAGGCGGCTGCGTACTGGAAGGATCGCGCCGATCAGCTGGAGCAGGAGAACATGGAGCTGCGGGCCGGCGCGCCGATCGCAGACCCGGTCCTGCCTGACGACCCTGACCTCGTCAAACGCTACCTGGCCGCCGGCGGTCACAAGAGTGGTCTGTCAGTCGTCGAGTGGTGGCGGCGTGGCGAGCCCGTGCTCTGGGTCGAGGACCTGCCGGTCGACGCTGACACGGTGGGTAACCTCAAGAAGCAGCGTGAACAAGCGCGTGCCCAGGCGCGTTACTGGCGCCGCAAGGCGCAAGGGCTCGAGGATCCTGAGGATCGCGAAGAATTCGAGCGGCTGGCCGCAGAGAACAAGCGCCTCGCCGCTGCTCTACACGACGCGCTGGCGAAGGCAAATTACTGGAGGTCCGCGCTCGAGCGGCTACTCGATGCTCAGGGCGCGCTATAGGGACATTGTTCAACCATCAACGAGTCTTCGAGGGGCAGGCCACAGTTGAACCCGAACTTCACCGAGCATTTGTCTAGATTCTGATGTAAGGGCGGGCAACGACGCGAACCTGAGGAGAGCATTTCCGCCGGCGGCATCTTGCTCAACGGCCACAGTAGTAGGATCTATTGCGCGGAAGTTCATGGCGACTCATGTTGTGTAGTCGGAACTCGCCGAGATCACAGAAACGAGTGGAGACGTCCACAGATGTTCAAAAACACGGAAGGTTTCCTTGGCCTCGGCGCGGTGGGTTTGTTGCTGGTCACGGGCGTAGTGCTGCGCGAGTGCACCTTGCTTGTTGCGGCTGCTGCGGCCGCCTATCGGTTGTCCCTTTGGCGTATGGATTGCTCGGCGCCGTGGGACGAGTGGCGAGCGGCGTTGCGTTGTCTGGCGATTGGGGCCGGCGGACTTCTGGCGGCCGCCTTGCTGCTCGTACTGATTACGGCCGGCGCGGTTGGGGTTTGGCGGGTAGACCATGGACATCCGGTTCTTGCTCTTGGGTTGATGGCATTCGTAGCGGCGCTGATCGTCGGCTTTCAGATCGACAGGGACAGTCGATTGCGGGAAGCGCGACACTGGACGATGCTGATCCTGGTCGCCGTGGCGGGCCTCTGGGCAGCGACGCCAGGCAATGCGATCTTGCCTTGCGCCGCCGCTGCCGGCCTCGCTGGATGGCTCGCCTGGGCCAGTTGGCGCCTCACTCGCCGAGAGGCGCGTGAGTTGCTCGAAATGGGGCGCTGACCGGTAGCGGCCGGTTTCCGCTACTTGAACGAGAACCTGGCCGTCGCGGGGGCCTTGTCTGGCCGCGTGACGACCACGACGGCCCTGGTTCCCGGCCCGACCTGGAAGCTTCCTTCGGCCTGCAGCTTGCCGCCGGCCGGCTTCAGCTCCACTTCCTGCTTCTTGTCTCCGCTTAGCAGCGTGAGCTTGGCGCTCGCCTGCATCACGTCGACCGGCTTGCCATGATCGCGCAGGTACAACTCGACCTTCTTTGGGCTGGCCACGAGCTCGTAGTCGATGTCCTTCGCCTCGACGACCATGCCCCCGTGCCTTGGCTCGAGAGTGTGGCCGTGCGGGCCCGCCGCGTGCGCGACACTGGCCAGGCACAGCACGACGGAAGCGAAGGTCGTTTGGGCGATCGATGCATTGGTTTTCACGATGAATCTCTCCTTCGGTTGCGAAACATGATCGGGTTCAGAGCGCTTCGCTCGCGCTCTTGTTGGCGAGCCGCACCGCGTCCGTTCGGCCGAACATCCAGAACATCGCGGGGGTGAGGAAGGTGTCGAGCAGGGTGGAGCTGATAAGGCCCGAAAAGATCACCACCGCGACCGGGTGAAGCACCTCGGTGCCGGGCCGCTCCGCTTCGAACAGCAGCGGGGCCAGCGCGAACGCGGTGACCAGCGCGGTCATCAGCACCGGGCTAAGCCGCTCGAGCGAGCCGCGCACGATCATCTTCCTGTCGAAGGCCTCGCCTTCGAAGCGCATCAGGTTGATGTAGTGGCTGACCTTCAGGATGCCGTTGCGCACCGAGATGCCGGCCAGCGTGATGAAGCCCACCAGCGCCGCGACCGACAGGGGCTGGCCCGACAGCCACAGCCCTGCCACCGCGCCGACCAGCGCCAGCGGGATGTTGGCCATGATCATCGCGGACAGGGTGGCCGACTGGTAGCGGCTGTACAGCACCACGAACATCAGCGTCAGCGACACGAGCGACAGCAGCCCCACCAGCCGCGACGCCTCTTCCTGCGCCTGAAACTGGCCGCCGAGCGTCACGAAGTAGCCTTCGGGAAGCCGGGTCTGCGCCACCGCCGCGCGGATGTCGGCCACGATCTCCGACAGCGCCCGCCCCGAGGCGTTGGCCGACAGCACGATCCGGCGCTTGCCGTCGTCGCGGCTGATCTGGTTGGGGCCATCGCCGTCCTCGATGGTGGCGATCTTCGACAGCGGAATCCGGCCGGCCGGGGTGTCGATCAGCATCCGGCCCAGCCCCTCGATCGAGCGGGCCGGCTCGGGCAGCCGCACGACCAGGTCGAAGCGGCGTCCGCCCTCCACGATCTGCGCCACCTTCTCCCCCTCGACCAGGCTCTGCAGCGTCCGCAGCGCCTCGGAGGCCGGCAGGCCATACCTGGCCGCCGCCTCGTAGTCCACCCGCACCTTGATCTGCGGCGCCAGCACCTGCTTCTCGATCTCCAGGTCGGCGATGCCGGGAATGCCGGCCAGCTTCGAGCGCAGCGCGTCGGCCTGGCCGCGCAGCGTGTCCAGGTCGTCGCCGAAGATCTTGATCGCGATCTGCGAGCGCACGCCCGACAGCATGTGGTCGATCCGGTGCGAGATCGGCTGGCCGATCGCGATCGCGGCCGGCAGGTTGACCAGGCGCGAGCGGATGTCGGCGCCGATCTCGGCCATCGAGCGGGTGAGCTCGGCGGCGGGCTTCAGCCCCACGTCGAGCTCGCTCACGTGCACGCCCTCGGCATGCTCGTCGAGCTCCGCCCGGCCGCTTCGCCGGCCCACGTGCGTGACCTCCGGCACCTGCTTGACCAGCACCTCGGCCTGCCGCGCTATCGCGGTCGACTCGGCGAGGGTCACGCCCGGGTTAAGGCGCAGGCCGATCAGCAGCGTGCCCTCGTTGAAGGGCGGCAGGAAGGTGGTCGGGAAGAGCGGCACCGCGGCCACCGCCAGCGCTACGGTCACCACCGAAGCGCCCAGCGCCGTCCTGGGGTGCTCGAGCACCGCCTGCAGCGAGCCGCGATAGCGGGCCTTGAGCCAGGCCAGCAGCTTCGTGTCCCCGTGCGCCAGGTTCTTCATGCGGGGCAGCAGGTAGAAGCTCAGTACCGGCGTGACCGTGACCGACACCAGCAGCGAGGCCAGCGTGGACACGATGAAGGCCACGCCCAGCGGCACGAACAGCCTGCCTTCCAGGCCCGGCAGCGCGAACAGCGGGATGAACACCAGCACGATGATCACCGTGGCGTACAGGATCGCCGAGCGGACTTCCATCGTGGCGCGGGCCACGACCTCGACCGGACTGAGCCGGTGCCCGGGGTGCTTCGCGCGGTCTTCCTTCAGGCGCCTGAGCACGTTCTCCACGCCGACCACCGCGTCGTCGACCAGCCCGCCGATCGCGATCGCCAGCCCCCCCAGGGTCATCGTGTTGATCGACAGCCCGAAGTACCTGAAGACCAGCGCGGTGACCAGGACCGAGACCGGGATCGCGGTCAAGGCGATCACGGTCGGGCGCAACGTGCCCAGGAAGAAGAACAGGATCACCGCCACGAACACCGACGCGCCGATCAGCTTGCCCTGCAGCGTGCTGATCGAGGCCTCGATGAAGCTCGCCTGCCGGAAGGTGACCTGGGGCGCCTCCATGCCCTGGGGCAGCGAGGGCTCCAGGTCGGCGAGCGCGGTCTCGATCGCCCGGGTCAGCGCGATCGTGTCGGCAGTGGGCTGCTTCTGGATGCCTAGGATCACCGCCGGCTTGCCTTCGAAGCCGGCGTCGCCGCGGCGGATCGCCGGCGCGAAGGCCACGTTCGCGACCTGACGCAGCAGGATCGGCTGGCCGTTCCGTGCGGTCAGCGCGAGGTTGCGCAGGTCGTCGAGCCGGGAGGTTCGACCCAGGTTGCGGATCAGGTACTCGCGGCCGTTGAGCTCCAGGAAGCCGCCCGAGGTGTTGCTCGAGAAGCCCTTCAGCGCGTCCTCGAGCTGCGCGTTCGTGATGCCCAGCTCGGCCATCCTGACCGTGTCCGGCTGCACCTGGAACTGGCGCACCTCGCCGCCGATCGGGATCACCTGCGCCACGCCCTGCACCGACAGCAGACGCGGCCGCAGCACCCAGTCGGCGAATTCGCGCACCGCCATCGGCGAGATCTTCGCGGTGTCGATCGGGATCGCGATCTGCATGATCTCGCCCATGATCGAGCTGATCGGGCCCATCCTCGGCACCGCGCCTTCGGCGAGCGCTTCCTCCATCGACGCCAGCCGCTCCGCGACCAGCTGCCGGGCGCGATACAGGTCGGTGCTCCAGTCGAAGGTCACGTAGATGAAGGACAGGCCCGACGAGGAGGTCGAGCGGATCGACTCCACGCCGGGCAGGCCGTTCATCGCCGTCTCGAGCGGGAAGGTGATCAGCTGCTCGACTTCCTCGGAGGCCATGCCGCCGGCCTCGGTCATGATCGTGACCGTGGGCTTGTTCAGGTCGGGAAACACGTCGACCGGCATGCGCGAGAGCGTGAAGGCGCCATAGGCCATCAGCACCGCGCTGCCGATGATCACCAGCAGCCGGTTGCCCAGGCTGTTCTCCAGGAGCCACTTGAACATTCGCGACTCCTCAGCGGATCTGGTTGATCAGCGTCGCGCCGGTCGTCGCGACCCGGTCGCCGGGCTTCAGGCCCGAGGTGACCGCGGCGCTCACACCGTCCAGCGGCTCGAGCGTGACGGTGCGCGGCTCGAAGCGCTCCGGCGCGGTCTTGACCCAGACGATCGTCTGGTTGGCCGGGTTGCGCATCAGCGACGCCACCGGGACCGCGATGCCCTCGACGCGAGTGCGCGTCTGCACGAACACCCTGACCGGCTGGCCCACCGCCAGCCCTTCCAGGCCTTCGCCTTTCGCGACGAAGGTCAGCGGCAGCGCCTGCTCGCGCAGGCTGCGGGCGGCGCCCACGAAGGAGAGCGGGATGCGGCGGCCGCCGGACGCCAGCGCGGCCTGGTCGATGTCAACTGCCAGCCCGGGCTCGAAGCTCAGCGCTTCCACGCGCATCCGGCCGGGATCGACGATCTCGAACACCAGCTCGCGCGCGTCGACCACCTGGCCTGCCACCGCGTTGGCCGAGGCGATCACTCCGGACACCGGCGCGACCAGCGCCTCGCGGGCGGACAGCCCTGTGCCGATGGCGGCGATTCGCGCCGCCAGGCTGCCGACCTCGCTCTCGGCGGCCTCGATCTCCTTGCGCGGTACCGTGTCGGAGAGCTCGCGCAGGCGCGCCGCGCGCTTCTCGGCCAGCGCCCGCGCGGCCCGCAACTCGGCGAGTTGCGCCATCTGGTTGGCGCGTTCGATCGGCGCCGCGGCCGGCACCACGTAGGCGAGAACCTCGCCCTTGCGAACCGTCTGGCCCGGGTTCGGCAGGCCGCGCGGACCGGCCTCGATGCGGCCCATGTTGAGCGCCTGCACCTTGCCGCCGGCGTTCGGATCCATCAGCACCCGGCCGTTGAGCTCGACGGTGCGCGGGAGGCTGCCGGCCTGGAAGACCAGGGTCCGCACGCCGAGCTGGCGCTGCGCGGGCTTGGGCAGGAAGACGCTGCCGTCGGGCTGGCGCTGCGGGCCGTTGGCGCTGGGAGAGGCCGGCGCGTCGCCGTGGTCGTGGCCTTCGCCGGCGAGTGCCGGGAGCGGCGCGACGAGCAGGGCAGCGAGGGCGAGTGCGACGAGGCTGGTGCGGCTCATTCGGCACCTCCGTCGCGCTTGCCGCCGGTCTCGGCCGGGCGTCGCCGGACGAGGGCGATCAGGGCCAGGCCCGCCAGGCCGGCGCCGCCTGCCCAGGGCGCCCAGCCTTGCCAGGAAATCTCGCGCACCGGCGCATCGTCGTGTTCGTCCTCGTGGATGTCGAGCTCGCCGGCGAGCAGGTCGATCTCGTCGCCCACGGTCACCGTGGCGGTGATCGGCAGCACGCCGCTCGCGGGCGGCTCCGGCAACTCGACTTCGAACGCGTCTTCGCCGTGCTTCTCGGCGGTGAGCCTCGCCCCATCGATCTCGAGCTCGATGCGGGCCTCGGTCACCGGGGCGTTGTCGGCCGCGCGGTCCAGGTAGAGCGTGATCCGCCGGCCGTCGAGCACGCCGACCAGCTCGAACAGTTCGGAAGTCGCAGCGAAGCGGGTCATGGCGGGGCCCGCGGCTGCGGGCGGCGCATCGCCGTGGTCGTGGCCTTCGCCGGCCAGTGCGGCGGCGGGGCCGAGCAGGGCCGCGGCGAGGCTCGTCGCGGCGAGGAATGGAAGGAGTGTCATCGTTCGGAATCCAGGATGCTGAGGGTGTTCGGTAGGGCGGGGCGCGGCGCGGCTCACTGTGGCAGCAGGCCGAGGACCTGGCGCAGCGCGGAGATCGCGGCGGCGAGCTCCACCCGGGCGCGTGCCGCCTGGCGCTCGGCCTCCGCGGCTTCGGCTTCGATGCGCAGCCGGGTGGGCAGGTCGGTTTCGCCGAGCCGGAAGGACTTCTCGAAGAAGCCGCGCGACTCCCGTGCGAGCTCCAGCCTGCGCTCGGCTGCTGCGAGCTGCATGCGCGCCGAGTCGACGCGCGCGCCGGCGGCCTCGCGCTCGGCCAGCAGGCGCTCGCGCTCGAGCGCCAGCCGGGCGCGCGCCGCCAGCGCCTCGGCGCGGGCGGCGGCGATTCTCGCGTCGGCCCGCGGCCCCGCGCCGAAGGGGATGCGCACGCCCAGGGTGATCGATTGCCGGTGGGGCTCGCCGAAGGCGTCGCGCTCGCGGGTGGCCGCGAGCAGGAGCTCGGGGTTCGCCCGCCGTTGGGTCGCCGCGAGGGCGGCGGTCCGATCGGCCACCTCGGCCCGGTCAGCGAGCTCGCGCAGGGCGCCGTGCTCGGCAGCCTGAGGCGCCGCGCGCTCAGGCAGGGGCTCGGGCGCGGCATCGCCGGCATCGGCGGGGCGCAGGGCCAGGCCGGTCACGGCGCGCAGCCGCTGCAGGGCGGTCGACGCCGAGGCGCGCGCCTGCGCCAGGCCGGATTCCGCCGCGGCGACTGCGCCGTCGGCCTGGTGCCGGTCGGCGCGCGCCAGTTCGCCGGCGCCGACCCGGCGGGCGACGTCGGCAGCGATGCGCCGGGCGTTGTCGAGTTGCAGGCTCGCCACTTCCGCCTCGATCCGCGCGCGATGCCAGCCCCACCAGGCCTCGCGGACGTCGGCTGCGACGCGCAATCTTGCGCCGAGGGCGAGGCTGTCGACCGCATCCGATTCGGCTTGCGCCAACGCTTCGCTTCGCGCGCGCTCGCCCGGCAGCCAGAGCGGCATCGCGACGCCGACCTCCAGCTCCTGGGTGCCCAGGTTGTCGTTCAGCCGGTCGGTCCGTGCGGCGAGCTCCAGCGCCGGCGCTTCCGGCGACCACGCTCGGGAAGCGCGTTGCCGGGCTAGGGCGGCGTCGCGCCGCGCCGGCAGCGCCTGCGCCTCGGGCTGGCGGGCCCAGGCGGCCTCGAAGGCCTGGCCGAGGCTGGGGGCTTGTCCCGCGGCCGCTGCCTGCGCGGCCGCCGCGCTTGCGCAGGCCGCCAGCGCAAGCCCTGCGAGGGCGCGCGACACGCGCCCTCGCGTCGATCTTGATTCGTGCATCCGATGCTCCAGTGTCGATAAGCGTCCACGGGAGATCGGCGGGCATAGCGACCATCGGGTCGCGCGACGCCTGCGCGGCCGTCACCGACGGCGCGAGCAGACGCGAACGGGAGTCAGAAAAGGAGGAGACCCGCCCCGCCGATCAGGCGAGGCGTTGCCACTGCGGGCGTTCGGGCGGAGTAGTCGGTACGGCGTGAGGCCGGTACTCGGGCTGCGGTGGAGGGCTTAGCGCATGCGTGCCCGCGAGCGGCGCAGTGATCAGAAAGATCGCGCCGGCGAGATGAAGGTGGCAAGTGCTGCAGTCGCCGTCGGACGTGCCGAAGAGATTGGCTCCGGTGTCACCGGAACCCTTCGAGCCATCGAACTCGGCGGCGTGACCACTATCGGCGTGATGCTCGTGTTCGTGGTGTCCGAAGTGCTGGGCCGCCCGATCGGATTCATGTCCGCAATACGATGCGACCGTCGCCCAACCGATCTGAAGCGGCAGCAGTGCGAGAATGAGGACGCTGATCAGACGGCGCATTTTTTTAGTATATCCCTCAGGACCCGCTGCTCAGGACAATATCCCGATCGGCGTTCAGGAAACGAGATCCCGTCGCTTTTCCTCGTATTCCTGCTTCTCGATCTCCCCGCGTGCGTACCGCTTCTTCAGTATATCGAGGGCGGATTCCTCCAGCGCGGACGAGGAGCCGGCGTCTCGCCTGAGCCAACGCACGAGTACTGCGATGCCGAGCCCGATCAGGACGAGCCATAGCAGACCATGGACCATTCCCATGAGTCCATAGCCCATGCCCCAGCCGCCGTCATACATTCCGCCCCACATCATTGCCCGACCCCGCCGTTCATCATCCACATCGGATTGCGGCGTCTGAACTGCTCGCGCTGCTCAGGTGTCAGCAGGCCTTCGACGCGATCGGTGGTGTCGAGCATTTGTGCAACGCCTTGCTTGCGAATCTCGTGCATGCGATCCAGGGCCGCGACAATGGCCGTCCGGTCTCGCTTGGCGCCCCACATCGCGTCGCGCATTTTCGCCATCTCGTCCTGCATTCGGCCCATCAGCTCCCAGTGCCTCTTGCGGCTCTCGTCCTGAATCTTGGTCAGTTCGGTGCGCTGGCTCTCGTTCAGATCCGGCATCCAGGCTCCGCCTGCCGTGCCGCCCATCATTCCCGCTCCCATGCCCGTTCCGTAGCCGCCCATTGTTCCCGGGCTCATGCCCATGCTCATTCCGCAGCCGCCCATCATCCCCGGGCCCATTCCCATTCCGTAGCCACCCATCATTCCGGGACCTGGCTGCGCCGATGCAAGCCCCGCGCCGAGCGCCAAGGCTGCCACAAGGGATCTTCCAGCAGTCATCTTCACCACAACCTCGCTTTCAGTTTGGAGCGGTCTCGACCCATTCGACGATTGCGCTCCTCGACTTGGCTGCCGGATCCTCTTCCTATCGATTCCCGGCAGCCGAGAGGAGAGTCGATAGAACGCGATGCCAGACGAGAGGGCTTCGCGTGAGGGCGAATTTATTCCACCACGATCTGCCCCTTCATTCCGGCCTCGAAGTGCCCGGGGATCAGGCATGCGAAATCGACTGTGCCGGCCTTGTCGAACTGCCAGACCAGGCCACCACGTTGTCCGGGGGCCAAGGTCTGCATGTTGGACTCCGCATGCTTCATTCCCGGCATCTTGCGCATCGTCTCCGCGTGCGCCTTCAGCGCATCGATCGATCCAATCACGAATTCGTGTTCCATTGCGCCGGAGTTCTTCAGGAAGAAACGTATCGTCTCGCCCGCCTTCACGCGGACCGCCTGCGGCGTGAACCGCATGGCGTCCTGCATGTCGATCGGGATTGTCCGGTCGACCTTGGCGGGGTCTCCGGGTTTACCCGGCGCTGACTCGCTCTGTGGGCCGTGCATGCCACTCATTGAGTGTCCATCCATAGAGTGGTCGCCCATGGGGTGGTTGCCCATTGATTGGATATCCGCGCCTGGGGCTTTCGTTTCTGCGACGTGGGAGCCAGCGTGACCACCGGCCGCGAGCGCGATTGCGGGAAAGACGGCAAGCACGATTGTCGATGCGAACTTGATCATGGTCTCGGTATGGCCGCTTTGTATCGGGTTGATAGGATGAGAACTCAGAACCACAGGCGTACACCGGCGACCCATCGGGTGTCGCTGACGCGATCGCCTGCGTTGCGCGACAGGTCTGCCGTGTCCCCGAATTTGCGGATCCACTCGACACCCACGTAGGGAGCGAACTGCCGGGTGATTTCGTAGCGCAAGCGAATCCCGGCCGCTCCCTCGGACAGGCCGCTTCCGATGTCGAGAGCGGGATCGGCCTTGCCGTAAGCCGATACCTCGATGCGCGGCTGCAGGATCAGGCGTTGAGTGAGCAACAACTCGTACTCAGCCTCGAAGTTGAACGCGGTGCGCCCATCCTTGCCAATGTAGAAGGTCGCGTCGACTTCGAACCAGTACGGTGCAAGTCCCTGGATGCCGAATGCCAGCCACTCCCTGCCGGGCCCGGTTCCACTGTCATAGCGCAGGCCGAGTTGCGTGTTCCAGTAGCTGGATATGGCGTGACTCCACAGCAGCTCCGCGCTCGCGTGCTCCAGTGTCCCGCCCGACCGTTCGCCCTCGGCCTTCACGACCGCGCGATCGTAGGTGCGTCCGAACCATGCCTGGGCGTCGTAGGAGAGCCCATTCCCGTCTCGGCCGTCGAAGCGTTCGAGGCGATCCACCAGCAGCGATGTGAAGCTTTGCTCGTCGGCCAGGGTGAGTTTCGGCACGTTCGTTAACGCGTACTGGCCCGTTCCGCGCACGAAGCCCTCCGAGTATGCATCGGGATCCCGTGGTTCTGCGGAGCCTGTCGCGTTGGCAGGGGGCGACATGGCGCCGTGGTCCATGCCGGCGCCTAATTGCGCATCCGGCTGCGCGGCCCGAACCGGCGCAGTTGCCTCGCCCCGAGAATCGTGATGCGCGCCATGATCGGCAACACCTTCACGGCTCGTCGGAACCTGGGCCCAGGCGGCTGTGGCGCTGGCCATGGCCGTGGTGACAATCGCCGGGATGATTTGCTTTCCGATCATCGATACCCTCTCTCGCTGGCTCATGCGACGACCACCTCCCGGAACATTCCGGCATCCATGTGGAAGGCCAGATGGCAATGCCAGGCCCAACGACCCAGAGCGTCGGCCGTCACCAGGAAGCTGATTCGCTGTGCCGGCTGAACCGGAATCGTATGGCGGCGAGCAAGGAATCGCCCCTCGGGGCTCTCTAGCTCGCTCCACAGGCCGTGAAGGTGCATCGGGTGGGTCATCATCGTGTCGTTGTGGAGGATCACGCGAGCCCGCTCTCCGTAGCGAAGCCTCACCGGCGTGGAGCTTCCGAACTCCTGGCCGTCGAACGACCAGGTATAGCGCTCCATGTTGCCGGTCAGATGCAGTTCAATCTCGCGCTCCGCGCCACGCGGATCAAGAGGTCCGCCCGTCGTCTGAAGGTCCGCGAGGGTCAAGACACGCCTGCCGTTGTTCCGGAGTCCTACCCCGGGGTCATCGAGGTTGCGGCGCGGCATGTCCACCCGCATGTCGGTGCTCGGGCCATACTCGGTTCGCGCATGCCTGACCAGGCTGCTCGCGGCGGATGCGCCAGTCATCCCCCCATGCATCCCGCCATGCATTGCGCCATGCATCCCCGCGTGCATGCCGCCGTGCTGGTCTCCGCTTCCTGTGCCAGGCGACCTCGACTTCCGTGCGGCGTCGCCATGATCGACGCCTTTGCCATGGTCCATTTCGCCCATCATGTCCGCCATCGACAGCCATTGGGGAGGATCCAGGGCCGGCACCTCTGCGGACAAGCCGGCGCGGGTGGCCAGAGTGCCCCGCGCGTAGCCGGTTCGCTCCATCGCTTGCGCGAAGATCGTGTAGGCCTCGTCGCGAGGCCGAACGATGACGTCGTAGGTTTCGCCAGGGCCGAAGCGAAACTCATCGACGCTCACTGGCTCGACGTCGACGCCATCTGCCTGCACCACCGTAAGCTTCAATCCCGGTATCCGGACATCGTAGAAAGTATTCGCCGCGCCGTTGATGAAGCGCAAACGGACGCGTTCGCCGGGAATGAACACCCCGGTCCAGTTGCCCGCAGGGGTTACGCCGTTCATCAGGTAGGTGAGCGTGTGCGCGGACAGATCCGCCAGATCGGTGGGGTTCATCCGCATCTGGTTCCACATACGTCGTTCGTCGAGCGCCGCCGAGAGCCCATGTCGCTTCGCAGCGCGAATGAAGTTTCCCAGGGTGGGTTGATTGAAGTTGTAGTAGTCCCCCTGAACCTTCAGCTTCGCGAACACCCGCATCGGGTCTTCGTCGGTCCAGTCCGACAGTTGAACCACGTATGCACGATCGGAACCATGCCTCTCGCCGTAACGGGGCTCGATCACGATCGCGCCGTACATGCCGGTCTGCTCCTGCATGCCCGAATGCGAGTGATACCAATAGGTGCCGCTTTGCTCGACCTTGAATTGATAGGTGAAGGTCTCTCCAGGAGCGATTCCTGCAAAGCTGATCCCCGGTACCCCGTCCATCTGAAACGGCAGGATGATGCCGTGCCAGTGAATCGACGTGGCCTCGCGAAGGCGGTTCGTGACGCGTATGGTGACGGTATCGCCTTCCCGCCAGTGCAAGGTGGGGCCAGGAATCGAGCCATTGATCGTCGTGGCCATCCTCACGGAGCCGGTGAAATTGACCGGATTCTCGGCGATGACAAGATCGAACTCCGTACCGCGCAGCACGGGCGCAGTGCCCGTGGCGCTCGCTTCCGGGCGCGCCCAGGCGCGAGCGTTGAGGGCAAGTGATCCGGCAAGCACCCCGCCCGCGGCGAGGCCGTGCACGAAGCGACGCCTCGGGATAGCGATCGCGGATACGTGTCGTTGGAGTGGAAGCATGCGGCAAGGATCCATGGCGTGTTCTGGAGCCACGGATCCTATGGGCGCGCCGCTGTCGGTCTGCTGACGTCTACATTACCAATTCGTAATGGACGGGGTGGCGCATCTGCCGGCTGTGCATGGCGCCGCCGTCAGGCACAGTCGCCTTGCCATCCCGAAGCCGCTTGTTGAGCGATTCTTCGGATTCCGACATTCGGCGAAAGCTCGCGTCGTACCCCGCGGCGGCCAGTGCGATGATCATCGTCACGACCCCATACCGGTTCGAGTGCGAACGCGGGCGGTGCCGCCGGCGGGCGGTGCCGCCGAACAGTTCGACGGAAACCGAAACAACTCCGGGGATGTCTTGCAGCGAGCGGGTAACCGATGCCACGCACGATCCGCAGTTCATGCCGAGCACGTTCAGTTCGACTCCATTCACGGGATCTCCAGGACGAAGCGAGAGGCTCAAGAGCGGAAGCCCCCCCGTTGGGAGCATCCTCCTGGCTACTAAAAGGAGGCTCCCGGCTCCGCCGAGGGAACAGTAGAAGTTTTACCTTTCGGGGTTCACAGAGGAGCTGCGGAGGCAGCGCGTAGAGGCGACTCAGTGCGCCGAGCCGAGCCCGGCAAGCGCCTCGAGCACGATGCCCTGTGTCAGCAGCTCCGGCAGCACGGCCGGCTGCTCCTGGCCGGGCTGGAATAGCAAATACAGGGGCACGGAATTCCGGCCATGGCGGGCCAGCTCTGCGCTGATCTCTGGATCGCGACTCGTCCAGTCGGCGCGCAGACGCAAGACGTCGGCACGGGCCATCGCCTGCACGACCGACGCCCGATCGAGGACAAGCTGTTTGTTGACTTGACAGCTGACGCACCAGGCCGCCGTGAAATCGACGAACACCGGCCGCCCAGCAGCGCGCGCGCGCGCGACCGCGTCGACCGACCACGGTTGCCAGGCGGCGGCCGAGCCCGGCAAGCCTTCAGCACCTCGAGTCTCGCTCGTCACGGGCGCTAGCGCGAGTGTGTCGGCCGTCGGCCAGGCAATGGTGAGCCCCGCGGCAAGTGCCAGCACGGCAAGCGAGGCGGCCAGGATGCGCCGTCGCCGGGCAGCTGTCAGCGACAGGCGGGCCACTTGGGCGCGCTGAACGAACCGGCCGTACAGCCAGGCGGCTAGCGCCAGCAGCACGGCGCCGACGGCGAGCGCGAGCACCGAGTCGATGCCAGCCTGCTGGCCAAGCACCCAGGCAAGCCAGGCCGCGGTGGCGTACATGGGAAACGCCAGCGCCTGCCGCAAGCTCTCCATCCAGCGCCCCGGTCGCGGCAGCCAGCGCAGCCACGCCGGAAACAGGCCGAGCAGCAGATAGGGCAGCGCCATTCCGAGGCCAAGCGCGGTGAACACGATCACCGTTTGCACGGCGCTGGCCGACAGCGTGAAGCCGAGCGCCGAGCCCATGAACGGCGCCGTGCAGGGCGTGGCAACGAGCACTGCGAGCACGCCGGAGCCGAACGAGCGACCCAGCGAGGAGCGGCGTCTGCGCTTGGATGGACGCGGGGCGGAGTCGAACTGTCCGAGCCGGGTCATCGCGGTGCCGAATTCAAACACGCCGGAAAAGTTCAGGGCGATCGCCACGAACAGCAGCGCCATCGAGGCCACGAATGCCGGTGACTGAAGCTGGAAACCCCAGCCTGCCGCCTGCCCTGCCGCGCGCAAAGCAAGCAGCGCTGCCGCGAGCACCCAGAACGAAGCGAGGACACCGGCCGAAAACGCCCAAGCGCTCGCGCGCGATGCGCTGCGTGCCGCCTGAATCTGCGCGGCATCGCCGCTGCCGCCATGGCGAGCAAAGCCCAGCACCTTCAGTCCGATGACCGGAAAAACGCAAGGCATCAGGTTGAGGATCAGTCCACCGATCACAGCGAACAAGGCCGCAACGAGCAGATTCACGAGGCCGAAGTCGACGCTCGCGTCCGGTGCACTGCCACGGGCAGCCCGGCCAACTGTCGAATCCGTATCGCCGATCGAATTCGTGCCGCCGATCGATTCGCCCCTGGCGTTCGGTCCGATCTGAAGGGCGCCCGGTGTCGGGCCATTCGATGACACCGCACGCTCGCCGGCGGAGCCGCCCCAGAAGCCGGGCAGCCGGAAGCTCGACGCGCTCGGGGGCGCACGGTCGGGAGCACCGGCCACCCGAGCGATTTCGACGCCCGCCGGCAGGGGCTGCTCGGCCATGACAGGACGCAGTTCGAAAACACGGTTGTCAGCCACGAGCACGCCTTCGGCAGCCTCGAGCGCCGTCTTCGGTGCGGCCGCAGCGGCTTTGGCTGTGTCGCTGACCAGCGCGACCTCAAGCCGACGCGGCGGCTGGCCGGCCGCCTCGATCGCATACAACGGCTGAGGCGCGGCGTTGCGAATCAGGCCCTCGCGCAGCGGAAAGAACTCGGCCGAGCTCAAGGGCTCAGGCAGGCCGAGCGAAAGGCGCTCGTCTTCGACGGACACCGCCACTTCGAGCAGTTCGGTCGGCATGCGGGCTTGCGCCGCTTCGAAGAGCGCCGCGTGGGGTGTCGAGGGCGGCGCGGCGCCCTCGCGCACGACCGGCAGGACCAGCGCCACGGACGCCTCGCCCGGAATGCAGATGTCGCGGCACATGAGCCAGGAGGCCTTGCCCTCGATGCGCAGTGACGGACCCTCCACCGTCGCGGGCACCTGCACCGGCACCGGCAGCACCATTTCACCTTCATAGCCATAGTTCGCCAGCGGTGGAATAAAGTGCCGCTGCGGCGCCGGCCACTGGATCGCGCCCGCTTCGAAGCCGGCGGGCAGGGTCAGTTCAAGTTGGGTCGGCAGACCCGAGTCGCCCGGGTTGCGCCAATAGGAATGCCAGTCCGGGTCATGCTGCAGCCGCAGACCCAGTTCGAGGGTCTGTCCGGGCGCGACTGCCGATTGCCGGGAAACGAGTTCGACGACGACGGCCTCAACGCGAATCGGGCCGCTGGCCGGCGCCGGCAGTTGTGTCAGCGCTAGGCCCTGCGTCTGTGCCTGCCCGTGCGCGTTCGTTTGGGGCAGCCCCGACGCAAGTGCGAGGACGATGGACAGCGCGGTCAGCACTGCACGGGACCGTCGGGCCTGCGCGGCAGGGATTCGTCGAACCGCAGGCAGTCTATTGAAGAGGCTCGGGAGCATCGAGCCATTTTACCGGAGCTCTCCGGCCAGCTACCCGCGTACGCTGGCTGCAGCAAACCGGCTACCGGGGAGTACGCAATGCCTTGACTCTGTAGCTGGTACATGGTTTGCAATAGAGGCTGGCTTGGCGTCCGTGGGTCTGGGGCCATTCAAAGAAGGAATTCCAATGAGCGATAACTGCGCCGACGACGAAGGACGCAACCTCGATGCCAGCCAAGCGGCCGATCGCCGCACCCTGTGGCTGGTGCTGCTGATCAACCTCGGCCAGAGCCTGGCCGGCGTGGGCGTCGGGCTCTGGGCGTCATCCACCGCGTTGATCGGAGCGGGGCTGGACAACCTGGCCGACGCCTCGGTGTACGGCGTGAGCCTCTATGCCGTCAGCCGCTCCCAGGCCGTCAAGGTGCGCGCTGCGCGCCTGTCCGGATGGCTCTTGATCGGCTTGGCCGTGATGCTGTTCGTCGAGGTGCTGCGCCGGTTCTTTGGCGGCGAGGCGCCGGTGGGGCCCGCGATGATGGTTATGGCGGCGATCAACGCGGCGCTGAACATCGTCTGCCTGCGCTTGCTGAGGCGCCACCGTGGGCAGGACGTCAATTTCAAGGCCTCGGCCATCTTCACCAGCAACGACTCGATCGTGAACCTGTCGATCGTGCTGTCCGGTGCATTGGTGATGTGGTTGGACTCGAACCTGCCGGACCTGGTCCTCGGCCTGGTGGTGTCGGCGATCGCCGCCAAGGGTGGCCGGGAGATCCTCGCAGAAGCGGCCGAGGCCGGAGAAAAGGCCCAATCCGAGGCCGCCTGACCAGCGGCGTCCAGAAGAGATGCGCCTGCACTTGACTCTATATCCACTTTAGGGTGTGCAATCTCAGCCACCGAAAGAATGCGAATCATGAAGATCGATCAGGCCCACAACACCGATGCCGGCGAAAGCACGGGTACGACGGACCAAGCGCCCCGGGCCCATGGCGCAAGGTCCATCTTGCGCATCCCGAACATGGATTGCCGCAACGAAGAAGCGGCGATCCGCGCGCGGCTCGCCACGCTGCCGGAGGTCCGGTCACTATCCTTCGACCTTCCCAATCGGCGCCTCACCGTCGAGCATGCGCTGCCAACACCGCAGCCTCTGCTCCAGGCGTTGAACGAGATCGGCATGCCAGCTTCGCTAGATGCCGAGGGCGAACCGGCAGGCCGTGGCGCTCGTAGCTCTACTGGTTCCTCGTCTCGCCCCAGCAGCCAGGGCACCCCGTCGACGGATGTCTTCACGATTACGAACATGGATTGCCGCTCCGAAGAGGCGGCGATTCGCGCCCGGCTCGAGCAGCTGGACGGGGTGAAGTCGCTCGAGTTCGACCTGCCGGCGCAACGGCTGGCCGTCGTGCACACGTTGCTATCGGCGCAGCCCATCCTGACGCAGCTACAGGCGATCGGCATGCAGGCGAGGCTGGGTGACAACCAGCCGCTAGCGAGCCGCGGGGCGGACTCGGACGCCGGCTGCGGCTCCTGCGGCCAGCTGGCGGTTTTGCCCGCGCCCGCTGCCAGCGGCAACACCACGCAGTTCTTGATCACAAACATGGACTGCCCGACCGAGGAAGCACTGATCCGCAAGCGCTTGGGCAAGGTCAACGCCATCGATCGTTTGGACTTCGACCTGATGAACCGCCGATTGGCGGTGCAGCACCGCCTCGTGGACCCCGCACCGGTCCTCGCCGCACTGCGCGAGATCGGCATGAATGCCACTGTCGAGCGCGAGGCGGGACCGAGCCCCAAAGGGCAAGCAACCTACCTGATCGAGAAGATGGACTGCCCGACCGAGGAGGCCCTGCTGCGCAAGGCGTTGGAGGGCATGGCCGGCGTCAGCGCTCTGCAGTTCGACCTGATGAGTCGCACGCTAACCGTCAGCCATTTGCTCCCGGACGAGGCACCGATCACGGCCGCCATCGAGCGGCTGGGCATGTCGCCGGTACTGCGCGACCGTAACCAGCCGGCACCAGCCGTCACGCGGGAGTTCGGCACCGGCATCTCCAAGGCACAGTGGCTGCGCATGGGGGCTGCCGGCGTGCTGGCAGTTGGTGCGGAAGTCCTGGCGTTCTCCGGGATGGGCGAATCGGCGTGGCCGGTGGTAGCTGCATCGCTGGCCGCCATTGCCCTGGGTGGGATCGAGACCCTGAAGAAGGGCTGGATCGCGCTGCGCACGCTGTCGCTAAACATGAACCTGCTGATGACGATCGCCGTCATCGGCGCCGCCTTGATCGGCCAGTGGCCGGAAGCGGCGGTGGTTATCTGGCTGTTCGGCATTGCAGAGATGATCGAGGCGCTCAGCCTGGACCGGGCGCGCAACGCAATCCGCAAGCTAATGGATCTGGCGCCGGAGACTGCCCTGGTCCGGCAAGCCGACGGGCGCTGGGAAGAGGTCAAGGCCGAGATGCTGTCGGTCGGCGCCATTGTTCGCGTTCGACCGGGCGAACGCATCGCACTGGACGGCGTCGTGGTCTCGGGCGCTTCGGCAGTCAACCAGGCGCCCATCACCGGCGAAAGCATGCCGGTGGAGAAGAACCCGGGCGACACGGTGTTCGCCGGCACGATCAACGAGCGCGGGACCCTCGAGTTCGAGGTGCGCGCGCGAAAGGGTGAGACGACCCTCGATCGCATCGCCCGCTCGGTCCAGGAAGCCCAGGGCCAGCGGGCACCGACGCAGCGGTTCGTCGACCGCTTCGCAAGCATCTACACGCCGTTGGTCTTTGCACTGGCGATCGCCATTGCCTTGATCCCTCCGTTGTTCTTCGGCGGAGCCTGGTTCGACTGGACCTACAAGGCGCTGGTGTTGCTGGTGATCGCCTGTCCTTGCGCCCTCGTGATCTCGACCCCGGTGACGGTCGTCAGTGGCCTGGCCGCGGCCGCACGTCGGGGCATCCTCGTCAAGGGAGGCCTGTACCTGGAACAAGGGCGTCTGCTGCGCGCGATCGCGCTGGACAAGACCGGCACTCTGACCCACGGCCGGCCGGTGCTGACCGACACCGCGCCGCTGGGCTCGCTGTCTCAGGACGAGGTGCTTCGGATCGCAGCCAGCCTGGATGCCTTGTCCGAGCACCCGGTGGCCACCGCGATTGTCAGCGCCTACGGCGACCGGCCGCACGCACCCGTGCAGCGCTTCGAGGCGTTGGCCGGGCGCGGTGTCAAGGGCGACATCGACGGCCAGACCTACTACATCGGCAATCACCGGCTGGCCAACGAGCTCGGGGTGGCCAGCGAGGAGGTTCGCAAGCTGTTGGAGCAGCTGGAAGCGCAGGCCAAGACAGCGGTGGTGCTGGCGACCGACAAGCAGGCGCTGGCCGTCCTGGCGGTGGCCGACACGATCCGCGACAGCAGCAAGCAAGCAGTAGCGGCGCTTCAGCGGCTGGGCGTCGAGCCGGTGATGCTCACCGGCGACAACCACAAGACCGCCCAAGCGGTAGCAGCGCAGGTCGGGATCAACGACGCCCGCGGCGACCTGCTGCCGCACGACAAGCTGGCAGCAATCGAGAAACTCGCCGCACGGGCGCCGGTAGGCATGGTGGGCGACGGCGTCAACGATGCGCCGGCGCTGGCCAAGTCGAACATCGGTTTCGCGATGGGTGCTGCCGGCACCGACATCGCGATCGAAACCGCCGATGTGGCGCTGATGAAGGACGACTTGCGCAAGCTGCCCGAGTTCATTGCGCTGTCGCGCCGCGTGGGCGGCGTGCTGAAGGCCAACATCGCGTTTGCGATCGGCACCAAGGCCGTCTTCATGGTGCTCGCCTTCACCGGCCATGCCAGCTTGTGGCTCGCCATCCTCGCCGACATGGGCGCGAGCCTGGCCGTGGTCTTCAACGGATTGCGGCTGTTGAGAGGATCAACGTCGGCCAACCGTGATGAGCATGCCGGCTGATCGCACCATTCGCCTTGGCTTCCTGCTGGCGGGCTTGGTGTTGGCCGCTGACCTCGCTACGAAGGCGGCCATCGTGGCTTGGGTCGAGTACGGCGCGAGCCACGCGTGGCTGCCGGTCCTCAATATCGTGCACGTGCTGAACCGGGGCGCGGCCTTCAGTTTCCTGCACGACGCCGGCGGCTGGCAGCGGTTCTTCTTCATTGTGATCGCTCTGGCAGCCTCGGTGTTCCTGGTCTTCATGATTCGGCGTCCCGGCACTTCACGCACGGAACGGATCGGCTTCGGGCTGATCCTGGGCGGCGCCTTGGCCAACATGATCGACCGCGCCGCGCGCGGAGCCGTGGTGGACTGGATCGACGTTCACTGGGGGGTGCACCACTGGCCAGCTTTCAACGTGGCGGACATCGGCATCACCCTGGGCGCGGCCTTGATCGTGCTCCATGAGCTTTTCGGCAGGAAGCAGGCACGCGAAGCGAATGGGTGAGCGCGAAGCATCCGCCAAGTCAGCGCGGATCCTCGGTCGTGACTGTGCAATCCATGTCGGCACGGTGAAACCCACAGGCGGCCATCTGCCAACACTGTTAGAACGCACCGGAGCTGCGCGTGGATCTGCTACTGCTTGCCAAGGCGGCCCTACTGGGCGTTGTGGAAGGCTTGACCGAATTCCTGCCGATCTCTTCGACAGGACACTTGATCCTGGCGTCGTCGCTGCTGCGATTCGACAACCACTCGGCCCAGGTGTTCGAGATCACGATCCAGGCTGGCGCCATGCTCGCAGTGGTCTGGCACTACCGGGCGCGGCTCGCGGCAACAGCCCTTGGGCTGACCTCCGACCCATCACGCCGGCAGTTCGCGTTCAATCTGCTGCTGGCATTCCTGCCGGCGGCCATCCTTGGCTTGTTGTTCGGCTCATTCATCAAGGCCCACCTCTTCAATCCCACGTCGGTCGCCCTGGCCTTCGTGTTGGGCGGTCTCATCATCCTGATGGTCGAACGCTCCCAGCGACAGGGCCTCGTCCGGGCCGCCGACCACCTCGAGATCCGGACGGTGGACGACCTTACGCCCCGAGACGCACTTCGCATTGGTCTCGTCCAATGCGCGGCCCTGGTGCCCGGCACCAGCCGCTCCGGTGCAACGATCATCGGGGCGATGCTCCTGGGAGTGCCGAGACAGGTGGCCACCGAGTTCAGCTTCTACCTCGGCATTCCGACCCTCTTCGCCGCGGCCGGCTACTCGATGTGGCAACACCGCGATTCGATGCGGACCGAGGACATCCCGCTGTTTCTCACGGGCACCGGGGTGGCCTTCTTCAGCGCGCTCGCCTGCATCCGCTGGTTGATCCGTTACGTCTCGACGCACGACTTCAGCCCGTTCGGTTGGTACCGGATCGCGTTCGGTGCACTGATCCTTTTGACATCGGGCATGGGCTGGATCTCCTGGCCCGCTTGACGCAGCGATGGCAACTCCTCCCCGGTGAGGCGCGCGGGAAGACCCCGCCGAGCGCCGGCTTGTGGCTGCTGCTCGTGCGCCCCGTGGTGCCGCTCATCATCGGCATTCACGCGGCCCGGGGTCCGCAAACCTGGCCGTACTCATGAAGGACCGCTGGAGTCTTGAGGCGGCCGCCGCCGCCTTCCTACGGGAGCAGTTGGCGATCGGCCAATAGCAGGCGCCCGCATGGCATTGCCAGAAGGCCCGAGGACTTCGAAGTCAGTTGTTTGAGAGTGCAACATGTCCTCTATGCCACGCGATCCTGCCTTCGACAGCACGCTCGCGCTGCTGAACGATCCCTATCGTTTTATCGGCAATCGCTGCAAGCGTCTGAAAAGCAACCTGTTCCAGACACGCCTCCTCTTGCAGCCCACGATCTGCATGACGGGCGCCGAGGCAGCCGAGTTGTTCTACGACTCGCGGCGCTTCACGCGCATCGGTGCGGCGCCCGAACCGGTCCGGGCTACGCTGTTCGGCAAGGGCGGCGTGCAGGGGCTGGACGGCCATCCCCACCAGCATCGCAAGGCGATGTTCCTTTCGCTGCTCACGCCGCAACGCGTCGAGCATCTGGCCGATGAGGTGGCGGCCGCTTGGTCAGAGGCGACTGGACATTGGCAACAGCAAACGAAAATCGTGCTGTATGAGGCTGTGCAGCAGTTGTTGACGCAAGCCGTTTGCCGCTGGGCGGGTGCCCCGATGCCGCCCGTGGAACTGCCCCTGCGGACCGCCAACTGGTGTCGTTGTTCGATGAAGCGGGATCGCTGCGGCACGTTCGTTCGCGCCTCGCGAGATCAAAGGCCGAGCAGTGGCTGTCCGGCTTGATCGACGACGTGCGGACCGGCAGACTGAAGGCCCCTGAAGAATCGGCCTTGTCGGTCATCGCGTGCCACCGTGAAGGGAACGACTCCTTGCTGCCGCTGCGCGTGGCGGCGGTCGAACTGCTCAACGTGCTGCGCCCGACCATCGCGGTGTCGGTCTTCGTTGCCTTCGCGGCCCACGCAATGCACGAGTTCCCGTTCTGCCTGGGGCCGCTGCAAGCAGGCTATGCCCGCTACCTCGAGTGGTTTGTGCAGGAGGTGCGGCGCTACTACCCATTCTTCCCTGCCGTCGCCGCCCGTGTTCGTGAAACATTCGAGTGGCAAGGCCTCCGGTTTGAACGCGGGCGGCGCGTCATCCTGGATCTCTTCGGCACTGACCATGACCCAGCCGTGTGGAGCGACCCGGAAGCGTTCCGCCCTGAGCGGTTCGGCGACCAGAAGGTCACGCCCTTCAACTTCATTCCCCAGGGCGGCGGAGACGTCCGGGCCCATCACCGGTGCCCGGGAGAAGGCGTCGCTGTCGCCGTGATGAAGGTGTCCGTGAACTTTCTGGTCCGGCTACGCTATCAGGTGCCCTCGCAGGACTTGCGAATCGACTTCCAACGCCTGCCCGCCATTCCGCGCTCGGGTTTCGTGATCGCCGATGTGACGCCGTCGTGATCGGCCCCCAACCCGTCAGATTGCTGGCGGAATAACCGCTGCAATGGCGCCTCGACGACTGTCGAGACCCAGTCCACTGCCCGCAACGCGAAATAGCCGGTCCAGCCGCGCACCCGGCTTCTTGAGCGCCTGCTTGCTCGAAGCGAGCCAGGCCGGTCAGCGAAACTCCATCTCCGGCGCAAACGCGGCGCCCGGAACAGGTATAGGAAGACGAGGTACGGTTGTGTCCGTCAAGTTGTGCAAATAGGCGATCAGGGCTGAGGTCGGGCTGATCAGGCGGCGATCTTCATCGCCGCCTTCCTTTGCTCCTTGAGCAGGTCCATGTTGATGTAGCGGTTGTCCTCCAGCCAGGCCTCGTGCGTCTCGGCGCACAGCGCCCGCACCAGCCTCAGGCAGGACTCCGGGTTGGGGAAGATCCGAACCACCCGGGTGCGCCGCTTGATCTCTTCGTTGAGCCGCTCCAGCAGGTTCGTGCTCTTCATGTGCTTGTGGTGCTGGCGCGGCAGCCGGTAGAAGGTCAGCGTCTGGCCGATGTTCTCCTCGGCCCAGTCGGTAAGCTTGGGGTAGCGCCGCTCCCAGCGCTTGAGCCAGGCGGCCAGGTCGGCCTGCGCTTCCTTCAGATCGCGCCGGTCGTACAGCCAGCGCAGCTCCTGCAGGCAGTCGTCGTCGGCCTTTCGCGGCAGGTAGTCCAGCGCGTTGCGCAGAAAATGCACGTAGCAGCGCTGCCAGGCGGCCTCCGGCAGCAATTCGGCCACCGCCTTCTTCAGCCCGTCGTGGTCGTCCGAGACCACGAACTCCACCCCGTTGAGCCCGCGCTCCTTCAGGCGCCGAACGAAGTCCTTCCAGCTCGTGGCCGACTCCCGGTTGGCCAGCTCCACCCCCAGCACCTGGCGGCGCCCCTCCCAGTTGATCCCGATCGCGATCAGCACCGCCTGCGAGCGGATCACCCCGTCGATGCGCACCTTCTCGTAGCGCGCATCCAGGATCAGGTACGGGTACGGCTCCTCGAGCGCGCGCAGCGCAAAGCGCTCCAGCGCCCCGTCCAGCCCCTTGTTAATCTGGCTGATCGTGCTGGCCGAGAACGCATGCCCGCACAGCTCCTCCGTGATCGCCTTGACCTTGCGCGTGGACACCCCCTGCACGTACATCTCGGCCAGCGCCGACACCAGCGCCTTCTCCGAGCGCTGGTAGCGCTCGAACAGCTCCGTGGAGAAACGCCCGTCGCGATCGCGCGGCACTCGTAGTTCCAGCTTGCCGATCCGGGTCACCAGGCTGCGGCCGTAGTGGCCTGCCCGATAGCCGATCCGCTCGGCACTGCGCTCGCCGGGGGCCGCGCCGATCAGCTCGGTCATCTCGGCTTCCAGCACCTCCTGCAGCGACTCGCGCAGCAGCTCCTTGAACAGGTCTCGATCCGAGACGAACAGGCTTTCGAGGCTCCCGGCAGTCGGTTTACTCTTGTGCGTGGCGGTCATGGCAGTCGCCCCTTGTGGGCAGGTTGGCTTCGACAATCAACCTCTTGCCATGATCGCCACCTGCCTTCAAGCAGTTCTGCACATAACTCCGGACACTACCGCGCTTGGTCCAATGTCTGGCCGAGCGCAGACCGTCTCCTGGACGGAGACGGTGGACGCCGCACGGCGTCGTGGGTCGCTCTTCGTTACCCGGAGATCTCTTGTGGATTTGCACCGGTTGTGGGTTTGGGTGTTCGTCGGAGTCTGCGGCATCCCCTCGGTACAGGCTGCCGAGCCCCTGCGGCTGGAGGAAGCGGTGACCCGCGCGTTGGCCTCCAATCCATCCATCATTGCCGAAAGCGCTCAGCTGCGGTCGGTGCAGGCCCGCGCCGAACGCCAGGCTCTGCCACCTCCTTACGTAATTGGCGGTGAGTTCGAGAACGCGGCCGGCACCGGCAGTCTGGGTGGCATTCGCTCGGCCGAAACTACGTTGCGCATCAGCCGGCTGATCGAACGCGGCGGCAAACGTGCGGCCCGACAGACGCTAGGCAGGGCCGAGGTAAGTCAGCAGCGGCACCAGGCCGATACAGCTCGAATCGACCTGACCACCCGAACCACCACCCGTTTCATCAAGGTGCTCGCCAGACAAAAGCGCCTGGACTACGCCGAGGAGCGTGTTCAACAAGCCGAACGTACGCGCCGCGAAGTCGCCGCCTGGGTCTCGGCCGGCCGCAACCCTGAATCGGATCTTCAGGCCGCCGAGATCGCGCTCGCCGAGATGGAATTGGCACGCGAGACAGCACAGCGTGAGTTGGCCAGTGCCCGAATGACGCTGGCTGCGAGTTGGGGGGCATTGACGCCCGACTTCGGCCTAGTCGTCGGCGACCTGCTAGCCCTGCCGCCGGTGGAGTCGTTCGAGAGATTGGCCGCTCGTCTGTCATTGACGCCCGAACTCTGGGCCTCGCGGCTCCAGGCGAACACCATCGCCGCCCGGCGACGAGTTGCCGAAGCGAGCGCCAAGACGGATATCGACCTCAGCCTCGGCGTGCGCCGCCTGGGAGCTTTTAACGATCAGGGCTTGGTGGTGTCGATCTCGGTGCCGTTGGGCGGCCCCAAGCGCTCCGGATACTCGATTGCCCAAGCTGACGCCGACCTCGCCGCGCTCGAAGCCCGCCGGGACTCCGAACACTTCGAACGACGTCAAGCCCTGTTCGACACCTATCAGGAGCTTATGCATGCACGTCACGAAGCCGAGATGCTGCGTACTCGCATCTTGCCGTTGGCCGAAGGCGCACTGGCGAATACTCGCCGTGGCTTCGAGGCCGGACGCTTCTCCTTTATTTCCCTGGCACAGGCACAAAGGACTCTGTTCGACCTGAACCAGCGCACCGTTGAAGCTGCTGCCCGCTATCACCTGTTGCTGGTCGACGTGGAACGCCGCACCGTCACCGTTGAGGAAATGACCCGATGAACCGCCTGCTTTTGCTGTTTTTTCTCGGCTTGGCGCTGGCCGCTTGCAACCCTAACGGTGACCCCACCGACGGCGGCGTCGGTGTGCAGGCAAACGGGGACTACGAGCGTGGCCCGAACAACGGACGGCTTCTACGTGACGGCGACTTCGCGCTGGAGGTCACGATCTACGAGACCAACGCGCCTCCGCACTACCGTCTGTACGCCTACAAGGGCGACAATCCGCTCCCGCCCACTGAAGTCGTTGCCACCATCGAACTCTCCCGCCTGGACGGCGAAGTCAACCGATTCACGTTCACGCCGGAGAGCACCTATCTGGTTGGTAGCGGCGAAGTGACCGAACCGCACTCGTTCGATGTGACCGTGACCGCCGAACATGACGGCAAGCGGTCCAATTGGTCCTACGCCTCCTATGAGGGACGCGTGACTATCCCGGCGGCCATTGCCCAAGACGCCGGTATCCGAGTCGAGCGGGCCGGGCCGGCTCGCATCCGCGACGTCGTACGACTGACGGGCACCACAGCCTTTGATGCCAATCGCTATGCGGCTGTCAAGGCGCGTTTTCCGGGCATCGTGCGGTCGGTGAACGTGCAGCAGGGCGAACGCGTCCGGCGCGGCCAGACGCTGGCGGTTGTCGAGGGCAACGACAGTATGCGTGCCTATCCGATCACTGCACCGCTGGATGGCGTGGTGATCGTGCGCAACACAAACGTCGGCGACGTCGCCGAAGCCAGCGCGCTGTTCGAGTTGGCCGATTCCTCCCAAGTATGGGTCGACCTGCGCGCTATCGGCACTGACGCCGAAAAACTGGCGCCCGGACAGGCAGTGCGAATCCGTTCGGCGACGGGCACCTCAACAGTGGAAGCGAAGATCAACCGCTTGCTGCCCGTCGCCGGGGTCGGACAGAGCGTCATCGCCCGCGTCAACGTACCGAACCCGCAGGGCCGGTGGCGGCCGGGGATGACGGTATCCGCTGAAGTCACGGTGGACTCGCGCGAGGTGCCGTTGACGGTGAAGGAAATGGGCTTGCAGCGCTTTCGCGACTTCACGGTGGTTTTCGCACAGATCGGGGAAACCTATGAGGTGCGAATGCTCGAACTCGGCGATCGCGATGGCGAATACGTCGAAGTGCTGGGCGGGCTAAAGCACGGTACGCGCTACGTCACCGAGCAGAGCTTCCTGATTCGGCAAGACATCGAAAAGTCCGGCGCCAGCCACGACCACTGAGGACGCCGCCATGCTTGAACACATCATCCGCGCGTCCATCACGCACCGCTGGCTCGTTCTCATCCTCGTGCTGGCACTGTCAGGTCTGGGGATCTGGAACTACAGCCGCCTGCCCATCGACGCAGTGCCCGACATCACCAACGTCCAGGTGCAGATCAATACCGAGGCGCCGGGCTACTCACCGCTGGAGGCGGAACAGCGCGTCACCTTCCCGGTCGAGACAGCGCTCGCGGGCCTCGCCCGGCTCGACTACACCCGCTCGATTTCCCGCTACGGTCTGTCGCAGGTGACTGCCGTCTTTGAGGACGGCACGGACATCTACTTCGCGAGGCAGCAAGTCGCCGAGCGTTTGCAGCAAGCTGCCTCGCAACTGCCGACGTGGCTGGAGCCCACCCTGGGTCCGGTCGCGACCGGCTTGGGCGAAATCTTCATGTACACCCTGGAGCCCGAAACAGGTTTTGAGGAAACCTGGACACCAACCGCGCTGCGCACGATGCAAGACTGGGTGGTGCGTCCGCAGCTTCGGAATCTGAAGGGCGTCACCGAGGTCAACACCATTGGCGGCTACGTGCGCCAGTTCCACATCACGCCCGACCCGGTGCGACTGTTGGCCTACGAACTGACGATGCGCGATGTGCTGGACGCGGTGGCCCGCAACAACGCCAATGTCGGTGCCGGCTATGTCGAGCGTTACGGCGAGCAGTATCTGATCCGCGTGCCGGGTCAGGTGGCGAATATCGAGGGGCTGCGGAAGATCGTCGTGGCGACGCGCGATGGCCTCCCGCTGCGCATTGGCGATGTGGCCGAAGTGATCGAGGGCAGTGAACTACGCACGGGTGCGGCGACCAAGGACGGCAGCGAGGTTGTGTTGGGCACGGTTTTCATGCTGATCGGTGAAAACAGTCGCGCCGTCGCTCGGCGCACCGCGGACAAGCTTGTAGAGATCGACTCCACGCTGCCCGCTGGTGTGCGTGCGCACACAGCCTACGACCGCACCGATCTCGTCGATCGAGCCATCGCTACCGTGCAGAAGAATCTGGCGGAGGGCGCGTTGCTGGTGATTGCCGTGCTGTTCCTGCTGCTGGGCAACCTACGTGCAGCGTTGATCACGGCGGCGGTGATCCCGCTGGCCATGCTGATGACAATTACCGGCATGGTGCAGAATCGGATTTCCGCCAATCTGATGAGCCTGGGTGCGCTCGACTTCGGCTTGATCGTCGATGGGGCGGTGATCATTGTCGAGAACTGCGTGCGACGTTTCGGAGAGCGCCAGCACCAACTCGGCCGCCTGCTGACCCGCGACGAGCGCTTTGCACTCGCGGCCAGCGCCGGTGCGGAGGTGATCAAGCCCGCGTTGTTCGGCCTGTTCATCATCACCGCCGTATACCTGCCGATCTTCGCGCTATCGGGTGTGGAAGGGAAGATGTTCCACCCGATGGCCCTCACCGTAGTGATCGCGCTGACCGCCGCGATGGCGCTGTCACTGACCTTCGTGCCGGCAGCCGTCGCTTTGCTGATCACCGGCAAGGTTGCCGAGAAGGAAAACAGGATCATGCGCGGCGTAAGCCACTTCTATGCACCGCTACTCGACAAGGTGATCCGGCTGCGGGTCGTGGTGGTCGCTGCGGCGATGGTGCTGGTCGTGCTCTCGGGTCTGCTCGCTACGCGCCTGGGCACCGAGTTCATCCCGCAACTGGACGAGGGTGACATCGCGCTGCACGCGTTGCGCATTCCCGGCACCAGTCTGACGCAAGCGATCCGCATGCAACGCCAGTTGGAAGCCCGGATCAAGAAGTTTCCGGAGGTGGAGGAAGTGGTCGCCAAGATCGGGACCGCCGAGGTCGCGACCGATCCGATGCCTCCCTCGGTGGCCGACACTTTCATCATGCTCAAGGATCGTAACGATTGGCCGAACCCACGCAAACCCAAGGCGGTCCTGGTTGCAGAGTTGGAGGAAGCGGTGAACGCCATCCCCGGCAACAACTACGAGTTCACCCAACCCGTGCAGATGCGCATGAACGAGCTGATCGCCGGTGTGCGTGCCGAAGTGGCGATCAAGGTCTATGGCGATGACATGGAACAACTGGCGGAGATTGGTCGTCAGATCGAGACGCTTGCCAAGAGTATCCAGGGAGCGTCGGACGTGGCACTGGAGCAGGTCACGGGCCTGCCGGTAATGACGATCACGCCAGATCTGGAGGCCCTCGCTCGCTACGGCCTATCCATCGATGATGTGCAGCAGGCGGTCGCGGTCGCGCAAGGCGGTGCAATTGCCGGCCAGATGTTCGAGGGCGACCGCCGGTTCGACATCGTGGTGCGGCTGCCCGAGGCGCAGCGCCAGAACCCGCAAGCGCTGGCATCCCTGCCAATTCCAGTACGGACCGGCGAGGCTGGGAGGGTGGGCCAGGCTGCCCATGTGCCGCTGGGTCAGATCGCCTCCATCAAGGTGGCGCCAGGTCCCAACCAGATCAGCCGGGAGAACGGCAAGCGCCGGGTGGTCGTCACCAGCAATGTGCGTGGGCGCGACCTGGGCTCCTTCGTCGAGGAGTTACGCAACCGCGTTAGTGCTCGAATCGAACTTCCGGAAGGCTATTGGGTCGCTTACGGCGGCACCTTCGAGCAGCTTCTTTCAGCCAGCCAGCGTCTGTCAGTGGTGGTACCCGTGGTGCTCGTCATGATCTTCGGGCTGCTGTTCATGGCCTTCGGCTCGGCCCGGGATGCAGCAATCGTGTTCACGGGCATACCACTGGCTCTGACCGGCGGCGTGGCCGCTCTGTGGTTGCGCGAGATTCCGTTCTCGATCTCGGCCGGTGTGGGCTTCATCGCGCTGTCCGGCGTGGCGGTGCTCAACGGTCTGGTGATGGTGAGCTTCATTCGCAGACTGCTCGACCAGGGAACGCCGCTTCATGACGCCATCGTAAATGGCGCCCGGACACGACTGCGCCCGGTGCTGATGACGGCGCTTGTAGCCGGCTTGGGCTTTGTGCCCATGGCCATCAACGTCGGCACGGGCGCCGAGGTGCAACGCCCGCTCGCCACCGTGGTCATCGGCGGCATCATCTCCTCGACGCTGCTGACCTTGCTGGTGTTGCCTGCACTGTATCGCCTGGTTCACAGGAATCACGAGCCATCGCGTGTCCAGGCCGTGCCGTCAGTGGCGGGAATGCCATCGTGATGGGTCCAGCGGCCATTTCTCCCAGATCAAGCGCTATCGGCGTGACGGGCAGGCGCAGCGCTACGGCCGCGAGCGCCGCGTGCGATCAAGCTCGTGAGGGCGCGCAGCAAGCGCTGGAGTTGCTCAGGCAAGAGTAAATGTTCGACGCGCAGTCCCTCGGCGATGCGCGAGACGGGCAAGCGGACCGGCGAGTTACGGCTCGGCGCCGAGCTAAATCCCGACTCATCGCGTCATTCGTTCTCCCTGCTTGCGCCCCTCGGATGCCTGCGTAGAGTGAAAGCCCAAATCCGCAAAGCGTTTCGGCGGCATCCAGCGCTCATCCCGTGAACGGTGTAGTCCCAGTCGATTGGAGCCGCCGGCTCCTGCTGCCACCCGGCGCCGATGCCAGTGCGAAAACCTTGCTGGCCGCCCGAGCGCTGCGTGCAATGGCCGACAGCTACATGGCCGTGTTGCTGCCCGCGTACCTGCTGGCCATCGGGCTCGGCACGCTGGAAGTCGGCATCATCGCGACCGCAACGATGATCGGTTCGGCGCTGGCCACGCTGGCGATCGGCGCCTGGGGGCACAGGCTTCCTTCGCGCCAATTGCTGCGCGGTGCCGCGCTGCTGATGGCCGCCACCGGCGTGTGCTTCGCCGGATCGTCGTCGTTCTGGCCGTTGCTGCTCGTGGCCTTCGTCGGCACCTTGAATCCGGGCTCGGGCGACGTGAGCGTGTTCCTGCCGCTCGAGCACGCTCGCCTGGCAGCGGCGGCCACCGGCCAGGCCAGAACGGCATTGTTTGCGCGCTACGGGATGCTCGGCGCCCTGTTCGCGGCCTTGGGCGCATTGGCCGCCGGAGTGCCGGACTGGCTGGTAAGCCATGCCGCGGCCTCTCGGCTCGTTGCGCTGCGTGCCATGTTCCTGCTCTATGGCGCGCTCGGCCTGGTCGTCTGGTGGCTCTACAGGAGACTGGCTGCAGATGTCGCAACCGGCCAATCCCGGGAATTTGCGCCGCTGGGCTCCTCGCGTCGCGTGGTGGTTCGGCTCGCGGCGCTGTTCAGCGTCGACGCCTTTGCCGGCGGCCTCGTCGTGAACTCGCTGATGTCGCTTTGGCTGCTGCAGCGCTTCGGGCTCTCGCTCTCGCAAGCTGGCGCGTTCTTCTTCTGGACGGGCCTCTTGAGTGCCGTATCGCAACTGGCTGCACCGCGGGTCGCGCAACGCATCGGCTTGCTGAACACGATGGTGTTCACGCACATCCCGTCCAGCGTCTGCCTCGTGCTGGCGGCGCTGTCGCCAAGCCTCCCTGTTGCCCTGACACTGCTGTTCTTTCGCAGTGCCTTGTCTCAAATGGATGTGCCGACCCGCAACGCTTACGTGATGGCGGTCGTCACGCCTGCGGAGCGCCCGGCGGCCGGCAGCTTCACGGCTGTTCCTCGCAGCCTGGCCGCGGCAGTCAGCCCGGTCCTCAGCGGAGCGCTTTTCGCCGGCGGCTACCTGGCGCTGCCGCTTGTGGTTTGCGGCGTTCTGAAGATCGCCTACGACCTGGCGTTATGGCGCGGCATGCGCGGCGAGCGGCTGTCTGCCGAATGAGCGCTGCGTGCAGCGCCCGGTGGACGCCGCCGCTGACAGGCAGAAGAGAACGTGTTTGTCCGCGCTGACGCACGGAGCGCTTGGCGCTCACGAAGGCCATCTGGGGTGGTCATCGTCGATGACAAAAGCATGAGCATGGCGAGCACCGGCCGAGCTACCGGCTTCGGCCACCAGATGCGGATGCCCGGCATCGAGATCATCGTGGCAGTGCTCGAGGATCTGCGGGTCCTCGCGCGGCCACAGCCGGCTGGCCAGCAGCACCGAGGCGCCCGCGACGGCGGCGAGCACGACGAAGCTGGCCGTCAAGCCTGCCTTGGCACCGACCCATCCGGCCACCGGATAGGTGATGAGCCAACAGGCATGGGACAGCGCGAACTGCGCGGCGAAAAGCGCAGGCCGGTCGTGTTCCAGCGAGGACCGGCGTAACAGCCGGCCCGACGGCGTTTGCGCGAGTGAGTAGCCTGCCCCAAGGACGAACCACAACGGCAGCAGTGCGGCGAAGTGCGACGCCATCAGGACACCGGCGAGCAGGCCCGCGGCGATCACGCCGGCACCCGCCAGCATCGCACCGCGCTCCGGCACCCGGTCGAGCAGACCCGGCAGCGCCAGCGCGACCAGCATGGAACCCGCGCCGAAGACGGCCAGTGCGGCCGCCGTCGCGGTCTGGGTCAGGCCGAGATCGGATTGCACCAGCACCACGGTATTGACGATCACCATGGAGCCGCCCGAGGCGATCGCCAGGTTGAGGGCGAGCAAGCCCCGCAGCCGTGGCGTGCGCAGGTAGATGCGCAAGCCCCGGGTCGTGCGTTCAAAGATGCTGCGCTTCGGGGGTACGTCGACCTTGGGCAGCACGGCGGATACGACGAGCGCCGCAGACGCCAGAAACCCGACGACCGTTCCGCCGAACAGGCTGGAATAGCTGACGATGGTCAGGAGCAAGGCTGCCAGTGCCGGGCTGGCCAGGCTCTCCAGATCGTAGGCCAGCCGCGACAACGACAGCGCCTTCGTGTAGTCGTCTTCGTCGGGCAGCACGTCGGGAATCGTTGCCTGGAAGGTCGGAGTGAAGGCCGCCGAAGCCGACTGCAGCACGAAGATGAGGACGTAGACCTGCCACACCTGCGTGACGAAAGGCAGCAGCAGCGCGACGCTCGCGCGGACGACATCGAGGCCCACCAGCACCGCGCGCCGGGGCCAGCGTTCAGCGAATGCCGCGGCAAGAGGTGCCACGCCGACGTAGGCCGCCATCTTGATCGCCATGGCCGTGCCCAGGACCACGCCCGCACTTGCCCCGGCCAGATCGTATGCGAGCAGGCTCAGCGCGACCGTGGCCAGGCCCGTGCCAACCAGGGCGATGACCTGGGCCAGGAAGAGATGCCGATAGGTACGATTCGCGAGGATCTCGAGCATCGGCTCCCGGTCGGTTCAAACCAGCGTCATCACCGCGAGCCAGAGGGCGGACAACAGCGCCGCCTGCGTCGGGCGCCCTGGCGAGCGCCAGATTGCCGTGCACAGGAACACGTTATAGGGCAGCGGCGCGAAATGAACGGCGGCGACCAGCGCGGAATGCGTTCCTCGAGCCACCAACATCAGCGCTGCGAAGGTTGCGACCACGTTCAAGGCGGTGCCGATGATCAGCATGTCTCGCCACAGCAGCGTGGACAAGGGCACCTGCCCTCGCCAACGCCGAGTGAAAAAGTTGCCGCCTATTCCCGCCTTCATGAAAGTATCTCGATGAAGCATCGGGGGCACGGCTTCGTCGACCGTTCCTGGTCCTGCAGTCCGCCTGATTATGCCGGCTCGATGACCGTCATCGAATGAAGCGCGGATTCACGCTCACTCCACTTGCACCTTGCCAACCATTCCCGCTTCGAAGTGCCCGGGCACGAGGCAGGCGAAGTCGACCGTTCCCTGCCGCTCGAACTGCCAGACCACCCCGCCGATCTGGCGAGGCGCCAGCGTAATCGAGTTCGGCTCCTCGTGCTTCATCTCCGGCATGCGGCGCATCATTTCGGCGTGCTCGCGCAGTTCGTCCATGGACCCGATCACGAACTCGTGCGGAACTTTGCCGGTGTTCTTCAGGAAGAATCGCACGGTCTCGCCTGCTTTCACCGTGATCCGGTCGGGCGTGAAACGCATCGTGTCGTCCATCGTCATGTCGATGACCCGGCTCACCTGTGCCGCATCCCCGGGCCGTCCGTTCACGGCAGCATGCGCGTGGCCGTCCGCCGCGTTGCTGCCGTGCGCCTCGTCCTCGGAGTGCCCATGCTGTCCCTTGGAGCCGTGCTGTTCGTCCTTCGAATGCTGTCCGTCGTGCTCCCCATGCTGCATGTGCGGTATTTGCTGCCCATGCTGCATGTGTTGCGGATGATCGCCCGAATGCTGCCCTGCCGCGAACGCGGTAGCAGACACGACCAGTGCAGGCGCCGCTGCGAGGAGGGAAAAGAGAGTCCTGTTCATCATCGTGTCTCGAGTAGTAAGGGAAGTGCGGTGGGTGTTCAGAACCAGAAGCGGATTCCGGCGACCAGACGCGTGTCGTCGCTGCGCCCGCCGGCCTCCCTTGCCAGATCTTCCGTCTCGCCGTACCTGCGCACCCATTCCACGCCGACGTACGGCGCAAACTGGCGCGTGATCTCGTAGCGCAGCCGCAGCCCGGCCGCGACGTCCGAAAGTCCGCTGCCAATCCCGCGCTCCCGGTCGCTCTTTCCGTATGCGTTGACCTCGATGCGAGGCTGCAGGATCAGGCGTTGCGTAACCAGCAGTTCGTACTCGGCTTCCAGGCGCAACGCGGTTCGCCCGCTCGAGCCCAGATAAGCCGTCGCATCGAGCTCGAACCAATACGGCGCAAGGCCCTGAATACCGACGGCGAGCCACTCGCGGTTCGGTCCTTCGCCGCTGTCGTAGCGAATGCCGAGCTGAGCGTCGAAGTAGGCGGTGAGCGCGTGGCCCCAAAGCAGTTCCGTGCGCGCGTGCTCCAGTGCGCCGCGCGATCGCTCGCCCTCGGCCTTCACGACGAGTCGGTTGTAGCTTGTGCCGAACCAGGCTTGCGCATCGAAGGCAGTCGCGTTGTCATCCTTGCCGTAGCTGCGCTCGAGCCTGTTCACCAGCAACGCGCCGTAACGGTGCTCGTCGCCCAATCGCAGACGGAAGCCGGGCTCGAGCGAGTACTTCCCGGACCCGCGCACGAAGCCATCGGAGTAGGCGTGCGGATCGCGCGCGTCCGGCGGCGGGGAGCCGCCCTGCATCTGCATTTCGCCATGATCCATCGCCGGCTGTTCGCGGGTCGCGGGCGCCGGTGCAACCGAGGGAGGGTCGGAAGCCGTCGGCGCGGCCTCCGAAGGCGGCGAGGCGCGTTCCGACGGTATCGGGGCGGCGCCATGGTGCGCTCCATGATCGGCTGCGCCAGCGGGGACGCCCTGGGCGAACGCGCTTCCGGACAAAACCAGCACGGTCATCGTGGCGGTGAGGAGATTGTATTTGTTGGTCATTGCTCGGTTCCCGGTCGAATCCACTCAGGCCACGATGACTTCGCGGAACATTCCCATGTCCATGTGAAATAACAGATGGCAATGCCAGGCCCAGCGGCCGAGAGCATCGGCGGTCACGAGAAAACTGATTCGCTGCGCGGGCTGGACCGGGATGGTGTGCCGGCGCACCTGAAAACGACCCTCCGGCGATTCGAGCTCGCTCCACATCCCATGCATGTGCATCGGATGCGACATCATCGTGTCGTTGTGCAAGATGACGCGCAGCCGTTCGCCATAGCGGAAGCGAACCGGCGTGGATCGGCCGAACTCCAGCCCGTCGAACGACCAGGTGTAGCGCTCCATGTTCCCGGTCAGGTGCAGCTCGACCTCGCGTTCCGGTCCCCTCGGATCGATCGGCCCGCCGATCGTGTGTAGGTCGGCCAGCGTCAGGACGCGCCGACCGGTGTCGCGCAGCCCGACACCCGGGTCGTCGAGGTTCGTCCGCGCCATATCGACGCGCATGTCGGTGCTCGCGCCGTACTCGGTGCTCGCGTGGCGCACGCGCGCCGTCGCCGGCGCACGCGAATCCTGGCCGTGCGCAGCGTGATTCATTGCCGCGCCGTGATTCATTCCTGCGCCGTGACTCATCGATGTCCCGTGGCCCGGCGCCGCGCCGTGGTCCATCGGTGCACCGTGGTTGCCGTGCTGCATGTCTGAAGCCATGCCCCCGTCACCGTGGTCCATGCCGCCCATCATGTCGGCCATCGTCAACCACTGCACCGGGTCGAGCACGGGCACTGGTGCGACGAGCCCCGGGCGGGAAGCGAGCGTTCCGCGTGCATAACCTGTGCGGTCCATCGCCTGCGCGAAGATCGTATGGGCGTCCTGAGAGGGCTCGACCAGAACGTCGTAGGTTTCGCCAGGGCCGAAGCGGAACTCGTCGACGGTGACCGGCTCGACGTCGACTCCGTCGGCCTGGACGACGGTCAGCTTCAGTCCCGGAATACGGACGTCGTAGAAAGTGTTTCCCGCACCATTGATGAAGCGCAGACGCACGCGTTCACCGGGCCGAAACAAGGCGGTCCAGTTGCCTGCGGGCGTGACGCCGTTCATCAGGTAGGTGAGCGTGTAGGCGGACAGGTCGGCCAGATCGGTCGGACTCATCCGCATCTGGTTCCACATCTGCCGTTTGTCGATTGCCGAACGCAGCCCATCGCGGGACACGTCGCGGAAAAAATCGATGACCGTGGGCTGGTTGAGGTTGAAGACGTCGCCCTGGATCTTGAGTTTCGCGAGCACGCGCATCGGGTCGTCGTCGGTCCAGTCCGACAGCTGCACGACATAGTCGCGATTCGCGCGGATGGTTTCGCCATCCGCTGGCTCAATGACGATTGCGCCGTACATGCCGGTCTGCTCCTGCATGCCGGAGTGCGAGTGGTACCAGTAGGTGCCGCTTTGTTGAACGCGAAATCGATATGTAAAGGTCTCGCCGGGCGCGATGCCCGGGAAGCTGATACCGGGCACTCCGTCCATCTGGAAGGGCAGGAGGATTCCGTGCCAGTGAATCGACGTCGCTTCGGCCAGCCGGTTGGTCACGCGAATCGTGACCGTATCGCCCTCGCGCCAATACAACGTCGGCGCGGGAATCGAACCGTTGATCGTGGTCGCGACGCGCGCGGTGCCGGTAAAGTTCACCGGCAATTCGGCGATGACGAGGTCGAACTCGGTCCCGCGAAGCACGGGCGCGGAGCCGGTTGCCGTATCGCCATTTTGCGACCAGGCCCGCTCCGCGAGAGAAGCTGCGCCACCGAGGAGGACGCCCCCCGCCGCGAGGCCTTGCACGAAACGGCGACGCGAAGCGAGCGGCAACGCAAGCGCCGAACCGGAATGCGGAAAGGAATATCTCTTCATGCAGGCGAGCTCCATCCGAAGGTGTGCACGATAAACGGGGCCGCGCAGCGTCGCCCGCGTTCGAATGCGACATTCTGCAGGCGGCAATCCGTCGGGAAGATGGCGACTGGATTACGGAGACGTAACGTCCCGGTCATCGCTGCGACGTGTTTCGGACAGCGCGGTCCGATGCGCGAGATGAACGCAATGTAATCGAAGAGTCAGCTCCTTGTCGGCGGTGCGTCCCTACACTTTTCATCGTGATGCGCACCGCGCGTTTCGAGCAGCGAACAAGGTGCTGCGAACCATCCATCCACCCCCCGACAAGGAGTACCGAAGATGACCTCGAAAGCCCTGCTTCTCGCCGCGTTCGCGTTGTCGGTAAGCGCCCCCGCATTCGCGAGCAACGGCGCCACGTTCGTGAACAACGAAATTGGCTGGGAAACACACGCGACGCCGAGCACGAAGAGCCGTGCCGAAGTCGTTGCTGAATTGAAGGCCGCGCAAGATGCGGGCGTCCTCGCAAACTCGTACGAGTTTCCGGCAGCGACGAAGGCTTCTCCTTCCAAGCTCAGCCGTGAGGGGGTCCAGCGCGGCGTCACCGAAATGACCGACGCCGAGCGCGATGCCGTACACCGCATCTACGGCCCGGTGCACGGCCGCGATTCTTGAGCCCCGATGACGCCCTCGGCCGCCTTTCGGCGCCCGCGGGCGTACTTGTTATCCGCCTACCCGGCCTGATGCCCTTCGGCGTCCCTCTTTACCTTCGCCTCGGCCGTCTTCGCCGCGGCCTTCGCGTACGGGAGCGGTCATGCCGTTGCTGCCTGAACTGCTTGCCCCGCTGGTGCCGCAGTCTTCGGTGGAGGCGCATTCCTTGTTCCACCTTCGCCGCGCTGGCTGTGTCGCAGTAGTGGCTGACGCAGCCACGCTAACCTTTACCTGTGGAGTCGAGCCGTGGAATGGCTATCCGAGAACTGGACTTTCTTGCTGATCGCGGTTGCGTTCGTGGCCATGCATCTGTTCGGGCACGGCGGACATGGAGGCCATGGGGGCGGACAGAGGGGCAATACTCGCAAGGGCGACGCCCATCGGCATTGACTGCAGCGGATGACGACGAAGTGCGGAAGTGGAACTGATATGAGCCTGAAAACAGTGACCTGGGCACTCGCGTTGACGGGCGCCGTTCTGTACCTGCTGTGCATTGCGTATGGATTGACCAATCCGGCGGCCGGCCACATGCGCGAATTTTTGACGATCGCGCTGCCTGGCTTCGAATGGCTGACTCCGAAAGGATTCGGCATCGGACTTCTCAAGAGCTTCCTGTACGGGGCGCTGATCGGTCTGGTGTACGTGCCTATCTACAACGGCCTTGCGCGCCGCTGGGGGAACTGAACGGGAAGAGCGAAATGAAGAGCGTGAACATCGAGGTGAAGGGCCTGTTCGAGCCGCTCGATCACCTCGGCGTGGAGAAGCGAGTCAGCGCATTGCCCGGCGTACATCACGCCCATGCCAATCCCGCCTCGGGAAGCGTCACCGTGCACTACGACGCTGCGGTGGTGTCCGAGCCGGAGCTGCGCGAGTCCGTGCGCCAGTGCGGCTATCACTGCCGCGGCGAGGTGCAGCCCGATCACGTCTGCCGAGTGGCCGAGCCGGACATGCACGCCGCTCATGCGAAGCACGCCGCCCAACCGGGCGCCATGGACGAGATGGCGCACGACATGGGCCACGGCGCCGGGATGGACATGGCGGGAATGGTGCGCGACATGCGCAACCGCTTCCTCGTCTGCCTGTTCTTCAGCGCGCTCTTGTTCCTCTGGGCGCCGATGGGTTTGCCGCTGCCCACGCCGCCGGTGCCGTTCGGCCTGGAGCTCGACCACTGGCTGTTCGTGCTCGCGAGCGGCGCCGTCCTCTGGCCGTCGTGGCCGTTTTTCGTCGCCGCCTGGCGCGCCTTGCGCAATGGCGTCCTCAACATGGCAGTGCTCGTCGTGCTGTCGGTCGGCACCGGCTACCTCTTCAGCGTGGCGGCGACCTTTCTGTTCGAAGGCGTGCAGTTCTACGAAGCGGTGTCAGTGCTGCTCGTGTTCATCCTGCTCGGTCATTGGCTGGAGATGCGGGCGCGCGCAGGTGCGAACGACGCGATCCGCGCGCTGCTCAACCTTGCGCCTCCGATGGCGAATGTCCTGCGCGAGGGAAAGGAAGTGCAGGTGCCGACGGCCGACGTGCTGGCGGGAGACATCGTCATCGTGCGCCCCGGCGACCGCATTCCCGTCGACGGGGTCGTGACCGAGGGCGAAACGCAGGTCGACGAGTCGATGCTCACCGGCGAATCGATGCCGGTGAAGAAGGTGGTCGGCGCGGACGTCGCCGCGGCCACCATCAACAAGAGCGGCGCGTTTCGCTTCCGTGCGACCAAGGTGGGTGCCGACACGGCGCTCGCTCAGATCGTGAAGCTCGTGCAGGAAGCGCAGAACTCGAAGGCGCCGGCGCAGCTTCTCGCCGATCGGGCCTCGCAATGGCTGGTGCTCATCGCCATCGTGATCGGCCTTGCCACGTTCGCGGTCTGGTTCTGGCTGATCGGGCAGACGCTGCTGTTTGCGGTAACGCTCACGATCACCGTGTTCGTCATCGCCTGCCCCGACGCGCTCGGGCTTGCGACCCCGATGGCGATCATGATCGGCACCGGCCGCGGCGCGCAGAACGGCATCCTGATCAAGAACGCCGCGGCGCTCGAGAACGCAACGCATCTGGACGTCGTGATCTTCGACAAGACCGGGACGTTGACACTCGGCAAGCCCGAAGTGGTGGAAGTGGCGGCCGCGCCAGGACGAAGCGAAGCCGATGTGCTTACTCTCGCAGCCGGCATGGAGCAGCACTCGGAGCACCCGCTCGCCCACGCGATCCTCGAGAGGTCCAAAGGAATGCAGGCCCTGCCCGCGGAGGGATTCACCAACATCGACGGAATGGGCGCTCGCGCACGTTCCGAAGGCGAGCCGGCGCTGGTCGGTAACCGCCGGTTGATGGACGCGGAGCGCGTCGATCTGGCCGGGATGGAGGCCACGGCGGAGCGGATGGCCGGCGGGGGACGCACGGTGGTGCACGTGGCGCGGGGCGGCAAGCTGTGGGGGCTGATCGCGATTGCGGATGCGGTTCGACCCACTTCCGCAGCGGCGGTCGCGGCGCTGAAGAAACGCGGCGTCGACGTCGCCATGCTGACCGGCGACAACCGTGCCACGGCTGAGCGAATCGGACGCGAGCTGGGCGTCACCATGGTGCTCGCCGAAGTCCTACCCGGTCAGAAGGCCGACCAAGTGAAAGCGCTCCAGGCGCAGGGAAAGAAAGTCGGCATGGTCGGCGATGGCATCAACGATGCGCCGGCGCTCACGCAGGCCGACGTCGGATTCGCGATCGGCGCGGGTACCGATGTGGCGATGGAGAGCGCCGACGTGGTGCTGATGAGAAGCGATCCGTTCGACGTGGTCGCCGCCGTGGGCCTGTCGCGCGTCACCCTGCGCAAGATGCACCAGAACCTGTGGTGGGCGGTGGGTTACAACGTCATCGCCTTTCCCTTCGCCGCGGGCGTCTTCTACCCGCTGACGATCAGCCCGGAGATGGCGGCGCTTGCGATGTCCGGCAGCTCGCTGATCGTCGCGGCCAATGCGCTGCTGCTCAAGCGTGCGAACGTGGAGGGGCTGAAGTAAGGCCCGGGATCAGGTGCTGTTCTACTGGGATCGCGGTGATGCAACGCGATCAAACCGGTATACCGGCACTCTCGGCTCTCCGCTGGACCCTCAGGCGGCCTTCCTCCCGAACAGCGTCTCGATCAGCGGGCATTCCGGCCGTGTGCCGTCCGCACATCGGACGACGACGTCCTTCAGCACTCGCTCCATGCGCTTCAGGTCGGCGATCTTCGCACGCACCTCGGCGAGATGAGCCGCGGCCAGATCCCGCGCCTCGGAACAGGGCTGGTCGCTCTCATCGACGAGACGCAAGAGCGTGCGGACCTCGTCGAGGCAGAAGCCCAGCTCGCGCGCCCGCAGGACGAAGCGAAGCCGCCGCTCATGATTGGCGTCGTAGCGACGATAGCCGGCGGTCGTGCGCGGCGGCGCGGGCAGCAGCCCGACCTTCTCGTAATAGCGCACAGTTTCGAGATTGCAGCCTGTTCGCCGGGCGAGCTCGGCCCGCTGAAGGCCCTTCATATCGGAACCGTCGGACATTGCGAACTTCCCGCTTGACTCTGTAATCGCTACAGACTTCAAAGTACCGTGCAATAAGGGTTTCAGCAAGGAAGGCAAGGTCCGACATGGATGCATCGCGACAGGGAACGGCAGAAATCTTGTCGACCGCAGGGAACGTGATGACCTCGGCGCGTGACGAGAGCGGTCGGCAGCGCCTGGTCGCCCTCGGCGGCATACTCGGCGCGCTCGCGGCCTCGTCGTGCTGCGTCGTGCCGCTCGTCCTGTTCAGCCTCGGCGTCGGTGGCGCCTGGGTCGGCAATCTGACGGCGCTCGCGCCGTATAAACCATTGTTCGTCGCTGCAACCACTGGCGTCCTCGGATACGGCTTCTACCTCGTCTACTGGAAGCCGCGGAGAGCCTGCGCCAACGGTGCCGCCTGCGCAACGCTCGTCCCCAGCCGCCTCGTCCGGACCGCACTCTGGATTGCGACGGTGCTCGTTGCAGCCGCCTTCGCGTTCGATTACGTCGCCCCGCTGTTGCTGCCCGTTTGATGTCGAAGGAACTCCCATGAAGAAGCGCTCGAGCACCATTGCCCTGATCGTCTCGATGATGACGACTCCCGCCGCGTTTGCCGCGGAACGTATCGTGACCTTCGGCGTCGACAACATGACCTGCGCCTCGTGTCCCTACATTGTGAAGACCGCGATGGCGGCGGTTCCAGGCGTCGCGAACGTGACTGTCTCCTTCGAGTCGAAGACCGCAACAGTGACGTTCGACGACGCGAAGACGAACCCCGGTGCGATCGCGGCCGCGAGCAGCAGTGCCGGCTTCCCTGCCCACGAGAGGTTGCAGGGTAGTTGAGATGAACGACGCACCACGCACCTGCGATCTCGCCGTGATCGGCGCCGGCTCGGCCGGCTTCTCAGCCTCGATCACGGCCGCCGATCAGGGCGCACAGGTCGTGCTCATCGGCAGCGGCACCATCGGCGGCACTTGCGTCAATATCGGCTGCGTACCGTCGAAGACCCTGATCCGCGCCGCCGAGACGCTTCACAACGCTCGCGTGACAGCGCGCTTCGCCGGCATCACGGCCAAGGCCAAACTGACCGACTGGCGCAGAACCGTTCAGCAGAAGGACGAGCTCGTTTCCGCACTGCGCCAGGCCAGGTACATCGATCTGCTGTCGGCCTACAACGGGATCACCTATCGCGAAGGTTTGGCACGCCTCGTCGAAGGCGGTGTCGAGGTGGACGGCACGAGCATTCCCGCTGCGAAGATCATCATCGCAACCGGTGCGCGACCGGCGGTCCCTGCGATCCCGGGGATCGAGACCGTACCGTACCTCACGAGCACGACGGCGCTGGACCTCCAGGAGCTGCCGCGCTCGCTGCTCGTCATCGGCGGCGGCTACGTCGGGGCTGAACTGGCGCAGATGTTTGCCCGCGCCGGGGTCGAGGTGACGCTCGTCTGCCGGTCGCGGCTGCTCCCCCAGGCCGAGCCCGAGATCGGAGCGGCGCTGCAGCGGTATTTCGAGGAGGAAGGGATCACGGTGGTATCCGGCATCGCCTACCGGGCGATCCGCAAGACCGAGGGCGCTGTTTCCTTGACCCTTGCGCGCGACGGCCAAGACGTTTCGATCAGCGCCGAGCAGGTGCTGATTACCACCGCGCGTAGCCCCAACGTCGAAGGCCTGGGGCTCGAGGACTGCAGTATCGCCGTCTCGCCAAAGGGACCCATCATCGTCGACGACTACATGCGCACGACGAAGGCCGGCGTCTATGCTGCCGGCGACGTTACCGGCCGCGACCAGTTCGTCTATATGGCCGCCTACGGGGCCAAGCTCGCGGCCAGGAACGCACTCAACGGCGACAGCCTGCGCTACGACAACAGTGCCATGCCCGCCATAGTGTTCACCGACCCGCAGGTGGCAAGCGTCGGGCTGACCGAGGCGGCGGCGCGAGCTGCCGGTCATCCCGTCCGCGTGTCGACAATCGGTCTCGACGTGGTGCCGCGCGCTCTTGCCGCACGCGACGTGCGCGGTCTCATCAAGCTCGTGGCCGACGCCGGAAGTGCTCGCCTGCTCGGCGCGCACATACTCGCCCCCGAAGGCGCCGACAGCATTCAGACCGCGGCGCTCGCAATCCGTCAGAGCCTTACCGTCGATGACCTCGCGGACATGATCTTTCCGTATCTCAGTACGGTCGAGGGGCTGAAGCTCGCCGCACTCGCATTCGACAAAGACGTAACCAGGTTGTCGTGCTGCGCAGGATGAGCAGAGGCGCAATACCCTCGTCGGAAGCGGTCCGCGACGGTTTCGCTTTGGGAGCTGCGTCGCACGCGTCCGGGCACAAGCGTTGCGCGCGACGAACAACCGTGGCAGTAACATTTCCGGTTCCGATCACTACAATCGGACACCAATGAGAGCCTTCCGCCGTTCGGTCTTTGCCTGGATTGCGCTGCTCGGGATCCTGTTCACGCAGTTCGCAGTGGCCGCATACGCGTGCCCGTCGTTGCCGCATACGACAAGCGAACAGACTCTGGCTGCGTCCGACTCGCACGGACTTCCCTGCCCGGAGATGGCGACGCAATCAAACGGCGCGTTCGATGCGCAATCGCCGGACCTTTGCAACGAGCACTGCGCGCGCGACGGGCAAACCTCCGAATCGCGGTCGGTTGCCCCCATTCACCAGACGTTTGTCCTGGCCTTCGTTCTTCCCGCACCGGATCCTTCCGAACTCGCAGGCGTGAGACACGCGCAACAGCCCGAATTGCTGCGACCCACCACACCACCCCCTCTTTGGCGCACCGGTCGGCTGCGCATTTGATCCTGCGGTGTGCGGTGTAACGCCCGCTGGTGAAGCCGCGCCCGCTTCGCGGCAACGGAACGACCTGCTCCCGCTGATCAGCGCGAACGCAAGCCGTTCGCTCGCCTCAACTCCTTCAGCGGCCAGGCAGCTTTTTCATCGACGACCAAGGATCGACATGCTCTCCAGAAAGAAGGGCTTTCACGCCTTCCCGCTCGCGCTGGCACTGACGGTGTTCGCCACAACAGTGTTTGCCGACCCTGCGATCACGCTGACGCACGTTCACGGCCTGTCCTACAGCGCGGACGGTTCAGCAACTCCTCATTCCCAGCCACCATGGCCTCGCCATGTTCAGCGAGGGGCGCTGGTCCAGGGCTGCAGGCCCTGCGCACGACTACATGGGCTTCTCGGCGACGCGCGATGCGTTGTACAGCAGCGGCCATCCGGCGCCGCGCTCCGGACTGCCGAATCCGTTCGGCCTCATCAAGAGCAAGGACGGAGGAAAAACGTGGCAGAAACTCGGCCTGGAGGGCGAGTCTGATTTCCACTCGCTGGCGACCAGCCACAGGACCAACACGGTGTACGTGTTCAACCCGCACCCGAACTCGCGCATGAAGCAGTCCGGCATCTACTACACGCGCAATGACGGCCTGCAGTGGAAGCGCGCTGCGGCCCGGGGGCTGAGCGGAGAGCTGAACAGTCTCGCTGTGCATCCCACCGATTCCGGCGTCGTGGCCGCCGGTACTGAGCAGGGCCTGTATCTGTCGCGCGACGCCGGTGAGAACTTCGAGCAACTCGTGGGCGAGATGCGCGTATTCGCCGAAGCCTTCGACCTCGACGGCCAGCAGCTGTGGTTCAGCACGTATGCCGGCAAGGCGGAGCTTGCCCGCATCGCGTTGAAGCCCGGCACCGCACCAGAAGCGCTTTCGATCCCCGCGGTAGGTGAAGACGCGGTGGCCTACATCGCGCAGAACCCGGTGCAGCCCGACGAGTTCGCGATTGCGACCTTCAAACGAAGCGTCTTCGTTAGCGAAGACCGGGGCCGAAGCTGGACGCAGATTGCCAGGGACGGAGCGACGCTCCCGTGACCGCGAGGCGAACGACGTGCTCAAGGTAATCGTGATCGTGCTCGCCACCATCGGCGGGCTGGTCGTGCTCGGCGTCGGCATCATGGCGCTGATGCATTTCGAAATGGCCGGCGGCATCGGCTGCTGCTAGGCCCGTCGGCTGCGCCAACGGATTGGGGATCGATCTCATGGACCATCGAAGGCGACGCGTCGTCGTCGGCACCGCCACCGCTGCAGCCGCCGCCACGCTCGGGCTGCCGCAATCGGGCGCACGCGCCGAGCACAAGGAGGAGGCCGACACCGGTGTCGACATCCACATCGAGCTGCATGCGGTGCAGGAACATCTCGCTCTTCGTCCGGGCGCCCCGACTCGGGTATGGCGCTACCGCGGCAAGGTGCTAAGAGGTGATGCAAGCACGCTCGAGGCGTCCGATGCCACGTATCTCGGGCCGATCATCCGGGTGCGCCGCGGCCAGCGCGTGCGGATCGACCTGATCAACGAACTGCCGGAGCCGACAATCGTTCATTGGCACGGCCTGCACGTTCCCGACACGATGGACGGGCATCCACGCCATGCAATCGCACCCGGCCAACGCTACGTCTACCAGTTCACCGTGTTGAACAGAGCGGGCAGCTACTGGTTCCACCCGCATCCGCATGGTCGGACAGGCGCACAGGTCTACTTCGGTCTGGCCGGGCTGTTCCTGGTCAGCGACGACGAGGAAGCGGCGCTTGGGCTGCCCAGCGGCCGATACGATATTCCACTCGTCGTGCAGGACCGCAGCTTCGACGGCGACAACCAGTTCGTCTACCTGGGGTCGAGTCTGCTCGACAGCTCTCCCACCGACAACCTGGACCAGCCCCCGATGATGGGCGGTGCAATGATGGGCGGCGGAATGATGGGCCGCGGCATGATGCGCGACGGCATGGGCTCGATGATGGGGCGCATGATGGGTGTGCTCGGCGACGACATCCTCGTCAACGGCAGACCCAGCGCCAGCCTCTCGGTCGAGCGGCGTCCCTATCGCCTGCGAGTGCTCAACGGTTCCAACACGCGCACTTACAAGCTTGCCTGGCACGATGGCTCGCCACTGATCGTGATCGGCACCGACGGCGGGCTTCTGGCAGCACCCGTGCGGCGTGATTACGTCATGCTCGCGCCGGCAGAGCGCCTTGATCTATGGGTGGATTTCGCTCGCTGGGCCGCAGGCAGCCAACTGTCGCTGCAAAGCCTAGCCTTCAATGGCGGAATGAACATGGGCGGCATGATGATGGGCCGGGCGGCGCTGCCCGACGGCGCGCCGTTCCGGGTGCTCGCGCTGCGCGTCGAGGACGGCTCACAGGGCGCGCAGGAGATAGCGCCGCCGGCACGCCTGTCCGAGGTGCCATCACCGAACCCGAGCGTAGCCGTCAACTTCGATCGCCCGAAGATCTTCGAGCTCACGATGGGAATGATGGCTTGGGGAATCAACGGTCAGAGCTTCGAGATGCTCGATGCCCGTCCGTACGAGACCGTCCGGCTCGGCACCCACGAGCTATGGGAATTCCGCAACGACGCAACGAGCGGGATGATTGGCATGGCGATGCCCCATTCGATGCATGTGCACGGCGTGCAGTTTCGAGTCATCGATCGCTCGGTCTCGAGCCGATTCGCCGGTTATCGCAACACCGTAGACGCGGGCTTCGTCGACGACGGCTGGAAGGACACCGTACTGGTGATGCCGGGCGAGCGTGTTCGCATCCTGGTGCACTTCGCCGACTACCCGGGACTGTTCCTGTACCACTGTCACATGCTTGAACACGAGGACGGCGGCATGATGCGCAATTACAGGGTGATGGTGTAGCAACGGGTTGCTCGACCCAGGCTAGCTGCCCAGACTTCGGCCGTGGCGATCGCGGTGCCAACCTTCGGTGTGTCAACGTGGACGTGCTTGGCTGATGTGGAGAACGTTTGCATTGTCGTTTTCACTCGGGAGCGCTCACGATCTGAAGAGCCTGCTCATCGAAGCGAACTTCCGCGACGTACAGGTAATACCGCGGTCGCACGAGGTCGCCCGAGCGCTTCGTCGCGTTCACGGTCCTGGGCGCCGCGACTTCCGTGCCGGCGTTCGCGGCGGTGGACGAACCCCGGCGGGCGGCGCTGATCGACGCGATCGCCCGGGACACACGGGCTGCGGTAGAAACGTTTCGCAGGGGAGATGAACTGGTCTTTCCGATGTCGGCGAACATCGCGATCGGGCGCAAGTAGCCGACGCTACTCCGGCGAGAGAGGGCCGATGGATTGCGGGTTGAGCAACGATGCGCACTTGCTCGGGGACATGCACGTTGGAAACATGATTCAGATGTAATCGTCGTGAAACCTTGCGGTTGGGGATGCATCGCTACAGTCGTGACCGTGATGTCCGAAACGCGTCACACGCACCGACCGATGTTGCAGACCATGAACTGAAAGGAGTAGCGAAATGCCCTCGAAAGCCTTGTTGTTCGCAGGAGTCGTGTTGTCTGTGAGCCTGCCCGCCTTCGCCGACAGTGGCGTCGAATTCGTGAACAACGAGATCGGATTCCAGACGACCCATGTGACTCCGAGCAAGACGACGCGCGCGCAAGTGACCGCCGAACTGCAGGCCGCACAGCGCGCCGGAAGCATTCCGGGTTCGTTCGAATTCGTCGCGGCGAAGGAGGCGTCGGCATCCTCAACGACGCGGGAGCAAATTCAGCGCGAAGCATCCCAAGCGACGCGAGCCGAGCGTGAGGCAGCCCACCGGCTGTACGGGCCCGATCACGCTCTCGAGTCCTGATAGCCGATCGGAGCGGGGAGTCGCTCTCCGATTCCCCCGGTCTCCGACAACAAATCACGGGCGAGAACCCGATGCCCATCGAGCCAGGGAGCGGGGCGTCGGGGCTGTCGAGGGTCTACATCGAGGGCGATCTCCTGTTCGACGACATGCTGCGCGACATCGAGTGCGCGCAGCGAAGCGTTCGGTTCGAGAGCTACATCTTCACTTCCGACCCGGTCGGCCGGCAATTCGTCGATACGTTGGCCCGTTGCGCCACGAGGGGTCTGGACGTGCGATTGCGCGTCGATCACCTTGGTTCCTGGCGCGATCTCTCCAATGCGGATATCGAGCGACTGCGGGCGGGCGGAGTTCACTTCGAATGGAGCCGGCCCTGGAGCGTTCGTCGGCCGCTTGCAATCAACCGACGCAACCATCGGAAGCTGCTCGTGGTGGACGAGGCGATCGCGTATGTCGGCGGCTTCAATGTCCATGCGGCCAGTTCGCTGCGGTCGTTCGGGTCCGCCCGCTGGCGCGATACGCACGTTCGGTTCGTCGGCAAACCGGCTGCCGCGGCTGCGATGGTTTTCGACTGCTACCGCGACGTCCCACCCGACTGGCTGCCACCGGTGACCGGCTCGCTATGGCTGCTGCCGAATCGCTCGCGCGCATGCCGCCACCGGCTGCGGTGCGTCCTCAATGACACGATGATCGCGGCGCGCTCGCGCATCTGGGTAACCACTCCGTACTTCGTGCCCGACAGCCGCACCCAGCGACTGATGCGCGAGGCAGCGGTGCGTGGCGTCGACGTCCTGCTGCTCGTCCCCGGGAATAGCGATGTGCCGCTGGCCCAGTGGGCGGCTCGTGCGGCCTATTCCCGCCTGCTGTCCTGCGGCGTGCGGATCTTCGAGTACGTTCCTCGGGTTCTCCACGCGAAAACGCTGCTCGTGGACGACCGGTGGGCGACCGTCGGTACTGCCAACCTCGACTATCGAAGTCTTTTCGTCAACGACGAGCTGAACTTGATGGACGAATCCGGAGAATTGAACGCCTTACTGGCGGAGAGCTTCCTCGCGGCCCTGTGCGAAGCCGAGCCGATACGCGCCCACGCGTGGAGCCAGAGGAAGTGGCCGCGGCGCGTCGCCGAATCGATCGGTTGGTGGGCGCGTCGATGGCTGTAAACAGACCCGTACGGCATTCCCGGTCGGCGGTGCTCCTTCCGGTCGCTGCGCGGCTTCCACGGTCCGCCCTGCAGTGATCCGATTTCACCTGGCTTGCAGGGCAAGGATATATCCGCGTCACAGGCCACCATCGCCATTGCAATAGCGGTTTTGGCAGCAGTTCTCGCGACTTGAACGCCGCACCCGCTCGGAGGAACCGCGGAAGCGAACCCCGCCACCCTGGGGGGGCATGCGCCGCTGTCGGAGGCGCACCGAAACCGAGCGGGCGGAAGGCGCTCGGTATCGATGCCGCAGCCGCTCCTGTGCGTCTATCGTTTCTGTTGTTGATGCGGATGGTCCGGCATTTCGCCTTGGCCGCCCGGCATGTTCGCGCCACGGTGCGTCATCGTTTTGCCCGGGTCGGGCGATGCCGACGTATGCGGGTGGTCGGGCATTTCGCCCTGACCGCCCGGCATGTTGGCGCCGCGATGCGTCATCGCCTTGCCTGAAGCCGGTAACTGGTTTTCCGGTGGGTATGCGGAGCCTTCTCCGATCGGGAGGTACTGAATTCCGCTTCGTTGTTGGGCTTGCGCGAGGTCTGGCGCGTTCATGAACGTCGAATCGGGACCCGCAAAGACCGGAGCGGTTACCGCGATCGCTACCGAAAACACTAGAAACCTGTGCATGACACGAACTCCTATCGGACTCGGGGGAACCCGTGAGTCGAAACCGGGTCGGCGGCAACGCGCCGATGCCGCCAAATTGCGCCTTCGTGCCCGACACGAAAGTGTTCGGCCGATTACATTTCGGTCACGTAGCGGCCAGGCGCGTTTCAGGAAGTCGTGCAAAGGAAAAATCGAAGATTACGGAGTGGCAATGAGACGGTCATCCTCGCGTTCCCTCTGCTCGGGATACTGATGGCTGTCCGTTTGCTATCGATTTGCCGATCAAGGAGTTTTTCATGCCCGCGATGATGAGAGCAGCCGTGTTCGTCGAGCCAGGCCGCATCGAACTGGCCGACAAGCCCATCCCCGACGTCGGCCCCAACGATGCGCTGATCCGCATCACCACGACGACAATCTGCGGCACCGACGTGCACATCCTGAAGGGTGAATACCCGGTGGCCAAGGGGCTGACAATCGGGCACGAGCCGGTCGGCGTCATCGAGAAACTGGGCAGCGCCGTGCAGGGCTACACCGAAGGCCAGCGTGTGATCGCCGGCGCGATCTGCCCGAACTTCAATTCCTACGCCGCGCAGGACGGCGCCCCGTCGCAGGACGGAAGCTATCTGGCGGCGAGGGGTCAGTGCGGCCACCATGGCTACAAGGCGACGGCGGGCTGGCGCTTCGGCAATCTGATCGACGGCACCCAGGCCGAGTACGTGCTCGTGCCCGACGCGCAAGGCAATCTCGCGCCGATTCCCGAAGGGCTCACCGACGAGCAGGTGCTGATGTGCCCGGACATCATGTCCACGGGGTTCAAGGGCGCCGAGAACGCCGGTGTGCGAATCGGCGACACGGTGGTCGTGTTCGCGCAGGGGCCGATCGGGCTGTGCGCGACCGCCGGAGCCAGACTGCTGGGCGCGACGACCATCATCGCAGTGGACGGCAACGACCACCGATTGGACATCGCGAAGAAGATGGGCGCCGACGTTGTGCTCAACTTCCGCAACACCGACGTCGTCGACGAGGTGATGAAGCTCACTCACGGCCGAGGCGCCGACGCGTCGATCGAGGCGCTCGGCACGCAAGGCACCTTCGAGTCGGCGCTGCGGGTGCTCAAGCCGGGGGGCACGCTGTCGAGCCTCGGCGTGTATTCAAACGACTTGAAGATTCCGGTGTCGGCCTTCGCCGCTGGTCTCGGCGATCACCGGATCGTCACCGCCTTGTGCCCTGGCGGCAAGGAGCGGATGCGTCGCCTGATGAACGTGGTGGCATCGGGCCGCATCGACCTCGGCGTGCTGGTCACGCACGAGTACAAGCTCGATGACATCGTGGCGGCCTACGAGTTGTTCGCGAACCAGCGAGACGGAGTCCTGAAGATCGCGATCAAGCCTCGTTGATCGCCGATCCGCATTCCGGCGGTTCAAACGGTTCAGGCCGTCGCTGGCGGCCTCTCAGTTCTTTCGATCCATGTCTGGCACTCATACTCCATCAGGCACGCATGCGCGCGTGTACGCGCGCATGTCTGAAGACGGAGGACATGGCCGCCGCGCGCCCCGGAATCCATCGACTGGTAGGCGCGCCAATGGCTTTAGCATATTCCTTCAGCATCTCCGAGGAGACGGGCCATGGCATCACGAACGGAAATCCGCGTTGCGGTGAACGGGTACGGCGTGATCGGCAAGCGTGTAGCCGAGGCAGTGGCGAAGCAGGAGGACATGCGGCTGGTCGGCGTTGTGGATGTCGCCAGCGACTGGCGACCGCGCGTCGCCCTCCAACGCGGTTTCGCCTTGTACGGCCCTGCCAGGGAGCAGGTCGAAGCGATGCGCAACGCAGGCTTGGCCGTGGCGGGTACGCTCGAGTCGTTGCTGGGCGATGTAGACGTCGTGGTCGACTGTACGCCGAAGAAAGTTGCGGCGACGAACGTCGAGACGTACCGTGCGCGCGGCATCAAATTCATCGTCCAGGGTGGAGAGAAGCATTCGGTCACGGGGCACTCTTTCGTAGCGGAATCGAATTACGCCAGCGCGCTCGGCCGCGACTCCACGCGCGTGGTCTCGTGCAACACCACCTCGGTCGTGAGGACGCTCACCTCGCTCAAGAGCGCGGGGCTCTTGCACAAGGCCAGAGGTACGCTGCTGCGACGCGCCACCGACCCATGGGAGAGTCATCAGGGCGGGATCATGAACACCTTGGTTCCCGAGGAGGACATCCCGAGCCACCAGGGACCGGACGCGCAGTCGGTAGACCCCGATCTCGACGTCGTGACCATGGCGGTGAAGGTGCCCGAGACGCTCGCTCACCTGCACTACTGGGTGGTCGAGATGACCCGACCCACCTCGAAGGAAGAAGTGCTCGATGCTTTCAGCGCGTCGTCGCGCATCAAGTTCATCCGCTACTCGGACGGGCTCTCCGCGCTCAACACTGTGAAGGAGTTCATGTCGGACGCCGGCCGGCCGCGCGCGGATCTGTACGAAGTCGCGCTGTGGGAAGACATGCTAAAGGTGCAGGGCAACGAACTCTTCTACGCCTACATGGTGGACAACCAGGCGATCGTGGTGCCCGAAACCATTGATGCGATCCGCGCCTTGACGCAAGCCGAAAGCGAGGCGCAGGCCTCGATCGCCAGGACCGACGCCGCCATGGGAATCGGGAAGCTGCCGCGATGACGCGGGCGGCGAGTTTTTGCGGGCGAATTTCAACAGCCTGCTAACTCAGGTGACGGCCAGCATGTCCACTTACCGTACCCTCGACGATGTGGACGTTACCGGACAAGCGGTACTGGTCCGGGTCGATCTGAACGTGCCAGTCAAGGGCGGCAAGGTTACGGATGTGACTCGAATCGAGCGCATCCTGCCTACGCTACGCGAGCTCGGAAGCAAGGGAGCGAAGGTTATCGTTCTTCTAGCCCACTTCGGCTGTCCGAAGGGCAAGGTCGTGCAGCAGATGAGCCTGGAACCGATCACCGACGCCCTGCAACCGATGATAGGTCGGCCGGTCGAGTTCGTCGCGACCGACTGGTACGACGGCCGCGCCGAAGACGCTCTCGGGCACGCGCACGCCGGCGACATCCTCCTCATGGAGAACACGCGCTTCCACCCCGGCGAGGAGACGAACGACCCATCGTTCGCGGCGCAGCTCGCGCGCCTGGGGGATGTCTACATAAACGACGCCTTCTCGGCCGCTCACCGCGCGCATGCCTCGACCGAAGGCGTAGCCCGACTGATCCCCTCGGCGGCCGGGCGCGCGATGCAAGCCGAGCTCGAGGCGCTCACGAGCGTCTTCGATGCGCCTGCCCGCCCGATCTTCGCCGTCGTCGGCGGCGCCAAGGTCTCGACCAAGATCGAGCTTCTGCGCAATCTGGTGCGGAAGGTCGCGACGCTCACCCTCGGGGGCGCCATGGCGAACACTTTCCTTGCGGCGCAGGGAAACCCCATCGGGAAGTCGCTCGCCGAGCGTGACATGCTCGGCACTGCGCGAAGCGTTATCGCCGCTTCCAGCGCTTCGGGCTGCGAAATCGTCCTTCCGATCGACGCCGTGGTTGCGCAGGAGTCAGACGCGGGCGCGGCGTGGAGTGTTGTACCGGTTCAGGCGGTGGGTGCGGAAGAAATGATCCTGGATATCGGACCCGATACCGTAACCCTCATTGGCGAGCGCCTCGCCGGCGCACGCACGCTCGTGTGGAATGGCCCGCTCGGCGCCTTCGAAACCACGCCTTTCGACCGTGGAACGACCGCGATCGCCCGAACGGTGGCGGGTTTGACGCGAACAGGCGCCTTGCGCTCGGTTGCCGGCGACGGCGATACGGTTGCGGCGCTGAAACATGCGGGGGTAGCAAGCGACTTTACCTTCGTGTCGACAGCGGGGGGTGCCTTCCTGGAGTGGTTCGAAGGAAAGTCGTTGCCAGGCATCGAAGCGTTGCGGGCGATATGAGCGGGATCGGTCAGATCGTTACGCTGTCGCCACGCGACTACGACGCCGTGTTGTTCGATCTCGACGGCGTGCTGACCAATACGGCGAGCGTCCACGCCGGCGCCTGGAAGAGGCTGTTCGACGAGTTCCTCGATCGCCGTGCGGCTCGCGCGGGCGAAGCTTTCGTGCAGTTCGACGACGAGACCGATTACCGGCTTCACGTCGACGGCAAGCCGCGGCTCGACGGCGTCACGGATTTTCTCGCTTCACGGGGCATCGCCCTGCCCTTGGGTACCCCGCAGGACGCGGACGATGCCGACACCGTGCAGGCGCTCGCTCGGCGAAAGGACGCCTATTTCGTCCGGCACATCGAGGAGCACGGCGTCGAGCGTTACGAAGCGGCGGTCGATCTCGTCTAAGCGCTGCGCTCGCAGGACATCAAGCTCGCCGTGGTGTCGTCGAGCCGGAACTGCAAGACCGTGCTGGAAGTCGCCGGCATCGCGCAACTCTTCGATGCCCGCGTCGACGGCGTCGAACTGGAGCGACTGCGCCTCGCCGGCAAGCCGGCGCCGGACATGTTCCTCGAGGCCGCGCGGCGTCTAGGCTCCGGTCGCGACAGAACGGTGGTCGTGGAAGATGCCATTGCCGGAGTTGCCGCCGGCCGCACCGGCGGATTTGCACTTGTGATCGGCGTCGATCACGTCGGCCAATCGCAGGCGCTGCGCGAAGCGGGTGCGGACGTAGTGGTCACGAGCCTCGCTCAGATCCGGATCTCGGCCGAACCGCCCTCTGCGTGGTCGTTCATTTACGAAGATTTCGATCCCGAACGCGAGGGGATGCGCGAAGCGCTGTGCGCACTGGGCAACGGTTACTTCGCCGCTCGCGGCGCGGCGGCGTGGTCGTCTGCGGACGAAGTCCACTACCCCGGCACGTATGTGGCGGGCGGATACAACCGGCTTCAGACAGCAGTGGCGGGCCGCACCGTCGAGAACGAAAGCCTCGTCAATTTTCCGAACTGGCTCGCGCTCGGTCTTGCGATCGATAGCGGTGACTGGTTTGATTTGCGCAAGGTCACAATACTTTCGTATCGTCAGGAACTCGACCTGCGGCGGGGCGTGCTCGTGCGGACCATCCGCTTCGAGGATCCTGCCGGTCGCCGCAGTACGCTGGTCGAACGGCGAATCGTATCGATGGCCGAGATGCACCTCGCGGGCCTCGAGCTCACGTTCACCGCCGAGAACTGGTCGGGACGTTTGACCGTCCGCTCTGGAATCGACGGTCGCGTGGTGAACGACGGCGCGAGGCTCTACCGCAAGTTCAACAAGCAGCATCTCGAGCCGGTCACAAGCGGCAGCGCTGGAAAGGACAGCGTATATCTTTGTGTACGGACCTCTCAGTCCAAACTTAAGGTGGCCCAGGCAACGCGCCTGCGCGCGTATGTAGGCGAGAACCTGGTCGAGTCGGAGCGACGTTCGATCGGTGAGCGCGACTATGTGGCGCAGGAGCTGGACGCCGAGCTCGCACAGGGCGAATCGATCGTTCTGGAGAAGATCGTCGCGCTGTACACCTCGCGCGACCACGCGATTTCCGAGCCCGTCGTGGCCGCGTGCAAGGCAATCGAGCGGGTCGGGCGTTTCAGTACAGTCTTCTCACGTCACGCTCTGGCGTGGCAACACCTCTGGCGACGCTTCGACGTGCACCTCGCCCCAAGTCTCGGTGCTTCCGCGCTGAATGTGCCGATGCTGCTGAGGCTGAACGTCTTTCATCTGCTGGAAAGCGCATCGATCAACTCGATCGGCCTCGACATCGGCATTCCCGCTCGCGGCTGGACCGGGGAGGCATACGAAGGCCACGTCTTAACTCTTCATTTTTCCGACGCTGAACTACCGCATGCCGGAGATCACGCGCTCGCTCCTGATGTATCGCTACCGGCGGCTCGACGAAGCGCGCGAGGCGGCGAAAGCCGCTGGCTATGCAGGCGCGATGTTTCCGTGGCAGAGCGGGAGCGACGGGCAGGAACAGACGCAGGAAGTTGTCAACGTCGGTTGAATCCTGACCCACTTTGATCGGGAAACGTCGGAGTAAATCTGACCCACCCGAGGGTTCCTTGGTTCAATGCTTCGATGCCTTGCCGCGCGGGGCATGCCCCGCGCGGCGCTTGTCTCGGAGCCGCCAGCTCTCGCCGGTGATCTGCACGATGTGCGCGTGATGCAGCAGCCGATCGAGCATGGCCGCCACGAGCACCTGGTCGTCGGCGAACGCGCCCGCCCACTGCGTGAACGGCAGGTTGCTCGTGAGGATCATGCTGCCGTGCTCGTAGCGCTTGGCCACCACGTTAAAGAACAGGTTGGCCTCCTCGCGCCCGAACGGCAGGAAGCCGATCTCGTCGACCACCAGGAGCTTGGGGCCGATCACCGCGCGGTTGAAGTACTCGGTGAGCCGCCCCTGGCTGCGCGCGG
>MEED01000002.1 GCA_001724855.1 Lautropia sp. SCN 69-89
CTCGCCGCCGAGCACGTTGCCGACAGCGACGAGGGCCGCCGTACCGCACTGCGTCCCCGCCTCGCGCGGCGCCTGCTCGACGACCCGGTCGTCTACACCGATTCGCTCGATGCCGACGCCCAGGCCTATTTCGTCAATCAGCGCGGCCCGATGGCGGCACGGCTGTGTGATGCGACCGGGCTTGCCGCCGAGCAGCGTGCCGAGGGCGTGGCGCTGACCGACGAAGCGGGCACGCTCAGCGACGTGGCGATGCCCGCCGAAGGAACCGATGCGCATGCCACCCTGCTCGTCGCCGAGCACCTGGCGAGCCGCATGCGCGTGGGCGAGCGCGGCGCGCTCACCGACGAGGCGATTGCGGCGTTCCTGCGCGACGCCACCGATCGCTACGGACGCTTCTGGCGCAAGACGGCGCGCGAGCCGGGCGCGGAACGCGAGCTCGCCCAGCTCGTGCTCGAGCGCCTGGGCAAGCTGCAGCTGGTCGCGCGCGAGGACGGTCGCGCGCGCCCACTGCCGGCGATTGCGCGCTTCGCGCTGGGCGAGGCCGAACTCGTGCAGCGCGTCCCGCCCGACGCGGCCGGCAGCACCGGGGCGCTGTTCTGACCGATGCGCTCCGACCCGATGCCTCGCAACGAACGCAGCGACGAGCTCGAGGGCATCGCCGGCACCGCAGCCGCGCCTGCCCGCCCCGCCCTTCCCGAACCGCTGCGCGAACGCTGGCAGCCGCTGCGGATCGGCCTCGTCGAGCTCTTTCACTACGACAGCGAGGAGTTCTGGTTCCACGACGGCCACCTGCTGCTGCGCGGGAACAACGGAACCGGCAAGTCGAAGGTGCTGTCGCTGACGCTGCCGTTCCTGTTCGATGCGCAGCTGCGCTCGTCGCGCATCGAGCCCGACGGCGACAGCAGCAAGAGGATGTCGTGGAACCTTCTCCTCGACAGCTACCCGCGACGCACCGGCTACGCCTGGATCGAGTTCGGGCGGCTCGCTGCCGACGGCTGCCCCCGCTATCTCACGCTCGGCGCGGGGCTGTCGGCGGTGGCCGGGCGGGCGCAGGTCGAGAGCTGGTTCTTCATGATCGACGACGCGGCCGATCGGGCCGACGCAGTCGGCGCTGCGATGCGCATCGGGCGCGACCTGTGGCTCGTCAACGAGCAGCGCGTCGTGCTCGTGCGCGAGCGGCTGCGCGAAGCGATCGAAGGCCGCGGGCAGGTCTACGATAGCGCGGCAGCGTACCGGCGCGCCGTCGACGAACGCCTGTTTCACCTCGGTGCGCGCCGCTACGACGCACTGATGGACACGCTGATCCAGTTGCGGCAGCCGCAGCTCTCGCGCAAGCCCGACGAGGCGGGGCTGTCGCACGCGCTCACCGAAGCGCTGCCGCCGATGCCGCAGGAACTGCTTACCGACGTGGCCGAAGCGCTCGATCGGCTCGAGGAAGACCGCCGGCAACTCGACGAGATCAGGGAGCTTGCGCAGGCGGTCGAGCGCTTCGATCGCCGTTATCGCGTCTACGCCGGGATGCTCAGCCGCCGACAGGCGCGCGAGTTGCGCGAGGCGCAGACCGACTTCGACAACGCGAGCCAGGAGCGCAATCGAGCGCAGGCGAGCCTGCAGGCCGCGCAGGCTGCGCAGGTGCAGGCGCAGGTCGCGCACGACGGGGCCGAACGCGCCCTCGCGGCGCGGCGCAGTCGGCAGGAAACGCTGCAGTCCGATCCCACGATGCAGGATTCCAACCGGCTCGAGGGCGCACAGCGCGACGCCGAACTCCGCAGTGCTGCCGTGGAGCGCGAGCGCCAGTCCCGTGACGATGCAGCCGAGCGCCTGCAACGCGAGCGGGAGGCGACCGCCCATGCCGATCAGCGGGCGACGGAGGCCGAGCGCGCGCTGATCGGGAAACGTTGCGAAAGTGCGCGCGAAGCGGACGACGCAGGCGTCGGCGCCGAATTCGCGGCCAACGCACTGTGCGTGCTTGCGCCCGGCGCGCTCGCGGAACTCTCATCGCGCGAGTTCGACACGGCGGCTGCGGCGCTGCGCGCCAGCGCATCCGCGCGACGCGAGCAGATCGCGGTGCTGCAGCGCCGTCACGATGAGCTGCGCCAGGCCACCTCGGTGCTCACGCTTCGCCGTCAGGGGCAGAGCGAGCGCCATGCCGAGCTCGAAGGGACGCTCGAGCGCCGCGACGCGGTCGATGCCGCGGTCGAGTGCGCAGCGCAGGCGCTCGTCGACGACTGGACTTCGCATTGCGCCCGGCTGGTCGAGCTGCGCTTCGAGAGCGCCGAACCGCTCGGACTGCTCGTCGAGTGGCTGCAGCGCCCAGAGGGCGAGAACCCTGCGCGGCGCGCGCTCGCCGAAGCGCAGCGCGGCGCCGGCGAGCGTCACGCGGCGCGGCAGGTCGAGCTCGGCGTGCAACGCGACACGTTGCGCGCCGAACGCGATGCGCTCGAAGCCGAGCGCGAGCGCCTGAACGCCGGCGCCAACAGCGCCCCGCCCGCACCGCGCACGCGCGACCCCGACGCCCGTAGCACAGTCGTCGGGGCGCCGCTGTGGCAGCTGATCGACTTTCGTGAGCACGTCGCTGCAAACGGGCGCGCCGGGCTCGAAGCCGCCCTCGAGGCATCCGGCCTGCTCGACGCCTGGGTCACCCCCGATGGCGCGCGGCTTTCGGTCGAGGGCGCGCCGGTGTGGCTCGACAGCCAGTGGGTGCGCCGCCCTGCGGCGCCTGGATCGTCGCTCGCCGGCTGGTTGTGCGCGTCCGTTCCCGCCGATTCGCCGGTGCCGGCCCAGACGGTCGATGCGCTGCTAGCCGGCGTTGCCTGCGGTAGTGCAGACCCCGAGACTGCCGAAGCCTGGGTCTGCCCCGACGGGCGCTTCCGCATCGGCACGCTGGCGGGGACATGGAGCAAGCCCGAGGCGAGTCATATCGGCCACGCCGCCCGCGCCGCGGCGCGCCGCCGGCGCCTCGGGGAAATCGGCCTGCGGCTGCGCGAGCTCGACACTGCCCAGCGCGAAATGGAATCCCTCTTCGGGGAACTCGACGCGCAGCGCGCGCAGGCCCGCGACGAATGGCGCACCGCGCCCGCGGAGCAGCCGTGGCGCGAGGCGATGCTCGAAGCCGCTGCGTGCGCGCGTGAAGTGCAGGCGGCTCGCGCGCGCCTGGACGGCGCCGAGTCCCAATGCCGCGAGGCCGAGCAGAAGCAGGAGACCGCGCGCGAGGCGCTCGATCGCGACGCGAGGGACCTGCGCCTGCCCACCGAAGCCGAAGCGTTGCCCGCGATCGAGCAGGCGCTGCAGCGCTTCGTCGACGCGCAGTTCGCCCTCGTGCAGGCTGCGCACGAATGGCGCCGCGCGCACGCCGATCTTCTCGCACAGCGCTCGCGCGAAGCCGATGCCCGAAGCCAGTGGCAACTGCGCGAGGAGTCGCTCGCCGCGGCGCGCATCGAAGCCGACGAGGCGCAAGCGCGGTTCGACGTGCTGCGCGAGACCGTCGGCGCGCAAGTCGAGACGCTGCTGCGGCAACTGGCCGACGCACGCGAGGCGGTTCGCGCCGCCGACGCGGCGCTGCGAACCGCTATCGAAGCACGGCAAGCCGCCGGTGAAGCGCGCGCGCGCGCGAGCGCGAGGGCCGAGATCGCCGAGAACGCGCTCGACGAACGCTCGCGGCAGCGCGCGGCCGCCGTCGAACGCCTGAGGCACTTCACGCGGAGCAGCCTGCTGCACTCGGCGGTGCCCGGCATCGAAGTGCCCGATCCGGGCAGTGCGTGGACCGTGGATCCCGCGTTGACCCTCGCCCGGCGCGTCGAGCAGGCGCTCTCCGATGTCATCGACGACGAAGCGAACTGGAGCCGCACGCAGCGCCAGGTCACCGAAGACCTGCAGGAGCTGCAGCGCGCGCTGAGCGCCCTCGGCCACCAGGCACCGGCCGAGGCCACCGACTGGGGCTTCGTCGTGCGCATCGTCTATCACAATCGCGCCGAGCGGCCCGACCGCCTGGTGGCACAACTGGCCGACGACGTCGCGCAGCGCAGCGAACTGCTCTCGGCCAGCGAGCGCGCGGTGCTGGAGAATCACCTGCAGGCCGAGATCGCCTCCGAAGTGCAGCGCCTGTTGCGCTCGGCCGAGAAGCAGGTCGAGGCGATCAACCGCGAGCTGCACAAGCGGCCGACCTCCACCGGCGTGCGCTACCGGCTGCAATGGCAACCGCTCGGCGACGACGAAGGCGCGCCGGTGGGGCTCGAAGCCGCGCGAGCGAGGCTGCTGAACACCAGCGCCGACCTGTGGTCGGCCGAGGATCGGCGCGTGGTCGGTCACATGCTGCAGCAACGCATCGCCGCCGAGCGCGAACGTGCCGACGCCGAAACCGGGCGCAGCGAGCATGGCGGCAGCCTCATCGAGCAGCTTGCGCGCGCGCTCGACTATCGCCGCTGGCATCGCTTTCGCGTGCAGCGCCTGCAGGACGGCCTGTGGCGCAAGCTCTCCGGTCCGGCGTCGAGCGGCGAGCGCGCGCTCGGCCTGACCGTGCCGCTGTTCGCCGCGATCGCGAGCTTCTACAGCCAGGGCGCCAACCCGCACACGCCGCGCCTGATGCTGCTCGACGAAGCCTTCGCCGGAATCGACGACGCGGCGCGCGCGCACTGCATGGGGCTGATTCACGAGTTCGACCTCGACTTCGTCCTCACCAGCGAGCGCGAATGGGGCTGCTACGCCGAACTGCCCGGCGTGTCGATCTGCCAGCTGCAGCGGCGCGAGGGCATCGACGCGGTGTTCGTCTCGCGCTGGACCTGGGACGGCCGAGCGCGGCGGCGCGAGGCCGATCCGGATCGGCGGTTCGCCCCCGCATGAGCGACGCGCCGGATCCGCGGCTACAGGCGCTGCTGGGCGCCGACACGCTGGCGTCGCTGCGTGGGCGCCTGCGCGCACGCTTCGAGCGACTCGATCCGGACGAGACGCCCGCCACCCTGAACCTTGCCGGACTGAGCGCCAGCGAATACGAAGCGCTCGCGTTGCTCACCGGCGCGCCGCCGCGCCCCGTGAAATCGATGCGCATCGACCTCGCGCGACTCGACGCGACGCTGCGCGAAGCCGGAGTGGCCGCGTCGCTGCGCGACGCACTCGAACGCCTCGACGGCCCGATCGTGCATCGGGCGGCGATGCGCGCCGCAGCGCAGGCGCGCTGGTCGACCATGCCGGGAAGATGTCGGCACAGTGGCCTTGGGGGCCTCCTTCAGGCACCGGCCGGCCTCGGCCTGCTCAAGCGCCTCGCCCGGCAGGACGCCGATCACGCGATGCGTCTGATCGAACGCACGGAGGCCGTGCTGCAACGTCTACCGGCAAATGGCTTGCCCCGCGCGCAGCTCGCCGCCGAGACGCTGGGCGACGCGCACGCGCTCGACGCCGGCCAAGCGGTGGCCACGTTGGTACTGGCCGCCTGGCGGCAGGCGGAGCCGGGCACGATCCGGCGGGAGTCGGATCCGGCCGCCGAAGCGCCGGAGGAGCGCGCACGTGATACCTGGGCGCGAGCGGGGGTCATGGTCAACGAGCTCGCCCGGCCCGCGCTGTTCCTGAACCTGCCGGTGCAAACCCCCGAACACCGGCTCGCTGCCGACGGCGAACCCGCTTACCTGTCGCTACGCAGGCTGTTGCGTTCGCCACCTGCGTTCGATGTGGCCGCGCGTGAAGTCTTCGTCTGCGAAAACCCGAATCTGGTCGCGATCGCGGCCGACCGACTCGGTGCGCGCTGCGCTCCGCTGGTCTGCACCGACGGCATGCCGGCGGCGGCGCAGCGCATGCTGCTCGCGCAGCTCGCCAGCGCAGGGGCCGAGCTGCGTTGTCACGGCGATTTTGACTGGGCGGGCCTGCGAATCGCGAACTGGACGATCCGCAGCTTCGGCGCGCGTCCCTGGCGGCTGCGCGCCGGTGACTACGAGGCGGCAGCGACAGGCGCGCCGCAACTGCGTCGCGACCTCGATGACGGACCAGCGGTGGCGGCGATCTGGGACGAAACGTTGGCCCCGGCGATGGCGCGGCACGGCGTGAGCATCGCCGAAGAAGCCGTCGCGGCGTCACTGCTCGCCGATCTTCGCCGATAAAAGCGGCGCCGCTGCGGCAGCGACGCCCGGTGCCCTACCCGTTCGTCTGCGTCGCCAGTGATCAGGTGCGTATTCCGGCGCAACGTGACCGGGCAATCCGGCGCATCGTGCGAATGCGCTATGCAGCTCGGAGCAAGAACTCGACCTTGACTGCGTCATAGGGGAAGACAATTCCTCCCCCCTCCGCACGGTCGAGTACTCCGGCGCTGAGCAACGCAGTGACGTCGTCGTGAACCGACTTGACGTCCCTGTTGACGCGACGAGCAGCTTCGCGGATGGAGACGGGACCCGCACCACAAAGCGCCTTCAGGAGTTCCCAGCGCTTGGCCGTGAGCACCTTCCACAGAAGCTCTGGCGTCGCGAAGCTGATTCGAGCAGACCGTTCTGGCTTGCCGGTGCGCCACGCGCGTGCGAAGTCAGCCATGGATTCACCGGCCTCGCGAACCTCGAGAGTCACTGTTTTCACGCTTCCACCTCGCGATATCGCGCTCGAAGGCTGCGAGAAGTGCCTCCGGCGTAGTGAAGGAGTAGGCAGATTCCTTGTCCCCGAAGTGACGATGATCACCCTTGGCGACTTCGTTGTCGTAGCGGACCACGCAGACATCGTCGACGACGTAAGCAAGGCGGTACTTGAATGCCAACACCATCGTCTGTTGTCAATGACGCCAACAGTAGCGGCGATTGGGATGCCTGACGTGATCTGGTCCGGACCCAGCGCCCGTCGCACCCGGGGCGCCATGTCGCACGACAGGCTCATCCCCTGAGCCTGTTGTCGATCAGACTGTGTTCATCGACAACCGTCCTGCGTGGCGCCGGCACCCCCTTGGGGGTGCGGTGCCGACGAGCGGGCGGAACGCAACGAGCGATGAGGCCAAGCATGAACTGGTTCGAGGAACTGACGGGATTCCCGGAGCCCGACTACGCCACCGTTCGCGAGCGGCTTGACGTCGACGGCCACGACCTGGTCGTCCGGGGCAGCAGCCGCCGCTACGGCATCGGCGAACTGGAGCTGGTGTCCCTGGGCGAGTTGCGCGAGCGGGCGGTGCAACCGGGCGGCGGGCCCGGGCGTGCCCGCGTGCGCATCGCCAAGGGCGAGGTGCGGCAGATGCACCGCCAGCCGCAGTACGCCGGCGCCCTCTTCCAGGTCGCGTCGCAGTTCAACCTGCTGGAGATGGTCTCGCCCGATGTGACACCCGAAGACGGCGTGACGCGTTACCTGCACGACGGCACGCAGGGGCCGGCCTGCGCGATCGCCGCCGGCGCCGCGACGATCTACCGCAACTACCTGGTGCCCGTCGGCGACGGCGTCGGCCAGACCCGCGATCGCCAACTCGACGGCCTGGCGGACCTGGGTGAGGCGCTGTCGGCCGCGCTCGGCGTGCCCGTCTCCCGGCTGTGGACCATGCGCAACGGCTATGCCCTGCCCACCGAGCACGGTCTGGAGCTCATCGGGCGGCACCTGCACGCGCTGGACGAAGCGGGCCGCGACGCCCTGCGCTCGAAGTTGCGCATCGGCATGCACTGGCAGGTGGAGGTCACCGACCGCACCGCGCCGCCACGCCCGAAGGTGTCGCAGGCGTTCTGCTCGGCGCTGCCCGTGACGTACACGCGCATTCCCGGCCACCGCTGGGAGCCCTTCGCGCGCCTCGTGCTCGAAGCCGCCTACGAGGCCACCTTGCTGGCCGCGGCATTGCATCCGGCACGCGGCGGCACGAACGTCGTCGCGCTCACGCGCCTGGGCGGAGGTGCATTCGGCAACGACGACCCGTGGATCGACACTGCCATCGAGCGGGCTCTGGGCATCGCGAGCCGGTTCGACCTCGACGTGCACATCGTGACCCGGAGCCAGCCGTCGCCCGCCCTGCTCGCCTTGGCGCAAGCCTTCCCATGATCGCCCCCTGAAGGAGCCCACGCATGGCACCCATCGACCAACAATCCGTGTCGGCACCTGTGAGCGTGCCACCCAAGCGGTCGGCCGACTGGCCGGCGTTCGCGCAGCGGCTGGCGAGCGTCCTCGGTGCCCTGCAGGAAGACCAGTACCTCGTCGTCTCCCTCAAGGGGACGGATCGCTACGTCCAGTTCGCCGCCCAAGGTCACTGGGGACTGCGCGCAGAGTGCGTGAGCAACGAATACCTGTCCGGCCCCGAGCGGCTGGATGAGCGCCAGCTCGCCCGGCTGCGGGACCTGGGCTGGCACGATCCGACCGGCTCGGCGCCGGAGTCGACGCCCGAGTGTGACCCCGATGGCAGCCCCAATCACTTCGTCGAATGGCCCGCAAAGACCGCGCTCGTCGGCCTGGCGGACCTGGCCGTGACCACGCTGGTCGACGTGCTGGGCGTCGCGCACCCGGGTTTCCTGGAGTACAAGGCCTTCGACTCGCAGGAGCAGACGCTGGTCTTCGACGAGCTGGGCCTGCGGCGCGTCGCGCCGCCCACCGGGGCTGATGTCGTTGCCGACCTCGAGCACCGGCTGCTGGCGACGGTGCGCGAAACCACCGGCCTGGGCAGCCTGGAGTACGACGACGACCGCGACATCGGTTTCGTCCATGGGCGCATCGGCGTGCTGACCAGCCTCGTCGGCAACCCGGTACGCGTGCGCCTGCGCGCGCTGATGTTGACCGACCTCGAGGGCGCACCCGCACTGCTCGAACGACTGAACCACTTCAATGCAGGACTGGGGTCGATGCACCTGTTCTTTCATCGCGGCGCAGTCCGGGCGGTTTCCGACGTTCCCGCGTGGCCGTTCGTGCCCGAGCACGTCGAGCGCGCGCTCGAGGAGTTCTGCCAGATCTGCGACGCTCTGAACGACCTGCTGCAGGCCGAGTTCGGTGGCGATTCCCTGGTGAATGAAGAGACGCCGAGCGTCACGCGGCATTGAGTGCGCTCGGTTCAATCGATACACGGCGGCGCGCCGTGACCCTGCGGGAGGAAAATTGCTCCATGACCACGCTTGCCCCACGAACGAGCCTGACCGATCCGCTTCGCATCGCCGAGTTGCCCGTGGCAGCCGCCGGTGGGATGGTCGGGGTGACCTTCTGCCCCGGCAAGCGCGGCGACAGCGTATTCGGTCGCCCGTGGGCGCGCGACCTCGACGCCGACCTGGACGTCGTGCAGCGCTGGGGCGCGCGCGCGGTGCTGACGCTGATCGAGGAGCACGAAATGAGACTCCTCGGTGTGCCGGATCTCGGCCAACCCATCGCGAGCCGCGGCATCGACTGGCATCACCTGCCGATCGTGGACGTCACCGCGCCAGGCCCTTCGTTCGAGCAAGCGTGGCTCGTGGCAGGGCGAACGGCCGTCGACGCTCTGATGCAGGGCGGCAAGGTGCTCGTGCATTGCCGAGGTGGACTCGGACGTGCGGGTACGGTGGCCGCGTGCCTGCTCGTCGAGTTCGGCGTCGCGCCGAGCGAGGCGATACGGCAGGTTCGCATCGCCCGGCCTGGGGCGATCGAGACAAGCGAGCAGGAGCGGTACGTCATGGCATACCGGCAGCGGTTCCGGCCCTTGGTCGACGAGCAGATCAGTTAGCGCGGCCACGGCACCAGCAGCGAGTACGTGCGCGAACTCATCCGGCGCGATCAGGATCGGCTGCAACTGCGCAGCCTGTTGCTCGGCGGCGCTTCGTCCGCGCCCACTGCGCCCGTGAACGAGCCCTGCTTCGAGAGCCTGCGCAAGCGCGTGCGCGACGAGATCAAGTCGCGACGCAAGTCCTGAAGTCAGGGATGAAGGCCAGGCCCGTCGTCCCGCGCGCAGGCCCACCGGGACGCCGACATCGTTGCCCTTCGAGCGCAAGCCATGTGCTAATCTCGCGCCCGCCATGACCCAGACTTTCGCGCGCCTGCGCCGCTCCCGGATTGCGTTGACCCTGGCCCTGCTGGCCGTGGTCGCGCAGTTCGGTCTGGCGCTGGCCAGCACCTCGCATCACGCACGCATGGTTGTGCAGGACAACAGCGTGGCGGGCGAGGTCTGCACGGTCGCGGGCGTCGAGCGACCGTCGCCGTCGGGTGACCGCGCTGCGGAATCCCGCGGCGTGCCGTCGCCCGAGGCAAGGCCAGCCGATTGCGCCGTGTGTGCCGCCAGCGGCCTGCTTGCCGCTCCCGCGGCGCTGACACCCGGCATCGCCACACCGCCGGCCGCCACGGCCTCCGGCCCCGCCGACACCGACGCGCCGCTCATCGCGCGCTTCGACCCGCTCCCGCCCTCGCGAGCCCCGCCGCTCGTTTCCTGAGTCGCTCCACGACCGTCGTTCTCGCGCACGCCCGGGTGCGCTGCCGCTCCGCGCGTCTGCGCCGCGAGAACGGATCCGGATGGCATCCACGCATGCCTCGCATCCACAGGAAAACGAAACGATGAAAGCCAGCCTCGCCTCGTGCGGCCGCCCCAGCGTGCTCGCCCTCTCCATCGCCTTGATCTACGCCGTCCCGCAGCCCTCGATCGCCCAGACGGGTACGCTCGAACCCGTCGTCGTCAGCGGTGCAACCGAGCCCACGCCGGCAGCGGGTGCCCAGTCGGTGCCCCCGGCACAGATCCGCTCGCTGCGCTCGGCGACGAGCGACACGGCCAGCCTGCTGCGCGACGTGCCCGGCGTGAGCCTATACGGCGCAGGCGGCGTCTCGAGCCTGCCCGTGATCCGCGGGCTCGCCGACGATCGCCTGCGAGTGAAGCTCGACGGCATGGACCTGATCGCCACCTGCCCGAACCACATGAACCCGGCGCTGTCGTACATCGACCCCACCAACGTGGGTAACCTGACGGTGTATGCTGGCATCACGCCAGTGAGCGTCGGCGGCGACAGCATCGGCGGCGCAATCGTCGCCAACACGCGCGCCCCGGCGTTCGCGGCACCCGGCCAGGGAAATATCACCGGCGGCGAGGTTGGCGCCTTCTACCGCAGCAACAACGCGGCGCGCGGCGCGAACCTCTCGCTCGTCCACGCGACCGAGGCCTTCAGCATCGCCTACGACGGCGCCTGGAGCCGCGCGGACAACTACACGGCGGGCGGCGCCTTCAAGACCACGACGGCCACCGGGCGCAATGGTCACACCTTGCCGCTCGACGAGGTGGGATCCACGGCCTACCGGACCGGCAACCACACACTGGGCGTCGCCTTTCGCGGCGACGGCCACCTCTTCGAGGCCAGACTCGGCTACCAGGACATGCCGTACCAGCTCTTCCCGAACCAGCGCATGGACCTGCTGGGCAATGAGCAGCAGCGCGTCAACCTGCGTTACCTGGGCGCCTACGCGTGGGGATCGCTGGAGGCACGCGCCTACCATGAGAAAGTCGACCATTTCATGGACTTCGGCCCCGACAAGCGCTTCTGGTACGGCTCGCTATCGGGCGCCGGCTCGCCATGCTCGCCGATCCGCTTCATGGGCGACCCGGCGGGCACCTGCGCCTCGGGGATGCCGATGAATTCCGAAAGCAGCACCACCGGCGTCACGGTCAAGGCCGACATCAACCTGAGCGAACGCGACGTGCTGCGTGTGGGCAGCGAACTGCAGCGCTACCGGCTCGACGACTGGTGGCCTGCCTCGGGCGGCGGCATGGGGCCCCTGAGTTTCCTGAACATCGAGAATGGCAGGCGCGACCGGACGGCCCTGTTTACCGAATGGGAGACGCGCCTGTCGCCCCGCTGGCAGGCGCTGGCAGGTGTGCGCTACGAGCGCGTGCGCACCGATGCCGGCGACGTCCATGGCTACCGGACCACGGGCACCAATGCCGGGAACCAGATCAGCGAGGCCGGCGCCTTCAATGCGCTGGACCGCAAGAAGAGCGACGACAACTGGGATTTCGCCGCGCTGGCGCGCCACACCCACGACGAATCGCTGGACATCGAGTTCGGCTTCGCGCACAAGGTGCGCTCGCCGAACCTTTATGAGCGCTACACCTGGTCTTCCTGGGCCATGGCGGCGACGATGAACAACTTCGTCGGCGATGGCAACGGCTATGTCGGCGACGTCAACCTCAGGCCCGAGAAGGCTTACACGCTGTCGACCACCTTCGACTGGCACACGCCCGATCGAAGCCGGGTCTTGAGGGCCTCGCCTTACTTCACCCGCGTGCACGACTACATCGACGCGGTACGCCGCGCGGGCTGGGCGCCGGACCAGTTCAACGTGCTGCAGTACGCGAACCAGTCCGCGCGGCTCTACGGCGTCGACTTCTCCGGCCACACGCCGCTGGCAAGCACGACACTGGGGGACTGGGGGCTGGAAGGCGCGCTGAGCTACACCAACGGCAAGAACCGCGACACCGGCGAGCAGCTCTACAACATCATGCCGCTCAACGCCCGGCTGAAGCTCACGCACAAGCGCGGCGCATGGGACAACATCGCCGAGCTGGTCGGCGTCAAGGCCAAGACCGACGTCTCGGCAACGCGCAACGAGGTCAGGACATCGGGTTACGCGCTCGTGAACCTGCGGGCCAGCTACTCGTGGAAGCAGGTCCGCCTGGACTTCGGCGTGGAGAACCTGTTCGACCGGTTCTACGAACTGCCCACCGGGGGCGCCTATCTCGGCCAGGGCACGACGATGAGCATGAACGGCGTGCCCTGGGGAATCGCCGTTCCCGGCATGGGCCGCACGTTCTACGTCGGGACGAACCTGAAATTCTGACGCTGCGATGCAACCGCGCGTCGATCACCTGGTCGCGCGCGAGCAATGTACGCAGGCCGTCGCGGATGACTTCGCTTTCGGTGGCGTATTCTCCAGACATGCGACGGCCACCGGAGCCCTCACCATGACCATCTCGATGTACCAGGCCAGCGTCCCCCGGCTGGCGAACCTCCTCGAAAACCTGTCTCGGATCCTCGACAAGGCGCAGGCGCACGTCGATGCAGGAAAAGCCGACGCTGCCACGCTGATGGACTACCGGCTCATCCCCGACATGTACCCGTTCTCGAAGCAGGTGCAGATCGCCTGCGACAAGGCGCGCAGCGTGGTGGCGCGCCTGGCGGGGATGGAGGTGCCGTACTACGAAGACAACGAGAAGACGTTTGCCGAGTTGCAGGTGCGCATCGCCCGCACCGTCGAGTTCATCCGCAGCGTGCCGCCGGCGCTGATCGACGGCACCGAGGACAAGGGAATCGTGCTTCCGGTCACCGGCAAGGAAACGCGCTACACGGGCATGCAGCTGCTGCTGGGCCATTCGATGCCGAATGTGTACTTTCACGCGACGACGGCCTACAACATCCTGCGCCAGAACGGCGTGCCGATCGGCAAGCGCGATTTCCTCGGCAATCCCTGACCACGACGACCGGCGAACCCGAAGGCGCTGGTTCGTCAGTGCCCGTGAGCGAGACCCCTGGGCAATCCGCGAGCGCCCAATGAACGAACCGCGTCGCTCACGCGCGCGCCTGCGCTGACGCCGGCCCGGCGCGCGCCGGCGTTCGCGTGCGTCACCACGCCGTTCTCGTAGCCGTCGCCGGCATCGCCGATTCGCGCCGAATCGTGTGAATAGACCGCGCAGGCCACGCCGAGCGCCTCGAGTCGCTCGAGCGCGACGATGCCGGCGCAATCCTTGCCGACGCCGGCGTCGTTGAAGAACACCGCATGAGGGCGCGCCGTCGCGCGCTCGACGAAGCCGCTCGAGGAGACGCCTCCGTGCGAGCCGGAGACGATCACGGCGCCGGCGCACGAGTCGTCGATCGCGGTGATCGTGTCGAGCAGCAGCAGGTCGCGCGAAGGCATGGTTGCGGTCATGGAGATCCCCGGGGCCGGGCATCGGCCGGTGCGAGACCAGGCCACGAAGTCCCTATCATTGCAGGTCGAAGAGAAATCCGCTTCTCGACCAGGAGTCCGCCATGACCGAGCCGCACGCCACGAGTCGCGCCAGCGCGGCGCATTTCGATACCGTTGCCTCCACCTGGGAGGAGGATCCCGGGCGCACCGCACTCGCTCGTGCCGTCGCGAACGCGATTCTCCAGACGGTCCCCTTGTCGGGTACCGAGCGGGCGATGGAGTTCGGCTGCGGAACCGGACTGGTCACCGGCTTGCTCGCACCCAGCGTCGGGCACCTGCTCGCGATGGACAACTCGGCAGGCATGCTCGATGTGCTGCGCCGCAAGCTTCGCGAACTCGGGATCCGCAACGTCGAGCCGATGGAGGCGGACCTGGCGCAGCGAATGCCGGCCGGGCCCTTCGATTTCGTTTTCAGCAGCATGACCCTGCATCACATCGAGGACGTCGCGGGCCTCCTCGCGCGCGTGCACGACGCGCTCGCGCCCGGCGGCCGGGTTGCCTTTGCCGATCTCGCGAAGGAGGACGGCAGCTTTCACGGGCCGGACGTGCCCGGCGTGATGCATCACGGATTCGAGCCTGCCGAGCTCACGCGCTGGCTCGAAGCCGCCGGATTCGAGGATGTCCGGGTGCGCATCGCGCACCGGATGAACAGGCCGCGGGCGGGCGGATCGACGCGCGAGTATCCGGTGCTGCTGGTGACTGCGAGACGGCCGACTGCGCCATGAGCAGACCGAACGCGACCCGCATCACTCCCATCACCACGACCCATGATGCTCCGGCACGCGAGCGACCAGCGGCAGCGCGGCAAGAAGCAGCAGAGCCACCGCCGCGTAGACCCAGGCCTGCATGCCGCCGGGGTCATGGGAACTCGCGAGGATCGCGGTCACGATCGAGACGGTGCTGATCGACCCGATCTGCAGCGATGCGGTGCGTAGCGCAGCAAGCGTCGAGGAATGCTCGGGCGCCAGCTGCAGCCCCGCGTTGCGGCTGGCCGGGTTGATCGTCCCGCGTCCGGCGCCGACCAGGAACGCCGCACCCGCCAGCCAGGCGTACGGGGTGATGCCCGGGGCCGGGTCGACGGCGAGCAGCAGCAGCCCGAGTACGATCGCAATCGCGCCGGCGTACAGCGGCGGCCGGTGACCGGTGCGCCGCAGCGCCAGCGCGGCGGCGACGGACAGCATGATCGCGGCAGCTCCCTGGGCGATCAGCAGCGTGCCGGAACCGAGCGCGTCGATCCCGTAGCGGTTGGCGGCGTACAGCGGAATGAGCATCACCACTCCATTGGTGACGCCGCCGAACGTCGTGTTGACCAGGTTGACGGAACCGAAGCCCGGTCCGCGGATCAGGCGCGGCGCGATTAACGGATCGGCGGCCCGGTCGATGTGCTGAAAGAACGCCCACATGGCGACGATCGCGACGGTAGCCGGCACCAGGAACGAGGCCGACCCCACGCGCGCGCTTCCTTCGCCCAGGTAGCTGACCGCAAGCATGCCTCCGAGCAGGCCCGCACCGAGCAACGCCATGCCGGTAGCGTCCATCCCGCCGCGGGCCTGCCGCGCGCGCGGGCGGTCGCGCGGTATGTAGCGCAACGCCAGCACGACGATCGCCACCCCGATCGGCACGTTGACGAAGAACACCGCCCGCCAGTTCCAGTACGTAACGAACAGCCCGCCGAAAATGGGCCCGATCATCGCGCCGATCGGGAAGATGCTGCCGAACAGGCTCACGGCGCGATCGCGCGCATCGCCGAAGTGATCGACGATGATTCCGGTTGCCGACGGTGTGAAGCCTGCTCCGCCGGCCGCCTGCACGGCGCGCAGCGCAATCAGCACGTAGATGTCGTCGGCAAGCCCGCAGCACAGCGATGCCGCGGTGAATGCGACGACCGAGCCGAGGAACACCCTGCGCCGGCCGTAGCGCTCGCTGAGCTTGCCGCTGATCGGCAGCATCAGCACGAAACCCAGCGAATACGCGGTGATGGTCCAGCCGGCCCAGTTGATCGAGGTTCCCAGCCCGTGCTGCAGGGCGTCGAGCGCCGTCGCGACGATCGTCGAGTCGACCGACATCATCAGCAATGCCATCGCGACGATCGTGAACACCGGCACACGACGGATGGGCCGGATGGCCTGCTCGGAGTCGATATCGAGCACGTGGTTCATCCGTGGCTCCGCCTGCTGGGGTCCTCGAGCTCGCGCAGGATCACCAGGTGCTGGATGTCGTTGGTGCCCTCGTAGATGCGGCACACGCGCGCATCGCGATACAGCCGCTCGACCGGGAAGTCGCGCAGGTAGCCGTAGCCGCCGAGCACCTGGATCGCCTCGGAGCAAACCCACTCGGCGGCTTCGGACGCCACCAGCTTCGCCATGCAGGCCTCCATCAGGCACGGCCGGCGCTCGTCGCGCAGCTGCGCGGCGTGCAGCACGAGCTGGCGAGCCGCCTCGATGCGGGTGGCCATCCCGGCGATGCGAAAGCCCACCGCCTGGTGTTCGATGATCGGCTTGCCGAAGGTCACGCGCTCGCGCGCGTAAGCCTGCGCAGCCTCGAGCGCAGCGCGCGCGATGCCCACCGCCTGCGCGGCGATGCCGATGCGCCCGCCTTCGAGGTTCGACAGCGCGATCCGGTAGCCCGCCCCTTCGTCGCCCAGGCGCAGCGATGCCGGAATCCGGGCATCCTCGAAGCGTATCTGGCAGGTGTCCGACGCCCGTTGCCCCATCTTCGATTCCTCGCGTGCCACCACGTAGCCCGGCGTGTCGGTGGGCACGATGAAGGCGCTGATTCCGCGGCGGCCGAGTTCGGGCGCCGTGACCGCGAACACCAGCGCGACGTCCGCGTTCTTGCCGGTGGTGATGAACTGCTTGGTGCCCGACAGCAGGTAGTCGTCGCCCACGCGGCGCGCGCGCGTGGCGAGCGCCCCGGCGTCGGAGCCGCCTTGCGGCTCGGTCAGGCAAAACGCCGACAGCATCTGGCCGCGGGCCATCGGTACCAGGAAGCGCGCCTTCTGCTCGTCGGTACCGAACGTGGCGATCGGCATGCACCCGACCGAGTTATGGCCGCTCATCACGGTGGCGCAGGCCGCATCGCCGGCGGCGATCTCCTCCAGCGCCACGGCCAGCGACACACTGTCGGCGCCGACGCCGCCCCACTGCTCTGGGACCGTCATGCCCAGCAGGCCCAGCTCGCCCATGCGGCGCAGTGCGTCGCGCGGGAAGGCGGCGGTGCGGTCCCACTCGGCCGAATGCGGAGCGAGCTGCTCGCGCGCGAACGCGCGCGCGGTGGCCTGGATCATCGCCTGCGATTCGTTCAGGATCATGTCTGCCGCCCCCCCCCCGATGCCCCGGCCGTCGCCGCGAGCGCCACGCACCCGAGCCGGACCCTACGCGATCCATGGATCTTTTGACAGGCCCGGGGTTTTCCGTGATGCTTCACTCCCTCAATATTCCTCCAGGAGCCCGAGCATGCGCCCACCGATCGCGGTCGCCGTTGCTGCGCTGTGCCTGGCCACGGCCACCGCGGCCAGTGCCCAGACGAAGATCAACATCGGCATCGTCACCAATCCGACCTTCGTACACACGCGCGCGGCCAACTGGTTCAAGGAGTGCCTGGACAAACGGGTGCCCGGCAAGCTCGAAGTCGTCGTTCACCACTCGGCGGTGCTCGGCAGCGAGACGCAGGTGCTGCAGCAGATCCAGCTCGGCACGACGCAGATGTCGGTGAGCACGACCGGTCCGGTCGAGGCCTTCGTGCCCGAGATCAAGGCGCTCGAAATGCCGTTCCTGTTCCCGTCGTACGAAGCCGCCGACAAGGTGCTCGACGGCCCGATCGGCCAGGACCTGCGGCGCCGCTTCGAGAAGGCCGGCTTCGTCGCCCTCGCCTTCCTCGACAACGGTTTTCGCAACGTCACCAACTCCAAGCGCGACGTCAAGGACCCGTCCGACCTCAAGGGTCTGAAGATCCGCACGATGGAGGCGCCGACCCACCTGGCAATCTGGCGCGCGCTCGGCGCCAACCCCACGCCGATGGCATGGCCGATCTTCACCCAGCTGCAGCAGGGCGTGATCGACGGCCAGGAGAACCCGATCGCCGTCATCCACGCCGCCAAGCTGCCCGAAGCCGGCCAGAAGTACCTCTCGCTCACGCGCCACGTCTACTCGGCGCTGGTGTTCGTGGCCAACAAGCGCTTCGTCGACAACCTGCCCGCCGCCGAACGCAAGGCGGTCGGCGAGTGCGCGCAGACCGCGGCGCTCGAGGGCCGGCGCTACATCCGCGACAACGAGCGCCAGCAGCTGGCCGAGCTGAAGGCAGCCGGCATGCAGGTCGACGAGAACCCGGATCTCGCGGCCTTCCGCAAGGCGACCCAGCCGGTGATCGACTCGCTGTCGGGCGACACGAAGAAGCTCGTCGAGCAGATCCGCGCAGAGGTGAAATAGCGCTCGCACGCCAGGCACGCGCCGATGCAGTCCCTGCTGCGGCTCAGCCGCGCGCTGAACGCCGCGGTTGAAAAACTGCTGATGGCGATCGGCGCGGCCATCTGCGTGATCCTGTTCGCGCAGGTGGTGTTCCGCTACGCAGGAGCCTCGCTCGGCTGGTCGGAAGAGGTGAGCCGCCACCTGCTGGTGGCGATCACCTTCCTGGGCGGCACGGTCGCCTACAAGCGCGCGAGCTTCATCGGCCTGCAGGGCATCGGCCACAGCCTCGGCCCTGCCTTCCAGCGCTCGGTGGTGCTCGCGCTGCAGCTGCTCACGCTGGCGTGCTTCGTGCTGATCGCGTGGTTCGGCGCCGCCTACACGATCAAGGCCGCCGAACACACCTCGTCGTCGCTGCAGATCCCGATGTCGATTCCCTACTCGGTGATTCCGATCTCGGCGATCGTCTTCATCGTGCACGTGCTGGCCGACATGACCGCGACACGGGAGCAGCAACCCCGATGATCGTCGCGCTCCTGTTCGGGGGGCTGTTCCTGCTGATCGCGCTGGGGCTGCCGATCGCCCTGTCGATCGGCCTGCCGGCCATCGGCTTCATCCTCGCGCCGGGAGTCTTTCCGCCCGAAGTCGATGCCTCGGGGCTGGGCCAGACGATCATCCAGCTGCTCTTCGCCGGCGTCGACTCCTTCGACCTTCTGGCGGTGCCGCTCTTCATGCTGGCCGGCTCGATCATGGAGCGTGGCGGCATCTCGCAGCAGCTGATCGACTTCTCCGACTCGCTGGTGGGCTGGGCACCGGGCGGACTCGCCTGCGCAGTGATCGTGGCCTCGATGTTCTTCGCGGGCATCTCGGGCTCGGCGGCGGCCGACACCGCGGCGCTCGGCGCGGTGGCGATCCCGGCCATGATCCGCCAGGGCTACCCGCCGGCCTTTTCCGCGGCGCTGGTGGCGGCGGGCGGGGCGATCGGCGTGATCATCCCGCCGTCGATCCCGATGGTGATCTTCGGCTTCCTCACCAACGTCTCGATCGCGGAACTGTTCGCCGGCGGCCTGTTCGTCGGCCTGCTGTTCGGCCTGTCGTTCATGACCGTAGCGGTCTGGAAGGCATTGCGCCACGGCTACGGCACGCGCCGCCCGTTTTCGCTGCGCTTCGTCTACACCTCGCTCAGGAAAGCCCTGTGGTCGCTCGGCGCGCCGGTGATCGTGCTGGGCGGCATCCTGAGCGGCATCGTCACGGTGACCGAGGCCGCCGCGCTGGCCGTCTTCTACGCGCTGCTGGTCGCGATGTGGGTCAACCGGCAGCTCACGTGGCGCGAGATGCCCGCGCTGCTGGTGGAGTCGCAGGTGATCGCGGCGAGCATCCTGTTCATCATCGCGATGGCGAAGGTGTTCACCTGGCTGGTGGCCATGCAGCAGACTCCCGCGATGCTGCAAAGCGCGATCGCCACGATGGCGCTGCCGCCGTGGGGCCTGCTGCTGCTGGTGATGGTGGGCCTGCTGATCGTGGGCTGCGTGATGGAGACCACCGCCGCACTCATCCTGCTCGTGCCGGTGCTCGCTCCGCTCACGGTGCACATGGGCGTCGACCCGATGCACTTCGGCGTGCTGATGGTGGTGAACCTCGCGATCGGCATGCTGACCCCGCCGGTGGGCATCTGCCTGTTCGTGAGCTGCGGCATCGCCGGGCTGTCGCTGGGACAGGTCGGCCGCGCGATCATGCCGTTCGTGGTGGCGGCGGTGGCGGCACTGATGGTGGCGAGCTACTGGCCGCCGCTGACGACCTGGCTGCCGACGCTGATTTATCGCTAGGGGCTGCGGCCTGTTCACAGGCCCGGGTAGCATTCGCCAATGAACGCTCACGCCCCCCACCCTCTCGACCGCGCCACCCGCCTCGTTCGCAACGCCGACCACTCGCTGACCGGGCGCACCGACCCGGCCTACGCCAACATGGTCGGCCCGTTCGGAGGCGTCACCGCGGCCACGATGCTCAACGCCGCGCTCACGCACCCCGAGCGTCTCGGCGACCCGGTCGCACTCACCGTCAACTACGCCGGGCCGATGGCAGACGGCGAGTTCAGGATCGACGCGTTGCCCGTGCGCACCAACCGGTCGACGCAGCACTGGTCGATCACCGCGACCCAGGGCGACGGCGTCGCCACGACCGCCACCGCGCTTTTCGCGCTTCGCCGCGAGACCTGGTCGTCGACCGAGAGCGGGTTTCCGCAGGCGCCGCCCGCGGCGTCTCTCGATCGCGTGCAGGCCAGCGCGTTCCCCGAATGGACGAGACGCTACGACATGCGCTTCGTCCGCGGTGGCTGGCCCGATGGCACGAAACCGGACCACGAGCTCGACTCGGTCAGCACGCTGTGGATCCGCGACGACCCGCCACGCCCGCTGGACTTCCTGTCGCTGGCAGCGATCTGCGACGCCTTCTTTCCGCGGGTCATGATCCGTCGGCCGCGATGGGTACCCGCAGGAACCGTGTCGCTCACGACCTACTTCCACGCCGACGCGAGGCGACTGGCCGCCGCGGGCGATCGGCCGGTGCTCGGCACCGCACGGGCCTCGCACTTCGGTCTCGGCTTTTACGATCAGTCGGCCGAGATCTGGAGCGAGGACGGCGCGCTGCTCGCCACGAGCCACCAGGTCGCCTACTTCAAGGAATGACCACGAAGGAATGACCAACGACTTGGCAGGCCCAGCAGCGAGGAGGATACTTTTCGGTCCCATAGCTCGTTTCTGCAGGTGAGCGCCATGACGAGCATTCAGGAAGCGTTCCAGCCCATCCAGAGGGAACCCGCCGCGCCGGGCTTCCCGCACGCTCCGCCCAACTGGACCCGCGCGACGGCGGAGCAGATCGCGCAGCAGGAGCACCTGACCCTCGGCGACGACCACTGGGCCGTCGTGCGCGGGCTGCAGGAGTTCTTCGCCCGCCACGAGGACGAGCCGATCCATCTGCGCGACCTGAGCGACGCCCTCGAGGAGAAGTTCCACTACAAGGGCGGCATCAAGTACCTCTATACCCTGCTGCCCGGCGGACCGATCGCTCAGGGCTGCCGGCTTGCGGGGCTCGAGCCGCCGGCGGGTTCGGTCGATCTGGGGTTCGGGAGCGTGGCGTAGCTTTCGCGAGATCGAAGCGTTCGAGCAAGGCGCCGGGAGCACCCCGCTCGAGGGGGTGGCGTATCAGGCGATATCGATGCGCACCGGAGTGGCATTGCTGAACAGATCGAGGACCGGGCAATGCGCGTCGACGACCCGTTTCAGGCGTGCGAGGTCGTCGGCCGAAGCGGTGCTGTCGAAGCTCACCGAGCCTGTGACCCGCTGGAACCCGGGTCGCACGCTGCTCGCGGCGCCGAAGAATCCCCGCAGGTCGATCTCGCCTTCCAGCCTCACGGAGACGTCGTCGAGCGGTATGCCAAGCGCGTCGGCGTGCAGCCGGTAGGTGATCTCCTGGCAGGTCGCGAGCGCCGCCAGTGCATATTCGACCGGGTTCGGCGCCTTGTCGTTGCCGCCGAGAGCCGGCGGTTCATCGACGTCGACCGAGAATTCGCGGATGCTCACAGTCCGATGCAATCCGTTCCTCCCCCGGCTGGCCACGCAGAACCGGACCGTCGCCTGGGCGTCTTCACTCGCGAGCGCCGAGCGAGTATCGGAGAACAGCTTCGAGAACGTCACCATCGATTCTTCCTTTCGTGCAAGTCGAACACGTGGGTCGTCGACGGGACGAGCGCTGCCAGACGCCGACGATCACGGTCGATTCTGCCGATCACGCGCGTTCGCCTCCAAGCAAGATCGATTTGTGTCTGAGCATATTCGCCGGCGGTCTATCGATTCGCCGACCATCTCGTTCGCCCGGTGACCCCTCAGCGCGCCGCACCGTTGCCCGGGGCCGCGGCCGCCTCGTCGTCGATCGCTTTCTGCACCGCCCGATAGAACGCCTCCCGCGCCTCGCTGGCGACCGGATCCCTCGCCCCTCCGCCCCAGTTGGCGTTCGAGGCGATCACGATCCTGCGCTTCGGGTCGATGAAGATGCCCTGGCCGAAGATGCCGCGCGCCGAGAAGCTGCCGTCGTCGTAGGTCCACCACTGATAGCCGTAGCCTCGGCCGGGCAGGCCGATGCCGGTGCGCTCGTTCGTGGCTTCGCCCAGCCAGCCGTCGGGCACGATGCTCTGGCCGTCGACCCGGGCACCGTTCAGGATGAAGAGCCCGAAGCGCGCGAAGTCGCGTGTCGCGGCCTGGATGCAGCAGCCGCTGATCTCCTTGCCGGTGCGGCTGAGGATCCAGGTGGCCTGCTGCTCCATGCCGGCCGGCTTCCAGATCTTCTCCGACAGGTACTCCGAAAGCGGCTTCTTCGTCGCGTTTCCGACCAGGATGCCGACCAGGTTGGTCTCCCCGGTGCTGTAGTGCCAGCGCGTGCCGGCCGGCACGTCGCGCGGCAGCCGTCGCAGGTAGCTCACCAGCGCGTCGACGCCGTCCTCGGGCTTGTGGTTGTTGAACCGGGCCACGTCGGAGTTCGGGTCGGAGTAGTCCTCGTTCCATCGCACACCCGAGGTCATCGTCAGCAGTTGCCGGATGCTGACGTCGTCATAGGCCGAACCCTTCATGTCGGGGATGTAGTCGCTGACCTTGTCGTCCATGCTGCGGATGAAGCCGTCGCGAAGGGCAGCGCCCACCAGCGTGGAGGTGATCGACTTGGCGACCGAGAAGCTCGTCCAGCGCCCGCTCGCGTCGAAGTCGAGCCCGTAGCGCTCGAGGCGCAGCTTGCCGTCATGCACGACGAGCAGCGCCGAACTGCGCTGGCCGGCCATGTAGGCGTCGACGTCGAGCGGCAGCTTCAGCGGCGGCCCCGGCGGCAAGGGCAGCGGCGCGCTTGCGGCCGGCACCGTCCGCGCCTTCGCCAGCACGGGCAGGCGGTCGAGCGCGCGAAACGCCGCGTCGCGCTGCGGCTGGCTCCAGAACAGGAGGTCTCGGTTGGTCGGCACCGTCGCCAGCAGGCCGCGCGTCTCCTTGTCGAGGCTGAACCAGCCGGCGGTGCCGGCGACGACGAGGACGGCGAGCGACCAGGCGACGACCTTCCTGAGCTTCATGGCGATTCCATCCAGGCGGGGGGCGATGGGCGGTATTAGACACGATGCGAGGCGGCCGCTTGGTTCGAACGCGTTGGGCGATCCGTCGGATCGACTCGGCAGGAGCACAGCAGCATCCTGGGCGAGCGCCCCGGCCGGCGGGATGCGCCCGGACCGAATCGCCGCATTCACCGCTTCCGTTCGGCCTACGCCTTCGGTAGCCTTGTCCGGGATGTCACGACGACCGACGATCCCCTCGATGAACGCGCCCACCGCACCCGCGCGCCTGAAGCTCACTCTGGCCCAGTATCGGGCCATGGGTGCGCACGGCATCCTGCCGCGGGGCCTGCGCGTCGAACTGATCGACGGGGAGGTCATCGAGATGGCACCGATCGGGCCTACCCACGCCGGAGTGCTGAACCGGCTGGTTCATCACCTGGGTCGTCTCTGCGAAGGCCGCGCAGTGATTTCGCCGCAGCACCCGCTGCAGGTCGACGACCACAATGAACCGGAACCCGATCTGTGCCTGCTGCGGTGGCGCGACAATTTCTATGCCGACCGGCACGCGCTGCCGGCCGACGTCCTGTTGCTGATCGAGATCGCCGACAGTTCGCTGAGATACGACAGCACGACCAAGCTGGAGCTCTATGCGCGCGCCGGCGTGCCGCATTACTGGATCGTCGATCTGCAGCAACGATCGATCCTCGCGTTGGCCAACCCGCAGGGATTGCGCTATCTGTCCGAACGGCGGCTCGGTCCCGGTGCACGTGCCGCCCTCGGCGATCCTGGATCGCCGCTCGAAGGGCTCGACGTCGAGGTGGCCGAGTTGCTCGGCCTGCCCACCGTCAATCCACCCTCGCCCCGGAAGCTCTGATCACTTCGCCCCAACGACCTGCCTCGCTGCGGATATAGGCGGCGAACTGCTCCGGGCTTGCGCTGCTGCGCGGCTCGACGCTCAGGTCCTGCAGGCGGGCACGCACCTCCGGCTGCAACAGGATCTTTCCGAGTTCGCGACTCAGGCCGGCCACGACATCCACCGGGGTGCCTGCAGGCGCGACGATACCCTGCCATGCCGCGGCGTCGAAGTCGCGGGTACCCGCCAGCCCGGACTCGGCGATCGCAGGCACATCGGGAACTGCCGGTTGCCGCTTCGAAGTAGCCACCGCGAGCGCAACGAGCCTGCCCGTGCGCACATGCGGCAGCGCGGGCGCAAAGTCGCTGAACATGACGTTGATTTGACCGCCGACCAGGTCGGTGATCGCTGGCGCGGAGCCCTTGTACGGAACGTGCCGCATCTGAACCCCGGTGGCCGCCTTGAACATTTCGGCGATCAGGTGCTGCGGGCTGCCGTTGCCCGCTGAACCGTAGATCAAGGCATTCGGATCGCGCTTCGCGAGCGACACCAGTTCTGCCAGCGTGCCCACCTTTAGTGACGGGTTCGCCACCGCAATGAATGGCACCGCAGCGACAAGCCCGACCGGCGCAAAATCCTTCGACGGATCATAGGTCAGCTTGGGGTACAGAGCGGGGTTGATAGCCAGCGTCGTGCTGGTCGCCAGCAGCAGCGTGCCGCCGTCGGCCGGTGCGCGAGCCACGAAGCTTGCGCCGACTCCCGTGCCTGCTCCGGGACGATTCTCGGCCACGACCGTGCGCCCGAGTGCCGCTCCGAGATGCTGGGCAATCAGCCGGCCCAGCAGGTCGCTGGTGCCGCCCGGCGCGTAGGGAACCACGAGCACGATCGGCCTGTCCGACTGGGCAAGCACGCCGCGCGGTGCCGAAGCAATGGTCACCAGACCGAGCGCCGCGCCAAGTCCCTTCAGAAGTCTGCGTCGCTGCATTTCTCCGTCTCCTCGTCGTTGGGACACCGCTTCATCCGAGATCGAAGATGCGCAACGCGTTGCCGCCGCGCACCTGATGCCTGACGGCGTCCGGCAGACTATCGACGCGCGCCAGGCATCCGGTCATGTCGCCGATGTTGTGCGGGTAGTCCGAACCGTAGAGCACATTATCCGGCCCGCATACCTTCACGCACATCTCGAGCGCTTCCTGCGTGAAGACGACCGTATCGACGAACAGCCTGCGCATGTAGTTGCTCGGGCGTTCCTGCGTACGCGCACGGCAGCGTGGAATGCGCTCATGGCAGATGTCCAGCCGACCTGCGAGGTAGGGCAACGCACCGCCGCCATGCGAAGCAATCAGTTTCAGGTTCGGATACCGGTCGAGAAAACCATCGTAGATGCAGCGCGCGATCGCCAGCGAAGTGTCGAAGGTGAATCCGATGGGCGGAATCAGGTTGTGGTCGGCCATGTCCATCTCACCCGCGCCCGGCGGATCGGTCGGATGGACGAGCACCGGCAACTGGCGATCGTCGATCGCACGCCAGGTGTCCGCGAACGCGGGGTCGGTGAGCGATCGGCCGCCAATGTTCGCCAGCACCATGACACCGACCGCTCCGGCATCGCAGGCGCGCGCGAGCTCCTGCAGCGCCAGGTTGCCGTGCTGCCATGGTAGCGACGCGAACCAGCGAATCCGCCCGGGGTAGCGCCGCTGTGCCGCCGCCATGTCGTCGTTGACGATCCGCGCGGCCTGGAGGCTGGTTTGGGCCTCGCCCCAGTAGACGTTCGGGCACGTCAGCGAAACAACGGCCAGATCGACCCGGGCCCGATTCATGTTCCGGATGCGTAGTTCGTAGTCGAACATTCCAGGCGTGAGCGTCATGAATGGTGCGCCGTCCTTGTGCACCGCCTCGACGCCGGCTTCGACCTGCGCGACCGTATACCGCGCCCCCCCGCGCCGCTTCAACAAGTGAAGCCACTCCCCGTTGAGCATGTGCGTGTGAATGTCGACGACGAGGCTCATTTCGGTCTCCTGCGGTGTCGAATCCGGTGAACGACTGCAACGAAGCTGCGGCGCCCGAGCGCCGACATCGATCCGCTCGGATTCTCGTGATGCTTGCACGCGCCGGGATCACCGTACAATTGATTATTCGTCTCAATTCATGCGTTTTCTTCATGAATATCAACCTCAGGCAGCTTCAGGCCTTCGTCAGCGTCTACCGGCACGGCAATCTCACTCGCGCAGCCGAGCAGATGTTCATCACCCAGCCCGCAGCAAGCGTGATGATTCGCCAGCTGGAGGCGTCGATCGGCGTCCGGTTGTTCGATCGCACCACGCGCTCGTTGCGCCCCACCGCAGCCGCGCACGAGTCGATCGGCCGGGCCGAACGCATCCTGAGAGAGCTCGGCGAACTCGAACGCGGCTTCGACGACGTCGCCAGGCGAAGACGCGGGCGGCTCGACTTCGGCGCCACGCCCGCGGTCGCCTCGTCGCTGGTGCCTGCGGCCCTGGTGGAGTTTCGCAAGCGCTATCCCGATGTCGACGTCACGCTGCACGATCTCGCTCCGGAGAATCTGAGCAGCTCGGTGGTCGAAGAGACCGTCGAGTTGAGCATCGGCACGCCCCGGGGTCCGTCGGCCGACGTCGAGCTGGCCCCACTGATCAACGACAGAATGTGCGTGATCTGCACCTGCGATTCACCGCTGGCGCGGCGCAGGCAGATCGCATGGCGCGAGATCACCGCATATCCGACGGTTACAGTGAGGAAGGGAAGCGGCATCCGCGCGATCATCGACGACACGATGGCCCGCCTCGGGCTACCGTTCGAGCCGGCGTTCGAGGTTTCTTATCTCGCGACCGCCTTGTCGCTGACGCAACACGGACTCGGCATCTCCGTGCTTCCCTCGTACCTGACGCGGTATTTCCACAGTGGCCGATTGGCGGCGATCCGGCTCGTCGATCCGGTGGTCACCCGAAATCTTTCCGTCATCACCCGAAAGGGAGCCTCGCTGTCGCCCGCCGCGGAGAGTTTCATTGAAATTCTGCGATCGCGAATCAACGTCGACTCATGCGCGTCGACGCCTCGCGGGCCAAGCCCTCGCGGCAAGCGCGCACGCGCCTGAACGCCGTGCCGTCCACGCATCTCAGGACGGCACCGACGTCACTTGTTCGATTGCACAACCATTCGCCGCCACCACCGTCCAAGCCACGCAGCGAACCGCGCCATCCACCCACGCCCGGCGCCCGGCACCGGCCTGGGCCCGGCCATCACGGCTCCGAAACGTCGCTCGAGATGCGCGGCGAACTGCGCGGCGCGCTCGTCCGCCCTCCTTTCGAACAGGCTGTCGACCACCGGCTTCAACGGCCCCTCGCCCTTGACGCTGACCAGGCCAAACATCTCGGTGCCGGCGCCGCTGGGCTGCAGGGCCACTTCGATCTCCATGGTCAGGTGCTCGGCGGTGGCGACCGCGTGAAGCCTGTTCGGCGGATCTTCCGCGTCGATCTGCGCGGTCAGCTCGACGATCAGCGGCACGACGCCGATCCGCTCCTTCACTGTCAGCTCCGCGGTGCGGTCGTCCACCAGTCGAACCTCCTCCACGCCGGGAATGCACGAGCACAGCGCATGCACGTCGCGCACGAACCCCCACACTTCCACCGGTGGCGCGTTGACGGAGAACCTGGCCTCGCGCTCGGGCATCAGTCCCACCACCTGTTCAGGTGGAAGTCCTGCGCGATGACGCCGGCTGCGTTGTGCCCCGCACCCGCGTGCACACCACCGCCGGGGTGGCAGTAGCCGCCACACATGTAGAGCCCCTCGATCGGGGTCCGATAGCCAGACCAGCCGGCGAACGGCCGGAAGTAGCCCATCTGGTCGGGCGTCATGTCGCCGACCACGTCGACGCCGTTGACCAGGTTGTCGTTGTGGCGCTCGGTGTCGGTCGGATCCTGGATCGTCATCGCGAGGATCTTGTCGCGCGTCATGTTCGGCGCGTACGACTGCCACAGGTCGAGCAGGTGCTCGGCGTACTCGGTGCGCGCCGCGCCCCATCCGCGCGGCCCGTCGGGTTCGACGCGGTACGGCGCGTACTGCCAGACGACGGCGGTGTGCTTGCCCGCCGGCGCCTGCGAAGGATCGAACAGCGTGGGCACGGTTACCTGCAGCATCTCTTTGCGCGGCGGCCTGCCCATCGCGATTTCCTGGTACGCGCGCACCTGGTCCTGCATGCTCGCGCCGAACATCTCCTGGCTGAACGCGGAGTTCACCGCGGGATTGCGCGCAGCCGCGCGATAGTCGGGCGGCTCCGCGAGCGCCAGGTGCAGCAAGAAGAGCGAACGCCCGTTCGAGTGGTAGTTGCGCACCCGCGTGGCGAATGCGGCAGGCAGGTGCTCCTCGCCGACCATGTCGAGGAAGCTCTTCTTCGGCTCCACGTTGGTGACGACCGCCTTCGTTGCCTCGATCAGCGTGCCGTCGTCGAGTTCCACCCCGCCGGCGCGGTTGCCGTGCACCAGAATGCGCCTCACGGCGGCGTCGGCCTTCACCACTCCGCCGTGCGCCTCCACCGCGCGCCGCAACCCGAGCGCGAGCTTCCCCGAGCCGCCCACGCAGATCGGTGCCTCCGCCCTGAGGATGCGGAACAGGCAGACCCATCCCTGCCCGAACTGGTCGGGCGCGAAACCGAGCACCGTCATCCGCGCAAGGAAATGGACCTTCACCTCCTCGCTCTCGAACAGCTCGTCGAGCAGTTGCACCGGCGTGCTCGCCTGCCATTGAAGCAGCGCCCTGCCCTCGGCGGACTTCTCCAGCTGCGCGCTTTGCACCGACGGCGGCAGCGGCGGCGAGTACATCAGCGGCAGGTAGGCCGATTCGATGAATTCACCGTAGTCTTCGACCAGCTGCCGGAACGTGCATGCGTCGCTCGCCGAGAACCGGGCCAACTCCGCGGCCATCCGCGCGGTGTCCCGGTACATCACGATGCTTTCGTCGCCGCGGAACAAGGTGCCGCGCAGATGTTCGGGGTAGACGTACCTGACGCCATGGCGCTCGAGCTCCAGGTCCCGATAGACCGGACTCGTGGGGATGTGCGTGTGCACGACCGAGCAGATGTTGTGCCGGAACCCCGGCAGTGTGGCCTCCGAGGTACTGCACGAGCCACCCACCTCCTGGCGGCGCTCGAGCACGAGTACGCTGGCGCCGGCTTTCGCGAGATAGGCCGCGCAGGCCAATCCGTTGTGACCGGAGCCGACGATGACGAAGTCATACGACATGGCGCCAGCGCCTCGGCTCATTCGTGCAAACGGCTCGACAGTTCGTGAGCCGCCTGCCGCAGCCGGCGGGCCAGCTGGTCGGGGCTGCGGGCGCGGAGCAGGTTGGTCGGGCAGGCCATGCTCAGCGCCGCCACGGTGCGTCCCGCCCGTTGCACCGGTGCGGCAAGCGCCAGCAGGCCGGTGACGGCCTCCTCGCGGCTCCAGCCGATTCCGTCGCGGTGGATGGCGGCGATCTCGCGCATCAGCCTCTGGCGCGAGACCACGCTGGCCGGCGTGAGCCGCGGCATGCCTTGCCGGCGCAGGACTGCCTCGGCCTCGTGGCGCGGAAGGCCGGCGAGCAGCACCTTCCCGGCCGCGCTCACCGACAGCGGAAGCCGGTCACCGGCGGCCATCGCCGCGGCGCGGATCGGCAGCGTGGCTTCGATCACCTGCACGAACAGCGCCTGCTCCTCGTCGAGCACCGCGAGCGAGACCATGTGGCCGCAGGCGTCGCGCAAGGCCTCGAGAACCGGCCGCCCCGCGCGCAACAGCGGATCCTGTTCGACGAAGCCGGCTGCCACCCGGTACAGGCTGTCGCCCAGGCTATAGCGTCCCGTGTCCGGATCCTGTCTCAGGAAACCCTCCGCGACAAGCGTGACCGCAAGCCGGTAGGCCGTCGACTTGTGCAGCCCGACCCTGGCGGCAAGCTCGGTGACCCCCAGCGGCGGCGTCGCGCAGTCGAACGCCTTCAACATGGTCAGTGCCCGCCGCACGGATTGAGTGCTGTTCTGCATCGTGAGACAAAGGTCCGCGGTTCGAACCCGACGGAACTTACCCCCGCCGGGTCGACCGGTCAATGCCCGATGATCGGGTGACGGGCAGCGCGGGGATCTTCAGGCGGGCGGCCTGCGCGAGCGCGCCAGCGTGTCGGAAGGCGATTCGCCATATCGCGCCTTGTACTCGGCGGCGAAACGCCCCAGATGGAAGTACCCGACCCCAAGCGCGACGTCGGTCACCCGCGTTCCCGGTTGTGCGCCGGCGAGCGCCTCACGCGCCTTGGCCAGCCGTTGTACCCTGACGAATTCGATCGGCGTCGAGTTCCGATAGCGCCGGAACCCCGCCTGCAGACGGCGCAAGCTGACCCCGAGCTGCACCGCAAGGCCAGCCAGGCCATCCGGCAGCGCCGGATCGGCTGCGATCATCTCCTCGGCACGGCGCACGAAACCGGGCGCGGCAGCGCCGGCATCGACTTCCAGCGCCAGGCTGTAGTTGTGCGGCTGTACCATCAACAGCGTCGAAATCAGCGCATCGTCGAGCAGGCGCCTGGCAAGCGGAGACTTGAGGTAGATCGACACCGGGGACAACTCGGCCGACACGAATTCGACCAGGCGGCTCCAGCTCCTGCCGGTCTCGCCGCCGAGGTCGAGCACCGGATCGAACTCGATCGGTTGCGTCGGTGCGCGTCCGATCATCGCCGCGAGCCGCCGTTCGAGCGCCGCACGCGAAATCTTCACCGAGAGCTTGCGACAGTCGTCGTCCCAGTCGGCCACGACCGGCTGACTGCAGGACTGCACCGACGCGACGCCGCGACGCGAGACCACCTCGCTGCGTCCACAACGTATTGTCGAAACGCCGGAGACCGGCATTCCGACCAGATAAAAGCTTCCGAGCGCGCCGGGCTCGAGACGCACCGCTGCGCCGTACTGTGCATAGATGAGCGAGGCATCGCCCAGGGAGACCGCGTGGCAGCGAACGTCGAGACGGGCCCCGCGACGCGCAGGCCGCATCGCATGCGGCGCCAGAAGCTGCCCAAACGCACGTCGTGCTTCGTCGGCGTCACGGGTGCGGAAGAGTTCGAACCCGGTCAACGGGGAATTTGACGGATCCATCACTTCGCGATCCGGATAGTCGCGGCGCGATTCGGATAGCGGCGCCTCGGTGCAGGACTCTAGCATGGCGTTCATATCGACAGGATCAGTCGGGGGGAAATGTGACGACGGCAGCCAGGGAAGCGATCGCCGTCCTGAAGGCAAACGGGATCGAGCGGATTTTCGGGAATCCGGGAACAACCGAACTCGCATTGCTCGAGGCGACCGTCTCCGGCGGCGTCGCGTTTCACCTGTGCCTGAACGAAGGAGTCGCGGTGGCGATGGCCGACGGCTACGGTCGGGCGACTGGCAGCGTTGGTGTGGTGATGGTGCACACCTCGGTCGGCACGGCGAACACGCTGACGAACCTGATCAACCTGCGCAGCGATCGCTCGCCGCTTCTGGTGATCGCGGGCGACAAGGACGATCGGCTCACCGGGCGCGGATGTTTTTGCGAGGTACCCGACATGCCGGGACTCGTGCGGCAGGTCACCAAGGAAGCATGGCGCGTCACGCTACCCGAAAAGCTGCCCGAACTGGTGCAGCGCGGGCTCAAGGTAGCCGAGGCGCCGCCGCGCGGCCCGGTATTCATCGCCGCCCCCGAAAACTACATGCTGGAGGAACTCGCGCCCGGTTTCGCTGGTCGCTACGCTCGACGCGCAGACAGCATGACGATGCGGGCGCACCCCGACGACCTGAGAGCCTTGTTGCGCGCGCTGACCGACGCCGAGCGTCCATTGCTGGTCGCGGGCAACGAGATCGGCGCCAGCGATTCAGTGCCCCTGCTGGTCGAGATCGTCGAGAAGCTTTGCGTGCCGGTGGTCGGCGAAGAGGTCTTCACGACCAACGCCATGAACTTTCCGACCGACCATCCCTACTATCACGGCAACTTTGCGCCCGCCGTTCCGGTCGTGCGCGACGCCGACCTGGTGGTTGCCATCGGCGCCAGGATGTTCATGGAATACAGCTGGCCCGAGAAGCCCTACCTGCAGGCGGGTGTGCGCCTGATTCAGGTCGGCGGCGACCCGAGCGAGCTGGGCAAGATCTACCCCACCGATCTCGCGCTGCTCGGCGACGCCGGGGACGCGGTACGCGACCTCCACGGCATGCTGGCAACCAGGTCCGTGCCGCCCGGCAAGGCACTCGAAGCGCGCCGGGCACGCGCGAGAGGTCGCCCGGCGTCGCTTCGTGAAGACCCGCGCGGAGTGCCTCATCCCTGGGTGCCGATGCCAGGCGAGCCGATGCACCCGCAGCGCCTGCTTGCCGTGATGAGCGAAATCCTGCCCCCGGACGTCGCGATCGTGGACGAGTCCGTGCTGTCGAAGTCGATGATGCAGTCCTGTTTCCGACTCGGCGAGGACCGGCGCTACTTCGGAACCTCCGGCGGGGGGCTCGGATGGGGTATCGCGGCTGCGGTCGGCGTCCAACTCGGGATGTCGTCCCGGCGCGTCGTCGCGTTCGTCGGCGACGGCGGCGCACTCTTCAACATACAGGCGCTGTGGTCCGCCGCCCACCTCCATGCGCCGCTGATCGTCGTCGTCGTGAATAACGGCGGCTACATGGCCGTTCGGCGTGGGCTCGGTCAAGTCGGTGGCGCTTGCGCCGACGCGGGCTCGTACCCCGGCTCGGCGCTCGCGCGGCCAGAGGTTGACCTCTGCGCCATTGCGCGTGGATTCGGCGTTCGGGCCGCTTCGGCGAGTTCGGAACGGGAGGTCGGCGACGCGCTGCACTGGGCGCTCGCCACAAACGAACCTGCCCTCATCGATGCGCGCGTCGCGGCGTCGGTCTATTACTGATCCTTCGGGGAGACACGAACATGTCCAGACGTCGCCGCTTCCTCGTCGCAACAGGCGCTGCGGCCGGGATGGCCGCCCTCGGCCTGCGTTCCTCGCCGGCATCGGCCCAACCGCTGAAATCCGCCAGAATCGTGGTCGGCTTTCCTCCCGGCGGAAGCAACGACGTGATTGCGCGGCTGCTCGCCGACAAGCTGCGCGGGGTATACGCCGACACGCTGATCGTCGAGAACAGGGCCGGGGCCGGAGGACGCATTGGCGTTGAAGTGGTACGCAACGCGGCGCCCGATGGCAGCGTCATCCTTCAGACGCCAGGCACGATCCTGACGATGTATCCGCACCTGTACCGCTCGCTCGGCTACGACGCGCTGCGCGACTTCAGGCCCGTGTCCCCGATCTGTACATTCGACATCGCGCTCGCCGTGGGTCCGGAGACCACTGCGCGCACTGTCGGCGAGTTGGTGCAATGGTTCAAGGCCAATCCGCAGCGGGCAAGCTTCGGCTCGCCTGCGCCAGGGGCCTCCCCGCACTTCGTGGGTTTGATGTTCGCGCAGGCCGCAGGGCTGAATCTGGTGCATGTGGGCTACAAGGGGGCCGCCCCGGCGGTTCAGGACCTGCTCGGCGGACAGATCCCGGCGTACTTCGGCACGCTCGCCGACGTCGCTCCGTACCTCGACAGCGGCCGGGTGCGCGTGCTCGCCACCTCCGGCCCCACGCGCGCGGCGTTGACGCCCGAGTCGCCGACCTTCGTCGAAGCCGGATACAGGAGCGTCCAGGTACAGGAGTGGTACGGAATGCTGCTTCCCGCAGGCGCCCCGCCTTCCATGGCGACCGCGCTGAACGAGGCGTTGCGCGGCGCGCTTCGCGATTCCGACGTCATCGCGCGGTTGAAGACGCTCAACGTGGACCCGGCGCCGATGAGCCCCTCCGATTTCGCCGAGCGGATCCGCAATGAGCAGGTGGCCTGGGCGCCGGTGGTACGCGCTTCCGGGTTCAAGCCAGAGGGATAGCGCTTGCCGGCGTCGACTTCCATGTACCGTTCGGCGGACGCAAGGCCTCGAGCTTCGGTCCGCGCGAGCAGGGAAGCTATGCGGCCGAGTTTTACACCACGGTGAAGACTGCCTACATCCAGGCATGAGCCCAGGAGTGCATGGAAGCCCTGACGTCCATGTGCTTGCTCCGACGCAAAGCGGGCCGAAGCCGATCGGTGTAATAGTCGAGGGGAGCGTATGTGGCCCGGAATCCGCGACGTACGCGCCCCTCGACCGCAGGAGGATCGGATGAACCCGAGGAAGTTCGCCAAGGTAGCGGCGATCGCCATCCTGATCGCCGGCGTGCTGCCGGCCGTCGGCGGCTGCGCCGCGCTGAACAGCAAGCTGACCAACCAGCCGTCGAGGATCCTGACCCCCGACGAGTTGCCGCAGATCTATCGCAACTACTAGGGTGCGGCCGTCGGTCCCGCCTAGAACGTGTAGCGCACCTGCCCGCCGAGCACCCAGGTCTTGTTGCTGTAGCTGCCCGTCAGGTTGCCGGCGCTCGCGCTATGCAGGTTGCTGGAGGCGTCGCTGCTGAAGATGTAGGTGAAGCCGACGTCGAATGCGAGCTGCTGGCTGGCCCGGTACTGCGTGCCGACCGAGAGCCACTTGCGGTCCATGTCCGGCAGGCGCGGGGTGCGCTTGGCATCCTGCACCGGCGTGCGGTCGTACGCAAAGCCGAAGCGCAGCGTCCAGCGATCGTCCATCCGGTAGTTGGCGCCCAGCGCGAGCCGCCACGCGTCTTCGAACGCGAGGTCGACACTGCTGACCGGCTGGCCGCTGGGCCGCAGGATCGTGAGATCCTGGATCGAGCTCCATCCGGTGCGGGTGTAATCCGCAAGCAGCTGCCAGCGGGCATCGAGGTCGTGAGCCACCGCCAGCGAGAGCGTGTCGGGCAACTCGACCCGGGACTTGACGTCGCCATTGGGCACGACTGCGGCGAGTTGCGCCGGGCGGGCCGAAAAGGTGACGTCGCCCTCGACGTCGTGCTTGATCTTCGAGCGGTAGGCGAGCCCGAGCCGCGTGGAGGGCGTGGCCTGCCAGGTCGCTCCGAGGTTCCAGCCGGTGGCCCAGCTGTCGCCTTCGACCTCCGCGATGCCTTCGCTGCCGAGCGGTACTCCGGGGATCTTCAGCAGGCCCGCAAGTGCGGTGTATGGCACCGCGTTCGAGAACGTGGCCTTCAGTCGCTGGAAGCTGACGCCGGCGCCCAGCGAAAATTGGTCGTTCACCTTCCACGCGACACTGGGATTGACATTGATCGCCTCGACCGAGGATTCGATCGCGTGGAATCGCCCGACCCAGCTCTCCTTCCACTCGGTGCTCAGGCCGAAGGGTCCGCTGATGCCGACGCCGAGCCACAGCGTGTTGGGCTTCAGCTCCCATGACAGGTAGCCTGCCGGCAACGCCGCCGTGCCGCCGGCGTCGCCGCCGTTTCCGCCGCCCGGAACCTGTCCCAGCGGCACGTTCGATCCGCCGTCGTTTTCGAACTCGATCTTGACGTTGATGACCGACAGTGCACCGACCACCTGCCGGCCGCGGATGCGGGTCATGCCGGCCGGGTTGAAGTAGATCGTGCCGGCGTCCTCGGCCACGGCCGCGGCGCCGGCGAAGGCGTTGCCCAGGCCGCTGGCGTTCTGTTCGTACAAAGCGAACCCCGCGGCCGACGCCTGGGCGGACCACGCCGCCAGAGCCGTCGCGACGGCAGCCGAAATCAAAACCCGGCGATGGATCGGTTGCTGCATGATGCTGTCCTGCGTGGAGCGTTGCCGAGCGATCATTCTTCGCCTGCGTGCCGCGAGACAAGTCGACGCAGGTCAACATTTGTTCGCGCGCCGGATGTAGGATTTGTCCGATCGAAAGAGGCGCCAGCATCCATGAACCAGCCCGTCGATCCCTCCGTCCGGCGTTTCCTCAAGACGCTCGCAACGGGCGCCGCGGCGCTTGCTGCCGGCTGCGCAACCCGGCAGGTCGAGGTGCCCGAAGAGGGCTTCGAGTACCGCACGGTCGAGCCACCGCAGCGCACGGCCACCCCCGGCAAGTTCGAGCTGATCGAGTTCTTCTGGTACGCGTGTCCGTTCTGCAACGCGTTGGAGCCGATCATGAGGGAGTGGCTGCGCAGGCAACCCCCTGACGTCGCGTTCCGCAGGGTCCATGTCGCGCGTCCGCCGCTGCAGCAGTTGCACTACACGCTCGAGGTGCTCGGCAAGGCAGACGAATTATCCGAACGCATCTATGCGGCGATACATGTCCAGCAACTCGATCTCGACACGCGCGACCGGATGGCCGACTTCGTCGCGCGCAACGGCGTCGACCGCGCGCGCTTCGTCGAAACCTTCGGCTCGCCCGCGGTGCGCGAGAAGATGCAGGAGGCCACGGCGACGGTGAACGCGTACAAGGTCGACGGTGTCCCCACCTTCGCGGTGAACGGAAAGTGGATCACCGCGCCGTCGATGCTCGGCGGCAGCTACACGGCCACGCTGCGCGTCCTCGATTACCTGCTGGCTCGCGAACGTCGAGGTGCAGCATAGGCATCCGCAGCCTGCCGGCGCTCGCGCTGGCACTCATGTTGTCGCTGTGCGCGCCGCTCGCAGCGGCGCTCGAGATCGTGCCGTTTTCGGCCGAAGCCCTTGCCCAGGCGCAACGCGCCGATGCGCCGATCGCGCTGCACTTCCATTCGAAATCCTGTGGCACCTGCCGGCTGCAGGCGAAGGCCTTCGAGGCGATGCGGGCCGACACCGGGCTGGCCCTGACGCTGCTGGTGGTCGATTTCGACGAGGATCGGGAGACGTCGCGGGCGTTTCGCGTCATGGCGCCCGGTGCGCTGATCGTGCTGCGCGGAAGCGTCGAGCGCGCACGCCTGCTGGGCGTGGTCGAACCGGAGCGGCTGCGCGCCGCGCTGCGTTCTGCGCTTTGACGCGGTGGTCGAACCCCTCTCCTTCCTGCACCTGGGTCTGACGCTCGTCGCCGGCGCGCTCTCGACGCTTTCGCCCTGCGTATTCCCGCTGTTGCCGATGATCGTCGGCGGAGTCGCGCACACGCATCGCCCGCTCGGCCCGCTCGCGATGGGCGCGGGCATGGTGGCGGCGTTCGTGTTCTTCGGCGTGATGCTCGGCGCGGTGGGCCCGACGCTGGGCATCGACATCGGATATCTCCGGACCGCGGCCGGCTTGCTGCTGCTGGCGGTCGCGGTCGTGCTGCTCGTACCCGAAGCGCAGGCGCACACGCCGGCCTGGCTTTCGCGGCTGGCCACGATGGCCCAGCGGGTCTCGGCGCGACTGCATCCCGAAACCGTGCACGGTGCCTTCCTGCTCGGCGCATTGCTCGGCATGGTGTGGAGCCCATGCTCGGGACCCCTGCTCGGCTCCGGCATGGCGCTCGTCGCCACGAAGGGCGGCCTGCTCAACGGCGGGCTGATTCTCGGGGTGTTCGGCATTGGCGCAGCGCTGCCGCTGATGGCCGTCGCCCACGCGTCACGCACCTTGTTCGCGCGCATGCGCCGCTGGGTGCTCGGCCACGGCGCCGACCTGCGGCATGGGTTCGCCGTGCTGATCGGGCTGATGGGCGTCGCCGTGCTGACCGGTTTCGACCGGTGGATGGAGGCGAAGATGCTCGACCTGATGCCGGATGCCTGGGTAAGACTGACTACCCGGTTCTGAAATCCCGTCAGGTTACGAGCGACCTCGAGCCGCGACCTGCACGCCGAGCCGCGCGAGCAGCGGCAGCACCAGCGCGCGCGCATCGACGCGCGCGCCGATGTGCGCGAGGGTGAGGAACGAACCCACCAGCTTGCGGTGCAGGAACATCGTCTGCGGCGGCGGCACGCGCAGCAGCCCCTGGCGAAAGCCCAGGTCGAAGCCGAGCGCGCGCGAGCGCGACGGCAGGTCCGAGGCCGCGAAGTCGTAGCGACCGCGACGCCGCAGCGGCTCGCAGACCAGCATGATCAGCTCGATGGTGGCCTCGATCAGCTCGGGCGCATCGCCGGGCGCGGCATATCCGATCGCCACCGCGTGGCGACCGACCGCCGCGCGGTCGCCGTCGATCACCGCGCGGGTGATCTGCGCATAGTCGGCGACGAAGGCGGCGTCGAATTGCACCGTCGCGCCGAAGTCGAGCAGCACCACCTTGCCGGTGTCCGGCTGCCACAGGTAGTTCGCGAAGTTCGGGTCGGTCTGCATCGTGCGGAACTCGAACAGTTCCCGGAACATCAGCCGCTCGATCACGGTGCCCACCGCGTCGCGCGTGGCCTGCGCGACGCCGGGCGCGGCGAGCGTGCCGATCGGCTCGCCTTCCATGAAGTCCATCGCCAGGATGCGCCGCGTGGTCAGGTCGGGGTGCGTGCGCGGCACGAGCAGCGCGGGCTCGTCGGCCACGAGCCTGGCGTAACGCTCGATCGATGCGGCCTCGGCCAGGTAGTCCGCTTCCTGCGCAAGCTGGCGGGTCGCCTCGGCGGCAATCGCCGGGATGTCGGCGTCGCCGGGAAACACCTTCAGCAGGCGCAACAGCGCCGCGACGTTTTCGACGTCGCCCTTGATCGAGCGCGCGACACCGGGATACTGGATCTTCAGCGCGAGGTCGCGACCGTCAATGGTGCGCACACGATGCACCTGGCCGATCGAGGCCGCGGCGATCGGCGTCTCGTCGAAGGTCTCGAAGGCCTGCCGCCAGCCCTTGCCGTATTCGCGGCCGAGCACCCGGCGCAGCTGCGCCAGCGGCATCGGCGCGGCCTGCGCGCGCAGGATCGCCAGCGCCTCGGTGAATTCCGGCGGTAGCAGGTCGGCGCCCTGCAGCGAGAGCATCTGGCCGAGCTTCATCGCGCCGCCGCGCAATCGCGCAAGGCGCGCCGCGAGACGGCGCGCGTTGTCGGCCGACAGGAACACGTCTGCAAGATCGTGGCGTTCGCCGCCCGCGGCGGATCTGTCCGCGACCAGGCGGCGCAAGCCCTCGGCCAGGCCGCCGAGCGCGAGTTCGCCGGCGGCGAGCGCGACGCTGGCCAGGCGCCCTACGCGGGTCTGCGGAACGCGCGCGGCGGGTTGCGCCGCAGGCGCCGCGGGGCCGCGCTTGCGCGCCGGCTCGTCGGGCGGATCGCGTCGGCTGGCCATGCGAAGCTGCGCTCGCGCCGTCGACCCGGCTCAGCCGCCGCGCGCGTGAAGCCGCGCGATGCTCGCCACCGTGGCGGCGACCTCGTCGTCGGGCAGCGGCGGTCGGCAGCGTTGCCGGTTCCAGTTGAGCAGCAACTCGAGCACCACGGAAGGGTCGACTTCGTGCCACAGCAGGTGGCCGGCCAACGAGGCGATCGTCGCGTTGCGCGCTCCCTCGGCGACACCCTCGTTCACCAGCTGCCGCCAGTGCGACAGCGGATGCCCCGGATGCGAGCCCTCGCCCGACACGATGCGCCGCAGCCATTGCGGCATCGGCGCGGGCCCGAGCACCTGCGGCTCCCTGCCCTGCCGCCAGCGATACGGACGGCCGTTCGGGTGGATCGACGGCGGCGCGACCACCACGCCGCCGTCTCCGCGCAGGTCGAGCCCGTCGCGAAAGCCCACCCTGTTCGGCACCGACTCTCCGAAATGCCGGAAGTACAGGTGGCGCCCGCCGCCTCCGGTCAGGCATTCGAGCGTCGGTTCGAGCGCGGTGAACTCGCCTTCGAGCGCGGCCAGGCTCGCGTCGCCGCCGTGCCGGGCATCGACGTCGAGCACGAGCAGCCCCGACACGGCTCCGGTGACGATCCCGACGTTCGCATCGGGCCAGCGCCGGAACCACTGCTCGACCTCGTCCGCCGTCGGCCGGCGTCCCTGGTAAGGGGTCCAGCGCACGAGTGGGCGTTTGCCGCGCGCCTGCACCGGCACCACCGACCAGCCGAGCGACAGGTAGCGCAGGGCCGCCGCCCTGGTGTCGCCGCTCGCGGAGTCCGCCATTCGCCGAATGCGCCGGGCCCGTTCACGGGGCCCGGCGCAGCGACAGGCGCGCCACCACCGTGTCGGGCTCGGGGCCGGCCTCGATGCGAAAGCCCAGCCGCCGTGCCAGCCCGAGCATCGACTCGTTCGACGCGAGCACCAGCCCCTTGATCTCGGCGGTGCCGCGACTGCGGCAATAGTCGATGATGCGGTTCATCAGCATGTGGCCGAGCCCCTGCCCCTTCATGTCGGAACGCACCAGCACGGCGAACTCGGCCGACTGGTTGTCGGGGTCGGTGACGGTGCGCACGACACCGAGCGTCTCGGGCTCGCCCCGTTCGTCGGGTGCGGTCGCGATGAACGCCATCTCGCGGTCGTAGTCGACCTGCGTGAGCCGCGCCATCTGCGCGTGACGCAGTTCGCGCACGTAGCTGAAGAAGCGCAGGCGCAGGTCTTCGGGCGACATTCGCGCGATCAGCGCATGGTGCGCCGGCTCGTCTTCGGGGCGGATCGGCCGCAGCGCGATCTCGCGGCCGTCGCGCAGCCGCGCCGTCTGCTCGAGCGCCTTCGGATAGGGCCGGATCGCTAGCCGGCTTTCGCGGCCGGCAAGCGGCCGCACCCGCATGTGCGCGTCGATGCAGATGATCCCGCGCTCGTCGGCGAACAAGGGATTGATGTCGAGTTCGACGATCTCGGGCATGTCGACGATCATCTGCGACACCTTGACCAGCGTGAGACACAGCGCGTCGATGTCGGCGCCCGGACGGTCGCGATGCGACTGCAGTCGCCGGTGCACGCGCGTGCGCGAAATCAGCTCGCGTGCCAGCGGCAGGTTCAGCGGCGGCAAGCCCACCGCGTGGTCGCCCAGCACCTCCACCGCGCGACCGCCTTCGCCGAACACGATCACCGGGCCGAACAGCGGATCGTCGGCGACCGCGATGAACAGCTGGCGGGCGTTGGTGCGCGGCACCATCCGCTGCAGCGTGAAGCCGGCGATGCGCGCGCCCGGCATCAGCTCGCCGATGCGCTTGACCATGCCGGCCGCGGCGGCGCGCACTTCGTCGGCGCTCTCGAGGTGCAGCGCCACGCCGCCCACGTCCCAGCGATGCGCGATGTCGGGCGACACCACCGCCAGCGCGAGCGGAAAGCCGGTTTCGCCGGCGGCTCGAGCCGCCTCGTCGACCGACCCGGCGATGCGCGTCTCGACCACCGGAATGCCGTACGCCGCGAGGATTGCCTTCGCATCGGGCTCGGTCATCAGTCCGTCGCCGCGGCCCAGTGCGCGCTCGACGATCGCGCGCGCAGCGGCAAGGTCGGGCTGGAATTCGCTGGGCAGCGACGGCGGGGTCTGCATCAGCATTTCCTGGTTGCGATGGAAGTTCATCACGTGCAGGAACGCCTTGACCGCGCTCGACGGCGTGTCGTAGGTGGGCAGGTCGGCCTCGCCGAACAGCTGGCGCGAGCGTTCCATCGCGCGCGCGCCGACCCAACTGGTGAGGATGCGCGCGCTGCTCAGCTCTCGCGCGACGCCGATCACCGCTTGCGCGATCTCCTCGCTGGCGGTGGTCGCGGTGGGCGCGTGCACCACCAGCGCGGCGTTCACGCCGGGGTCGGCCAGCACCGTCTTCAGGCACTGCGCGTAGCGTTGCGCGGAGGCGTTCACGCCGAGGTCGAGCGGATTGCAGGTGGCGGCGCCCTCGGGCAGGCTCGCCGCGAGCTTCGCGCAGGTCTGGGGCAACAGCTGCGCGCAGCGCCCGCCGCCCAGGCGCAGCTCGTCGACCGCCATCACCCCGGTGCCGCCGCCGTTGTGCAGGATCGCCAGGTGTTCGCCCCGGAACGTACGCGCGCGCCCGAGGGTTTCGACCGCGGCGAACAGCTCGTCGATGTCGTACACGCGCAGCACGCCGGCTCGGCGCAACGCCGCATCAAACACCTCGTCGGGCCGCGCGAGCGCGCTTCGCATGCCCGGCGCGGGGTCGTCTTCGCGCAGGTCTTCGCCGCGCCCCGACTTCACCGCGAGCACCGGCTTGTTGCGCGCGGCCGCACGTGCGGCGGCCATGAAGTTTCCCCGCTCGCGCATCTCGTCGATGTAGAGCAGGATCGCACTGGTGTCGGGGTCGGTGCCGAGATAGTCGAGCACGTCGCCGAAGTCGATGTCCACGCAGTCGCCCAGCGCGACGAAGTGCGAGAATCCGATGCCCTTGGCGCGTGCCCAGTCGAGTACCGCGGTGCAGATCGCGCCCGACTGCGAGACGAAGGCGAGCCGGCCGGGCAACGCGCCGACGTGGCTCAGGCTCGCGTTCAGGCCGGTGTGCGGCACCAGCACCCCGAGGCTGCCCGGGCCGAGCAGGCGCATGCCGTGGCGCCGCGCCGCCTCGACGACCGCGTCGCGAAGGCTGTGGCCGTCGGCGTCGCGACGGCGCGCCAGCCCGTCGTTGACGATGACCGCAACGGCCGTGCCGCGCTCGCCCAGCGCGTCGATGACGCCGGGCACCGTCGCGTCGGGGCTGCACACCACCGCCAGCTCCGGCGTCTCGGGCAGGCTCGCCACGTCACGATAGGCGAGCACGCCGGCCACTGCGCGGTACTTCGGATTCACCGGCATGATCGGGCCGGCAATGCCGCCGTCGAGCAGGTTGCGCATCAGCACGTTGCCGACATGGCGCGGCGCATTGGAGGCACCGATCACCGCGACCGACCGCGGCTCGAACAGCTGGACCAGGTTGCGCACGCTCATGCGGCCTATGATACGGGCCCGCAGCGCGGCGACCTATCTATACTTGCGCCGATGAAATTCCAGCTCGCCCACAATTCCCTGTTCGCGATCCTGCTGCGCTCGCGCTGGTGGATCAGCTTCGCGGTGGCGCTCGCCTTCGCCGCGGCTGCGCGCGCCTTGCTGCCGCCCGACTACTTCGTGGTGGGCGCGATCGGCGCACTGCCGTTCGTGATCGTCGGAGCCGTCGCGGCATGGCGCCAGTGGCGCGCGCCCGACCCGCGGCGCGTCGCCGAATCGCTGCAGGCCTTGCGCGCGATGCCGTGGGGCGCCTTCTCGGGCGCAATCGAGGAAGCGTTTCGCCGCGACGGCTACACGATAGCCGCCGGCGGGAGCGCCGCAGTCGACTACGAGCTGACCCGCAACGGCCGCGTGTCGCTGGTCGCCTGCAAGCGCTGGAAAGCCGCACGGGTGGGCGTCGAACCGCTGCGCGAATTGCGCTCGGCGCAGCAGCAGCGCAAGGCCGACGAGTGCATCTACGTGACGACGGGCGAGCTGACCGACACCGCGCAGTCGTTCGCCGCGAGCAACGGGGTGCGCCTGCTGCACGGCGCCGAGCTGGCCGCGCTGCTGCCGCTCACGACGTCGGGCGTGCGCCCCGCGCGCGCCGCGCGAGGCTGACGCCGAAGACCGCGATCGCCCCGGCGACGATGCCGGTGATTGCGTCGATCGCCAGCGCCAGGGCGGACCCGGCGAAACCGCCGCCGGATCCGGGCCGGGCGGTGCCCTGCACGATCGCGTCGATCCACCCGTGCAGGCCCGGAATGCCGTGCGCCAGGATGCCGCCGCCCACCAGGAACATCGCCGCGGTGCCCGCAACCGACAGCGCCTTCATCATCCACGGCGCCGCATCGACGATCGCACCACCGGCGCCCCGCAGCAGCCGCGCCCCGATCGTCGCACCCTGCCGGCGCGCCAGATGCAACCCGGCGTCGTCGAGCTTGACGATCGCAGCCACCAGGCCGTAGACGCCGACCGTCATGAGCAGTGCAATGCCGGCCAGCACTACCACCCGCGTGCCGAGGCTGGCCGCGGCCACCGTGCCCAGCGTGATCACGATGATCTCGGCCGACAGGATGAAATCGGTGCGCACCGCGCCGCCGATACGCCGTTTCTCGAACGCGGCCAGGTCGAACGGGGCCTGCGCCGGCGCAACGTCCGGGTTCGCCCGCTCTGCGACTTGCGCGCCCTCTTCGCTGCCGCGGGGCTGGCCACCGCGAGGCTCGCCGCCGCCATGATCCCTGCCGCGCACGAACGCGTGGGCCAGCTTTTCGAAGCCCTCGAAGCTCAGGAACAGGCCGCCGGCCATCAGCAGCGGCGTGACCGCCCACGGGGCGAATGCGCTGATTGCCAGGGCCGCAGGCACGAGGATCGCCTTGTTGCGCAGCGATCCCTTGGCCACCGCCCACACCACCGGCAATTCGCGGTCGGCGGTCACGCCCGAGACCTGCTGGGCGTTCAGCGCGAGGTCGTCGCCGAGCACACCGGCCGTCTTCTTCGTGGCCGCCTTGGCGAGCGTCGCCACATCGTCGAGGACGCTGGCGATGTCGTCGAGCAGGACGAGCAGGCTCGACGCCACCTCAGCCCCTGTCGGTGCCGCAGACCTCGCCCGGACACGGAAAGCGGTAATACCGATCGTTGAGGTAGCGCGTGACGGCGTCGATCTCGTCGTCGCGCCACAGGCTGCCGGTCTGGCGGTCCCAGTGCGCGACCCAGGCGCGCACCTGGGCGAACGACTTCGCCGAGCGCGCGCCGCGAGCGTGCACGCTGCGCTCGTGGCAGCCGCCGCAGCGGGTTTCGTAGAGTGCCCGGCCCCGCGCGGCGTCGGCCGGTGCCGCGATCGCCGGCATGCCGCACGCCAGCAGGCCGAGTCCGATCGCAATCCAGCCCGCAAACCGGGCCGCGATCCGGCCCCATCCCCATCGAAGCATCCGTCTCTCCCGTCGGCAGCGCTGGCGGTCCGGCCCGCTGCGGCCGGATCCGCCCGTCGCGCATTATCGCGTCGCTGCGCGGCGGCGTCGCGTCGAGTCGGTGCGTGCCCCGAGGCGGGCCAACGCCGCGAGCCGCGCTACGATGCGCTCGTTGCCCCGGAGTCGCCCATGTCCGCTTCCATCCGTTGCACTGCCCGCGCGCTCGCGCTCCTCGCGCTGCTGCTGGCCCTTTCCGGCTGCGCGGGCTTCGGCCTTCAGGACCCGCCCAGCGTCGACGTCGTGGGCATGGAGTCGATGCCCGGCGAAGGCATGGAAACGCGCTTCGCGCTGAAGCTGCGCGTGCAGAACCCGAACGAGACGCCGATCGAGTTCGACGGCGTGTTCGTCGAGCTCGAGGTTCGCGGCTCGAAACTTGCCAGCGGCGTCAGCGACCGCACGGGCGTGGTGCCGCGTTTCGGCGAAACGGTGATCACGGTGCCGATGAGCGTGCCGGTGGGTGCGATGATCCGGCAGATGATCGACCTCGCGACCAGCGAGCGCGTGCGCACCGACTACCGGATGCGCGGCAAGCTCTCCGGGCCGGCCTTCGGCGGATACCGCTTCGAGTCTGCGGGCCAGCTGCAACTGCCCGCCGGCCTGCTCGGCCCCGACCGATAGGATCGCCAGACGCGCGGCGCGAATCGCGCGAAATTCGACCCGTGTCAAATTCCGGCCATCACATCGTGCCAGACTCGAACCTGTTCACGCCTGCGTCGAGCGCGCCCAGCCACGCGTGAGCGGGCCTCGCAACAACGGCCGTACACCATCACGGTGACGCTCGCGGCCGTCCCGTCACGGGGAGACAACCGATGTCCAGCAGTTCCCGCGCCTCGCGCACCGGCAATGCGTCTGCCGCACGCTCCAGCCGCAAGGCGCACGCCTCTGCCGCGCAGCCGCCGGCGGCCATGACGAGCGCCGATGCTTCCAGCGCCTTCACCACCCCAATTCCCGAAGAGCTTCGTCGCGCCTGGGTGGCCGAGGCCGCCTACTACATCGCCGAGCGGCGCGGCTTCAGCGGCGGATCGCCCGAAGACGACTGGTGCCAGGCCGAAGTGGAGATCGCGCAGTTGCTTGCCGGAACCCGCCACTGATCGCGAGCGTCACGCGATGCGCGAACGAGGCGACGAAGCGGCCGATCCCGACGAGGGCGAAGCGACGGCGCCGCGTTTCGTGAGCGCGCTCACGCGCGCCACTTTCGCGGTGCTGCTGGCGGGCGGCCGCGGCAGCCGCCTGCACCAGCTTACCGACTGGCGCGCCAAGCCGGCGGTGCCGTTCGGCGGCAAGTTCCGCATCGTCGACTTCACGCTGTCGAACTGCGTGAACTCGGGCGTCAAGCGAGTCGCGGTGGCGACGCAGTACAAGGCACACAGCCTGATCCGCCACCTCCAGCGCGGCTGGAGCTTCCTCGAAGGCCGCTTCGACGAGTTCATCGACATCGTGCCCGCTGCGCAGCAGGTCAGCGAGACCTCGTGGTACCAGGGCACGGCCGACGCGGTCTACCAGAACCTGAACATCATCCGGCGCAGCGCGCCCGAGTTCGTGCTGGTGGTGTCGGGCGACCACATCTACAAGATGGACTACGGGCGGATGCTGGCCGAGCACGCCAGCCGCAAGGCCGACCTGACCGTGGCCTGCGTCGAGGTGCCGCTGGCCGAGGCCAGCCAGTTCGGCGTGATGGGCATCGACGCCGATGGGCGCGTGCACCGTTTCGCCGAGAAGCCCGCCGCGCCCGATCCGATGCCCGGCTCCACCGACACCGCGCTCGCGAGCATGGGCGTGTACGTGTTCAACACCGCATTCCTGTTCGAACAGCTGCTGCGCGACGCGCAGGAGCCGCGATCGAGCCGCGACTTCGGCAAGGACATCCTTCCGTATTCGGTACCGCGCTACCGCGTGTTCGCGCACCGCTTCGCCGACAGCTGCGTGGGCACTCCCCCGGGCGGCAAACCCTACTGGCGCGACGTGGGCACGGTCGACGCCTACTGGGAAGCGAACATGGAGCTGACCAAGGTCACGCCCGAGCTCAACCTGTACGACCGCGAGTGGCCCATCTGGACCTGGCAGGAGCAGCTGCCTCCGGCCAAGTTCGTCTTCGACGACGACGGCCGGCGCGGGATGGCAGTCGATTCGCTGGTTTCCGGCGGCGACGTGATCAGCGGCTCCACGGTGCGCCGATCGCTGCTGTTCTCGAACGTGCGCGTGAACAGCTTCTCCACCATCGAGGATTCGGTGATCCTGCCCGACGTCCACGTGGGCCGCCACGTGGTGCTCAGGCGCTGCGTGATCGACAAGGGCGTGTCCATTCCCGAAGGCATGCGGATCGGCGTCGATCCGGAGGCCGACCGGCAGCGCTTCCACGTGACCGCGCGCGGCGTCACGCTCGTCACCCCCGACATGCTCGGCCAGTCGCTGCACCGGATCGCCTGAGCGCCACCCGGCAACCGGGCCCGTTCACACTACAATCGGGCGATTGCAGCCCAGCATCGCGTTCACCGTCGCGACACCGCCATGCCCGGCACGCCGTTCTCGCTCGAAGTCACGCCACAGGTTCCGCAGCGCCTGGAGCGCCTGCACGAGCTGGCGAACAACCTCTGGTACAGCTGGGATCGCCCTACCCGCACGCTGTTCGCGCGCCTTCACCCCGCGCTGTGGCACCAGGTCGGCCACCGGCCCAGGCCGTTCCTGAAGTGCGTGGCGCAGGCGAAGCTCGAGGCGGCCGCCCGCGACAGCGTCTTCCTCAACGCCTACCAGCGGGTGCTGTCGGCCTACGACACCTATCACGCGCAAGGCTCGCGGGTGCGGCTCACCGAGGAGTTCGGCGAGCACGACCTGGTGGCCTACTTCTGCGCCGAGTTCGGCTTTCACGAAAGCCTGCCGATCTATTCGGGCGGGCTGGGCATTCTCGCCGGCGACCACTGCAAGGCGGCGAGCGACCTCGGCCTGCCCTTCGTCGCGGTGGGGCTGCTGTACCGCCAGGGCTACTTCTTCCAGACGATCGACGGCGACGGGCACCAGCACGCGCAATACGTCGATTCCGATTTCGACGACCTGCCCATCGCGCCGGTGCATCGCGCCGACGGCAGCGAGCTGCACCTGGCCGTCGCGATGCCTGGGCGCGAGTTGCAGGTGAAGGTCTGGGAAGCGCGCATCGGGCGCGTGCGACTGCTGCTGCTCGACACCGACCTGCCCGCGAATTCGCCGCCCGACCGCGACATCGCGCACCGCCTGTACGGCGGCGACCGCCAGACGCGCATCGAACAGGAGATCGTGCTGGGCGTGGGCGGCGTGCGCGCGCTCGCGGAGCTCGGGCTGTCGCCCACCGTGTGGCACATCAACGAAGGGCACGCCGCGTTCCTGGTGCTCGAGCGCGTGCGCATGCTGGTGGCCTCGGGCCTCGACTTCACCGGCGCGCTCGAGGCGGCCGCGCTGAACACCGTGTTCACCACGCACACCCCGGTGCCGGCGGGCCACGACCATTTCACCGAAGAGATGTTCCGCCGCTACTTCGAGGACTGGGCACCGCAGCTGGGCATCGACGCGAGCCAGCTGCTCGAACTGGGGCGCACGCCCGGCAGCCCCGATTTCAACATGACCGCGCTGGCGATTCGCGGCTCGAGGTTCCAGAACGGCGTCTCGGCGATCCACGGCAACGTGTCCTCGCGCATCTGCTCGAACCTGTGGCCGCAGATCGATCCGCCCGACAACCCGATGGGCCACGTGACCAACGGCGTGCACGTGCCCACCTTCCTGTCGCCGCACTGGTACGACCTGTTCGATCGCCACCTCGGCTACGGATGGGAGCAGCGGCTCACCGAACCCGGCTGCTGGGACGGCATCTACTCGATCCCCGACCAGCAGTTCTGGGCGGTGCGCCAGGGCCTGAAGTCGCAGCTGTTTCACCTGCTGCGCGACCGTCTCGCCGAGCAGCACGCGCGCAATCACGGCTCGGCCGCGCACCTCGATCGCGTGCTGCGGCTGGCCGACCCCGACAACCCGCGCGCGCTGACGATCGGCTTCGCGCGCCGCTTCGCGACCTACAAGCGCGCCACACTGCTGTTCGACAACCTGCAGTGGCTGCGCGACATCGTCTGCAACGCGCAGCGCCCGGTGATCTTCGTCTTCGCGGGCAAGGCGCACCCGGCCGACCACCCCGGGCAGGAGCTCATCCGCCGCATCGCCGAAGTGGCGAAGATGCCCGAATTCGAAAGCCGCATCCTGCTGGTCGAAGGCTACGACCTGCGGCTGGCCCGGCGGATGGTTTCCGGCGTCGACGTCTGGCTGAACAACCCGATCCATCCGCTCGAAGCCTCGGGCACCTCGGGCATCAAGGCGGCGATGAACGGCGTGATCAACCTGTCGGTGCTCGACGGCTGGTGGGGCGAGGGCTACGACGGCGAGAACGGCTGGGCGATCAAGCCGGTCACCGATCCCGACCCGGCGCGCCGCGACCGCGAAGAAGCGCGCGCGCTCTACGAGATCCTGCAGGATTCGGTGGTGCCGCTGTACTACGACGTCGCCCCGCACGGGCTGTCGCCGGGCTGGGTGGCGAAGGCCAAGCGCTCGATGGTGTCGCTGCTGCCGCGCTTCAACACCGAGCGCATGCTGGGCGAGTACATCGAGCGCTACTACCGCCCCGCCGCGGGCCAGTGGCATCGGCACGCGCAGGCGGGCTTCGCGCCGACGCGCGACCTCGCGCGCTGGAAGAAGCGCGTGCGCGAGCACTGGAGCGGGGTGCGCGCCCGCCGCATCGACCACGCGCCGACGCGCATCCGCTTCGGCGAATCGGTGCGCTTCGAACTGGCGGTAGGCATCGACCACCTCGAGCCGGCCGACCTGCGCGTCGAGCTGCTGTTCGGATGCACCACGGGCGCGGCCGCAGCGCCGGCGCAGCAGCATCTCGAGATGCACTGGGAAAGGCGCCTCGACGGCGACGAGCAGCTGTACACGATCGAGCTGCAACCCGACATGTGCGGACGCATCGGCTACCGCTTCCGCGTCTATCCGCATCACCCGCTGCTCACGCATCCCTACGAGATGGGCATGATGCTGTGGCTGTGAGCGAGAAGGCGCCGCTGCGCGTCCTGTTCGCGACGCCCGAGGTTGCGCCATGGGTGAAGACCGGCGGGCTCGGCGACGTCAGCGCCGCCCTGCCCGCGGCGCTCGCCGAAGCGGGGATCGAAGTCCGCATGCTGGTGCCGGCCTACCCGGCGCTGGTCGCCGCGTTCCCCGGACGGATTCCGCTCGTGCAGGTCGAGCGCCCGGGCGCGGAGCTGCTGCCGGCCACGATCTCCTGCGTCGCGTTGCAGCCCCGGCTCGAACTGCTGCTGGTCGAGTGTCCCGCGTATTACGAGCGGCACGGCGGCCCGTACCAGGATCGCAGCGGCCGCGACTGGCCCGACAACGCGCTGCGCTTCGGCCTGCTCTCCAGGCTCGCCGCGCTACTGGCCAGCAGCGAGACGCCGCTCGACTGGCGCCCAGACGTCCTGCACTGCAACGACTGGCAGACGGCGCTGGCGCCGGCCTACCTGCGATACCGGCACGAGGCCGGCGCGGCCAGCGTCACGACGATCCACAACCTCGCCTTTCAGGGCCTGTTCCCGATGGCGCGCATCCACGCGCTCGACCTGCCGGTGGCGGCGATGACGATCGAAGGCGTCGAGTTCCACGGGCGGATCTCGTTCCTGAAGGCCGGCCTGCAGCACAGTGACCGGCTGACCACGGTGAGCCCCACCTATGCACGCGAGATCTGCGAACCCGAACACGGCTTCGGGCTCGACGGGCTGCTGCGCCATCGGCGCGACCGCCGCAGCGGCGACCTGGTGGGCATCCTGAACGGCATCGACACGCGCCAGTGGGATCCGGCCACCGACCGCTCGATCGCTGCGCGCTACGGAGCGCGTTCGCTCGCACTCAAGCAGCTGAACCGCGCCGCGCTCGGCGAGCGCCTCGGGCTGGCGCTGCAGGCCGACACGCCACTGCTCGGAATGATCAGCCGCATCACCCGCCAGAAAGGCGCCGACCTGGTGATCGACGCGGCGCCCGAATTGCTGGCGCGCGGCGCGCGCGTGGTCGTGCTCGGATCGGGCGACGCCGACCTGGAGGCACGCTGGCGCGCGCTCGCCGCGGCGCACCCGGGCCGGATCGCCGCGCGGATCGGCTTCGACGAGGCGCTCGCCCACCTGATCGAGGCCGGCGCCGACCTGTTCCTGATGCCCTCGCGCTTCGAGCCCTGCGGCCTGAACCAGATGTACAGCCTGGCCTACGGCACGCCGCCGGTGGTGCGCGCAACCGGCGGGCTGGCCGACACCGTGGTCGATTGCACGCCGCGCACGCTGGCCGACGGCACCGCCAACGGCTTCGCCTTCGGACCGCCCACGACCGAAGCATTGCTCGCCGCCGTCGATCGCGCGATCGAAGCCTGGCGCGAGCCCGCCACCTGGCGTCGGCTGCAGCGCAACGGCATGGCGCGCGACTGGGGCTGGGGCCCGGCCGCACGGCAATACGCCGATCTGTATCGATCGTGCCTTCGCGCCGGGCAATGACCGGCACGCCGGGCGAGGGCCTGTCAGAGGATCCTAGACGCCGAGATAGCGCTGCAGAAGGTCGGGTTGCGCCTTCAGTTCGGCAGCGGGCCCTTCGTGCACGATATGGCCGTTGTTGATGATGTAGACGCGGCTCGCCAGCGCAAGTGTCGCCGCGAGGTTCTGCTCGACCAGGACGATGGTCTGGCCGGATTGCGCCAGGTCGCGGCACGCACGCACGAGGTCCTGCACGATGACCGGCGCAAGACCCTCGAACGGCTCGTCGAGCAGGACGATCTTCGGATCGCGTACCAGCGCACGCGCGATCGCCAGCATCTGCTGCTCGCCGCCGGAGAGGTCGGTGCCGCGGCTGGTGCGCCGCCGCTTCAGGCGCGGGAACATCGCGTAGATGCGTTCCAGTGGCCATCGGTTCTCGGCAGTCAGCCCCGCGAGGATGATGTTCTCCTCCACGTTCAGGCTGCCGAAGATGCGACGGTCTTCGTGCACGAGCTGCATGCCGACCCGGGCGATGTCATGCGCCTTCCGGCCGGCAAGCTCCACGCCCTCGAGCTTGATGCTGCCATTCCTGGGCGTCACCACGCCCATCAGGCTCTTCAGCGTCGTCGACTTGCCGGCACCGTTGCGGCCGAGAAGCGCCACCACTTCGTTCTTCTCGACCCGCATCGAAACGTCGAACAGGATGTGGCTGTCGCCGTAGTAGCTGTTCAGGCCGCTGACTTCGAGCAGGCTCATGCCGACTCTCCATGGAATGCCAGCTCTCCATTGACGCCGCCGAGATAGGCCTCCTGAACCTTCGCGTCGGTCTTGATCTCCTCGGGCGTACCCTCGACGAGCACGCGTCCTTCCTGCAGCACGGTGATCCTCTCGACCAGTTCGAACAGCGAATCCATGTCGTGGTCGATCACGATCATCGTCCGACCGACGGCGATCGACTTCAGCAGCGCCACTGTCTCGACGCGCTCCTGCGGACTCATGCCGGCCAGCGGCTCGTCGAGCAGCAGCAGGCTCGGCGAGGTTGCAAGCGCCAGCCCGATCTCCAGCCGCCGTTTCTCGCCGTAGGCAAGTTCGGAGACGGGCGTATCGAGGCGCGCGGTCAGGTTGACCAGCGCCGCCGTGCTCTGGACTTGCGCATCGAGGCCCGCCACCTTCCGGAGGTTCCTGAACAGGTCGAGCCTGAACTTGCCCCGAAGCTCGCCGAGTGCCGCGATCCTCAGGTTCTGCCGGACGGTCAGCCGATCGAACAGCTGGTTGATCTGGTAGCTCTTGGTGAGGCCGAGCTGGCAGGCGTCGGCAACGCCCATGCCGGTGATGTCGCGGCCATCGAACACGATCCGGCCCGAGGTTGGCGGCACTTCGCAGGTGAGCATCTTGAAGAAGGTGCTCTTGCCCGCGCCGTTCGGTCCGATGATGCCGCGCATCTCGCCGTGGTGCACAGTGAAATCGATGTCGCTGTTGGCGACCAGGCCGCCGTAGCGCTTGGTCAGGCCGATCGCCTGCAGGATGGGGCCGGTCTTGCCGCCGGTCGTCTTGCGCCGGGCCGGCATGGCCACGACGGTGGCGGCGGCCGGCGCGGAGGACGGGGCGGGCGCTGGCGCCGCCTCGGACGGCTGCCCCGTCGCCTTGCGGCCGCGCCTGGCGAACTGGTAGATATCGACGATGGCGCCGAACAGGCCGCGGCGCAGGAACACCACGAGAAGCACGAAGACGATCCCGAGGACGAGCTTCCAGGTGGCGCCGAGATTCAGGGTCGTCTGGAAGAAGTCGCTCAGGTATAGCCAGGTCGCCGCCCCGAGCAGCGGCCCGAACAGCGTGCCCGCGCCGCCGATCGCGGTCTGCATCACGATTTCGCCCGAGGTCGCGAACATGAACGCGTCCGGCGGCATGAAGCCCTGCATGAGGCCGAGCAGGCCGCCCGCGAAACCCGAGTACATCGCGGCGACCACGAATACGGCAAGCTTGTAGCCGTGGATGTCATGGCCGAGCGCCTGCGCGCGCAGCGGATTGTCGCGAATGGCACGCAACAGCAGGCCGACGGGCGAGCGCACGATGCGCAGCGCAATCACCAGTCCGACGAAATAGCAGACCGCGAAGAACACGTACATCGACATGTTGTTGTCGAACTCGATGTTCGTGAACCAGAGGTCCAGGTTCGGCGGCGGCACACCGGGCAGGCCGTTCTCGCCGCCGGTATACGCCGACAGCGGGTTGAACTCGACGAAGAAGAAGACCTCGGCAATCGCCACGGTGATCATGGCGAAGTAGATGCCGGTGCGCCTGAGCGCGACCAGCCCTACCAGGTAGCCGACGACACCGGCCACGATCGTGCCGAGCAGTACGGCCGCGACGGTATTGGTGAATGGCGTCTGCGTCAGCAGGTAGGCTGCGAACATGCCGCCGGTGCCGAAGAACGCGGACTGGCCGAACGAAAGCAGGCCGGTATAGCCGAACAGCAGGTCGAAGCCGATCCCGACCAGGGCCCAGATCAGGATGCGGTTGATCGTGGTCGGCGTGAAGCCGAGATGGGGCAGCACGAACGGCGCCGCAATCAGCGCGAGCGCCGTCAGGATTTCGACGACGAAGGGGCGTTGTCTGGTCAGCATCTGGGGGCCGCCTTCACTCGCGGCCCGCCGTGCCGAGCAGTCCGTGGGGACGAAGCATCAGCACGAGCGTCATCGCGATGAACAGCATGACGTAGGAATAGGCAGGGTCGAACATCGAGGTAATGCTGATGATCTCGCCGGCGATGAGGCCGCCCAGCACCGCGCCCGGGAAGGAACCGACGCCGCCGATCACGACGACGACGAAGGTCTGCACCAGGATGGCATCGCCGACGTCGGGCGCGATGGAGACCACCGGGGCGTTGACGATGCCGGCGAAGCCGGCCGCCATCGCACCGATGCCGAACACCAGCATGAAGATCCTGTAGACGTTGATGCCGAGCGAATCGACCATCACCGAGTCTTCGATGCCGGCGCGCACGATCATGCCGATGCGGGTGCGGTAGAGCACGAAGTACAGCACCAGCAGCGCCACCGTGACGATGCCGAGCAGCGCCAGTCGATAGGTCGGGTAGACCATGAAGCCCAGCGGCGTGATGCCGACCAGCGGTGCCGGTGGAGGCACCGTCTGCGACAGGCTGCCGAAGAAGAAGCGCACCGCCTCGACGAAGACGATGCCCAGTCCGAAGGTGACGAGAAGCTGGTCTTCGGGCGGCCGCGCATAGAAATGGCGGATGATCAGCCGCTCCGTCACGAAGCCCACCACCATGACGAACAGCGCGCCGGCGGCGACCGCGGCGACGAACGAACCGGTATAGGTGTAAGCCACCCACCCGGCGTAGCCGCCCAGCATGAACATGGCGCCGTGCGCCAGGTTCAGCACGCCGAGCGTGCCGTAGATGATCGTCAGGCCGGAGGAGATGAGCGCCAGCAGCGCGCCCAGCACCAGCCCGTTGAAGCACTGCGAGATGAAGTTTGCCCAGTTGATCACGCTGTCCCGCCTGGAGCGTCAATGCCCGCCGCCGGAAGCGACGGCAGGCGTACGGCAGGCACCCTCCGGCCTCGGTGGCCGGAGGGTGCGCTGGCCTGTCAGGTGTAGTCGCCGAGCTTGCAGCCGAATGCGTCCGGCTTCTGGATCACCGTCTGGCCGGGCACGACTTCCAGCACCTCCCAGAAGTCCTCGTCGTTCTTCATGTCCTTCTTCGCCTTGCCGCGAACGATGATGACCGGGCGCACGCACTGATGGTCTTCGGGCCGGTAGTGGACGTCGCCGAGAAGCGAGGGAATCGTCTCGCCCTTCTCGAACTGCCTGATGACGTCGGGTGGATAGAAGCTGCCCGCTTCGGTGACCATGCGCGCCCAGTGGGCGAAGCTGACGTAGGCGTTCTCGGCACCCCATTCCGGCCGGTAGCCGTACTTCTTGCGGAACGACTCGACGAACATCTTCGCAAGCGGATACTTGTCCTCGAGCGTCCACCAGAAGTCGGTGGCAGCGAACACGCCGGCGGTGAGATCGGCCCCCGCCTCGCGCGCGATGAACGGGATCTGGTAGGGCAGGACCAGCGTCATCTTGGGGATGAGGCCGAACTGCTTGGCCTGCTGCGTCGACAGCACGGCGTCGCGGCCCCAGTTCACGTTGATCAGGAACTCGGCGCCGGAGTTGGCGATGTTGGTCAGGTACTGGCTGAAGTCCTGCGTGCCCAGCGGCGACACCTGGTTGGTCACCATCGTCCAGCCGGCTTCCTGCGTCAGGTAGTCGTTGACCGACTTCGTCGTGGTGTGACCGTAGGTGTAGTCCGGCGTCATGAACGCCGCCTTGCGGTTCTTGCCGAAGTTCTTCACCAGGACGGGACCGATCGCATTGGCCGCCATCTCGCCGAAGAAGCCCTGGCGGAAGCCGTAGCGCACGCAGTCCTTGCCGGTGGTGTCGTTGGAACCCGAGATGCCGGGCATGTAGAGGATCTTCTCGCGCTGCGCGAACTTGTTGAGCGCGACGGCGACGGCCGACGAAGTCGACCCGGTCATCAGGATGACCTTCTTCTGGTTGATGAAGGTCTGCTGCGCCTGCACCGCCTGGTTCGGCTTGGCCGCCGAGTCGGCCGAGACCAGCTCGACCTTCTTGCCGAGCACGCCCTTGTCGATCTTCGGCGCGAGCTTCTTCATCAACTCGTGGTTGGTGTTGATGTGCTCGACGGCGAGTTCCCAGCCCTTGAGCTCGTCCCCACCCTGCACCGCATAGGTGCCGGTCAGGGGCACGGCAGCGCCGATGTACACCGTGTTGCCCTGCGAGCCGGCCGGCCAGGTGCCGATCGGCGGCTTGTCCGCGGCGTAGACCCAGCCGATGTGGCCCAGGCCGGGGATCAGCGTTGCACCGGCAACGCCTGCTCCCGCGCGCAACACGCGGCGGCGCGACGAGACGGGCGTCGCCCCGTCCGCGAGCCCGAACTCCGAGTCGTCCTTCTTCGCTGCCGCAACCGCTTCGAGCAACCTGCGGCGGCCCTTGCCGTCGAATCCGCTCATCTCGCCTCCTTCGTGGCTGTGTCGATCGTCCACCCGGCGCCCCGATGGGCTCTGGTCGCCTTTTACCGGTGCCGGACCTCGCGGCAAGAATGTTCTCGGAAAGTCAATGCAGCAATATCTGATTGACTTGATTGGATAATCTTGTCAACAATGAATCATGAGAAATGGAAATTTGTCGATAATTGACCTTGCGGCGCAGCATCGGACGCCGCTGCCGCGGCCATGCCCAGATCGCTGATCGGCGCGCGCATCCGCGAGCGGCGTCGCTCGCTCGGCCTGACGCAGGCGGGTCTCGCGGCCACCGTCGGCATCTCGGCCTCGTACCTGAACCTGATCGAGCGCAACAAGCGCAACATCGGCGGCGCGCTGCTCAAGCGCGTCGCCGGCGCGCTCGGCATGGCGCTCGACGAACTCGACGGAGCGGCCGGGCGCCGCCTGGTCGACGACCTCGGCGAACTCGCCGGCGATTCGCGCCTGGCCGACCTGCGACTCGATCCGGCTGGCATCGACGACCTCGCCGGCCGGCACCCCGGCTGGGCGCGCGCGCTCGTCGTGCTGCAGCGCGCGCTGCTCGATCGCGACCACGCGGTCGCCGCACTGTCGGACCGCCTGAGCCAGGACCCGTTCCTGGGCGACGCGGTGCACAACGTGCTGAGCCGGGTTGCGGCGATCCGCTCGTCGTCGGAAATCCTGGAGACCGTCGAGGATCTCGAGCCCGCGCAACGCCAGCGTTTCGTTTCGATCATCGGCGCCGAGAGCTCACGGCTGTCCGACCTCGCGCAGGCGCTCGCCACGTTCTTCGACCGGGCGCACACCGCGACGCGCTCGATCACGCCGGCCGACGAGGTCGACGACTTCCTGTTCGACCACGACAACCATTTCGCCGCGCTCGAACAGGCTGCGACCGACTTGCGCGCCGCCGCGGCGATCGAGGGCGACTGTCGCGAAAGCGCGCTGGCCGACTACCTGCAGCGAACCCACTCGGTGCGCGCCGTGGTGCGCCCGGCAGCCGAAGTCGATGCGATCGCGCCGGGACACGCAGCCGCATTCTCCGCCGACGGGCGCACGCTGATGATCGCCGACACCGCCCCGCACCCCACGCGGCGCTTCCAGCTCGCGCGCGCAGCCGTCGAACTGTTCCGCCAGGGCCGCGCGGTCGCGGCCGAGGTCGACGCGGCCCCGCGGCTGAGCAGCGAGGCTGCGCGCCGGCGCGCGCGACGCGCGCTCTCGTCGTACCTGGCCGCCGCGGTGCTGATGCCCTACGACGCGTTCCTCGATGCGGCGGAGCGCTCGCGCTACGACCTGGAGCGCCTCGGACGACGCTTCGGTGCGAGCTACGAGCAGGTCTGCCATCGCCTCGTGACGCTTCGCCGGCCCGGCGCCGAAGGCATCCCGTTCGGGCTGATGCGCGCCGATCCGGCCGGTTTCGTGACCAAGCGCTTCCCCCTGCCGCACCTGCTGCTGCCGCGCCACGGCAACGCGTGCCCGATGTGGGCGGTCTACGAAGCGTTCCAGAGCCCCGGTGCGATCGTTCGGCAACTCGCGGCCTTCCCCACCGGCGATCGCTACCTGTTCATGGCCCGGGCGATCGAGAAGCCGCGTCCCGCGTTCACGATGCCGCGCCGGCTGATGTCGGTGATGCTCGCCTGCAATGCACTGCACGCCGACCGCACGGTGTACGGCGACGGGCTCGACCTGTCCTCGTCGGCCCCGGCGGTACCGGTCGGCCCGAACTGCCGGTTGTGCGTGCGGCGCGACTGCGTCTATCGCGAAGAAGATCCGATCATCGATGCGTGAACCGGCATCACGACGGCTGCACAGCCCGGGGTTGCTCGCGCGCGAAGCCCGTCAGGCGCTACACTCGGCCCGGGGTCCGGAATCCGGAGGGGGAGACCAGGGATGGCGACGCGGGTACTGATCGCCGAAGACGAGCCGAACATCGTCGAGTCGCTGAGCTTCGTGCTCGGCCGCGAAGGCTTCGAGGTCTCTGCGGTGCTCGACGGCCAGTCGGCACTCGCCCGGCTGCGCGCCGACCCTCCCGACATGATGATCCTCGACGTGATGCTGCCGCGGCTGAACGGCTTCGAGGTCCTCAAGGAAGTGAAGTCCGACCCGTCGCTGAGATCGATTCCGGTCATCGTCCTCACAGCGAAGGGGCAGGCGCACGATCGCCGCATGGCCGAGGAACTCGGCGCCGACGGTTTCATGACCAAGCCGTTCTCCAACCGCGACATCGTCGAGCAGGTGCGGACGCTGGTGCGCGAATGAGGCGCGCGCGGGCACCGGCCGATCCACCCGAGCCGTGAATACGCCGCCCCCCTCGCCCCGACTGCGCGATGCGGCAGTGGTGCTGCCGCTGCTCGGCCTGTTCCTGCTGATGCCGCCGATGATCAGGCTGTTCGTGGCGAAGCACGACATCGCCGGCGTGCCCCTGATCGTCGCCTACCTGTTCGGCGTGTGGGTCGTGCTGATCGCATGCGCCGCGTTGCTGGCGCGCGGCATCGCGCGCAGCAACCGGACCGCGGGCCCGACGCGCGACGACGACGAAGACCGCGACGCGGCCGGATGATGCTGTCGGCCAACCTGGTCCTGACGATTGCGTTGTTGTACGTGGCGCTGCTGTTCGCGGTCGCCTTCGTCGGCGACCGACGCGCCCGTACCGGGCGACTCGGCTGGCTGCAGTCGCCGCTCGTCTACACGCTGTCGATCTCGGTCTACTGCACCTCGTGGACCTTCTACGGCGCAGTGGGCTCGGCCGCGCGCAACGGCCTGGAGTTCGCGACGATCTACATCGGGCCGACGCTCGTCTTCGTCGGCTGGTGGGTGTTCCTGCGCAAGATCGTGCGCATCGGCCACGTCCACGGCATCACCTCGATCGCCGACATGATCTCGTCGCGCTACGGCAAGAGTCCGGGCCTGGCGGCGCTGGTCACGCTGATCGCGGTGGTGGGCGCAACGCCCTATATCGCGCTGCAATTGCGCGCGGTGACGGTGAGCTTCCAGGTGATCGGCAACGCCGGTCCCGATCCGCTGTCGGGCCTTCCCGGGGCCGCGCCCGACTTCCATCTCGGATTCTGGATCGCGGTCGGCATGGCGGTGTTCACCATCCTGTTCGGCACGCGCAACATCGACGCCAAGGAGCGCCATCATGGCGTGGTCGCGGCGATCGCACTCGAGGCGGTGGTCAAGCTGGTGGCGCTGCTCGTCGTGGGCCTGATGGTCGTCTACGGGATTTCGGACGGACCGCACGACATCTTCTCGCGCGCCTCGCCAGAAATCCTGCATGCGCACGACGTGTTCGGCCCGCGCTGGGTCGTGGTCACGCTGCTTTCGGCCGCGGCGATCGTCTGCCTGCCGCGCGAGTTCCAGGTGACGGTGGTCGAAAACACCGACGAGCGCCACCTGCGCACCGCGTCGTGGCTGTTCCCGCTCTACCTGATGCTGATCTCGCTGTTCGTGCTGCCGATCGCGATCGCCGGCCTGAGCTTCCTGCCCGAGGGTTCCAACCCTGACATGTTCGTCCTGACGCTGCCGATGTGGGCGCGCCAGGAGTCGATCGCGCTGCTCGCCTTCCTCGGAGGCTTCTCGTCGGCCACCTCGATGGTGATCGTCGCCTGCATCGCGCTGTCGACGATGATCTCGAACCACCTGATCATGCCGGTGGCGCTGCGCCTGCGCTGGGTGTCGCTGAATGCGAGCGGCGAGATTCCCCGCTTCCTGCTGGCGAGCCGGCGCGCCAGCATCTGCCTGATGCTGCTGCTCGGCTTCCTGTACTTTCGCGTCAAGGGCAGCTCCGACGCGCTGGCTTCGATCGGGCTGATCTCGTTCGCCGGCGTCGCGCAGGTGATGCCCAGCCTGGTGGGCGGCCTGTTCTGGCGGCGCGCGAACGCCGCCGGCGCGCTCGCCGGCCTGGTTACCGGCGCCCTGCTCTGGGCGTACACGCTGTTCCTGCCGAGCTTCGGCGGCGACTTCCTGGTCTCTTCGCAGGTGATGGTCGCCGGCCCGTTCGGCCAGTCGCTGCTGCGTCCGCATGCGCTGTTCGGCCTCGAAGGGCTCGACCCGCTGATGCACTCGCTGTTCTGGAGCCTGTCGGCAAACACGCTGCTGTTCGTGCTGCTGTCGCTCGTGCGCGAGGCCAGGCCGCTGGAGCGGCTGCAGGGCACGCTGTTCGTCGACGTGTTCCGCACGCCGGCCGAGGCCGCCAGCCGGCTGGTGCGACGCTCGGCAACCACCTACGACCTGAGCATCCTCGCGCAGCGCATCCTCGGCGCCGACGAGGCCATGCGGCTGTTCGGCGAGGCCGGCCGCGTGCAGAACGCCGGAAGCGAAGCGCCGCTGGCCGACGACGCCTTCATCACGCAGCTCGAGCGCAAGCTCGCGGGCAGTATCGGCGCCGCCTCGGCCCACGCGATGATCTCGCAGGTGGTCACCGGCGAGACGATCAGCCTGGACGCGCTGATGAAGATCGCCGACGAGACGCAGCGCGTGCGCGAATACAGTCGCCAGCTCGAGCAGAAGTCGCGCCAGCTCGAAGCCACCGCACGCCAGTTGAGCGACGCCAACGAACGGCTCACGCGGCTCGACATGGAAAAGGACGACTTCCTCAGCCAGGTGAGCCACGAGGTGCGTACGCCGATGACCTCGATCCGCTCGTTCTCCGAGATCCTGCTCGACTCGAAAGACCTCGACGACAAGCAGGTCGCGCACTTCGTGCGCATCATCCACGAGGAGAGCATTCGCCTGACGCGCCTGCTCGACAGCATTCTCGACCTGAGCCTGATCGAGCGCGGCGAGGCGCCGCTGAAGCTTGCGCCGATCGATCCGGAAGCCGCGCTCGAGAACGCCCTGCGCACCTGCCAGGGGCTGGCCGCGAAGTCGGGCGTGCGCCTGGAGAACCAGGCGCGCGCGCACGGCGCGATCACGCAGGCCGACGCCGACCGGCTGAGCCAGGTGTTCATCAACCTGGTCTCGAACGCGATCAAGTACAACACCAGCGCCGATCCCTGGGTACGCGTGAGCAGCCGCGTCACCGCGACCGACTACGAGGTCCTCGTCGAGGACAACGGACCGGGCATCCTTCCGGAGGAGCGCGAACTGATCTTCTCCAAGTTCCTGCGCGGCTGGGCGCACACGCAGACCCCGGCCGCCGGCGCGGGCCTCGGGCTGGCGATCAGCTGGCAGATCATGCGCCGGCACGGCGGATCGCTGACGCTGGTGCCCGACGCCGCGCCCGGCGCCTGCTTCAGGGTGACCCTGCCGCTGGCGGGCACGCCAGCCCACGCGACGGCCTGAACGTGCGGCGCAGCGCTTACTCCAGGTCGATCTTGCCGTCGAAGCGGGCCTCGACCCCGAGCGCCGGAATCTGCAGCGTCACCGCGGTGGCCAGCGACTCGGTACCGGCGATGCGGCCCTCGGCGATCGCCTTCGCGACCGCCTGCTCGATCTCGCGCTGCGAGTTCACGCCGACCATCTTCAGGAACTTGCGGATGCCCAGGTTGAAGGTTTCCTCGTTCATCGGATACTCCGTGCAGTGAGCCAGGCCGCCATTGTGCGCCGCTCGCCGCCGGGCGCGCTTTGCGACCGCAGCCCGCTTCGCTACGATGCAATGCGCCGGTTGCGGAGGCCGCAATGAACCAGACCGAACGCCTGTACCGGATCGACCAGCTGATTCACCAGCGAAGCGTGGTGCCGTTCGACGAGCTGCTGACCGAGCTGGAGATCTCGCGCGCAACGCTCAAGCGCGACATCGCCTACATGCGCGACCGCCTGAACGCGCCGATCGTCTTCGACCGCGACCGGGGCGGCTACTGCTTCGCGCCGTCGCAGTTCGGACCGCAGTACGGCCTGCCGGGGTTGTGGTTCAGCGATCGCGAGATCCTGGCGCTGCTCACGATGCACCGGATGCTGGTCGACCTGGACACCGGCGGGCTGCTCGGCCCGCACATCCAGCCGCTGGTGGCGCGCCTGAAGGCGCTGATGGGCACCGCCAGCGATTCGGCCGACGAGATCATGAAACGGGTACGCGTGCTGCCGGCGCACAACCGCCCGGTCGCGCCCAACTGCTTCGAGGTGGTCGGGCACGCACTGGTCTCGAGGCGGCGGCTCGAGTTCGCCTACTTCACGCGCTCGCGCAACGCGCGCGGCCTGCGCGAAGTCTCGCCGCAGCGACTGGTGCACTACCGCAACGCCTGGTATCTCGACGCGTGGTGCCACCGCAGCGATGCGCTGAAGGTGTTCGCGCTCGACGCGGTCGGCGAAGCGCGGCTGCTCGAGCGTCGCGCGCGCGAAGTCTCGCTCGCCGAGGTCGACCGGCAGCTGGGCTCCGGCTACGGCATCTACCGCGGCCGACGGCTTGCCTGGGCCACGCTGCACTTCTCGGCCGATGCGGCCCGCTGGGTGCGCGCCGAGATCTGGCATCCGCAGCAGCGCACCCGCGATCTCGACGACGGCCGCTTCGAGCTGCGCGTGCCCTATGGTGCGACGCCCGAACTCGAGATGGACATCCTGCGCCACGGCGAGCACGTCGAGGTGGTGGCGCCCGAGTCCTTGCGCCGCAGTGTCGCCGAGCGGCTCGCGCGCGCGAACGCCACCTATCGCTGACCGCGGCGGAAGCAGAACGCGACAGATCGTGATGACCGAGAACGACGCACGCAACGCACTGCTGGTGCGCGCCTTCGAGACCGCGCTGCCGCGGCCTGCCGCCTGGAGCGCCGAGGACAGCGACTGGGCCAGCCGCGCGGCGGCCGAAGTCGAAGGCGAGCGCGCGAGCGCCGCCGCGTTCGTCGCCCGGCGCGCCCGGTTGGCGGTCGAGCGCCTGGGCGCGGCCGATGCGCGCGTGCACCGCACCCTGCGCGCGATCGGCTGGCGACCCTGGATCGCCTGGGCGCTGGTGCTGGCCGCATTCGCGCTGGGCGCGGCCGGCGACGCGATCGGCGCGCGCCACCGGATCAACGTGCTCGCGCCGCCGCTGCTGGCCTTGATGGCCTGGAACCTCACGGTCTACGCAGCGATTGCCGTGCGCGCGCTGGTCTCGCTGGCGCGGCGCAAGCCGCCGCGCCACGGCCCGATCGCGCGACTCGTCGCCCGCGCCGCCCACGTCGCGCTGGCGCAGCCGGGGGCAGGGGCCGACGCCTCACCGCTCGCGCGCTTCGCGCTCGACTGGGCACGCGCCAGCGCGAAGCTCAATGCGACGCGCGTCGCGCGCGTGCTGCACGCGGGCGCGATCGCTTTCGCGCTGGGCGCGCTGTGCGGCATGTACGTGCGCGGGCTCGGGCTGGAGTTCCGCGCCGGCTGGGAGAGCACCTTCCTCGATGCACCCACGGTGCAGGCACTGCTCGCGCTGGTGCTGGGGCCGGCCTCGGCGCTCACCGGCATCGCGCTGCCCGATGCGGCGCGGCTCGAGGCGATGCGCTTTCCGGCGTCGATGGGCGAGCCGGCGGCCGGCTGGATCCACCTGTACGCGGTGACCGTCGCACTCGTGGTCGTGCTGCCGCGGCTGCTGCTGGCCGTGATCGACCGCCTTCGCGAGCAGCGTCTCGCCACGCGCTTTCCGCTATCGCTGGACGACGCGTATTTCGCGTCGCTGGTCCGAGCGCATCGCGGCGAGGCGGCGACCGTGGTGGCCGTCGCGCACGCCCAGGCGCCCTCGCCGCAGGCGGTGCTGGGGCTGCGCGCGATGCTGGTCGCCGTGCTGGGCGCGAAGACCGCGCTGACGGTGGCTCGACCGGTCGGCTATGGCGACGAGGAGACCGCCGCGAGCGTGCTGGCGCGGGCCGCGGCGAGCACCCAGGCCCCGACACTGGTGGTGGCGCTGTTCGCGTCGACCGCGACGCCCGAGGCGCAGGCACAGGGCGCTTTCGTCGACGCGCTGTCGGCCGCGCTGCCGGCCGGCGCGAGGCTGCTGGCGCTGGTCGACGAATCCGCGTTCGTCGCGCGCTTCGGCAGCGCCGATCCGGTTGCGGTGCGCCGCCGGCAGGAGCGCTGCTCGACCTGGAGCGGGTTCCTCGCCGAACGCGGGCATCCCCCGCTGATCCTGGACCTCGCGCAGCACGACCCGGCACGAGCGGCGCACGCACTGCGTGAAGCGCTCGACCGGCTGGCCGGCGCCGTCCCTGCACAGGCGGTGCGCTGATGGCGCAGACGATCGCGCTGAGCCTCGTTTCGCACACCAACGTCGGCAAGACGACGCTGGCGCGCACGCTGCTGGGCCGCGACGTGGGCGTGGTACGCGACCAGGCGCACGTGACCGAGACGGCCGAAGCGCACACGATGATCGAGACCGCCGACGGCGACCGGATGCTGTTGTGGGACACGCCCGGCTTCGGCGACAGCGCGAGGCTGGCGCGTCGGCTCGCTGCGTCGACCGAACCGATCGGCTGGTTCCTGGGGCAGGTCTGGGATCGCTTCCGCGACCGTGCGTTCTGGTCGAGCCAGCAGGCGGTCCGCAACGTGCGCGACGGCGCCGACCTGGTGCTCTATCTCGTCAACGCGTCGGAACTGCCCGACGGCCCGGGCTACGTGGCCAGCGAGATGCAGATCCTGCAGTGGATCGGCAAGCCGGTGGTGGTGCTGCTCAACCAGCTCGGGCCTCCGCGCGCGCCAGCCGAAGAGGCGGACGAAGTGCAGGCCTGGCGCGACCGGCTCGCGGCGGTGGCGCCGGTGCGCGCGGTGCTGCCGCTCGATGCGTTCGCGCGCTGCTGGGTCCAGGAGGCGACGCTGCTGCGCACCGTGCAGTCGCTGCTCCCCGAACCCGCGCGCGCGGCCTGCGCGCGGCTGGTCGATGCATGGTTCGCCCGGCGCCGGGCCGTGTTCGACGCGTCGATGGGGGTCCTCGCCGAGCGGCTCGCGCGCGCCGCGTTCGACCGCGAACCCCTGCCGGACAGCGGCGTGCTCGGGCGCCTGCGCGAGGCCGGCGCCGCGCTGGGCGCGCTGCGCGGGGCACAGGCCGAGGCGGACGAGGCCGCGCCCGGACGACGCCGCGTGATGCAGCGGCTCGCCGAGCGGCTGGACGCCGACGTGCACGCGGGCACCGCGCGACTGATCGGGCTGCACGAGCTCGAGGGCCATGTCTCCGCGGGCGAAGTGCTGGCGCGACTGGCCGGCTACTACGCGGTGAGCGAACGTCTCGACGAAGGCAAGGCGGCGGTGCTGGGCGGCGTGGTCACCGGTGCGCTCACCGGCCTCAAGGCCGACCTGGCCACCGGCGGGCTCACCTTCGGCGCCGGCATGCTCGCCGGCGGCATCGTCGGCGCGCTCGGCGCGTTCGGGCTCGCGCGGGGCTACAACGTGGTGCGCGGCGCGCAGACCTCGTCGGTCGCCTGGACCGACGCCGCGCTCGACGAGTTGGCAGTGACGGCGCTGCTCGGCTACCTGGCCGTGGCGCACTACGGACGCGGCCGCGGCGACTGGGCCGAGTCCGAGTATCCGTCGCACTGGCGCGACGTGGTGCAGGCGGTGCTCGCGGAACGCCGCGCCGCGTTCGAGCCGATCTGGGCGCTGCGCGCGCAGTCCGACGCCGAACCGGCATCGAGAGCGGCGCTGCGCCCGGTGCTGGCCGACGCGGCGATCGAGGTGCTTGCGAGGCTCTATCCCGCGTCGCCGGTCGCCGAGGTCGCCAACCCGGAGGGCCGGGAGACGACCCACCGCGGCGCTTGAGGCGCGGAACGCATCGACCGTCCGCGCCCGCGGCGCCGCCGCCCGTCGCCGTCCCCTCTCCTCCCCGCTTGCGCGAAAGCAAAGCGGCGCGCAGCATCCGTATGCGACGCCGGAGCGTGGACGTATACTCCGGCGCAACGACAGGGTGGCCCCGCGCAGGGGCTCGCCGGCCAGGTCAAAGTGGAGTCCGACATGCGTTCGATCATCCAGTCTTCTGCGCTCGTTGCGTTCGTCGTTGGCACGGCCCTGGCCGGCGCCCCGATGACCGCCTCTTCGGCCGACCAGGCGGGCTTCAACCCGCACGGCTACAAGCT
>MEED01000003.1 GCA_001724855.1 Lautropia sp. SCN 69-89
CGACGTCTTCGAGGAAGAGCAGCCCGTCCTCGATCTGCGGCAGGTAAGGCGTGCCCACCGCAGCTGCAACCAGCGACAGGTTGCCGCCCCAGACCGTGCCGTCGATCGCCGCGGCCGGCTTCGGCGCAGTCGCCGGATGCTGTTCGGTCCACTGCACCGGCAGCAGCCGTCCCGCCATCAGCGCGTCGAAGTGTTCGAGCATGAACTCATCGGGCTGCGCGACGCCGAAATCGCCACTCACGCCGGGACCGGCAAAGCTCGGTGCCCCGGTTCGCGCCAGCAGCGCCAATTGGAAGGCAGTGAAGTCGCTGTAGCCGACCCAGCGCACGCCGCGCGTGGCCGAAGCGGCGACCAGTCCCCAGTCGATGCGATCGAGCAGCCGCGACAGCCCATAGCCCCCGCGCACGATCATCACCGCATCGATGTCGGTGGCGCGGGCCGCGCGGTGGATCTGCGCGAGCCGCGCGTCGTCGGTGTCGGAAAAGCGCTGCCAGGCCTCGCGCGGGACGGCGCAATGCACCGAGTAGCCGCGCGCGCGCAGCGCGGCCACGCCCGCATCGAAGGCGTCGAGCGACAGGTGCGCGCCCGATGGCGCGATCACCTCGATGCGCGCAGCCCGATGCGCATCGGCCGTCGTCATGCGCGCGCCTGCGTTTCGGGCAGATCGAGCACCAGGCTTTCCTTGATCTCTTCCATCACCATGTAGCTGCGCGACTCGCGCGCGCCGGGCAGCGCGAGCAGCATGTCGCCGAGCAGTTTACGGTAGGCGCCCATCTCGGGGATGCGCGCCTTGATCAGGTAGTCGAATTCGCCCGACACGAGGTGGCATTCGAGCACGTTGGGCAGCTTCAGCACCTCGCGCCGGAAGTCGTCGAAGATCGCACCCGACTTGGCCGCGAGCTTGATCTCGACGAACACCAGCAGGTGCTGGCCGAGTCGATGCGGATCGAGCCGCGCGTGGTAGCCGAGGATGAAGCCGTCGCGCTCCAGGCGCTTGACGCGCTCGCTGCACGGCGTCACCGACAGCCCGACACGGTCGGCGAGCTCGGTCATCGACATTCGCCCTTGCGCCTGCAGCAGCCGCAGGATGTTGCGGTCGATGCGGTCGAGGTCCGTCACCTGCTGGGCGCGATGTCTCAAGGGTTTTTCACCAGAAACTTTGAGTTTTCACGAGAAATTCTAGCGCTTCGAGAAAATACGTCAAAAGTTTTCCCTCCTCTCGCGGGACAATCCGCTCATCGGGCGCGATGCGCCCGCAACCCCGGCGGAGTGCGAGCGATGCGTGTCCTGGTTCTCGGCAGCGGCGTCATCGGCGTGACCAGCGCCTGGTATCTGGCGCGTGCCGGCATGCAGGTGACGGTGGTCGACCGGCAGCCGGCCGCAGCCATGGAAACCAGCTTCGCCAATGCCGGCCAGGTCTCGCCCGGCTATTCGACGCCATGGGCCGCCCCCGGCATTCCGCTGAAGGCGCTGAAGTGGCTGTTCCAGCGGCATGCGCCGCTGGCGATCCGCCCCGACGGAACGCTGTTCCAGCTGCAATGGATGGCGCAGATGCTCGCGAACTGCACCGCTTCGCGCTACGCCGTCAACAAGGAGCGGATGCTGCGGCTGGCCGAGTACAGCCGCGACTGCCTGGCCGCGCTGCGCGCCGAGACCGGGATCGAGTACGAGGGTCGCCAGCTCGGCACGCTGCAGGTGTTCCGCACGGAGGCCCAGCTCGAGGCGGCCCGGCGCGACATCGAGGTGCTGCGCGAAGTCGGCGTGCCCTTCGAGCTGCTCGGGCGCGGGGATCTCGCTCAAGTCGAGCCGGCGCTCGTGCGCGTGGCCGATACGCTGGTCGGCGCGCTGCGGCTACCCGGCGACGAGACCGGCGACTGCCAGTTGTTCACCACGAAGCTGGCTGATCGCTGCCGCACGCTCGGCGTGCGCTTCGAGTTCGGCCGCTCGATCGAGGGCATTGTCGCCGGCGACGGCCGCGTCGACGGCGTGGCGATCGACGGCATGTTGCACAGCGCCGATCACTACGTGATCGCGCTCGGCAGTTATTCGCGCGAACTGGCGAGATCGGCCCGACTGTCGCTGCCGGTCTATCCGCTGAAAGGCTATTCGCTGACGATTCCGGTCGTCGACGCGTCGCGCGCGCCGGTGTCGACGGTGATGGACGAGACCTACAAGATCGCAATCACCCGCTTCGACGACAGGATCCGCGTCGGCGGCATGGCCGAGGTCGCGGGCTTCGACCTGTCGCTGAACCCGCGCCGCCGCGAGACGCTCGAGATGGTGGTCGAGAGCCTGTTTCCGGGCGCCGGCGATCTGCGCGCCGCCACGTTCTGGACCGGCCTGCGCCCGATGACCCCCGACGGCACGCCGATCGTCGGACGCGCGCGGCAGCGCAACCTGTGGCTGAACACCGGCCACGGCACGCTCGGCTGGACGATGGCCTGCGGCTCCGGGCAACTGCTGGCCGACCGGATCGCCGGGCGCCAGCCTGCGATCAGCGCGGATGGCCTGGGGCCCGAGCGCTACGCGCGCCCGCGCATCGCACCGTCGGCCCGTGCGCCACGACCCAGCACCGTGACCTCGCCGTCGGGCTGGACGAACCAGGCGCGTACCGACGGATAGTCGGCGAGCAGCCTGGCGGCGCGCTCGGGGGGCATGACCGACAACGCGGTGGACAGGCCGTCGGCCATGGCGGCGCGCGGTGCCGCGACGGACACCGACAGATAGCGGTTCACGCTGCGACCCGTGCCCGGGTCGAACAGGTGATGAATGCGCGGATCGGTTCCGAAGGCGGTGCCGTATCCGGCCGACGTGGCCAGTGCGGGCAACGCGCCGGCGTCCTCGCCCAGCGGCAGCTCGAGCAGCACGCTCTGCGGCTGGCGCGGGTCGGCGATCGCCGCGCGCCACGCATCGCCCCTGGCGCTTCGACCATGCGCGCACGCTTCACCGAGGTCGATCATCAGGTTCACGAGACCCGCGTCGTGCAGCAGGTCGGCTACCCGGTCGGTCACGAAGCCCTGCGCGATACCGTTCAGCGTGATGCCCATGCCGGGGCGCCGCAACCGGATGTGGTCGGCACGAAGCTCGACGCCGGCAAACCCCACGTTGCGCAGCGTGGCTGAAATCGCTGCCGCCGACGGGCCGGTGGCGGACGCGTCGGGCAGCGCGAAGTGCGCAGCGTAGAGCCGATAGAGTGGCTGCACCGTCGGATCGAAAGCGCCTCCGCTCGATCGCGCCAGATCGAGGCTTTGCGACATCAGCTCGACCAGTTCGACCGGCGGGTCGCGCAGTTCGCCCGCGGCATTCAGCCGCGACAGCGAAGAATCGGCGCGGTACAGGCTGAACACCGACTCGAGCCGGCGGATCTCGTCGATGCAGCGCTGCACGAGCGCTTGCGCCTTCTCGCGGTCGGAGTGGACCAGCGTCATCGACGCCAGCGCACCCATGGCCGTGCCCCTCCATGCGACGGCCTCGGCGGCAGCGCCGGCGCGCGCGCCGGCGAACGGTGCTGACGCCGCGCATGCGGCGACGATCGACAGGAAGCGTCGGCGATCGGCCATGACTGCTCTCCTCAATGCGTTGCAGGGGCCGGCGCCCCGGCCTGCTGCTCGGGCAAGCCGAACAGGTAGTCGTCCGGGATCTCGTCGAGGCGGACCACGCGGCCGCCGTGCGAAACACGGAACGCCTCGGCCGCGGCCTGCTCGGAGAACGGCACCGCTTCGGGCGCGCCCATTCCGCCGCGCGCCTGGCTCTCGATCACGAACCAGGCCGTCCTGGCATCGACCCAGGCGCCGCGATCGGGCTGCTGCCAGCTGGCCGAACGGCCCATGTCGTTGACGTAGACCGCGGCGATGTCGCGCGGCTCCTCCGGGGCCCGCAGGAAAGCGATCGTGTCGCGCACCGACGAGAACCAGATCGGTTCGCTCCGACTCGCCAGGTACACCTGGCCCTTGGGCCCCTCGTGCTCGGCAAGCCGCATGCCGCAGTAGTAGCCGGTGGCCTCGGCGAGCACCTCGGAGGGCGACGGCCGGGATCGCTCCGCCGAACGCCGGTCGCAACCGGCCACGGCTGCCACGGCGAGCACCACGACGAGGATCGCGACTCGCATCGCGCGCGACGAACTCACAACGGCCTCCTCCTGAAAGCGACGATCGCCATCGCCAGCGGCACGACGATCCAGGCGGCGAGCACCGCCAGGAACACCGGGGCCGGCAGTGCCGCCGGATCGCCGGGGCCGGCCATCCCGCTGTAGACCGACACCGCGTGGCTGGAAGCCATGTTGAACAGCCGGTAGACGTCGGCGGGGTTGAGCAGCAACAGCGCGTCGAGCATCGTCTTGTCGACGATGCGGCCCTGGTCGGCAACGAGCACGCCGAGCAGCGCGGTGTCGTAGATCAGCACGAAGAACAGCCAGAGGCCGACCGCGAGCCCGGCGGCGGTCGCACGTTCCTGCACCAGCGTGCTCGCCAGGCACCCCAGCGACACGAACGCGGCGCCGAGCATGATCGAGGTGAGCACCATGGCCGCATACGCCGACCAGGCCTGCGGCCCGATTCCGGCCTTCAGGGCAAGGGCGCCAGCGGCAGCGCCATAACCGATGACCGTCGCCACGGCGAGGATCGCGACCTGCCCGAGGCACTTGCCGACGACTACCTGCCAGCGTGCGACCGGGTACGACAACAGCAGCATCAGCGTGCCGCGCTCGTGCTCGCCGACGATCGCGTCGAACGACAGCAGCAGCGCAATCAGCGGCACCAGGAAGATGGTGAGGCTCGCGAGGCTCACGACGGTGACCGCGAGCGGATCGGCCTTCACGGTGCCGGTGGGCGCGCTGCCGAGGAGCGCCAGCGACAACGCGAGCGCTGCCATCAGCACGGTGGTTGCGAGCACCCAGCGGTTGCGCATGCCGACCCGGACCTCCTGTGCGGCGATCACCAGCGCGTTCATGCCGGCTCTCCCGTGGCGCCGACGAGGCCGTCGTAGATCTCCTGCAGCCCTGGCGCGCTGGTCTCGACGTCTTCGACCAGTTCGCCCGCCTGCGCGAGCGCACGCAGCACCGGCATCTTCGCGCCCGCCGCGACCTCCAGCGCCAGCGACGCGTCGTCGCGTTCGGCGCAGCGCACCCCGAGGGGAAGGCCGGCGAGCACCTGCTCGGCCGCGGACGGCCGCACGCGCACGCGGATGCGCGCCTCGGCGGCCGTGCCCCGGCGCAGGTCGGTGAGCGTGCCGGCAGCCAGCAGATGTCCGCGGTGCATGATCGCGGCCCGGTCGACCCGATCCTGCACCTCGGCCAGCGCATGCGTGCAGACGAGCACGGTGGCGCCACCGATCCGAAGCGCGTCGATCATCCGGTAGACGTCGCTGCGCGAAGCCGGATCGAGCCCGCTGGTCGGTTCGTCGAACAGCAACAGCCGGGGCGCGCCGATCAGCGCCTGCGCGATGCCCAGGCGCTGGCGCATGCCCTTCGAATAGGTCGCGACGCGCCGGTTCGCCGCGTGCGCGATGCCGACCCGCTCGAGCAGCGCGGCGTTGCCGCGGCAGGATTCGCCCTTGAGCCGCGCGTGAAAGGCCATCAGTTCGCTGCCGGTCATCGCGCCGTGAAACGCGACGCTCTCGGGAAGGAATCCGATTGCGCGGCGCGCCTCGGCACCGCGGTTGCCCGCCGGATCGATGCCGGAGATGCGCACGCTGCCCTCGGTCGGCCGGATCAGCCCGAGCAACAGCTTGATCAGCGTGGTCTTGCCCGCGCCGTTGTGGCCCACCAGCGCGGTCACCTGCCCCGCCTCGAGTCCGAGCGAGACGCCCTCGACCGCGGTCACGCCGCGATAACGCTTCGTGACCGAACTCCATTGCGCGACGATCGTCATGGCGATGCAGGCGCAGGCACCGTGACCGGGCGCATCAGCGGCGCGCTGTCGACGACCCCACCCGGATACAGCGCCGGAAAACGCGCCTGCGCCCAGCGCACCATCTGGACGGCCGGGCTGTTGACCAGCGCCTTGGCCGCCGGGAGCGTCCAGAGGATCGCATCCATCACGTCGTTGGGCCGGTACGGGCGGTCGGCGATGCCGTCGCCGTCGAGGTCGAACGCCGGGTTGTCGCTCCAGTAGTTGCCGCGCCCCTCGTGCGCCCAGTCGAGGTAGCGCGTGCCGACGTACTTCACCTGGTTGCGGTTGCCGACGAAGGCGTTGCCGGTCATCGTGTTGCCTTCGGAGCCCGCGGTGAAGTGGATGCCGATCGGGCATCCTTCGAACCAGTTGTCCTTCAGCAGGTTGCCGTTGGCGGCGTAGACGAACACGCACTTCTCGTGCCCGCGGCGCACGACGTTGCCGATCACCTGCGAGCGGTTGGTCGAATTGAGCATCAGGCCGTGGTCGCGGTCGTCGTCGGAGACGTTGCCGCGGATCTCGAGCCGGTCGGAATACATGATCGCCCAGCCGACGTGATTGCCCCGCGAACGGTTGCCGACGATGCGGCTGTCGTTCGTGTACATGTAGTGGATCGCGAAGCGCAACTCGTCGAAGCTGTTGTTCGCGAACAGGTTGTGCGAACTGGTCTTCACGAAGATGCCGTCGCGACCGTACCTGATCGCGTTGCCGATCACCTGCGCACCGGGCGCGTTCCAGATCGACACGCCGTTGCCGGCCTCCGAGAGCCGCAGGTCGCGCCGCCCCTCGATCAGGTTGTTCTCGACGATCGAGCCGGCCGCGCCGTGCACGTAGACGCCGAACAGGTTGCCGACCAGCCGGTTCGAGCGGATGCGCGCACGCTCGGCCGTCTGAGCGAGCCGGATCGCCGAGTCCATCTCCGGTGCGTCGAGCCCCGATCCGGTGATCTCCAGGCCCTCGATGCGCACGTCGGGCGCGGTGACGATCACCACGCTGCCGGTGCCCGGGCCCGCGAGCACCGCACCGGACTCGCCCAGCAACGTGAGCGGCCGGTCGATGTGCAGCGGACCGGTGTGCCGGCCCGGCGCGAGCCGCACGGTGGCGCCGGGCGGCAGCGCATCGAGCAACGGCTGGATCGGCTCGCCGGCCGCCACGACGTGCTCGCCGGCGGCCACGAGGCGCTCGCCCGATCGTGCCGCGGCGCGCTCACCCGGCGCCACGACCGGCTCGCGCGCCCCCGGCGCGACCACGACAGCGGGCGCCGACGGGACCGCGAGCGCGGCCGCGAGCGCAGCGGCCGCCGCGACGCCACGCATTCCCATGCGTCAGCGCCGCCGCGGTTCGACCAGCATGCGCCCCTTCATTTCCATGTGCAGCGCGTGGCAGAACCACTGGCAGTAGTACCAGAACACGCCGGGCCGGTCGGCCTTGAAGGTCACCGACGCGGTGGCCTGCGGGCCGATCTCCATCGCGATCCCGTAGTTGATGATCGTGAATCCGTGGGTGAGGTCCTGGACCTGGTCGCGGTTGGTGACGTAGACGGTGACCTCGTCGCCCTCCTTCACGGTGAAGTCGGTCATGCTGAACGTGGGCGCGACCGAGAACATGTAGACGCGCACCTTGTTGCCGTCGCGAATCACCTTCGAGTCGGTGTCGAGGTCGACGCCGTCGGCCTTGGCCTGGCGCCGCGCGTCCTCCCACATCGGGTCGTCGCGCTTCCAGATGTCGATCGGGTTGACCTTCGAGCGGTGCACGATGGTGGCGTCGTGCGGTTCGGCGAAGCTCGGCGAGTCGTGCACCAGCACCATGCGGTCGCCCGAGATGTCGATCAGCTGGTCGCATTCGGCCTTCAGCGGGCCGACGTTCAGGAACCGGTCCTTGGAGAACTTGTTCAGCGAGATCAGCCACTTGCCGTCGGCCTCCTTCGTCTGCCCCATCGACGTGTGGTTGTGGCCGGGCTGGTAGTGGACGTCGAGCTTCTGGATGATCGGGTCGACATCCTTGCCGTTGAACTTCTCGATCGCCTTGGCGATCGACCACTTGCAGACCTGGCTGTCGATGAACAGCGTCGTGTAGGCGTTGCCGCGCCCGTCGAACGCCGTGTGCAGCGGGCCCAGGCCGAGTTCGGGCTCGGCGACGACGGTGTCGCGCGGCTTGATCTTGTCGTCGAACAGGTCGTCGAAGCGCCGCACGTCGAACACGGTGACCGTGGGCGACAGCTTGCCGTTGGCCACCACGTGGATGCCGTCGGGCGCGGTGTTGATGCCGTGCGGGCTGTTCGGCACCGGGATGTAGCGGGTGAACGGAGAGCCCTTCCTGCCGTCGAGCACCGGCACGCCGCCGATTCGCTTGAACTCGCCCTTGGCCACCGCCTCCTCGATGCGCTTCAGGTTGAACACCGTGACCCAGTCCTGCTCGGCCTTGGTGCTCTCGGCCAGCGTCACGCCCTCCTCGGAGTTGTAGCTGGTGGCGAACGCGTACTTGCCCTGGTAGTCGCAATCGACGTTGTCGAGGTTGCCGTTGACGATGACCTGCCAGGCCACCTTCATCGTCTCGCCGTCGACCGCGGTGAACACGTAGCGGTATTCCTTCGAGTCGGCGACGGTGTGGCCGTCGTTGGGGATCGGCACGCCGTCCTCGCCGTTGCAGAACACGTAGCCGGTCTTCGGATACTTCTGAACGCGCAGCCCGTGCACCGTGTGCTGGTTCGGCAGCTCGATGATCTTGTCGCACTTCATCACGTCGCAGCGCACCCGCGCCACGCGCGTGTTCGCCTTGTCGTTCATGAAGATGTAGCGCCCGTCGTAGGTGCCGTCGGTGAACGACATGTGCGGGTGGTGCAGGTCACCGTTGAGGTAGGTGCCGCCGCGCGACGCGAGGTACTTGCGCGTCTCGGGCGTCAGGCCCTCGGTGAGGATCTTCAGGCTCTCGTTGGTCTGGCCCCAGCCGGTGGCGCTGCAGCGATTGAACACCGGCACGCGCATCAGCTCGCGCATCGACGGCAGCCCGACGATGCGCAGCTCGCCGCACTGGCCGCTGGAGAAGAAGACGTAGTACTCGTCGAGCTCGCCCGGCCCGACGTGCGTCTTCGCGATCGCCGCGGCGGTGGAGGACGCGGTCGCCGGCGCCGGCGTTGCCGCGGCGGGCGCGGCCGCGGATTCCGGTTTCGGCGCAGGTGCCTTCTCGCCGCAGCTGCTCAGCAATCCGGCGCCTGCAGCGAGCGCGACCGCTTTCGCGCTGCCGCCGAGCATCGCGCGACGGTCCGGGTCGGGCAACCCGTTGCGGTTCTTCTCTTCAGCCATTTTTCGACCTCCCCTGTCGGTGTGAGCGCGCGTGGCGCGCCCGGTACTTGGACATCGCGCGGATGCCCGTTCAGACGGTCGGGCCCGCGGTTGCGGACCCGTTGCCAGTGCGGGCGGCAGGCGGCGGTGCCATCGCCGCCCGCTTCTCGCGTTTGAGCCGGCGCTGCACGCGCACCGGGCATTTGTAGTCGTGCCGGTAAAGCACCTGGCAATGCAGGCACGAGATGCATTCGTTCGGGTTGATATGCCCCTCCGGATGGATCGCCTCCACGGGGCACTCGTTGAAGCAGCGCATGCACGGATTGCCGCACTCGCGATAGCGCTTGAGCCAGTCGAACATGCGCATGCGCCCTGGAATGGCCAGCGCGGCGCCGAGCGGGCACAGGTATCGGCAGAAGAAGCGCTCGACGAACAGGCCTGCGGCCAGCAGCGCGAGCGCGAACACGACGAACCACCACTCGCGCATGAAGTGCAGCACGATCGCGGTCTTGAACGGCTCGATCTCGGCGAGCCGCTCGGCAAAGGCCAGCGAACCGAGCGAGACGCCGAACAGACCCAGGAAGACAATGTACTTGATCGGCCACAGGCGTTCGTGCACGGCCCAGGGAATCTTCAGCTGCGGCACCTTCAGCAGCCTGGCCGCGCGGTTGGACAGCTCCTGCAAGGCCCCGAACGGGCACAGCCAGCCGCAGAACGGGCCGCGGCCCCAGAACAGCAGCGCCGCCGCCACCGAGCACCAGAGCACGAAGATCAGCGGGTCGACCAGGAACTGCGACCACTCGAAACCCGAGCGCAGCGCATTGGCGAAGGTGAGCACGTTGACCACCGACAGCTGCGCCTGTGCGACCCAGCCCAGCCAGAACAGCGTCGCGGCCAGGTAGACGAGCCGCACGCGGTCGAACAGCCGCTCGCGCGCGACCAGCATGTCCTGGAAGAAGAAGATCAGCGTGAGCACGCCCAGCATCACCGCCAGCATCGCCAGCGCCGCGACCTTGCTGCGCCAGATGCGCATCCACAGCGGCTCATGCGGCTCGTGAAACTCCGCCGCCGCCTCCGCAGGCGCGGGGGGCGCCGCGCCTTCGGCCGTCGCGCCGGAGGCAGCGGGCGCTGCGGCGGGCGCTGTTGCAGGCACTGCGGCAGCAGGCGCGGCGGGTGCCGCCGCTGACGGCGGCGCCGCCTTCGTGTAGCGCTCGGGCAGGCGGTAATCGAGCCCGAACGACACGAACGCCTTGTCGAGCGCGCCCACCGAGCGCTGGACGAGCAACTGAAGGCGCCACGGAGCCGCCGGATCGAATTCGGACCCCGGCGGCACGACGAAGACGCCGATCTCCCTCAGCGTCGGCGCGCCCGCGGCACGCAGGTCGCCGACGCGCCGATGCAGGTAGTCGCGAAAGCGGATCGTCTCGGCGCCCTGGAGCAACTCGATGCGATCGAAGATGCCACCGCGCACGTAGCCCGAGCCCTTGAACGAATACAGGCCGTCGCCGGCGATCAGGATCGCCTGCTGGCCGGGCGCGAGCATGCGCGCGACGCTCGCGTATTCGTCGTCGCCGAGCAGGCTGCGCCCGATGGCCGGCTGCGAGACGAGCGCCGTGTAAAGGTCGATGAATGGTTCGTCGGCCGCACCGGGCTCGGGCCGCGCGGCCGCCGCCTTGTTGCCGGAATCGACGAAGGCCTTGTTCACCTCGCCGATCGTGAGATGCAGGTGACGGACCGCGCCGTCGCGCAACAGCGTCGCCCAGTCGGCGATCGTTCCGGCCTGCGGGTCCATCACGCGCGCTGCCGCTTGCGCGCCGGCCGCGGCCGTGCCCAGATGCAGCGCCCGCGCAACCCGGACCGCCGAACGCACGACGCTCTCGCCCATCACCAGCACGGTGACGGTGGCGCCGCTGACGATGTCGGCCTGCGGCGGCCCGCGTCCCTCGGTCGCCGCCCGAAGCGGGTTGTAGCCGACGAAATGCGCCAGATAGGCGACGACCCGCTTCTCGGGAATGCCGATCAGCACGATCGGCTCGCTGTGCGCGACCAGTTTCGCACCGACGATCGTGCCGTCGAGATCGAGGCCCACGACGATGTGGATCGGCTTGCCCGAATAGCCGACCGCGTCGACCTGCTGCGAGTTCAGGTACGCATAGCCGACCAGCGTCTCGCCGCGATACGCCGGCGCTACGGCGGGGTCGGGCTGCACCGGGCCGAACCGGTCGGCACCGGGGACGACCTCGGACGGCGAGAGCCCGGCGATGAACTGCCCGAGATTCGCGGCAACGGGCTGCGCGATCGCCAGGGTCGACCCGAGCATCGCGGCAACCAGGAGGGCACGCGCGGCCACCGCCAGGAGCACCGCACGGGCGCTGGAGACTGACAAATCGAATCCTCGGGTTTGCTCTGGTTTGTGGGATTATTGCAGCAGGCCGCGCGGGCAGCTTGCTCGGGGTCAAGATGCATCAACGTCACGGAGGCCGGACCATGCGCGCGTCGCTGCTCATGCGCGACCCCGAGATCCAGTCGGTGAGCATGCCGCTGCTGGTCGGCATCGCCAGCGCAATCGAGCGCGAATCGCTCAGGCGCTACGCAACGCTCGCCGAGACGATGGAGCGTCGCGGCGAAGCCGCCACCGCGGCTGCCTTCCGGGTCATGCTCGACGAAGAGCGCCACCATGTCGACGAAGTCGCACGATGGGCTGTCGGCCTGGGCGAACCGGTTCCCGAGCCGGGCAAGTTCGACTGGAAGCTGCCCGCCGAGCTGTCGAGCTCCTGGGACGAGATTTCCGGCAGCGCGCTGCTCACGCCTTACCGCGCGTTCGCGATCGCGGTCGACAACGAGAAGCGCGCATTCGCGCTCTACAGCTACCTGGCCGCGCGCGCGACCGATCCGCGCGTCAGGGCGCAGGCCGAGCGACTGGGCATCGAGGAACTGCGCCATGCGGCGGTGATGCGTCGCTGGCGCCGTGAAGCCTGGCACCGCGAGCGGCGCGTCGCTCGCGAGGAGCCACTGCCCGCCGCCGCTGCGATCGCCTCGCCCGAGGCGCTGCGCGCGCTGCTCGCGAAGCGCGAAGCGGCAATTGCGCAGGCTCACCGTGCGCTCGCTGCCCGTCTTCGCGAGATCGGCGACGACGAGAGCGCAGGGCTTCTCGACGCGCTCATGGAGACGCCGTCGCATCCGGCCGGCGGCCCTGCCGGTCCGCTCGCACCGATACCCGACACCGACGACCCGGTGCACCTGCTGGTGGCCGCGCAGAAGCCGCTCGAAGCGCTGAGCGAGGAACTCGAGGCCGTGATGGGCACGGCCACCGACGCGCTGTTCGAGCAGGCCGAAGCCGCGCTCGTCAACGTGGTCACGCGCCTGGCGCGGATCGCGCTGCAGGCGGCGCGCGCGATACAGCAGTCGCAATAGAACCCGGCCGGCGCGCGGGGAATCAGCCGGTCCGCGCCGCCGCGAACGCAGCAAACCAGTCGATCGACGACGGGTTGGCCATCGAATCGCGATTGACCGATTGCTCGACCGGCCGGCCCAGCAGGATCTTGCGCACCGGCACTTCCAGCTTCTTGCCCGACATCGTGCGCGGCACCTCGGGAATGGCATACACCTCGTTGGGCACGTGGCGGGCCGACAGCCGCGTGCGCAGCGCGTCGAGAATACGCTGGCGCAGCGCGGGATCGACGCCGGTTTCCCCGCGCCCGGCCGCCGCGCCGTCGGGAGCCGGGCCCTTCGCGCCGATGCCGGCGATCGCCGATCCGGGCTCACGCAGCACCACGAACAGCGCGAGGAACGATTCGCGCCCCAGGTACTCCAGGTCGACCACCAGCGAGTCGGCGACCTCGTCGAATTCCTCGACCACCCGGTACAGCTCGCTGGTGCCCATGCGGATGCCGTACCGGTTGATGGTGGAGTCCGATCGACCGTAGATGGTCGCGGTCACCGACTCGGCACGCGGCGTGAGCTTCAGCCAGTCGCCGTGACGCCAGACGTTCGGCGGCCCCGGGAAGACGTCGAAGTAGCTCTCGTAGTAGCGCCGGCCGTCGGCGTCGCCCCAGAAGTACAGCGGCATCGACGGCATCGGCGCGACGCAGACGAGCTCGCCCACTGCGTCGAGCAGCGGCTTGCCGTCGTCTCCGTACGCATGGATTGCCCCGCCGAGCGTGCGGCACTGCATCTCGCCTGCGTACACCGGCAGGATCGGACACGAAGTGAGGAAGGCCGCGCCCGGATCGGTGCCGCCCGAGATCGACGCGAGCATCACGTCGGGGTGCACCGACGAATAGATCCAGCGATACGCGTCCTCGGTGAGCGGCGAGCCGGTCGACCCGATGGTGCGCAGCGCCGACAGATCGAACTGTTCGCGAGGCTTCATCCCCGCCTTCATGCACAGCGAGACGAACGCGGGGCTGATACCCAGGAAAGTGAGCCGCTCGCGCTCGGCGAGCTGCCACAGCCGCCCCAGGTCGGGAAAGCCGGGGTTGCCGTCGAACTGCAGCAGCGTCGCGCCGGTCATCAGCGTGGACACCCACAGGTTCCACATGATCCAGCCGGTCGAGGAGAACCAGAAGAAGCGGTCGTCCTCGCCGACGTCGAGGTGCAGCAGGTTGGTCTTCAGCGTCTCGAGCACGAAGCCGCCATGTCCGTGCACGATCGGCTTGGGCATGCCAGTGGTGCCCGACGAATAGACGATCCACAGCGGATGGTCGAACGGCACCGGCGTGAACGCGCAGTCGGCCGCGCGGGCGAGCGCATCGGACCAGTTCACCACTTCGACCGCTGCGCCAGCGGCGCCCACCGCGCCCAGGCTCGCCCCAGCGTCGAGGTAGGGCACGAAGATGACCGCGCGCACGCTCGGCAGTTGCCGCACGAGCTCGCGAACCACGTCGCGCCGGTCGAAATCCTTGCCGCCATACCGATAGCCGTCGACCGCGAACAGCACCTTCGGCTCGATCTGCCGGAAGCGGTCGAGCACGCTCACCGGCCCCATGTCGGGCGACGAGCTCGACCAGATCGCGCCCAGGCTCGTCGTCGCCAGCAGCGCGACGACGGCTTGCGGGATGTTCGGCATGTACGAGACGCAGCGATCGCCGGGAGCGACCCCGAGCCGCTTCAGCGTCGCGGTCAGCGCGCCGGTTTGCGCGCGCAGGCGATCCCAGCCGATCTCGGTGCGCGGCTGCAGTTCCGACTCGAATACCAGCGCCGGACGATCGGAGTGGGCATGCACCCGCGCCGGCGCCAGCAGATGCTCGGCGTAATTGAGCGTTTCGCCTTCGAACCAGCGCGCGCCGGGCATCTCGCGCGCCGACAGCACCCGCGAACAGGGCGTGTGGGCGATCACGCCGGCCCACTGATGAAACGACTCCCAGAAATCCTCGAGGTGCTCGACCGACCAGTTCCACAGCGCCTCGTAGTCGGCGAACGCGAGCCCGCGAGTCTGCCGCAGCCACTCGCGATAACGCGTGATGCCGGCGCGCGCGATTCGCTCGCGGCTCGGCCGCCACAGGACTTCCGGGGTCGACATGGGCCTCGCGCCTCCTCTGTGTTTCGTCGCCGTGGTCGAGACTATAGCCACCGCGGCGGCCTGGCCGGCATCGTGGCATGCGCCATGCCGGGAACGCCTCCCCGGGACGATTCCCGCTTTACAGCGGGATCGTTGAGGAATAGAGTGTGTATACAGTATCCAGCACACATTCGCAGCAGACATCCGATTCCCGGCCTCGCGCCCGGTCCGAATTTCCGGTCGCGATCGCCGACCATGATTTCCAGCCGCCGCGCGCGGTGGAGGTGCGCCTTGGTTCCGTCGCTCGAGCCTGTCGATCGCCCCGTCGCCCTCGGCGAGCAGGTCTACGACACGCTGCGCGCATACCTGCGCGACGGCGCCATCCAGGCAGGCCAGCCGCTGCAGGAAGTGCAACTCGCCACGCAGCTGGGCGTCTCGCGCACCCCGGTGCGCGAGGCACTTGCGCGGCTGGCGAGCGAGGGCCTGCTGGTCTCGGGCGGCCGCAGCTACATGGTGCCCGAGCTCACGCTCGCCGACGTCGACGACATCTACGAGGTGCGCTTCCTGATCGAGCCGCCGGCGACCCGCCGCGTGGCCGAGCGTACCGCCGATCCCGAAGTGCGCGCGCCGATCGAGGCGGCACTCGCCGAAGCGCGCGCGGCACACCGTGCCGGCGACGCCGCGGCCTTTCGCGAAAGCCACGTGCACTTCCGCAGTGCCTGGCTCGCGCTGGTGCCGAACCGGCGGCTGGTGAAAGTGATCGAGCAATACGCCGACCACATGCAGCGCATCCGGGCGCTGACGCTGGACGACCCCGACATCCGCGCCATCGTGCTCGCGGGCTTCGAGCGCCTGATCGAGGCGCTGCGGGCCGGCGACGCGGACGCGGCCGCCACCGCGATGCACGCGCACCTGGTCGAGGCCAAGCGCGCGTTCGTTACCGCCGTCGGCCTGGACAAGGCCACTGCCTGACACTCACCGGGAGGCCCCCATGCCCTACAAGGCCCAGATCCCCTACGGCGCCTACTGGAGCACCCCGTTCGCGCGCTGGCAGGGCAGCTTCGCGAACCTGAACAGCATCGAGTTCGCCGCGCACGTCGCGCGCGCCGAGCTTGCGAAGCGTCGCATCGACCCGAAGGTGCTCGACTACGGCGCGCTCGGCTTCTCGGTGCCGCAGAAGCATTCGTTCTACGGGCTGCCGTGGCTCACCGGCCTGATCGGCGCCGGGCACGTGGGCGGCCCCACGCTGATGCAGGCCTGCGCCACCGGCGTGCGCACGCTGCTGGCCGCCGCCCAGGAGATCGAGGTCGGCATGGCCAGCGTCGCGCTGGCGATCAATTGCGACCGCACCTCCAACGGCCCGCACCTGTACTACCCCAATCCGCGCGGACCCGGTGGCACCGGCGCCGCCGAAGACTGGGTGATGGACAACTTCAACTGCGACCCGCTCGGCCCGCACGCGATGCTGGTCACCGCCGAGAACGTCGCGAAGAAGCACGGCATCGCAACCGCTGCACAGCACGAAGTCGTGCTGCGCCGCGAGGAGCAGTACCGCGACGCGCTCGCCGACGGCGCGGCGTTCCTCGAGCGCTTCATGACCCTGCCCTTCGACGTGCCCGCGCCCGGCTATCGCAAGAGCGCCGGCACGCTCGAGGCCGACGAAGGCGTCTCGCGTTCCACGCCCGAAGGGCTGGCGCGGCTCGAGCCGGTGGCCAAGGGGGGCACGATCACCTTCGGCGGCCAGACCCACCCGGCCGACGGCAACGCGGCCATCATCGTCACCAGCGCCGGGCGCGCGCGCGAACTCTCCAGCGACCCGAAGATCGCGGTGCGACTGCACGGCTTCGGGCTGGCGCGCGCGGCGCTCGCGCACATGCCCGAGGCAACGGTGCCGGCGGCGCAACGCGCGCTCGCACAGGCCGGTCGGTCGATCTCGCAGATGGCGGCGATCAAGACGCACAACCCGTTCGCCGTCAACGACATCTATTTCGCGAAGGAAACCGGCGCCGACCTGCGATCGATGAACAACTATGGCTGTTCGCTCGTCTGGGGCCATCCGCAGGCGCCGATGGGCACGCGCGCGATCATCGAGCTGATCGAGGAACTCGCCATCCGCGGCGGCGGCTTCGGACTGTTCACCGGCTGCGCCGCCGGCGATACCGCGATGGCGGTGGTGATCGAGGTCGGCGACGCCTAGCGACGCGGCGCAGCGGCAGGGGAGCGCGACGATGCAGATGCACGCATGGATTCATCATCACGCCCGGCGCAACCCGGGGCGGCTGGCGATCCGCTTTCCCGGCCGCGATCTCGGCTACGCGGCACTCGCGCAGCGGGTCGACCGCTACGCGGCGGCGATGGCCGCCGCAGGCATCCGCCGTGGCAACTGCGTCGCGTACCTGGGCCTGAACAGCCCCGAAGAGATCGCATTGCTGTTCGCCTGCGCGCGGCTCGGCGCGATGTTCCTGCCGCTGAACTGGCGGCTGGCTGCGCCCGAGCACCGGCAGATCCTCGCCGATTGCCCGCCGTCGCTGCTGTTCGTCGAGCCGCAGTTCGTCGAACACGCCGAGGCGCTGCGCGCGTCGGTGGGCCGCGATGCGGCAGTCACCTGGGGCCAGTCCGGACCGGGCTGGACCGATTGCGCCGCATTCCTGTCGCGCGGCAGCGAACAGCCGGCCGCTGGCGCGAGCGCGAGCGAGGCACGCGAAGACGGCGCCAATGCCGGCGCCCCGCTGCTCGTCTGCTACACCTCGGGATCCACCGGCAAGCCCAAGGGCGTCGTGCTCACGCAGGAGGCCATCGCCTGGAACGCGCTGAACAGCGCGGCGATGCACGAGCTCACCGAAAACGACCGCGTCCTCACGACACTGCCGCTGTTCCACGTCGGTGGGCTCAACAACCAGACCACGCCAGCGCTGCGTGCCGGCTGCACCGTGGTGCTGCATCCGAAATTCGACGTCGAGGCCACTTTCGACGCGATCGAGCATGAGCGCATCACGCTCACCGTGCTCGTGCCGGCGCAGCTCGAGGCGATGCTCGCGCATCCGCGCTGGAACAGTGCAGACTTCTCGAGCCTGCGGATGATCACCACCGGCTCGATGATCGTGCCCGAGCGCCTGATCCGCGCGGTGCACGCACGCGGCGTGCCGCTGGTGCAGGTCTACGGCGCCACCGAAACCTGCCCGATCGCGGCCTGCCAGCAGGCGCAGGACGCGCTCCGCAAGGTCGGCTCGGCCGGCCGCGCCGCCGCGCACTGCGAACTGCGCATCGTCGGCGACGACGGCCGCGACGTCGCACAGGGCGCCACCGGCGAAATCCTGGTGCGCGGCCCGAACCTGATGAGCGGCTACTGGAATGCGCCGCAGGCCACCGCGGCGGTGTTGACCGACGGCTGGTTCCACACCGGCGACATGGGGCACCTCGACACGGAAGGCTTCCTGTACGTCGACGGACGGCGCAAGGAAATGATCATCTCGGGCGGCGAGAACATCTATCCGGCCGAGATCGAGAACGTGCTCACCGAGTCGCCCGACATCGCCGAGGCTTCGGTGGTGGGCTGGCCCGACCGTCGCTGGGGCGAGATCGCGGTCGCGGTCGTGGCCCCGCGTCCGGGCCGGCGCCTCGACGAGGCCACCGTGCTCGGCCTGCTCGAAGGCCGCATCGCCCGCTTCAAGCATCCGAAGCGCGTGCTCTTCGTCGATGCGCTACCCAAGACGGCGCTCGGCAAGGTCCGTCGCGAGGAAGTGCGGCGCCTGGTCGCCGGCACTCCCGCCATCGGCTGACAAAGGAGGAATTACCCATGGCCCTCGAGATCGGTATCGACGTCGGCGGCACCTTCACCGACTTCGTCGTCACCCGCGACGGCGCCGAGCCGGCGATCTTCAAGTCGCTGTCCACGCCGGCCGACCCGTCGATCGCGGTGGTCAACGGGTTGGCCGACATCGCGGCGAGCATGAATCCGCCGATGACGCTCGAAGCCTTCGCCCCGACGATCGACTCGATCGTGCACGGCACCACGGTGACCACCAACGCCACGCTCACGCACACCGGCGCGAAGTGCGGCCTGCTCACCACTCAGGGGGTACGCGACGCGCTCGAGATGCGCCGCGGCATCCGCGAGGAGCAATACAACAACCGCTACGCGAACGTGAAGCCGCTGGTGCCGCGCTACCTGCGCGCGGGCGTCCAGGGGCGCCTCGACCGGGTGGGCGCCGAGAGCGCGCCGCTCGACGTCGATGGCGTGCGCGAGGCGATCGAGCTGTTCCGGCAAGAGAACGTGCAGGCGGTGGCGATCTGCTTCATGAACTCGTTCGCCAACCCGGTGCACGAGCGCGCGGCCGCCGAGATCGTCCGGCGCGAGTTGCCCGACGCCTACCTGTCGGTATCCACCGACCTGCTGCCGTCGATCCGCTTCTACGAGCGGGTGAGCACCACGGTGCTCAACGCATACGTCGGCCCGAAGCTGAACCACTATCTCGACCAGCTGGTCGGGCGCCTGAAGGGAATCGGCTTCGGCGGGCTGCTGCTGATCATGCAGTCCAACGGCGGCGTGATCTCGCCCCAGCTGGCACGCGAGAAGGCGGCGCTCACGCTGCTGTCGGGACCGGCCGGCGGTCCGGGCGCAGGCCTCTTCTACGCGCGCGCGCACGGCTTCGACAAGTGCATCACCACCGACATGGGCGGCACCAGCTTCGAGGCGTCGGTCTCGGTGGGCGCGCCGATGATCAAGAACGACGGCGAGATCGCGCGCCACAAACTCGCGCTGCCGATGCTCGACATCCACACGATCGGCGCGGGCGGCGGCTCGATCGGCTGGCTCGACGAAGGCGGGCTGCTGCGCATGGGCCCGCAGAGCGCCGGCGCCGACCCGGGCCCGGCCTGCTACGGAAAGGGCGGCACGCTGCCCACCACCACCGACGCCAACGTCGTGCTGGGCTATCTCGACCCGGCCTTCTTCGCCGGCGGCAGGATGAAGCTCGACGCGGCCGCCGCGCGGGCGGCGATCGACGAGCACATCGCGCGGCCGATGGGACTGACGGTCGAGGAGGCCGCGGCCGGCATGTACCGGGTCGCCTGCAACAACATGGCGCAGGGCGTGCGCGAAGTCACGATCAAGCGCGGCTTCGATCCGCGCGAGTTCCCGATCGTGCCGGCCGGGGGCGCCGGCCCGATCCACTCCTGCCTGATCTGCCACGAACTCGAGATCCCGCTTCAGGTCGTGCCTCGCGAATCCTCGGTGCTGTGCGCGTTCGGCATGCTGATGAGCGAACTGAAGCACGACTTCGTGCGCACCTTCGTCGCGCGTCTCGAATCGCTCGACTGGACGAAGCTCGTCGGCATCGTCGATGCGATGGCGCGCGACGGCGCGGCGCAACTGGTCGAGGAGCGCATCCCCGAGGCGCGTCGCCGCTACGAAGTCAAGTTCGACTGCCGCTACATCCGCCAGTACCACGAGGTGTCGTTCCTCGTGCCGCGCGCGCTGATCGACGCGCGCGACGCATCCGGCATCGCACGCGCCTTCCACGCCGAGCACAACCGGCTCTACGGCTACTCGCTCGAGCAGGAGAACACGCCGATCGAGATCATCAACGTGCGCGTGCAGGCGATCGGCGCGGTCGACATGCCGGCCTACCGGAAGGACGAATGGTCCGGCGACGACGCCTCGCATGCACTGAAGGGCCGCCGCAGCGTCTACCTTCCCGAGACGCGCGCCTTCGCCGAGGTGCCGATCTACGACGGGCACCGGATGCGCTTCGGCAACCGGATCGACGGCCCTGCGATGATCGAGCAGGCCACCACCGCGATCTTCGTGAGCGCCTCGTACGACTGCGTGGTCGACGCGCTGGGCTCGTTCGCCGTCTACCGCAAGGGGCGCGAAGACCTCTGCCGCGCGGCCTTCGGCCCTTCGACGCAGGCCGAGCCGGCCACGGTCGCCGCCTGAACCCGACACGGAGCCATTGCCATGAGCACCGCCGAATCCCCGAAGGTCGACCCGATCCTGCTGTCGGTCTACGCGCGCACCTTCCGCTCGATCACCGACGAGATGAGCATCTCGATGGAGCAGACGACCCGGTCGCCGATCCTCTGCGAGGCCAAGGACTACGTCACCGGCCTGTACGACGGCGACGGCAACATGCTCGAGCAGACCGAGAACCTGCCGATCCTCGCCTTCTCGCTGGCGCCGGTGTGCAAGTACATCAAGGAGTACTTCGGCGACGAGATCTACCCGGGCGACGTGATCTTCCACAACGACGTGTTCAGCCTCGGCAACCAGAACAACGACGTCGCGGTGTTCAAGCCGGTCTTCCTCGGCGACAAGCTGGTCGCCTGGACCGCGGTGAAGGGCCACCAGGCCGACATCGGCGGCAACGTCGCGGGCGGCTACAACCCGAACGCGGTCGAGGTATGGCAGGAGGCGCTGCGCATTCCGCCGGTGAAGGTGGTCGAGCGCGGCAAGCTGCGTCGCGACGTCTGGAACCTGATCTTCGCCAACGTGCGGCTCGACATCGTGCAGCACGACATGAAGGCCGAGATGGGCGCGTGCACGATCGGCGAGCGGCGCATGCTCGAGCTGCTGGCCAAGTACGGGGTCGAGAGCTACGAGACGCACAAGCAGGCGCTGTTCGACGCCACGCGCCGCATGATGGAGGCCGAGATCGCGAAGATCCCGAACGGCCGCTATTCGGGCGAAGGCTACGTCTACTACGACGGCCGGCACGAGGGGTCGAAGTTCACGATCCGCGTCGACATCGAAGTCGAAGACCGCAAGATCCGCTTCGACTACTCGCGCACCGACCCGCAGACCAACGGCTTCGTCAACGGCACCTTCACCTCGAGCGCGTCGGCCACGATCCTCACGCTGCTGCAGATGGTGAACCCCGACATCCCGCACAACGAGGGGATGGTGCAGCCGATCGAGATCGTGATCCCGGAAGGCACGATCCTGAACGCCGCCTACCCGAAGGCCACCACCTTCGGCAACCACCTGTGCCCGCCCAACGCCGACGCGATCCAGCGCGCGCTCGCGCCGGTGCTGCCCGACCGCGTCACCGCCGGCTGGAACAACCTGCTCGCCTCGCTGACCACCGGCATCGATCCGCGCACCGGGGAGAAATACGTCGACATCGGCTTCATGGGCCTGAAGGGCGGCTCGGGCGCGATGCTCGGCGCAGACGGCTACGACCACATCGGCATGATCGACGCCTCCGGCGGCGTGCTCGACCAGGACTACGAAATGTTCGAGCAGCAGACGCCGCACACGCTGGTGCGCCACGAACTGCTCGCCGACTCGGCCGGAGCGGGCCAGTGGCGCGGCGGGCTGGGCGTGGAGACGATCTTCGAGATCGGCTCGGACGACACGCAGCTGGTCACCTTCGGCGACGGCGACTTCGAGCCCGCCTTCGGCCTGTTCGGCGGCCGCGACGCGGGGCTGAACTTCATCCGCCTGCACTACCCGGACGGGCGCACCGTGGTGCCGAGAAACAAGGACCTGATCACCGGCGTTCCGAAAGGCACGGTCTACCACCAGGTGGCCAGCGGCGGCGGCGGCTACGGCGACCCGAAGAAGCGCGACCGCAAGGTGCTCGCCGAGGAGGTGCGCAACGGCGTGATCTCGGCCGAGGCGGCCCGCGAGCTGTACGGGCTGGACTGAGGAGTTGCGTCGATGGACTTCGAACTGAGCGTCGAGCAGAAGGCGGTGCGCGACGCGTTCGCGCGCTTCGCCGACCAGCGGATCGCCCCGCAGGCCGCGGCGCTGGACGAAGCGCGCGCGTTCCCGCGCGAGCTGTTCGGCGAACTGGCGGCGCTCGGCCTGTTCGGGATGCGCTATCCGGAGGAGGTCGGCGGCAGCGGCATGGCGCTCACCGAGTTCTGCCTGGCGCTCGAGGAAATCGCGCGCGGCTCGATGTCGCTGGCCGGCGCCGCGGCGATGCAGTCGCTGATGGGCACCAAGTTCCTGCACATGCTGGGCAACGCCGACATCGTCGAGCGGCTGTTCAAGCCGGCGCTCGCCGGCGAGAAGATCGGCGCGATCTGCATGACCGAGCCCAACGCGGGCTCCGACCTCGGCTCGATCGCCACGGTCGCGAAGAAGGTCGACGGCGGCTACCTGCTCGACGGGCAGAAGACCTGGATCACCTCGGCGCCGGTGGCCGACTTCTTCACCGTCTTCGCGCGCGCAGGCGAGGAGAAGAAACTCACGATCTTCCTCGTCGAGAAGCATTTCCCGGGCATCACGGTCGGGCGCGAGATCCACAAGATGGGAGTCTGGGCGCTGCCGACCTCGGAAGTCGCGTTCTCGGGCTGCTTCGTTCCCGACAGCCACCGGCTGTCGAAGGAAGAAGGCGACGGCGAGGCCCACCTGCGCAAGACGCTGGCCGAGATCCGCATCATCACGGGTGCGATGGCGCTGGGCGTGGCGCGTGCCGCGCTGGCCGAGGCGGTGCGCTACGCGGGCGAGCGCAAGCAGTTCGGCAAGCCGATCGACCGCTTCCAGGCGATCCAGATGAAGCTCGCCGAGATGGCCACGGGGCTGGAAGCCGCGACGCACCTGGTGCGCTACGCCGCCTGGCTGCGCGACTCCGGGCGCCCGCATCACAAGGAGGCGGCGATGTGCAAGCTCTTCGCCACCGAGACCGCCGCCGGCATCTGCGACCAGGCCGCGCGCGTGCTGGCCTCGTACGGCTACGCGATGGAATACCCGGTGCAGCGCTACCTGCGCGACGTGCGCTTCACGCTGATCGGCGGGGGCACCAGCGAAATCCTGAAACTGATCATCGCCAAGGAGGTCACCTCATGAGCGTCGTTGCAGGCCTCGCGCCACGACATCCGCAGCAGCGCCGGATCAAGGTCCTGCTCGCCAAGCCCGGCCTCGACGGGCACGACCAGGGGGCGAAGGTGGTCGCGCGCGCGATGATGGATGCCGGCTTCGAAGTCATCTACACCGGGCTGCGGCAAACGCCCGAGGCGGTCGCACGCATGTCGCTGGAGGAGGACGTCGACGTGATCGCGCTCTCGAGCCTGGCGGGTTCGCACCTGCCGTTCTGCCGCAAGCTGAGAACGCTCCTCGAAGCCAACGGGCTCACCGACAAGCTCTGGCTGATCGGCGGCAACCTGCCCGCGCAGGACCACGACGAACTGCGCTCGCTGGGCTTTCGCGGCGTGTTTCCCACCGGCTCGAAGCTCGATGCGATCGTCGACTACATCCGTGCGGAGGTGAAATGAACGACCGCCTGCCTCCCGAACTGCGGCCGGTGCTCAACGAATCCGGCATCGAGGTCCAGCCGCTGTACACCGCCGCCGACGTCGACGAAAGCGGCGGGCTGGCGATGCTGGGCGCACCCGGCGAGTACCCGTTCACCCGCGGCATCCACCGGCTGATGTACCGCAAGCAGCCGTGGACGATGCGCCAGTACGCGGGCTTCGGCAATCCGGCCGAAACCAACCAGCGCTTCAAGTACCTGATCGCCAACGGCCAGACCGGGCTGAACGTCGCCTTCGACCTGCCCACGCAGATCGGGCTGGATTCCGACGACCCGCTCGCCGAGGGCGAGATCGGTCGCGTGGGCATGTCGGTGGACACGCTGCGCGACTTCGAGGTCGCCTTCGACGGCATCGACCTGGCCAAGATCACCGTGTCGCTCACGATCAACGGCGCAGCGGCGATCCTGATCGCGATGTACCTGGCGATGGCCGAGAAGCGCGGCTACGACCTCGAGCAGCTGCGCGGCACCGCCCAGAACGACATCCTGAAGGAGTTCATCGGGCGCGGCACCTGGATCTTCCCGGTGGAGCCGTCGATCCGGCTGGTGGGCGACACGATCGAGTATTGCGCCGAGCACGCGCCGAAGTACAGCCCGGTGTCGGTATGCGGCTACCACATCCGCGAGTCGGGCGCGACGCCCGCGCAGGAGATGGCCTACGCGTTCTGCATCGCGCGCGCCTACGCCGACGAGGTGATCCGGCGCGGACTGCACGTCGACGAGTTCGCGGGCCGGCTGTCGTACAACTTCAACATCTTCGGAAACATCTTCGAGCAGGTCTGCAAGTTCCGCGCGGGGCGCAGCCTGTGGGCGAAGATCATGAAGGAGCAGTACAAGGCCGAGAAGCCCGGATCGATGTGGCTGCGGATGATCGCCGGCGGCGGCGGCGGCGGCCTCACTTTCGAGCAGCCCGAGATGAACATCGTGCGCGGCGCCTACTACGCGCTGATCAGCGCGCTGTCGGGCGCGCAGACGATGGCGCTGTGCTCGTACGACGAGGCCTACACGATCCCCACCGAGTACTCGGCGCGCATTTCGCTGCGCACGATGCAGATCCTGATCGAGGAAATGGGGTTGACCGAGACGGTCGACCCGCTGGGCGGCTCGTACTACGTCGAGACGATGACCAACCGGATGCGCCAGAAAATGGAAGAGATCATCGCCGAGACCGATGCGCAGGGCGGCATCGTGCGTCTGGTCTCCGAGGGGATCATCCAGTCGAAAGTGTCGGCGCAGGCCTACCAGATGCAGCGCGACATCGAGTCGGGCAAGTTCCCGAAAGTCGGCGTGAACCGCTATCGCAACGAGAAGGAAGACGAGCATCCGGTGGAATTCCACCCGTACAAGGAGGAAGACGCCCGGGTGCAGATCGGGGGCCTGAACCGGGTGCGGGCCGAGCGCGACCAGGCAGCCGTCGCGCGCGCGCTCGACCGCGTCGCGCGCGACGCGCAAGCCGGCGCCAACCTGATGCCGGCGATCGTCGAAGCGGTGAAGGCCTACGCGAGCGTGGGAGAGATCACCAGGAAGATGGTCGAGGTGTTCGGTCGCTACCGCGAGCCGATAAGATTCTGAACGCAGTCGGGAGAGATTCATGCAAGAGGCAAGCGCCTACCTGGCGCCGCACCGCCTGGACGACGCGCTGCAGGCCATGGCCGACGGCGACGCCACGGTGTTGTGCGGCGGCACGGACCTCACGCCGCAGACCGATTCGGGCGTACGCCAGTACAAGGCGACGCTGCTGAACATCCGCCGCATCGAGGGCCTGGGCGGCATCGACGCCAGCGGTGACGAGATCCGCATCGGTGCCACGACGACCGTCAGCGAGATCCGCCGCAACGCGACACTCGCGGAACTCGCGCCGGCGCTGGTCCAGGCGGCCGAGCATTTCGCCAGCGAACAGCTGCGCAACGCGGCATCGGTGGGCGGCAACCTCTGCAACGCCTCGCCCGCGAGCGACATGAGCCCGCCGCTGCTGGTGCTGGACGCTTCGGTCGAGCTCGCCTGCTGGCGCGACGGCGCGGTGCAGACGCGCCGGGTGCCGCTGGAACGGTTCTTCCTCGCTCCTCGCAAGACCGTGATGCGGGCGGAAGAGCTGCTCACCGCAGTCGTGTTCGCCCGGCCCGCGGCCGACTTCGTCAGCAGGTTCCGCAAGGCCGGGCCGCGTCCGGCGCTCGAGATCTCCACCGTGTCGCTCGCGCTGGGCGCGCGGCTCGCCGGCGGCAGGCTCGGCGCGGTGCGCGTGGCCATGGGGTCGGTCGCAGCCACGCCCTTGCGAGCCCGGCACGTCGAAGCCGCGCTCGAAGGCAAGCCGCTGGACGCCGCGACGATCGCCGCCGCGGTCGCCGCAACCGGCGAGGACGCCAAGCCGATCGATGACGTGCGCGCCAGCGCCTGGTACCGCAGCCATCTTGTCCGGGTATTCGTCGAAGAGGTGCTCAATGATGTCCGTCGAGACTGAAATCAGCTTCAAGCTCAATGGCCGCGACGTTCGCCTGAAGGTGCCCGTCGTGATGAAGACCCTGGCCATGCTGCGCGACAGGCTCGGCCTGACCGGCACCAAGTACGCCTGCGGCGAAGGCGAGTGCGGCGCCTGCACGGTCAGCGTCGACGGCAAGACCGTCAACAGCTGCCTGATGTACGCGGTCGATTGCGACGGGCGCGAGGTCGTGACCATCGAGGGACTGCGCACGCCGCAGAGCATGCACCCGGTGCAGCAGGCCTTCGTCGACTGCGGCGCCGTGCAGTGCGGCTTCTGCATGCCCGGCATGATCATGCAGGCCCACTACCTGCTGGAGAACAACCCCGACCTGACGCGCGAAGAAGCGCGACGGGGCCTCGAAGGCAACCTCTGCCGCTGCACCGGCTACACCAAGGTGCTGGATGCGGTGGAAGCCGTGGCCGGAACGAGCGGAGCACAGCGATGACAAAGAGCGCCATCCCGTCACCCATCATGAAGAAGTCCCTGATCGGCCAGCGGGTCAAGAAACCCGACGCGCCCGACAAGGCGACCGGCAAGACGCGCTACATCAACGACATGGTGTTGCCGCAGATGCTGATCGGCAAGGTGCTGTTCGCCGGCCGGCCGCATGCCCGGATCGTGCGCATCGACACCGAGGCGGCGCGCAAGCTGCCCGGCGTGCACGCGGTGCTCACCGGCAAGGACGCCGCCGGCCTGAAGTTCGGCTTCGTGCGCGACAACGTCGCGCTCAAGGACAAGGTGCGCTGCGAGCACGACGAGATCGCCGCGGTCGCGGCCGAGACCGAGGAGATCGCCGCCCGCGCGCTCGAACTGATCGAAGTCGAGTACGAAGACCTGCCCGGCGTGTTCACGCCCGAGGCCGGCGCCCGGGAAGGCGCGCCGCTCGTCCACGACGATTTCCCCGGCAACAGGAGCCTGCATTTCGAGTTCAAGGACGGCGACCTGGCCGCGGCCGAAGCGGCCTCCGACCTGATCGTCGACAACGTGTTCCGCCCGCACCACGTGACGCACTGCTGCATGGGCACCTCCTGCGCGATCGCAGACTTCGACCACAACGGCAAGCTGACGATCTGGACGCAGACCCAGTACCCGTACAACTACAAGATGGACCTCGCTCCGGCGCTGGGCATCGATCCGGGCGACATCCGGGTCATCCAGCCGCCGGTGGGCGGTGCCTTCGGCTCCAAGCTCGACGTCTACCCCTACGAGCCGATCGCCGCGCTGCTGGCCAGGAAGACCGGCCGGCCGGTCAAGGTCCTCTATACGCGCGAGGAAGAGTTCAAGGCTTCGCCCACGCGCCAGGCCGCGATCATCCACATGCGCACCGGCTGCACCCGCGACGGCGTGCTCACCTTCCGCACCGCCGACGTGCTGCTGGACAACGGCGCCTACACGTCGTGGGGGCCGACCATCCCGGTCATCATGATGCGCACCACCTCCGGTCACTATCGCGTGCCGGTCGTCGACTTCAAGGCGCAGGCGATCTACACCAACAACCCCTACGCCGGATCGTTCCGCGGATACGGCAACGTCCAGACCACCTGGGCCACCGCGCAGCAGATGGACATGCTCGCCGAGATGGTCGACATGGATCCGCTGGAGTTCCGCCTGAAGAACGCCCAGGTATCGGGCGAGACCACGCCGCAGAAATCGTTCCTGCGCGAATGCGCCTTCGTGGAATGCCTGCAGACCGCCGCCAGTGCGAGCGACTACAGCCGCAAGCACAAGGAGTACGCGGCGCTGCGCGATGCGCCGGGACGCTACAAGAAAGGCATCGGCCTCGCTTCGTCGATCCACAATGCCGGCGGCGCCAAGATCCACAAGTCGGACGGCATCGGCACCATCCTGAAGGTGGACGACTACGCGCGGGTCACCGTCATCACCGGCGCCTCCGAGATCGGCCAGGGCATCGACGCGGTCATCACGCTGATCGTCGCCGAGGAACTGGGCGTGCCGCTCGAGCACGTGACCCTCGTCAACAACGATTCCGACATCGCGCCATGGGACGTGGGCGTGCACGCCTCGCGCACCACCTTCATCGCGGGCAACGGAGCGCGCCGCGCCGCGCGCAAGGCGAAGGCGCAGATCCTGAACGCCGCAGAGAAGTTCCTCGAGGAACCCGCCGGGAACCTCGACCTGCGCGGCGGCTGGGTGGTGCGCGCGAACGACGGTGCCGCGCTGATCAAGCTCGAGCGCCTGCTGCGCCAGATGCATTTCCAGGCAGAGCCCGAACTGGTGATGGTCACCGACTACTACGAGCCCAGGAGCGAGCCCGAGGGCGCCAGGCACGTCTCCGACCACTCGGCCGCGTATGCCCACGCGGTGCACGTCGCCGAGATCACCGTCGACACGCTCACCGGCGAGATCAAGGTCGACAAGGTCACGGTCGCGCAGGACGTCGGCCGCGTCATCAACCGCATGGGCCTCGAGGGCCAGATCGAAGGCGGCATCGCGATCGGGCTCGGCTACGCGATCAGCGAGAACATGCGCATCGAGAACGGCATGCTGCGGAACCCGTCGTTCCGCGATTACAAGTTGATCACGGCGCCCGAGATGCCGGAGCTCGAGATGCACTTCATCGAGAGCGATTGCGCCGAGGGCCCCTATGGCGCCAAGGGCATTTCCGAGCTGCCGACGATCGTGATCGCGCCGGCCATCGCGAACGCGCTGTACAACGCGACCGGCGTGCGCATCTTCGATCCACCGATGACGCCGGAAACGGTCGCGCGTGCCATCCACGAGAAGCGGGCGGCCGCAGCGGCCGGCGGGGCCACCGTCCGGCGCGAGAGCGTGACGGTTTGAGCGGGAATGAAGCTGAAGTACTTCGCCTGGCTTCGCCACGGCATGGGATGCGAATCGGAGAGCATCGCCCTGCCCGACGAGATCAGGAACGTGGGCATGCTGCTCGACTGGCTGCCGACCCGCGACGAGCGCTTCAGGCATGCCTTCGAGTACATCGACGTCGTGCTGGTCTCGGTGAACGACGAGTATGCGAATCGCGACCATCCGGTGCGTGACGACGACGAAGTCATTCTGGCCCCGCCGATCGCGGGCGGCTGAGGAGATCGCCTTGGGTTTCCACCGTATCGACGAAGGCCTGTCCGCATGAGGCGCCGCACGGTTCTCTCGATGGAGCAGGCGCTGTCGTTGCCGTCGGCGACGCTTCGCTTCGCGCAGCTGGGCTGGCGCGTGATCCGCATCGAGTCCACGCCCACCGGCGCCGGGCTGCCGGGCGATCCGAACCGCTACATCGGCTCGCGCGTGGCCGACGACGACCGGCGCAGCTACTTCGTGGCCCCCAACGTCGGCAAGGAAGCGATCGCGCTGAACCTGAAGGACGAGCGCGGCCGGCAGGTGCTGCATCGCCTGATCCGCGAGCTCGACGTCGACGTCTTCTGTTGCAACACGGTGCCCTCGCGCTACCGCGCGCTGGGCATCGACTACGAGACGCTTTCGGCGGTCAAGCCCGACCTGATCTGGGCCGGCATCTCGGCGATGGGGCCCGCGTATCCGGATGCGCCCGGCTACGACCCGGTGATGCAGGCGATGGTCGGCTACATGGAGGTCACCGGCGACCCGAACGGACCGCCGATGCTCGCCGGCATCCCGGTGATCGACCTGAAGGCCGGCGACGAGGTCTACGCCAACGTGATGGCAGCGCTGCTCGAGCGCCACGAGACGGGTCGGGGCACGCGCATCGACGTGTCGATGTTGCAGGCGGCCGCGTCGTGGCTGACCACCGTGCTGCCGCTGGTCGATTTCGGCTGCCAGCCCAACGAGATCACGCGCGCCGGCAACGAGCATCGCAAGTTCATCCCGACCAACGTCTACCCGACGAGCGACGGCTACGTGTTCCTCGCGATCGGCAGCGACGTGCAGTGGCGCCGGCTCACCGCCATTCCGAAGTTCGCACCGGTGGCCAACGAGGTGCGCGCGACCAACGAGGGGCGCCACCGCGAGCGCGAGGCGATCCACCGTGACATGGCGGCGGTCACGCGCGCGCACACCGCCGACGAGATCCTCGCCGACCTGCGCGCGGCGACGATCCCGGCTACGCGCATCCTCGACATCCGGCAGGTGCGGGAGTTGCCCCAATTGCGCGACAAGCTCACGCGTACCACGATGCCCGACGGTCGCGTCGTGCACATGCAGCCGATGGCCGTCGACGTGGCCGGCGCGCGCGCCGAGCTGCCGTTCCCGCCGCGCTACGGTGCCGACACCGTGCGCGTGCTGGGCGAGGCGGGGTATTCCGGCGACGAGCTCGACACGCTGCGCGGCGCGGGGGTGATCGCCTGAACCGGGCGGTGCGACGAAGACGAAGCGGGCAGATCCCGAAGAGCGGGCAGGCGAGCAGCCGGCGACCAGACCGGCAGGCGAAGGAGACTGGATGCGTATCGCGGTTCTGGGCGGAGGGCACGGCTGCTACGCGGCCGCGGCCGACCTTTCGGAGCAGGGGCACGAGGTCAGGCTGTGGCGGCGCGACGCAGCGGCGCTCGCGCCGGTCATCGAGGCGCGACGCATCACGCTGCGCGACCACCGCGGCCGCCGGGAGGTGCCGCTGGCACTGGCCACGGCCGACATCGGCGCGGCGGTGCGCGGTGCCGAGCTGATCCTGGTACCGACGCCGGCATTCTCGCAGGAAGACATCGCGCGCGCGCTCGCGCCGCATCTCGAGGACGGCCAGGTGGTGTTCCTGCCGCCGGGCACCTTCGGCAGCTACCTGATGGCGCGCACCGCGCGTGCCTCGGGCAGCCGCGCGGACGTCGCCTGGGCCGAAACCGGCACCCTGCCCTACCTCGCGCGCAAGCACGGTCCGGCGGAGGTCGCGATCACCACGCGCGCCACGCGGCTGCCCACCGGCGTGTTTCCGTCGGTCGTCGGCGATCGAGCGCGCGCGGTGATCGCGCGCGCCTACCCGGCGATCGAGCCGGTGGAGGACGCGCTGTCGGGCGCGCTGATGAACGCCGGGCCGATCATCCATCCGCCGCTCATCGTGATGAACGCAGCGCCGCTCGAGCACTTCGAGCGCTGGGACATCCATGCCGAGGGCACGCAGCCGTCGGTGCGGCGCGTCACCGACACGCTCGACGCCGAGCGCATCGCGGTGCGCGAGTCGCTGGGCTACGCCGCCCCGCACTTTCCGCTCGCGGATCACTATCACACCGACCGCTGGATGTACGGCAACGCGCACGACAAGCTGGTCGACAGCGGCGACTGGTGCGAGCACATCGATCTCGCCACGCACCGCTACATGCGCGAGGACGTCGCCTGCGGGCTGGCGTTCCTGGTCTCGGTCGCCGACTGGGCCGGCGTACCCTGTCCGGTCGCGCGCGGCCTGCTGGCGATCGGCGGCGCGATCGCCGGCGACGACTTCACGCGCGCGCCGCGCACGCTCGGAGCGCTGGGACTGGCCGGCCTGGACCGCGCGGCGATGCGCCGACTGCTCGAACGCGGGCTGCAGCCATGAGCGAGGCCGGCGGCGTGCGCGAGACGATCGCCGCGCTCGGTGCCGGCCGCATGGGCCGGGGCATCGCGACCGCATTCGCCTACGCGGGCCACGAGGCCTGGCTGCTCGACGTCAAGGCGCGGCCGCCGGGGCAGGCCGACGCGCTGCGGCGCGAAGCACTGGCCGAAATCGACGCGTCGCTCTCGGCGATGGCCCGCTGGGGTGCGTTCGACGACGCGCTGCGCCCGGCCATCCTGCGCCGCGTGCGCTTTGCCGCGCGCGACGAGGCACCGGCCGCGCTGGCGCGGGCCGACGTCGTGTTCGAAGGGGTGCCCGAGGTGCTCGACGCCAAACGCGAGGCCTTCGCCTTCGCGGGCCCGCACCTGCGCCCCGACGCGCTTCTCGCCTCGACGACCTCGTCGTTCCTGGTCACCCAGCTGGCCGGCTTCGCGCCGCAGCCGCAACGCTTCCTGAACGCGCACTGGCTCAACCCGGCGCACGTGATCCCGCTGGTGGAGCTGAGCGCTCACCCGGGCACCGACCCGCAGGCGAGCCGCGCGCTGTCGGCGCTGCTCGAACGCATCGGCAAGGTGCCAGTCGCCTGCGCAGCCGCTCCCGGCTACATCGTGCCGCGCCTGCAATCGCTGATCATGAACGAAGCGGCGCGGATGATCGAGCAGGGAGTCGCGAGCGCCGCCGACATCGACCGCGCGACGCGCTACGGGCTGGGCTTTCGCTTCGCCAACATGGGCGTGGTCGAGTTCATCGACTTCGGCGGCAACGACATCCTGTACTACGCCAGCCGCTATCTCGCGCAGGCGCTGGGCGACTCGCGCTATGCGTCGCCCGCGATCGTCGACCGGTACATGCGCGAGGGGCGCAACGGCTTGCGCGACGGCAAGGGCTTCCACGACTTCACCGGCGTCGACGTCGACGCCTGGCGCGCCGAGGCGCTGGGCCGCATGCTGGGCATGCTCGAGCACCTGGGCATGCTGCGCCCGCCCGATCCCGGTTGACCGGGCGTCGTTTCCGCACCGTTCCGCCACCGGCCCTGAAGACGATCTACCAAGGAGAAGTCATGAAACGCCAGCTGTTCGCCGCACTCGCCGTCGCGGGTGCGCTCGCTGCGGCCACGGCCAGCGCCGAGGTCACCATCGGCGTGTCGCTGGGCACCACGGGCCCCGGCTCGTCGCTCGGCATCCCGTACAAGAACGCGTTCCAGCTGCTGCCGAAGACGCTCGGCGGCGAGCCGGTGAAGTACGTCATCCTCGACGACGAATCCAAGCCCGACAACGCGGCCAAGAACGCGCGCAAGTTCGTCACCGAGGACAAGGTCGACGCGCTGATGGGCTCCAATGGCGTGCCCTCGGCGGCCGCGATGACCGCGGTCGCGGCCGAGTCGAAGACGCCGATGATCGCGCTCACCCCGGTGCCCCCGCTGGCACCCGACCGGCTGCACTGGACCTTCGTGGTGCCGCAGACCACCGAACTGATGATGAGTGCAGTGGTCGAGCACATGAAGGCGCGCGGCATCAAGACCGTGGGCTACATCGGCTTCTCCGACACCTGGGGCGACCTCGTCTACAACGCGATCACCGCACTCGCGCCCTCCGGCGGCTACAAGGTGGTCACCAACGAACGCTACGGGCGCGCCGACACCAGCGTCACCGGACAGGTGCTCAAGGTCATGGCCGCCAACCCCGACGCGGTCATCGTCGGCGGATCGGGCTCGCCGGGTGCCACGCCGCACATCGCGCTGGTCGAGCGCGGGTACAAGGGCCCGATCTACCACAACCACGGCACGGTCAACCTGCCGTTCATCCAGACCGGCAAGAAGGCCGTCGAGGGGGCGATCGCCCCGACCGGTGCGCTGATCGTCGCCGAGGAATTGCCCGACAACTTCCCGACGAAGGCGGTGTCGCTCGACTTCGTCAAGCGCTACGAAGCCGCATTCGGCCCCGGCAGCCGCAACGCGTTCGCCGGCTACAGCTTCGACGCCGTGCAGTTGCTCGAAGCCGCGGTGCCGGTAGCGCTGAAGAAGGCGAAGCCGGGCACGCCGGAGTTCCGCGAGGCGCTGCGCGACGCACTCGAGAACGTCCGCAACGTGGTCGGAACGCATGGCGTCTACAACATGAGCGCGGCCAACCACAACGGGCTCGACGAGCGCGCGCGCGTGCTGGTGCGCGTCGAGAACGGCGCCTGGCGGCTGCTGAAGTAGGCACGACGGGCGGCGGCCGGCCTCGATGAACGCGGACATCGCTCTCTGGCTGGTGCAGGATGGCGTCACCAATGGCGCCATCTATGCGCTGCTGGCGCTGGCGCTGCTGCTGGTGTTCGCGGTCACCCGCGTGATCTTCGTGCCGCAGGGCGAGTTCATCTCGTACGCGGCGCTGTCGCTGGGCCTGCTGCAGGCAGGGCAGGTGCCCGGGACCGTCTGGGTGCTGGTGGGTGGCGGGCTGCTCGCGGCCGGGCTCGACGTCGCGGCGGCCCTGCGCGAAAACGCGCGCCACCGGCTGCCGCGCATCCTGCTGGTCTATGTCGCGGTACCGGTCGCGATGGCGGCGCTGGCCTGGTGGGCGGCGCCACGCAAGCTCGACATGTGGGCGCAGGTGCTGATCGTGATCGGCCTGGTGGTGCCGCTCGGGCCGATCCTCTATCGCGTTGCCTACCAGCCGCTGGCCAACGCGTCGGTGCTGGTGCTGTTCATCGTGTCGATGGCCGCGCACTATGCCCTCACCGGGCTGGGCCTGGTGTTCTTCGGCGGCGAGGGGCTGCGCTCGGCCGCCTTCTCCGACGCGAAGCTGAAGCTCGGCGTGCTCGACATCACCGCGCAGAGTGCCTGGGTGGTGTCGGCCAGCGTCGTCGGCATGATCGCACTGTGGCTGTTCTTCGAGCGCACGCTGTATGGCAAGGCGCTGCGCGCCACCGCGATCAACCGCGTCGGCGCACGGCTGGTCGGCATTCCGGCCGAGCTGTCGGGCAGCCTCAGCTTCCTGGTCGCGGCGTTCATCGGCGCGGCCTCGGGGGTGCTCATCGCGCCGATCACCACGATCTATTACGACACCGGCCTGATGATCGGCCTGAAGGGGTTCGTCGGCGCGATCCTCGGGGGCATGGCGAGCTATCCGCTGGCGGCGGTTGGCGCAGTGGCGGTCGGGCTGCTGGAGTCGTTTTCGTCGTTCTGGGCAAGTGCGCTCAAGGAGTCGATCGTCTTCACGCTGATCATTCCCGTGCTGGTCTGGCGCTCTCTCACGTCGCGCCATCACGTCGAGGAAGAGGAAGAGTGATCGGCCGGCATCGCGCGCTCGCGCTGTTTCTCGTCGCCGTCGCGCTGGCCCCGCTCGTGCTGCCGGCGTTCTACGTCACGCTGCTCAACTACATCGGGCTGGCGACGCTGGTGGCGCTCGGGCTGGTGCTGCTCACCGGCGTGGCCGGCGTGGTGTCGTTCGGCCAGCAGGCCTTCGTCGGGCTGGCCGCTTACGCGACCGCCGCGCTCACCGTGCCGATGGGGTTGTCGCCGTGGCTGGGGCTCGTCGCCGGCCTCGCCCTCACCGCCGCGTTCGCGCTGGTGCTCGGCGCGATCACGCTGCGCCTGTCGGGACACTACCTGTCGATCAGCACGATCGCCTGGGGCATCGCGCTCTACTACCTGTTCGGCAACCTGCCCGAACTGGGCCAGTACAGCGGCATCGACAACCTGCCGCCGGTCGCGGTGGCGGGTTTCGCGCTCGAAAGCGGACGCGAATCCTACTACCTGATCTGGCTGGTCACCGCCGCGGCGCTGCTGGCCGCGCGCAACCTGCTCGACTCGCGCACCGGCCGCGCGATTCGCGCGCTGCGCTTTCGAGGCGTGATGGCCGAGAGCTTCGGCGTCGATACTGCGGCGCTGAAGCTGCTGGTGTTCCTGTACGCCGCGCTGCTCGCCGGCCTCTCCGGCTGGCTGTACGCGCATTTCCTGCGCTTCGTGAGCCCGCACGCGTTCGGCGTCAACGCGGGCATCGACTACCTGTTCATGGCGGTGATCGGCGGCGCAAGCCAGGTCTGGGGCGCGCTGATCGGCGCATCGGTACTCACGGTGCTCAAGGAGTGGTTGAAAGACCTCCTTCCGGCGCTGTTCCAGAAGTCGGGCAACTACGAGATCGTCGTCTTCGGCGTGCTGATGACGCTGCTGCTGCACCGCACGCGCGACGGGCTGGCGCCGGCCTTTGCACGGCTGCTGCCGGCCGGTTCGACTCGCGCGCGCCCGCCCGACGCGCCCGCGCTGCCGCGGCGCACGCAGCCGGCGCGCGGGCAGCCGCTGTTGCAGCTGCGTGGCGTGCAAAAGCGCTTCGGCGGCCTGCTCGCGGTCAACGACATGGCCTTCGCGATGAACAGCGGCGAAATCCTCGGCCTGATCGGACCCAACGGCGCGGGCAAGAGCACGCTGTTCAACCTGGTCACGGGCGTGCTGGCGGCCGACGCCGGCGAGATCCGCTTTCTCGGCGAGCCGATCGAGCGCGCCACGCAACGCGAAATCGCGCGCCGCGGCATCGCGCGCACCTTCCAGCACGTGAACCTGGTCAGCACGATGTCGGTCATCGAGAACGTCGCGATCGGCACGCACCTGCGCGGCGCCAAGGGCAGCCTCGCGGCAATGCTGCACGCCGACCGCGACGAGGAACGGCTGCTGCTGGCAGAGGCCGCGCGCCAGCTCGATCGCGTCGGCCTGGGCGAGCACCTGTACGAGCCGGCCGGCAGCCTGCCGCTCGGACAGCAGCGCATCGTCGAGATTGCCCGCGCGCTGTGCGCCGACCCGGTGCTGCTGCTGATGGACGAACCGGCCGCGGGGCTGCGCTACGGCGAGAAGCAGGCGCTGGCCGCGTTGCTGCGCAAGCTGCGCGACGAGGGCATGAGCATCCTTCTGGTCGAGCACGACATGGAATTCGTCATGGGCCTGGTCGACCGGCTGGTGGTGATGGACTTCGGCGAGAAGCTCGCCGAGGGACTGCCCGCCGAGATCCAGGCGAATCCGGCGGTGCTCGAGGCCTATCTCGGAGGCATCGAATGAGCGCGCTGCTCGAAGTCGACGAACTGCGCGTGTTCTACCGCAAGGTCGAGGCGCTGCACCGCGTCTCGCTGCGGGTCGAGGAAGGTTCCATCGTCACCGTGATCGGACCCAACGGCGCGGGCAAGACCACGCTTCTGGGCGCGATCATGGGCCTGTTGCCGGCCAGCGGCGCGATCCGCTACCTGGGCGCCGACGTCGGCGCACTCGCGGTGGAGGCGCGCGTGGCGCGCGGACTGTGCCTGGTGCCCGAACGACGCGAACTGTTCGGCGAACTGTCGGTGGAAGACAACCTGAGACTGGGAGCATTCCAGCGCGTGCGCCACGGCGAGCGCGGCGCCGATTCCGACCTCGGCGAGGTCTACCAGCGGTTTCCGCGCCTCGCCGAGCGCCGCACGCAGTTGGCCGCAACGCTGTCGGGCGGCGAACGGCAGATGCTCGCGCTCGGGCGTGCCCTGATGGGCAAGCCGCGGCTGCTGATGCTCGACGAGCCCAGCCTGGGACTGGCACCGCGGATCGTGCGCGAGATCATGCACATCGTGGCCGACCTCAGGAAGACCGGCGTGTCGATCCTGCTGGTCGAACAGAATGCGCGCGCCGCGCTGCAGGTCGCCGATCACGGCTACGTGCTGGAAACCGGCGAAATCGCGCTCGAGGGTCCGTCGTCTTCGCTCGCCGGCAACGCGCGGGTCGTCGAGTCGTACCTGGGCTTCGCGAGCAGGCCATGAACCGCGTCGCACAGAGCACGACTGCAGCGCCGGCGTTGCCGAAGGTGCACCCGACGGTGGTCGCGATGCTGGCCGAGGCGGCTGCCCGCGACCCGCGCGCCGAAGCGCTGGTCTGCGGAGAACGGCGCCTCGAATACGGCGGCTACCTCGCTTGCGTTGCAGGCTTCGCCGCCGAACTGGAGTCGCTCGGTGCTCGCGGGGAGCGCGTCGCGACGCTGCTGCCGAACTCGATCGACGCCTGCATCGCCGCGTTCGGCGCGCTCGCCGCTGGCGCCCAGCAGGTACCGCTGAACCCGCTGCTCGCGCCGCGCGAGGTCGAGTTCATTCTTCGCGACGCCGCGCCGGTCGTGCTCGTGGTCGACGAGGCGCTCGCCGCGACGCTTTCGCCGATCGCAGCGGAAGCAGGCATCCGGCACACGATCGTCGTCGGGGCGCAGGCGCGCCGGCTCGACCGCGACTGCGCGCGCGGCGCGGCGCTGCCCGCGCCGCCGTCGTCCGATGCGCTCGCACTGCTCCAATACACCGGCGGCACGACCGGCCGGCCCAAGGGCGTCGACCTCACGCACCGCTCGATCTCGATCAACGTCTCGCAGCGCGAGGCGCTGCTGCCGAGCCGCCCCGGCGACCGGATCATCTGCATGATGCCGATCTCGCATGCCTACGGGATGGCGATGGGGCTCTTCCTGGCCGCGTATTGCGGCGGCACGCTGGTGATCCTGCCGCGCTACCAGCCTGCCGAAGTGCTCGAGACCGTCGCGCGCGAGCGGATCACCGTCTTTCCGGGCAGCCCGACGGTCTTCGTCGGCCTGATGGCGCATCCCGACTTCCTCCGCACCGACTGGTCGTCGGTGCGCATCTGCCACTCGGGGGCGGCGCCGCTGTCGGCGCAGACGCTGCGCCGCTGGCGCGACGCGGTCGGCGCGCCGGTCCACGAAGGCTACGGGCAGACCGAGGCCGGTCCGGTCCTTTCCTTCAATCCGGCGGGCGGGACGATCAAGCCCGGTTCGGTCGGCGTGCCGGTGCCGCTCACCGAGATCGAGATCGTCGATACCGGGACCGGTCGCCGCGTGCTGGCGCCCGGAGAGCGCGGCGAGATTCGCGCGCGCGGGCCGCAATGCATGGCCGGTTATCGCAACCTGCCGGCCGAGACCGCCGAAGCGCTGCGTGACGGCTGGCTGTACACCGGCGACATCGGCGAGTTCGACGCCGACGGCTACCTGTACATCCGCGATCGCAAGAAGGACATGGCGATCGTCGGCGGCTACAACGTCTATCCGCGCGAGGTCGAGGAGGCGCTGTTCCTGCATCCCGAAGTGGCCGAAGCGGCGGTGGTCGGCGTCCCCGACGAATATCGCGGCGAGACGCTGGCAGCCTTCGTCGTGCTGCGCGACGGCGCGCAGGCGCACGCGGAGGTGCTCGCCGCACACTGCGCCGCCAACCTCGCGAGATACAAGGTGCCGGCGCGTATCGAGATCGTCGACACGCTGCCCCGAACTTCGGCGAACAAGACCGACAAGAACACCCTGCGCTCGATCGCGTCGGCCGGCACGGCCCGGCCGTCATCCCAGCCCGAACCGGCCCGCTCCGGGAGGAATCCGTGACCACGACCTTCTCCAATCCCTTGCTGCAACCGCCCACGCGCCCGATGCCGAAACGCGTGGCGATCATCGGCGCCGGTTCGATCGGCCCCGACATCGGCTACTACCTGAAGAGCGCGCTGCCGTCGCTGTCGCTCACGCTGGTCGACCTGCAGCAGCCGGCGCTCGATGCGGCGATCGCGCGACTGCGCGGCTACGCGGAGAAGGCGGTCGCGCGCGGCAAGATGAAGCCCGCCGACAAGGACGCCGTGCTGGCCGACATCGTCGGCACGACCGACTACGACGCGATCGCCGGCTGCGACTGGGTGCTCGAGGCGGCCACCGAGAACCTTGCGCTCAAGCGCCGGATCTTCGCCGAGGTCGAGGCGCGCGTGGCGCCCGACGCGATCATCACCTCGAACACGAGCTCGCTGCCGGCGGCGCGCATCTTCTCGGAGCTGCGCGAGAAGCGGCGCGCCACGGTCACGCACTTCTTCGCGCCGGCCTGGCGCAACCCGGCGGTCGAGGTGATCGACTGGCCGGGCGCCGATCCCGCGCTCGTCGCGCACCTGCGGCGCTTCTTCTGCGAGACGGGCAAGCTGCCGCTGGTCACGGCGGACGCGCCGTGCTTCATGCTCGACCGGATCTTCGACAACTGGTGCAACGAGTCGGCGCTGCTGCTCGAACATGCGAGCGCCGGCGAAATCGACAGCGTCGCGGCCGACTACGTGCACGCCGGGCCGTTCTTCGTGCTGAACCTGGCGCGCGGCAACCCGATCATCGTCGAGACCAACACGCTGCAGGCCGACGAAGAGGGCGAACACTACCGGCCGGCGCCGATCTTCCGGTCGGTGGACAACTGGATCACGATCAAGCCGAACCAGCGGCTCGAGGTCGCGCCCGACACGGCGGCGGCGGTGCGCGACCGCCTGCTCGGCGTGCTGTTTTCGCAATCGGTGGACATCCTGGATCGCGGGATCGGCGAGGCGGCCGACCTCGACCTGGGCTGCCGCGTTGCGCTCGGCTTCCGGCGCGGCCCGCTCGAGCTGATGCACGCGCTCGGCGAGCAGGAGAGCGCGCGCGTGCTCGAGCGCTTCGGGCGCGAGCGGCCCGGCATGCCGATGCCGGAGCGCCCGCTCGCCGACTACCAGCGCTTCGAGCGCCATGTGCTGGTGGACGACCTCGACGGGGTCAAGGTGATCACGCTGCGGCGCCCCGAGGCGCTGAACGCGCTGCACGACGAGATGACCGACGAGATCCTCGCGGTGATCCGGCGCCACGAGGGCGACGACGCGGTCGCCGGTTTCGTCATCACCGGCTACGGCACGCGCGCGTTCTGCGCGGGCGCCGACATCGGGCGATTTCCTTCGATGCTCGGCGACGCCGACGCGTCGGCGCAATACGCGCGTGATTGCTCGCGCCTGCTCGTGCACCTCGACGCGATGGCCAAGCCCGTGGTCGCCGCGCTCAACGGCATGGCGCTGGGCGGCGGCTTCGAGCTGGCGATGCGATGCCACGCGCTGGTGGCGACGCGCGATGCGTGGATGCAGCTGCCCGAGGTGACGCTGGGCATCCTGCCCGGCATCGGCGCGATGGTGGTGCCCTACCGGCGCTGGCCCGCGGCCGCCGCCGTCTTCCACGACATGCTGCGGCGCGGCGAGCGACTGAAGGCGACGCGCGCGCACGAACTCGGCATCGTCGACTCGCTGGCCGACGACCCGCGCTCGCTGATGCTCGAGGCGGTGCAACGGGTGCGCGCGCTCGCGGGGCGGCGAATGCCGATTCCCGACCGCCCGGTCGAGATTCCGCCGTTCGCGAACCAGGCGTCGACCGCCGCCGGCGGCATGGCGCTCAGCCGCGCTACCGTGGAGCTGATCGAGCGCGCGGTACGCGAGGCGGCCGCGGCGCCCACGCTCGCGGCAGCGCTCGAGATCGGCTACCGCGCATTCGGCACGAGCGCCTGCACCGCGGCCGCGCGCGAAGGCATCGCCGCCTTCCACGAGCGGCGCGCACCCAACTTCACGAAGACCGGCTGAAGCGCCGGACGACACGACCGACGCGCGCCGCGCGCCGCAATGACCGTTGCCGCTCACCCCCCCGGGAGAATCCTGATGAAACCCTGGCTCTCGTCGCTGCTGCTCACGCTCGCCGCCTCGCTGGCGGCGCCCGCTTCCGCGGCCGACTACCCGACCCAGCCGGTGCGAATCGTCGTACCGTTCGGACCCGGCGGCGGCACCGACCTGGCCGCCCGCGCCATCGCGGAGCAACTGGCCCCCGCGCTCGGCAAGCCGGTCGTGGTCGAGAACCGGCCCGGCGGCAATTCGGTGATCGCGTCGCGCATCGTCGCGACCGCCCCTGCCGACGGCCACACACTGCTGCTCACGACCGACATCCACGCGATCAATGCGGCCTACGCGTCGCAGCTCCCGTACGACTCGATCAGGGACTTCGCCTTCGTCGCGCAGCTGACCACTTCGCCGCTGATGCTGGTCGCTCATCCCGGCGCCGGCATCGGCTCGGTGGCCGATCTCGTGCGCCGCGCGAAGGCCGAGCCGGGCAAGCTGAGCTTCGCGTCGCTCGGGCCGAGCAGCCCGCATTACCTCGGCTTCGAATGGCTCGAGCGGCTGGCGGGCATCGACGTGGTCGACGTGCCGTACAAGGGCGGTGGCCAGGCGCTGGCCGACACGCTGGGCGGGCAGGTCAGCCTGTCGCTGATCGTCGCGGGCAACGGCGTCCGCCAGGCGAAGGCCGGAAAGCTGGTCGCCGTGGCCGTCACCAGCCCGCAGCGCACCTCGATCGCACCGGATGTGCCGACGATCGCCGAAAGCGGCTACCCCGAGTTCGCGATCGTGAACTGGTACGGCATCCTCGCACCGGCCGGCACGCCGCCGGCGATCGTCGAGCGGCTCAATCGCGAAATCGGCCGGGCGTTGCGCGAGCCGGCGGTGATCGAGCGGCTGGCGGGCGCCGGTCTCGAAGCGACCACCGGCAGCCCTGCCGACCTGGAGGCGCTGGTCAGGCGCGACATCGACAAGTACCGCCGGATCATCGCGCTCACGGGCGCGAAGCCCGAGTAGCGCCGGGCACTCAGGGTCCGGCGAGGAAATCGCGCACCACCGTGGCGAACGCTTCCGGCATCTGTTCCGGCAACGGCACCATGCCGCCGTCGATGTCGACGAGTCGCCCGTTCGCGAGCCGCGCGCACAAGGCCGCGGCGTGCGGCGACGCGAACGGGTCGGCGCCCGCGCGGATCACCAGCACGGGCTGCGTCACGCGTCCGATCCGGTCTTCCATATGGTAGTTGCCCACCGCCCGATGACCCTCCTCCACGCGATCGATCACCCCGAGCGCATCGATCACGAAAGCGGTGAGCAGGTCGGGTCGCCGCTGCGGATAGAACGACTGGCGCTTGCGCCACAGCGCGGCGAGGTGCGCACCATCCCCGGCAGGTTCCACTTCGTCGATCGGCGGGCGCTGCGCGCGTTCGCGCCGAAACCCGGCATCGGTGAACGGCGTCGACGAGAGCACCAGCCTGTCGACTCGCTCGGGAAAGGCGGCCGCGAGTTCGACTGCCACCACGCCTCCGGTGTGATGGCCGACCACGTGCGCACGCCCGATACCGAGGGCATCGAGCAGGTGGCGCGCTGCGAGTGCCCAGCCTTCGATGGTCGCGGGCCAGTCCGGCACCGACGAATCGCCGAAGCCGACCGTATCCATGGCGACCGCCCGGTAGCGCGCTCCGAGGATCGGCAGCACCAGGCGGTACTCCCTCCAGCTCCGCGGCGTCTGGTGCAACAGCAGAACCGCCGCGGCGTCGCGCGAACCGCACTCGGCATAGTGAAGCTGGCCAGCCTCCAGGTCGACGAATCCCCGTCGTATCGCCGCGCGTTCCATGGCATCTCCTCCGACCCGTTGCACGCCGCGCGGTCTGTGCGCAGCACGCGCAACGCGGACGATATACCGGGTCGGCGCGATCCTGCAGCGCACGAGGCGTGCGGACGATCGCCGCACCACCTTGCGCATGTCAAGGCATCGCGAAGTCGCACCTTGTTCGCCATCCACGGATTCCCTATGCTGGCGCGTCCCCGCCTCCTGCCCCGCAGCCATCGCTCGCCCCGAAGAACGGCATGAACCTCCAAATCGCCATGCTGCTGGCCCAGGACGGCATCACCAACGGTGCGATCTACGCGCTGCTCGCGCTGGCGCTGGTGCTGGTGTTCGCGGTCACGCGGGTGATCTTCATCCCCCAGGGCGAATACGTCGCGCTGGGCGCGCTCACGCTGGCGAGCCTGCAGGCGGGCCGGATGCCGGGCACCGTCTGGCTGCTGCTCGGCGCGGGAGCGCTGGTGACCGCGGTCGAAGTGGCGATCGCTGCGCGCAGCGGCAAGCGCCGCCGCCTCGCCTCCGTCGTCGGCTGGAACCTGGCGTATCCGGCGGCCGCCGCACTCGCGGTGGCGGCGCTCGACGTGCGCAGCCTGCCGCTGGCAGCGCAGATCGTCCTGGCGCTGATCCTGGTCGTGCCGCTCGGGCCCATGGTCTACCGACTCGCATTCCAGCCTCTGGCGCACGCGTCGGTGCTGGTGCTTCTGGTCGTGGCGGTGGCGGTGCACTTCGCGCTGGTCGGACTGGCGCTGCTCATCTTCGGCGCCGAAGGCTCGCGCACGCAGCCTTTCACCGAAGCGCGCTTCGATCTCGGCATCGTGTCCGTCAACGGGCAGGCCCTGTGGGTAGTGGGCGCGTCGATCGCGCTGATCGTGCTGCTGTACCTGTTCTTCGAGCGCACGATCTACGGCAAGGCCTTGCGCGCCACCGCGATGAATCGCACCGGCGCCCGCCTGATGGGCATCCCCACGGTGCTGGCGGGCAAGCTCTCGTTCCTGCTGGTCGCGCTGATCGGCGCGCTGTCGGGAATCCTGGTCGCGCCGCTCACCACGATCTACTACGACACGGGCTTCCTCATCGGCCTGAAGGGATTCGTCGGGGCGATCGTGGGCGGCCTCGCGAGCTATCCCGCCGCGGCGGCCGGCGCGCTGCTGGTGGGCCTGCTCGAATCGTTCTCGTCGTTCTGGGCCTCGGCCTTCAAGGAGGTGATCGTCTTCACGGTGATCATTCCGGTCCTGCTGTGGCGTTCGCTCGCCACGCGCCGCGTCGACGAGGACGAATGATGCCGCGCGCGCCGCTGCTCGCCTTCCTCGTCCTGCTCGCGCTCGGGCCCTTCGCGCTGCCCGACTTCCACGTCACCCTGCTCAACTACATCGGGCTGTACGCGCTGGTGGCGCTGGGCCTGGTGCTGCTCACGGGTGTCGCGGGACTGACCTCCTTCGGCCAGGCGGCTTTCGTGGGCCTGGGCGCCTACGCGAGCGCATGGCTGAGTACCACTTCGGCGCTGCCCGGCTGGCTTGCGTGGGCCGCCGGCTCGCCGTGGATCGGACTGGCGCTGGGGCTGGCGCTGACCACGATCGTGGCGTGGGTGCTGGGTGCGCTGACCCTGAAGCTGTCGGGCCACTATCTGCCGCTGGGCACGATCGCCTGGGGCATCAGCCTGTACTTCCTGTTCGGCAACCTCGACTTCCTGGGCGGACACACCGGCATCACCGGGATCCCGGCGCTGCACCTGGCCGGCCTCGACATCCGCGAGGCGCGCAGCTTCTACTTCCTGATCTGGCTGGTCCTGCTCGCGGCGATGTGGTTCACGCGCAACCTGCTCGATTCGCGCGAGGGGCGTGCCATCCGCGCGCTCAGGGGCGGGGCGCTGATGGCCGAAGCGATGGGCGTGGATACGGCGCGCGCGAAGATGACCGCGTTCGTCGTCGCCGCGCTGTTCGCCGCGATCTCGGGCTGGCTTTACGCGCACATGCAGCGCTTCATCAACCCCAATCCCTTCGGCCTGAACCTGGGCATCGAGTACCTGTTCATGGCAGTGGTCGGAGGCGCGGTCAGCGTCTGGGGCGCGCTCCTGGGCGCCAGCCTGATCACCCTGCTGAAGCAATGGCTGCAGGACCTGCTTCCGGCAATCTTCGGCGCCTCGGGGAACTTCGAGGTGATCGTGTTCGGCATCATGATGGTGCTGCTGCTGCAGCGCGCGCCCGATGGCCTGTGGCCGATCATCGCGCGCCGGGTGCCGGCTGCACGCCATCGCGCGCGCCCTCGCCCGGCGGCGCCGCAGGGCGCGCCGCTGGCGCGGCGCCCGGCGCCCGTCCGCGGCAGCGACCTGCTCGTCCTGAACAAGGTCACCAAGCGCTACGGTGGCCTGGTGGCGAACCACGACATGAGCTTCACCGTGCGTGCCGGCGAAGTGATGGCGCTCATCGGCCCCAATGGCGCCGGCAAGAGCACGCTGTTCAACTGCATCTCGGGCGCGAATCCCGTCAGCGAGGGCGAGATCCGCTTCCTCGGGCGGCGCATCGACCGGCTGGACGCCCGCAAGATCGCGCGCCTGGGCATGAGCCGCACCTTCCAGCACGTGCGCCTGCTGCCGGCGATGAGCGTGCTGGAGAACGTCGCGATCGGCGCGCATCTGCGCGGCGAGCGCGGCGTGCTGGCCGCCGGCCTGCGGCTCGAGCGCGCCGAAGAGCGGCAGCTCCTCGCCGAAGCGGCGCGCCAGATCGAACGCGTCGGCCTGGCCGCCAGCATGTTCGAACCGGCAGGCAATCTCGCCCTCGGCCAGCAGCGCATCGTCGAGATCGCGCGCGCGCTGGCCGCCGACCCATGCCTGCTGCTGCTCGACGAGCCGGCCGCCGGCCTGCGTTTTCGCGAGAAGAAGGCGCTGGCCGAACTGCTCGACAAGCTGCGCGGCGAATCGATCGGCATCCTGCTGGTCGAGCACGACATGGACTTCGTCATGGGCCTGGCCGACCGGGTGGTCGTCATGGAGTTCGGCGAGAAGATCGCCGAGGGCCTGCCCGAAGAGGTACAGAAGGACCCGACGGTGCTCGAAGCCTACCTGGGCGGGGTGGCGGCATGACCGCGCCGCGCCCCGACGCAGCCGCCCCCTTGCTCGTCGTGGAGGGGCTGTGCGTGTCCTACGGCAAGGTCGAGGCGCTGCACGAAGCGCGCCTGCGCGTCGAAGCGGGCACCATCGTCACCGTCATCGGCCCCAACGGCGCCGGCAAGACCACCATGCTCTCGGCGATCATGGGCCTGCTCGGGCGCAGCCGCGGCGAGGTGCGCTTCCTCGGCGAGGCAGCGCCCGAACTCGACGTCGAACAGATGGTCGCGCGCGGCATGGGACTCGTGCCCGAATCGCGCGCGCTGTTCCCCGAGCTGAGCGTCGCCGACAACCTGCTGCTGGGCGCGTTTGCGCGCCACCGCGCCGGGGCGCGCGACCATGCCGAGTCGATGGAACGCGTGTTCGACATCTTTCCGCGCCTGCGAGAGCGGCACGAACAGCTGGCCGGCACGCTCTCGGGCGGCGAGCGCCAGATGCTCGCGCTCGGACGCGCGCTGATGGCCAGGCCGCGCCTGCTGCTGCTCGACGAGCCGAGCCTCGGGCTGGCCCCGTTGATCGTCAGGGAGATCTTCCGGGTCATCATGGAACTCAAGCGCACGGGCGTCTCGATCCTGCTGGTCGAGCAGAACGCGCGCGCGGCGCTGCAGGTGGCCGACTACGGCTACGTGCTCGAGAGCGGCGAGATCGTGCTCGAAGGACCCGCCGCCGAACTGGCTCACGACCCGCGGGTCGTCGAGTCGTACCTCGGCCTGGGGCGCGAACAATGAGAACCCGCGTCGCAGGTCGCGGAACACGACAGCAGAATCCTCGTGGCTGCCGGGGCCTTGCGAGCCGGCCGCTGCGAGACGCTGCAGGATGGATCAACCACGCTGAAGGAGCGAGACGATGAGAAGGAGATCGACAACCGTCCTGCTGGCCCTGTCGGGGCTGGCGCTGGCCGCAAGCCTGTCGGCGCAGGCGCAGGTGAAGATCGGGGTGATCACGTCGGCCACCGGGCCCACCGCGTTCGTCGGCATCCCGCAGAAGAACACCGCCGCGCTGCTGCCGACGAAGATCGGCGACCTCACCGTCGAGTACCTCAGCTACGACGACGCCAGCGACTCCACGCAGAGCGTCCAGCTCACCAAGAAGCTGCTCTCCGAATTCTCGATCGACGCGTTGATCGGGCCTTCGGGTTCGCCCAACGCCATGGGCGTGCTGCAGTTCATCGCCGAGGCGAAGACGCCGATGCTCGCTCCGGTGGGCACGGGCGCGGTGGTGCTGCCGATGGACGACCAGAAGCGCTGGGCGTTCAAGACGCACCCGAACGACGACGTGATCAGCGACGGTCTCATCGCCGCCATGACCAGGCGCGGCGTCAAGACCGTCGGATTCATCGGCTACAACGATCCCTACGGCGAGGTCTGGTACAAGACCTTCGCGCCGATGGCCGAGAAGGCCGGCCTGAAGATCGTCGCGAACGAACGCTACAGCCGGCAGGACACCAGCGTCACCGGACAGGTGCTCAAGCTGATCGCCGCCAACCCCGACGCGGTGCTGGTCGCGGGCGTGGCCGCCGGCGCCGCGCTGCCGCACACGCAACTCGTCGATGCGGGCTACAAGGGCACGATCTACCACACCCACGGATCGGCGACGGGCGCGTTCATCCAGATCGGCGGCAAGAAGGTCGAGGGCGCGATGGTGGTCGGACCGCTGCTGCTGGTCATCGACGAGATCCCCGACAGCGTGCCGACGAAGAAGGTGGCACTCGAATACCTGACCCGGTACGAGAAGCAGTTCGGCTCGCGCCCGCCGATCTTCGGCGCCGGCGTGTGGGACGCCGGCATGCTGCTGCAGCACGCGATTCCGGCGGCGGCGAAGAAGGGCAAGCCGGGTACGCCCGAATTCCGCGCGGCGCTGCGCGATGCACTGGAGGCCACGCACGACCTCGTCACCTCGCAGGGCGTGGTCAACATGACGCCGAAGGATCACTCGGGCTACGATCAGCGTGGCCGCGTGCTGATGACGGTGAAGAACGGCAAGTTCACGCTGGTCCGCGACTGAACCGGCAACCCCGGCGGGGGCGACATGACCCTTGCAAGCGTTTCGCTCGATGACAAGTATCGCGCCCGGCACGGGCGCGTGTTCCTCACCGGGGTCCAGGCGCTGGCGCGGCTGCCGATGCTGCAGCGCCAGCGCGACGCCGCCGCCGGCCTGAACACCGCCGGCTACGTCTCGGGATACCGCGGCTCGCCGCTGGCCGGGCTCGACACCGCGCTGCACGGCGCGAAGGCCTTTCTCGACGCGCAGCACATCACGTTCCGCCCGGCGGTGAACGAGGAACTCGCCGCCACCGCCATCTGGGGCACGCAGCAGCTGCACCTGTTCCCCGATCCGCAGTTCGACGGCGTCTTCGCCATGTGGTACGGCAAGGGCCCCGGCGTCGACCGCTCGATCGACGTCTTCAAGAACGCCAACTATGCCGGCACCGCAAGGCACGGCGGGGTGCTGGTCGTGGCCGGCGACGATCCGGGCGCGCGTTCGTCGTCGGTGGCCCACCAGAGCGACCACGCCTTCTCGGCCTGCGGCATACCGGTGCTCGCGCCGGCCGGCATCCAGGAGTACCTCGACCTCGGCCTGCACGGCTGGGCCATGTCGCGCTACTCGGGCTGCTGGGTCGCGCTCAAGACCACCACCGACACGGTCGAGAGCTCGGGCCCGGTCGTCATCGACGCCGATCGCATCGACGTGCGCCTTCCCGACGATTTCCGGCTGCCGCCCGACGGCCTGCACCTGCGCTGGCCCGATCCGCAACTGGTGCAGGAACGCCGCATGCTCGAGTACAAGGTGTACGCGGCGCTTGCGTACGCCCGCGCCAACCGGCTCGACCATATCGTGTTCGATTCGCCGCGCCCGCGCCTGGGCATCATTGCCAGCGGCAAGGCATACCTCGACACGCGCCAGGCGCTCGACGACCTGGGCATCGACGCGCGCACCGCCGCCGACATCGGGCTGCGGCTCTACAAGGTGGCCATGCCGTGGCCGCTGGAGGCCGACGGCGTGCGCCGCTTCGCCGAGGGGCTGGAGGAAATCCTCGTCATCGAGGAAAAGCGCCAGCTCATCGAATACCAGATCAAGGAGCAGCTCTACAACTGGCGCGAGGACGTGCGCCCGCGCGTGGTCGGCAAGTTCCCCGACGTCGACGAATGGATGCCGCTGGCCGCCGGCACCGCAGGCCCGGTTGCCTCGCCCGACGGTGGCGCGCAGTCGGGCGCGCAGTCGGGTGGACAGTACGGCCGCTGGCTGGTGCCCCCGACCGGCGAACTCACGCCGGCGATCGTGGCGCGCGCCATTGCCGCGCGCCTGGGGCGTTTCCACAGTTCGCCCGCGATTCGCGAGCGGCTGGCGACCCTCGACGCCATCGACGCCACGCTGGCACGCCCGCGCCCGTCGATGGTGCGCACGCCGTGGTTCTGCTCGGGCTGCCCGCACAACCGCTCGACCGTGGTGCCGGAAGGCTCGGCGGCACTGGCCGGCGTGGGCTGCCACCTGATGGCGGTGTCGATGGGCCGCAATACCTCCACCATCGCCCAGATGGGCGGCGAAGGCGTGAGCTGGCTCGGCATCGCCGGGCACTCGGGCACGCGCCACATCTTCGCCAACATGGGCGACGGCACCTACTACCACTCCGGGCTGCTCGCGATCCGCGCTGCCGTGGCTGCGGGCGTCGACATCACCTACAAGATCCTCTACAACGATGCAGTGGCCATGACCGGCGGTCAGCCGGTCGACGGCCCGCTCACCGTGCCGCAGATCACGCGCCAGCTGGCCGCCGAAGGCGTCGAGCACATCGAGGTGCTCGCCGAAGACCCGGCCGCCTATCCGCGCGACGCCGGATTCGCCCCCGGCGTGCAGGTGCGCTCGCGCGACGAACTCGACGCGGTGCAGCGACGGCTGCGCGAAGTGCGCGGCGTCACGGTCATCGTCTACGACCAGACCTGTGCCGCAGAGAAGCGCCGGCGGCGCAAGCGCGGCACCTATCCCGACCCGGCGCGGCGCGTGTTCATCAACGAACTCGTGTGCGAAGGCTGCGGCGACTGCAGCGCCAAGTCGAACTGCCTGTCGGTCGTGCCGGTAGAGACCGAGTTCGGTCGCAAGCGCGCGATCGACCAGTTCTCGTGCAACAAGGACTACTCCTGCGTCGACGGTTTCTGCCCGAGCTTCGTCACCGTCGAGGGCGGCACGCTGCGCAAGCGCCAGCCGGTGGGCACCGACGCCGGCGCCTTTGCCGCGCTGCCCGGGCCCGCGCTGCCGGGTCTCGCGCGCCCCTGGAGCATCGTCGTCGCCGGCATCGGCGGTACCGGCGTGGTCACCATCGGCGCGCTGCTCGGCATGGCGGCGCACCTCGAAGGCAAGGCCGTCTCGGTGCTCGACATGACGGGTCTCGCACAGAAGGGCGGTGCGGTGATGTCGCACGTGCGCCTGGCCGACCGCCACGAGGTCCTGCACGCGGCGCGCGTGGCCACCGGCGAGGCCGACCTCGTGCTCGGCTGCGACCTCATCGTGGCGACGAGCGCAGACGCGCTCTCGAAGATGCGCGCCGGCCTCACGCGCGCCGTCGTCAACACCGGACAGGCGATCACCGGCGACTTCGTGCGCAACCCCGACTACCCGTTCCCGCTGGCGGCGATGCAGCGCCAGGTACGCGATGCGGTGGGCGACGACGCGGCGACCTTCGTCGATTCCGCGCGCCTGGCCACGCTGCTGATGGGCCACTCGATCGCGGCCAACATCTTCATGCTCGGCTTTGCCTGGCAGCAGGGGCTGGTGCCGGTGTCGGCCGAGGCGATCATGCGTGCGATCGAACTCAACGGCGTGGCTGCAGCCGACAACCGCGACGCATTCCTGTGGGGCCGGCGCGCGGCCTTCGACCCCGAAGGCGTCGAGCGGATCGCCGCCGCTGCCGAGCCGACGATGCCGACGCACCGGCTCTCCGAGAGCCTGGAGGAAACCATCGAGCGGCGCCGCGCCTGGCTGGTGGCCTACCAGGACGAGGCCTACGCACGCCGCTACACCGACCTCGTCGCCCGCGTGCAGCACCTCGAGCACGAGTCGCTGCCCGGAAGCACGCAACTCACCGAAGCCGTGGCACGCGGCTGGTTCCGGCTGCTGGCGCGCAAGGATCCGTACGAGGTGGCGCGCCTGTTCACCGACGCCGAATTCGAACGCGCGCTGCACGCCACCTTCGAAGGCGACTTCAGCCTGAACTTCCACCTCGGCTATCCACAATGGGGACGCGTCGACCCGCACACCGGCGAAACGAAGAAGCGCCGCTACGGGCCGTGGATGATGCGCGTGTTCCGGGTGCTGGCGCGCCTGAAGCGCCTGCGCGACACGCCCTTCGACCCCTTCGGCCGTAGTGCTGAGCGCCGTCTCGAACGCGCTCTGATGGCGCGCTACGAAACCACTGTCGACACGCTGCTTGCCGGCCTCGGCGCCGACACGCTCGCGCTCGCGGTGCAGGTCGCACGCCTGCCCGAGAGCATCCGCGGCTACGGCCCGATCCGGCAACGCGCCGCGGAGGCGGCCGGTCGCCAGGAGGAGCAGTTGCTCGCGTCGATGCGCGAACGGATCGCCGGGCGGGCGAGCCAGGGCGTGCCGGTCGAGCTCGTCTAGAGACCCGCGGAGTCGTTGCGCCTTGGACGCCTTGCGCCGGCATATCGCCCCGTTGCTGGCCAGTGCGTTCCGGCCGTTCTACCTGCTCGGCGTCGCCTACGGGCTGGCGCTGATGACCGCGTGGACGGGCGCGTGGCTGGCGATCTGGCCTGCGCCCCTCGCCGGACTTTCGCTGCGCCAACTGCACGGGCACGAAATGCTCTTCGGTTTCGCCGCTGCGGTCGTGATCGGCATCGTGCTGACCGCGCTGCCGAGCTGGGCGCATACCCCGGAAGTGCGCGGGGCCCCGCTCGCCGTGCTGGTGCTCGTCTGGCTGGCCGGACGCGTCGCCGTCTGGTCCGCGCCCTGGCCGGCCGCGTCGTGGCACGCAGCGATCGACCTGGCGTTCTTTCCGGCGGTGTTCGTCGTCGTCGCCCCTTGCCTGCTGCGTGCCGCCAATCGGCTTTACCTGCTCCTTCTGCCGATCCTGCTCGCACTGTTCGGCGCTCATCTCGCCTGGTATGCCGGCATGCTGGACGGCAGCGATCGCCTCGCGACCACCGGCCTGCGCGCCGGCGTCTACGGCCTGGTCGCCCTCTTCGTGCTCAAGGGCGGCGTACTCACGCCGGTGTTCACCGGCAATGCGCTGCGCGAGGCCGGACGCGGCGACCAGGCGCGCTTCGTCATGGCGCTGGATGCGGCGGCGTTGGCGGTCGTGGTCGCGCTGGCTTGCCTCGATCTCGCTGGCGCCCCCGCGAACTGGATCGGCACGGCGGCCGTCGCCTGCACGCTGGTGCACGCGTGGCGGGTGGCCCGCTGGAAAGGCTGGCGTGTCGTCGATGCACCGCTGGTGTGGGGGATGCATCTGGGCTTCGCCTGGTTGCTGTGCGCCTTCGCACTGAAGGCGGCGGCCGAACTCGGCTCGGCGGTGCCCGAGGCGGCCTGGGTGCACGCCTTCACCGTGGGCAGCCTCGGCCTGATGATGCTCGCACTGATGACGCGCGTGGTGCTGCGCCATACCGGCCGGGCACCGGTCGCGCCACGAGCGATGAGCATCGCCATGGTGGCAATGTCCCTCGCCGCGCTGGCACGCCTGGCCGCCGTACACGTAGATGCCGCGGGCCACGGTCTGGTGGCGCTGGCCGCGCTGCTGTGGCTGGCGCCGTTCGCTACCTGGTTCGCGCTGTACGCGGCAATGCTGGTGACCCCCAGCCTGCCGCGCGAGATTCAACGCGCGTAGCGCGCCTGGATCACCTGGGCGAGGATGGCCACCGCAATCTCCACCGGGGCGCGTCCGCCCAGGTCGAGGCCGATGGGCGCGTGGATGCGCCCGAGCATATCGCCGAGCCCGGCTGCCGTGAGCCGCTCCACCCGTTTGGCATGGGTGCGCGTGCTGCCCAGCGCGCCGATATAGAACGCCGGGCTGCGCAGCGCAGCCGTGAGCGCGGGGTCGTCCAGCTTCGGATCGTGCGACAGCGTCACCACCGCGGTCTCGGCGTCGATGCCGAGCTGGGCGATCGCCTCGTCGGGCCATTGCGAGACCATGTTCACGCCGGGCAGCCGTTCCGTCGTGGCGAAGGCGCGGCGCGGGTCGATCACCGTGACCTCGTAGCCGGCCATCGCCGCCATCGGCGCCAGCGCCTGCGCGATGTGCACCGCGCCCACCACGATCATGCGCGGTGGCCGCGCATGGCAACGCACGAACAGCGACTCGTCGTGTTGCCCAAGGGGTCCGCTGCGATTGCCGCGCAGCCGCTGGCGGGTCTCGTCCACCTGCTCGGCGGTCAGCGCGAGATCGCCCGACACGTCGTCATGATGCACCAGCGCCTGGCAACCGTCGGCCAGTCGCGTGACCACGGCCACCGGCCGCCGGGTCGCGCGGTCGGCGAGTACCTGCTCGAACAGTTCCGCCTTCACCCGATTCGCTCCACGTACACCTGCACCTTGCCGCCGCAGGCCAACCCGACGTCCCAGGCCTGCTGGTCGCTCACGCCGAACTCGAGCAGCTTCGGCGTGCCTTGCGCGATCACGCCGAGCGCTTCGGCAATCACCGCGCCCTCGACGCACCCCCCGGAAACCGAACCGACGAAGCCCCCACCCTCCTCGACGGCCAGATGGCTGCCTTCGGCACGAGGCGACGACCCCCAGGTTCGCACCACCGTCGCCAGCGCCACGCCCTTGCCGGCGGCGCGCCAGCGCTGCACACGTTCGAACAATTCGTCGTCGGTAGCGGGTGCGCCGCCGTCACTTGGCGCCGCAGGCGCCTCGAGCAGCCGGCGACCGATACCGCCGACCTGGGCATGGCGATCCAGTGCGTCGACCAGCGCGGCGATGCCTTTGCCGCCGGTGGCCACGGTGCTCAGCACCGGAACCGTCCACCCGGCTCGATGGCGCAGCCCGGGCGCCGTCTCGAGGTCGCGGGCAGTGCGCGCTGCGAGCGGCAGATCGGCCTTGTTCACGACGAGAACATCGGCGATCTCCAGGATACCTGCCTTGATCGCCTGCACTTCGTCGCCGAGCCCCGGCGGGCAGACGACCACGTTGGTGTCCGCGAAGCGGCCGATCTCGACCTCGGACTGGCCGGTGCCCACGGTTTCGACGATGACGACGTCGAAGCCGGCCGCGTCGAAGAGGTCGATGATCCGTCCCGCGCTTCGCGACAAGCCTCCGAGGTGGCCGCGCGACGACACCGAGCGGATGAACACGCTCTCGTCCTCGCCGGGTTCACCCATCCGGACCCGATCGCCGAGTAGCGCGCCGCCGCTGATCGGGCTGGACGGATCGATCGCCAGCACCGCCACGCTGCGCGCGCGTGCCCGCAACTCGCGCAACAACGCGCTGATCAGCGTGGACTTGCCCGCCCCGGGTGCCCCCGTGATGCCGACCACGTGGGCGCGTCCGCGCCGGGGTGCGAGCGCCGCGTGCAGTTCGTCGGCCCCCGGGCGATCGTTCTCGAGCACGGTCACCGCGCGCGCCAGCGCGACGCGTGATCCGTCGAAAACGGCTTTGGGGTCGATGCTGTCGGTGTTCATCGCCGCGCCTGAGGAAGTGGCTCCAGGATGGTGCATTGTTGCACACACAAAAAAAAGCCCGCGAAACTCGCGGGCTCAATCCACTTGTCAAGTGGAGGAGGAGACACGGTGGGGGCGGCGAACCGTCGCCGCCCGTGATCAGGTCAGCGCCACTCCTGGCGCGCAGCCGCGGCCTGAACATCCGCGTAAACGCGCGGATCGTCCTGCATCAGCTGCATGAAAAGTCGTTCCTGCCGGCGCTGGCGGGCGCGCTCGATCACGCGCGCAAGCATGCCGGCGATCCCGGCGGCCGGCCCCTTCGAGACCCTGGCGGTGTTCCTGCCTGCGGGGCGTGCCGCTCCGCGGCCGAACATGTCTGCGACGGCCTGCCCGCCGCGAATGACCCGGTCGAGGCCTTCGTGGGTGGTGACAAGCGTACTCATCTCGGACTCCCTCTTGGATGTTGCACTGCAATGACTCCATTATCGGGATTCCCAGATATTTTTCCAATTGATGTTGGCGATGAGTACAATTCACTCCAGTTATTGTTTATGCGGGTAAGCCCGATGAATTTTCGCACGCTCGACCTGAACCTGCTGCGCGTCTTCGACGAAGTCATGACCGAGCGCAACCTGACGCGCGCCGCGAGCAAGCTTGCGATGACGCAGCCGGCGGTGAGCAATGCGCTCAAGCGCCTGCGCGAGGCGCTGGGCGACGACCTGGTCGTGCGCTCGGGATACGGAGTCGAGCCCACGCCGACGGCGCTGTCGCTGTGGCCGACGGTGCGCGATGCACTCGAGCAGCTGCGTTCGGCGTTCACGCCGTCGACCTTCGTCCCGTCCGAGGCTCGCACCCTGTTCACACTGGCGATGGCCGACGCGACCGCGTCGCTGCTGATCCCGCCGCTGGTGGCGATCGTCGAGCGCGAGGCCCCGGGCGTGATGCTGCGGGTCGTGCCGCTATCGACCCGCGATCCGCGGCAGATGCTGATGACCCAGGACGTCGACGTGGCGGTCGGGCATTTCCCGGGGGTGATCACCGCGGTCTCGGTCGAGGAAATGCATCCGGGCTCGGTGGCTGCGTTCGGCCACCGCCGGCTCTACAGCAGCCACTACACCTGCGTGATGCGCCGCGGTCATCCGTTGGCGCACGGCGAACTGAGCCTCGATGCGTATTGCGCCGCCCACCACCTGCTGGTGAGCGTCTCCGGGCGGCCGTTCGGAAACATCGACGAGACACTCGCCGCGCTCGGGCGCACCCGCCGGATCGTGCTCACCGTGAACCAGTTCTTCACCGCCGGCATCGTGGTCGCGAACTCCGACCTGCTCACCGCGCTGCCGCGCCACTTCCTGGCGTCCACCGGCACGACCGACAAGGTGGCGGTGCGCCCGCTGCCGATGGAGCTTCCCCGCGTGGACGTGGAAGCGCTGTGGTTGCGCCGCCGTGCCGGGCGACCCGGGCACGAGTGGCTGCGCGCATCGATCGCGCGCGCGGCGGCGACCCCGTTGCGCGAGCGCGCTGCGGGTGCGAGCCCGCCGCCGCTGCCGGTCGACGCCGACGCCCGCCAGGGCCCATGATCGACTGATGAACCGCTTCACACGACACGTGCAACCCGGCGATCTGCGCGGCGCCGCGCGGCTCGGCATCCGTGCGACCACCGACATCACCTCGCTGGTCGAGGCGCTGCACGCGGAAATCGCGCGCATCCCGCTGATCACGCGCCGCCCGGCGACCGGGCGCACGACGGGCCTGACCGGATTCGTCTACCGGGTCGTACGCGGCGTCACGCATGAAGTCGGCGTCGGTCTCGATCACGCGCTCGGCTGGCTCGCTCCGCGGCTGGTCGCCGAGACGCCGTCGACTGCCGCGCGCTGCGCGGCAATCTCCGCGCTGAACGGTGTGATCGGCGACCATCTCGCGGCGAGCCGCAACCCCTTGGCCATCCGGATGAGCCTGCGTCGGGCGGGCAGCACTCTGCGGCTGCAGCGCGACGCGCTTGCCGGCGCATTTCCCGATGCGCGCTCGCACGTCGTGGTCATGGTGCACGGCCTGTGCATGAACGACCGGCAATGGATGCGCGACGGCCACGATCACGGCGCAGCCCTCGCACGCGACCTGGACTGCACACCGCTCTACCTGCACTACAACAGTGGCCTGCCGATCTCGCTGAACGGCCGCCGCTTCGCGCGCATCATGGAACGCCTGGTGGCGCAATGGCCGGTCCCGATCGAGCGCATCTCGGTCGTCGGGCACAGCATGGGCGGCCTCGTCGCCCGCAGCGCCTGCCTGCACGCCGCGCACGAGGGCCATGCCTGGCTCGAACGACTCGACGCGATCGTCTTCCTCGGAACGCCGCACCGTGGCGCGCCGCTCGAGCGCGGCGGCCACTGGTTCGAGACACTGCTCGCGGTCAGTCCGTACAGCGCGCCGTTCGCCCGCCTCGGGAAGATCCGCAGCGCCGGCATCACCGACCTGCGCCACAGCGCAGTGTTCGGGCCGGGCAGCGAAGCCGACCAGGTCGGCGCGCACATCCCGCCGCTACCGCGGGGCGTGCGTTGCCTGGCCATCGGCGCGACGCTCGGTCGCCGAACGGGCGATCTGAAGGACCGGCTCGTCGGTGACGGCATCGTGCCCCTGCCCAGCGCGCTCGGCCGCGGCGGACGCGGCACACCGGCACTGTTCCCGCGCGATGCGCAATGGATCAGCTACGAGACGGGCCACCTCGAACTGCTGGAGCAGCCCTCCGTCTACGCGCAGATCAGGCACTGGCTGAGCGCCTGATTCCGCCGCGCCAGCCGGCTCCGGAAACAAAAAAGCCACCCGGAGGTGGCTTTTCTGCGTCGGAAATTTGCCTGACGATGTCCTACTTTCACGAGCGAGGTGCTCACTATCATCGGCGCTGCAGCGTTTCACGGTCCTGTTCGGGATGGGAAGGCGTGGTTCCACTGCGCTATGGTCATCAGGCATGACTTGTTGCCCGCCCGGCCAACCGGTTTCCCGGTCGGCGTGCGAGCCAATTCGGATGGAAGATATCGCAACAGCCGCTGATCTGTATTCGTGTCCGGGTAAGACACGGGGTTTGTGAGGCATCCACAACCTTGCGGCACAAGCGCTGAGCTTTCGCAAAGTTATAGGGTCAAGCCTCACGGGCAATTAGTACCGGTTAGCTTAACGCATTACTGCGCTTCCACACCCGGCCTATCAACGTCCTGGTCTCGGACGACCCTTCAGGGGGATCGAGTCCCCAGGGAGATCTCATCTTCAGGAGAGTTTCCCGCTTAGATGCTTTCAGCGGTTATCTCTTCCGCACTTAGCTACCCTGCAATGCCACTGGCGTGACAACAGGTACACCAGAGGTGCGTCCACTCCGGTCCTCTCGTACTAGGAGCAGGCCCCGTCAAATCTCCAGCGCCCACAGCAGATAGGGACCAAACTGTCTCACGACGTTTTGAACCCAGCTCACGTACCTCTTTAAATGGCGAACAGCCATACCCTTGGGACCG
>MEED01000004.1 GCA_001724855.1 Lautropia sp. SCN 69-89
GCGACGACGGCGAGGGCGACAAGTTCTACATCGGCGAAGGTGATCCGATTCGACCCCGCCTCGAGAGCCATTACGCGCAGAAGGATTTCTGGACCCGGGCGGTCTGCTTCGTGGCGGTGCCGGGGCAACTGAACAAGGCGCATGTGCAGTTTCTCGAGGCCAACCTGGTGCGTCTTGCGAAGGCCGCAAAGCGGCTGCCGCTCGACAACGCCAACACACCCGCCGAGCCCACGCTGAGCGAGGCCGATCGCGCCGACATGCTGGTGTTCCTCGAGAACATGCTCGGGATGCTGCCGGTGCTGGGCGTGCATGCCTTCGAGCAGGCACCGGCGGCCGCGGCGGCTGCGGTCACGCTGCTGCAGTGCAAGGGCAAGGGTGCGGTAGCCAGTGGTTACGAATCGAGCCAGGGCTTCGTGGTAAAGGCGGGCTCGCAAGCGGTGGCCGACACGGTGCCCTCGATGCAGCAATACGTACGCGGCATGTACGAGTTGCGCCAGGAGTTGATCGCCAACGGTGTGCTCTCGCCGTCCAGCGATACCCTCGACCGCAGCCGCGGTGGTTCTGGGGCGCAGCGCAAACGGGCGGATCGAGTGGAAGGATGGGCAGGGGCAAACGCTGAAGGCGCTGCAGGAGAGGGAGGCGAGCGCATGACGCTCGAGGAAGTTCTGCGCCGGCTCGACATCGGCGAGGATCAGGATATCGAGTTCAAACTCGCCGATGGCGGGCTTCCGAAGGCCCTGTGGGAGTCATTCTCGGCGTTTGCCAATACCGAGGGTGGCACGATCGTTCTGGGGGTGGCTGAAAAGGGTGGCGAGCACGAGTTCGTCGGCCTGCGGTCGGCGAATCGTCTCGTCAAGACCTTCTGGGACGCGCACAACAACCCGCAGAAGCTCAGCTCGCCTGTCTGTACCGATAGCGATGTCACCGTCCATCGCTGGGAAGGGAAGGACCTGCTGTTCATTCGCGTTCCGCGGGCAACGCGCACGCAACGGCCGGTGTTCATCAATGGAAACCCGCTGACCGGGACGTTCAAGCGGAACTTCGAGGGAGACTATCGCTGCACCGAATCGGAGGTTCGGCAGATGCTCCGCGACGCCAGCGACGAGCTCCAGGACGCTGGCATTGTGGAGGGCTTCCGCCTCGAGGATCTCGATTCGGAGTCACTCAAGGCGTTTCGGAACCGTTTCGGTTCTCGGGAGCCGGACCATCCGTTCCTGGCACTCGATGACAAGGAGTTGCTCAGGCAACTCGGCGGTTGGCGACTGGATCGCTCCACGGGGCGTGAGGGGCTGACATTGGCAGGTCTGCTGATGTTCGGCACCGAGCGCGGTCTCCTGGATGCACTGCCCCGCTACCAGGTGGACTATCAGGAACAGCTATCGGATGATCCGGAGCGGCGCTGGACCTATCGGCTGACGGTCGACGGCAAGTGGGCGCCGAACCTCTTCAACTTCTACTATCGCGTCTATCCGCGTCTGGTCGACGGGTTGGCTGTACCGTTCAAGCTCGATGATCGCGCTACGCGGGTCGACGAGACTCATGTGCACGAGGCCCTTCGCGAGGCCTTGGTCAACACGCTGATTCACGCGGATCACCAATCGTCGCGCCCGATCTCCGTGATCAAGCGGCGCGATACCTTCATGTTCCTGAACCCGGGCCGGCTCCGGATTCCCCGCGAGGCGCTCTATCAGGGCGGGATCAGCGATCCGCGCAATCCGAGCCTGCAGAAGATGTTTCAGATGCTCGGGCTCGGCGAGAAAGCGGGTTCGGGCTTTCAGAAGATTCTCCGCGCGTGGCGTGAACAGCACTGGCTGATTCCGCTCGTGTCGGAGAACGCGGCGCTGGAGATGACTCAGGTCTGGCTGCCTCTGGCGAGCATGATTCCTGATGACGTCGAACGCGAACTGCGGGCGGTTGTCGGGGATGCCTACGGCAGCCTTGACGAGCTTGGGCGGGTTATCTTGATGCTCGCGCACCGATTCGGAGAGATCGGAAATGCGGATATCCAGCCGTATCGGGGCGAGCACCCGCGTGAGATCGGCGGTCGGCTCAAGAGGTTTGTAGACGCCGGTTGGCTCGAAAAAGGTGGGCATGGCCGCGGCACGAGATATCGCTGGCCGATGCTGGGTTCCTCGGACTTGTTTTCAGCGACGACGGGAGATTCTGGGAGCTCCCAACATAGTGAGCTGAGGTCCCAACATAAGGGGGGTAACTCCCAACATAAGGACTTGCCGCCTCAACACACCGAAACGCTAATCAGCTTGGCTGAAGGGGTTCGGATCAGAAAAAGGGCAAAGCCCGAAGAGGTGCGCCGGGTGATTCTGGCCCTTTGCGCAGTGCGGCCGTTGTCCCTGGGCGAGTTGGGGGAGCTTCTGGCCCGCGCCCCGGCTAGCCTCCAGAACCATTACCTGACTCCGATGCTGAAGGAGGGTGTGCTGCAGCTCATGTATCCGGGACATCCGAACCATCCGCAGCAGCGCTACCGCGTGGCAGGCACTACGGAGGCAAGCGAGTGACATCGTCATCTCGTCTTGTCAGTGGATTCGCCTGGTCGCTGTCTCGTCTGCCGGAAGTATTGACGTAAGTGTGTGCTAACAGCTTGGCTGTTGCAGCGCACTCCAAATCCACTCCCATTCACTCCCATTCACTCCAATTCCACTCCCATTCCCACTCCGATTCCCGGTCCGCCTTGAACGCCTCCACCCTCGTCCAGAAACTCTGGAACTACTGCAACGTCCTGCGCGACGACGGGATGAGCTACGGCGACTATGTCGAACAGCTCACCTACCTGCTCTTCCTGAAGATGGCGGACGAGCGCTCGCGCCCGCCCTGGAACCAGCCCAGCCCGATCCCCGCGGCCTATGCCTGGCCGACGCTGCTGAGCCGCGACGGCGACGAGTTGTTCGACCACTATCGCCACGTGCTCGACGCGCTGGGCAACGAGAAGGGCACCCTCGGGCTGATCTTCAACAAGGCGCAGAACAAGTTCCAGGACCCGGCCAAGCTGCGCCGGGTGATCGTCGACCTGATCGACAGGGAGAACTGGTCCACGCTCGACGCCGACGTGAAGGGCGACGCCTACGAGGGCCTGCTCGAGAAGAACGCGCAGGACACCAAATCGGGCGCCGGCCAGTACTTCACCCCGCGCCCGCTGATCCAGGCGATGGTCGACGCGATCGCGCCCGGGCCCGGCGATACGATCTGCGATCCGGCCTGTGGCACCGGCGGCTTCCTGTTCACGGCGCACAACTACGTCGTTGGCCACCACCCGAACCTCACGAAGGACGAGAAGCGCCATCTCAAGGAAGGCGCCTTCGTGGGCTGGGAGCTGGTGCAGGCCACGGCCCGGGTCTGCGCGATGAACCTGCTGCTGCACGGCATCGGCTCCGAGAAGAGCGTGCCGGTGAAGGTGGCCGATGCGCTGGCCGCCGATCCGGGGCAGCGATTCGAGGTGGTGCTGGCCAATCCGCCCTTCGGCAAGAAGAGCAGCACGATGATCGTGGGCGAGGACGGCCGCGCCTCGACCGAGAAGGACATCGTCGAGCGCGACGACTTCTGGGCCACGACGTCGAACAAGCAACTCAATTTCGTGCAGCACATCAAGACGCTGCTGAAGATCAACGGCCGCGCCGCTGTGGTCGTGCCCGACAACGTGCTGTTCGAGGGCGGTGCCGGCGAGACCATCCGCCGCAACCTGCTGCACGAGTGCGACGTGCACACGCTGCTGCGCCTGCCCACGGGCCTGTTCTACGCGCAGGGCGTGAAGGCCAACGTGCTCTTCTTCGACAAGAAGCCGGCCAGCGAAACGCCGTGGACGAAGAAGCTCTGGATCTACGACCTGCGCACGAACAAGCACTTCACGCTGAAGACCAATCCGCTGAAGCGCGAAGACCTCGACGAGTTCGTGCACCTGTACAAGCCGGCCAACCGGCATGACCGCAAGCCGACCTGGTCCGAGGCGCCGGACTCGAGATCCGGTGCAGGCCCAGACGGCCGCTGGCGGGCCTACGACTACGATGAGCTGATCGCCCGCGACAAGGCCAGCCTCGACATCTTCTGGCTGAGGGACGAAAGCCTGGCCGATTCGGACAATCTGCCGCCGCCCGACGTGATCGCGCGCGAGATCGTCGACGATCTGGAGGCAGCGCTGGAGCAGTTCAGGTCGATTGCGGAGGATCTTGGGCCGCAGGTCGAGACGGAGTAACGGAGATGTCGAGCAAGCGTGTCTGGAAGGATCTACCTGGTCGGCACGATTGCGAGCGAGTATCTGTACGACCCGAAGATCATCGGCGATTACCCGAACGTCCGGCGGGTGGAATGGCAGTGATTCCGCAGTATTGCGATTTACTCATGACGTTGAGTAAAATTACTCAACGTCATGAGTAAATCGTTCGCCCCCTTCCAGCGGCCGCATGCGGCGGTCCTTGCACGCCGTCTCGCCGAGCCGCGGCGCTTCCTCCAGGTCGTTGCCGGCCCGCGGCAGGTGGGCAAATCGACGCTGGTGCAGCAGGTCACCGATGCCCTGGCCCTGCCGGTCCGCTACGCCAGCGCCGACGAGCCGACCTTGCGCGGCGCCGGATGGATCGGTCAGCAGTGGGAGGCAGCGCGGCTCGAGGCTGGCCGATCCGGGGCGGTGCTCGTGCTCGACGAGATCCAGAAGATCCCGGGATGGTCGGAGACGGTGAAGCGCCTCTGGGACGAGGACACGCGGGCGCGGCGCCCGCTCAAGGCGGTGCTGCTCGGCTCGGCGCCGCTGCTCGTTGCAGACGGCCTGACCGAAAGCCTTGCCGGCCGCTTCGAGGTGCTGCACCTTCCGCACTGGGCATTCGTCGAAATGCGCGAGGCCTTCGGCTGGTCGCTCGAAGAGTACCTGTTCTACGGCGGTTACCCGGGCGCGGCGCCGCTCATCGGAGATTCCGGTCGCTGGGCGCGCTACGTTGCAGACAGCCTGATCGAGACTTCGATCGCGCGCGACGTGTTGCTGCTCACACGGGTCGACAAACCCGCCCTGCTGCGCCGGTTGTTCGAGCTTGCCTGTCGCTACTCGGGTCAGGTGCTCTCTTACACGAAGATGCTCGGCCAGCTCCAGGAGGCGGGGAATACGACCACGCTCGCGCACTATCTCGACCTGCTCGCCGGCGCGGGCATGGTGCGGGGTCTGCCGAAGTACGCGGGGGACGCGGCGCGCATTCGCGGCTCCAGCCCGAAGCTGCAGGTTCTGAACACGGCGTTGATGACCGCCACTTCCGGGCTGACCCTCGACGAGGCCCGTGCAGACCGCGAGTTCTGGGGCCGACTGGTCGAATCGGCCATCGGCGCGCATCTGGCGAATGCCGCGGCCGCCGGCCGCTGCGAACTGTTCTACTGGCGCGAGCGCAACCATGAGGTCGACTTCGTCGTGAAGGTCGGTCGGCGCTTGCTCGCGGTCGAGGCGAAGAGCGGCCGCGCTCCGCCGGTCCACGCGGGGACGGAAGCCTTCGTGCGATCCTTCAGGGTGTACCGGAGCCTGCTGGTCGGTGGTGACGGCATACCGGTCGACGATTTCCTGTCGAAGCCCGTGGCCCACTGGGCTGCGCCATGAGCGTTCTGGCCGGCCCGTCCACTTGCCGAGTCACGAGGTTCACGATGCGATCCTTCTCCCCGATCTTCCTCCTGCTGCTTCCCTTCGTCGTCGCCCGCGCCGAACCCATCGGCGAAGTCGATACCGTCTTCAAGTGGATCGGTCCCGACCACAAGATCCTGGTCGAGGCGCACGACGACCCGAAAGTGAACGGCGTCACCTGCTACACCTCGCGCGCGAAGACCGGCGGCATCAAGGGTGCGCTCGGCGTGGCCGAAGACCGCTCGGAGGCGGCGATCGCCTGCCGCCAGGTCGGTCCGATCTCGTTCGCGAAGCCGCTGCCGGAGCAGGAGGAGGTCTTCAGCGAGCGGATCAGCCTGGTCTTCAAGAAGCTGCGCATCGTGCGCATGGTCGATCGCAAGCGCAACACGCTGGTGTACCTGACCTACGCGGAGCGGCTCATCGAGGGTTCGCCGCAGAATTCGGTCACCGCGGTACCGGTGGATCGTGCGACGCCGATTCCGGTGAAGTGAGGCGGCACGAACCGTCGCAACCACGAATCGCCCCGGAACCGTCCGACGCAGAGACTTCATGCACCTCAAGCTCGTCATCGTGCTCGCATCCGCGCTCATGCTCGGCGCCTGTGCGACGGGGGTTGGCACCCGCGTCGATTCGGGCGGTGCGACGCCGCGCGAAGAGCGTCCGTCGCCGCGTCCTGAGCGCGCACCCCCGCGCTCCGAGCGCCCGTCATCCGTCCCCGAGCGCACCCAACCTGTCCCCGAGCGCGTGCAACCCGCCCCCGAGCGAGCGCAACCCGCCCCCGAGCGCCCCAAGCCGCCGGTCGAACGCACCCAGCCGCTGGCCTTCGCGAGCACGCTCGCCTGCGGCGACCGCAGCGTCACGGTCGGCCATGTCGGCGACACGATCCGCATGGAGGCCGGTGGCGAAACCTTCGACCTGCGGCCCGTGCGCTCGGCCTCGGGCGCGCGCTACGAGGCGGTCGGCGATTCGTCGACGAGCTTCTGGTCGAAGGGCGATCGCGCGAGCGTCGTCGTACGCGGCCAGCCGTGGCCGGAGTGCGTGCCCGAACGCGCGCCGAGCCTGCCTTATCGCGCCACCGGCAACGAACCGGGCTGGCGACTCGACATCACTGCGCACACGATCGCGCTGCTCGCCGACGACGGCCGCATGCACGTCGAGGCTCCCACGCCGGTCGCCGAACCCGGCGATGGCTTCACGCGCTTTCGCGCGCCGGCCGCCGGGGCGGGCCTCGTCGCGACGATCTTCGATCGGCGCTGTGCCGACTCGATGACCGGCATGCCGTATCCGAACGCGGTCACCGTCGCCGTTGCGGGCCGCATGCTCACCGGTTGCGGCGGCGACCCCGCGACGCTGTTGCAGGGTGCCGAGTGGGTGGTCGAAGACCTGCGCGGCGCGGGCATCGTCGATCGATCGCGGGTGACGCTCGCCTTCGCGGCCGATGGCCGCGTGTCGGGGCATGGCTCCTGCAACCGCTACACCGCCTCGTACAAGCTGACCGGCGAGGGGCTCACGATCTCGAAGGCGGCCTCGACCAGGATGGCCTGCGCGCCGGCGCTGATGCGGCAGGAGCGGCTGTTCTTCGACTTGCTCGCGCAGGTGCGCCGGTTCACGATCGACGCGAGCGGCGCGCTCGTGCTTCACGCGGCGGACGGCGGCACGATCGCCGCGCGGCGGCCGTAGCCCTCACTGCGGCGGTCGTAGCCCTCACCGCGACGGCCGCCGCCCCGGTGCCGCGCGGCTGCGCCCGCGTTGGGGGCGATTCGATCGCACCCCTTTTCGTGCGTCTAAACTGGCTCCCCGACCATCGCATCCAGGATCCGCACGATGACCGCGCCCGCCCACATTCCGCGCATCAGCCGCGCCGACTACGACGATCTCGCCCCGGCCGCCGTCGCCGCGTTGCGCGCGCTCGGCAAGGCGGTCGACGACTCCGGGCTCGAAAAGACGCTGACCGAGCTGATCAAGATTCGCGCCTCTCAAATCAACGGCTGCGCGTTCTGCATCCAGTTCCACCTGAACATGGCGCGCAAGCTCGGCGTCGAGGCGGCCAAGCTCGACCTGCTCGCGGCGTGGCGCGAGACGGGCGTCTACAGCGAGCGCGAACGCGCCGCGCTGGCCTGGACCGAGGCGCTGACGCGAATGGGCCGGCACAGCGTGACCGACACGGCCTGGACGCAACTGCAGTCGCAGTTCAGCCGTTCCGAGATCGCGTTCCTGACCACTTCCATCGGCACGATCAACGCCTGGAACCGCATCGCCGGGTCGCTGCACTTCGCGCCGCCGGTGCCGTGACGCCGGGCATCGCCTGTGGCCGCAGGTGCCCGAGCAGCACGCCCCGTCGAGACCCGAGTCCCCGATGAACCGACCTGACGAAACCCCCGCCGCGCCGCAGCCGCTGAAGGGCCTGCGCGTGGTCGAGTTCACCCACATGGTGATGGGCCCGACCTGCGGGATGGTGCTCGCCGACATGGGCGCCGAGGTGATCAAGGTCGAGCCGCTCGGCGGAGAGAACACGCGTCGGCTGCTGGGTGCGGGCGCCGGCTTCTTCCCGATGTTCAACCGCAACAAGAAGAGCATCGGCATCGACCTGCGGCAGTCCGAGGGCGCCGAGGCGGCGCGGCGGCTCGCCGCGAGCGCCGACGTCGTGGTGGAGAACTTCAAGCCGGGTGCGCTGGCCAAGTACGGGCTCGATTACCCGTCGCTCGCGAAGCGCAACGATCGCGTGATCTACGTGAGCCACAAGGGGTTCCTGCCCGGCCCCTACGAGCACCGTACCGCGCTCGACGAAGTGGTGCAGATGATGGGCGGGCTCGCCTACATGACCGGGCGTCCGGGCGATCCGCTGCGCGCAGGCACCAGCGTCAACGACATCATGGGCGGCCTGTTCGGTGCGATCGGCGCGCTTGGCGCGCTGATCCAGCGCGGCATCACCGGCAAGGGTATGGAGGTGCAGTCGGCGCTGTTCGAGAACAACGTGTTCCTGGTCGGCCAGCACATGCTGCAGTACGCGATGACCGGCCGCCCGCCGTCGCCGATGCCGGTGCGCGAGAGCCCCTGGGCGGTCTACGACGTGTTCACGGTGAAGGACGGCGAGCAGATCTTCCTCGCCGCGGTCAGCGACGCGCAGTTCGCCACGTTCTGCGACATCTTGGGCTTCGCCGACCTGAGGGCCGATCCGGCCTATGCGACCAACAACGAGCGGGTGCGCGCCCGGCCGAAGCTGATGCCGGTGCTGCGCGAACGCCTCGCACGGCGAACGGCCGCCGAGCTGGCCACGCTGTTCGAGCAGGCCGGGCTGCCGTTCGCGCCGATCCGCAAGCCCGAGGATCTGTACGACGACGCGCACCTGCTGGCCACCGGCGGGCTGGCCGACGTGGTCGTGCCCGACGGCGAGAAGGCCGGGCAGACTGTCAAGACGACGCTGTTCCCGATTACGATGCGGGGCGCGCGCCTGCCGGTGCGGCTCGATCCGCCGCGTTTCGGCGCGCACACGCAGGAATTGCTCGAAGGCCTGGGCTATGCGCGCGCCGAGATCGATGTGCTGCGCGCGCAACGCGTCGTGGCCTGAACCCGAAGATCACCTGGGAGGAGACGACCATGCCTGACCGCCGCCAGTTCGCGCGCCGATGCGCCGTGCTTTCCGTGGCCGCATTCGGCTTGTGCGGCAGCGCCTTCGCTGCCGAGTACACGATGCGCATCAGCCACCAGCTTCCGCCGACGCATCACACGGCGGTCAACCTCGATCGGTTCGCGAAGGAGGTGAAGGACGCGACGAAGGGCCGGGTCGAGGTGCAGATCTTCGGCGCCGCCCAGCTGTTCAAGCCGAACCAGAATCACCCGGCGGTCGCCAGCGGCAAGATCGAGGCCGCGGTGATCCTGAACTTCCAGTGGGGCGGGACGATTCCCGAGATGAGCGTCACGGTGATTCCGTACCTGATGACCTCGGTGGCCAAGCAGAAGGCGTTCATCGGCTCGGAGGCGTCGAAGCTGCTCGACGCGAAGATGGCAGCGCGCGGCGTGAAGAACATTGCGTGGATCGTCGACACCAACGACGGCATCTTCACGTCGGGCAAGAAACTGCTGGTCGCGCCGGCGGACTTCGCCGGACTGAAGATCCGCGGCCTGAACAAGCTGTTCGACGCGGGCCTGGAGGCGATGGGCGCATCGCCATCGGCGATGCCGGGCTCGGAGGTCTACCAGGCGCTGCAGACCGGCGTGCTCGACGCCGGCTTCACCGGCGTGAAGGCCGCGTACAGCCGCAAGTACTACGAGATCCAGAAGTACGGCGCGGCATCGAACATCATCCTCGCGTTCGACAACCTCGTGGTGAACCCGGCGTGGTGGAACGGGCTGCCTGCCGACCTGCGCGCGGCGATCCAGACTGCGGCCGACCGGGCGGTGAAGCGGTCGATCCGCGTCACCGACGGCGTCCCGCCCGAGGACATCAAGGTGCTCAACGAGAAGGGCATGCAGGCGGTCGCGCTCACGAAGGCGCAGGAGAAGGCGATGGCCGACGCGATGCAGCCGGCGGTGAAGAAGGAGTTCCTGCGCGCGACCGCGCCCGATGGCGTGCGTCTGCTCGAGCTGATCGACCGCCTCTGAAGCGCCGCCCAACGTGACCGGCGCCGGATCGGGCCCGGACGCGGGCCCGGACGCGGATCCGCCCTCGCGCGAACCGCCGGCGCTGCGCGCGTTGGGCAAGGTCGTGCGCGCCGCGGCCGGCGCGGCGATGGCGCTGGCCGCGCTGGCGTTGCTCGCTTCGCTCGTCCTGATCGGCTGGGCAGTGGTGATGCGCTACGTGTTCAGCGCGGCGCCGGTCTGGGTCGACGAGGTCGTCGGCTTCGCACTAATAGCGGTCGTCATGCTCTCCGCCGCGCAGGCGCTGCGTGACGGCGAGCACATCGGCGTCGACCTGCTGATCGAGCGGATTTCGCCGCAGCGGCGCCGCTGGGTCCAGGCCTGGTCGGCGCTCGCGGCGGGGGCCTTCGCCGTCGTGCTCGTCTTCAACGGCTGGGGCTCCGCGATGCTGGCGAAGACGCTCGGCCTGGTCACCGAGGGGTCGCTCGAGTGGCCGACCTGGTGGCTGATGCTGCTGATGCCGGTCGGTGGCGCGTTGCTGCTGCTGGCGGCGATCGAGGCGCTCTGGCGGGCGCTGGCGGGCCCGCGGCCCGGCCCGGAGCGATCGTGACGATCGCGCTGATCTTCGCCGGGCTGCTGTTGCTGCTGTTCACCGGCCTGCCGATCTTCGCCGGCCTGGCGCTCTACGGCGGCGCGCTGCTGCTCGTCACGCAGGGCGATCTCGGATCGGTGACCGAGATCATCTTCGGAGAGATCAACCACTACCTGCTGGTGGCGATACCGCTGTTCGCATTCATGGCCCAGGTGATGATCCGCGGCCGGATCGTCGACGACCTGTACAACACCGCCTACACGCTGACGCGGCATCTTCCCGGCGGCGTGGGCGTGGCGACGATCGTCGCGTGCACGATCTTCGCGGCGATCTCGGGCTCGAGCGTCGCGACCGCGCTGACGATCGGCGCGGTGGCGATCCCGCAGATGATCCGCTTCGGGTATCGGCCGAGGTTCGCCTACGGCCTGGTGGCGGCCGGCGGCACGCTCGGCATCCTGATCCCGCCGTCCGGGCCGATGGTCTTGTACGGCGTGTCGACCGACACCTCGATCGGCGGCCTGTTCATGGCCGGTGTCGTGCCGGGGCTGCTGATGGCCGGCGTCTTCATCGCGTGGAACATGGCGAGTGTCGCGTTCGCGCACCGGCACCTGGCGCGCGAGCCGCGTGCGAGCCTCGGCGAGGCACTGGGCGCGATCCGGCGCTCGCTGTGGGCGTTCTCGCTGCCGGTGTTCGTGCTGGGCGGCATGTACGCGGGCGTGTTCACCGCCACCGAGGCCGCAGCGGCCGGGGCCTGGCTGGCGCTGCTGATCGCGATGCTCGTCTACCGGACGATCGGCCTGCGCGATGTCTGGGACGCGGCGATCGACGCCTGCCGCGTGTCGGCGATGCTGTTCATGATCCTCGCGGGCGCGTCGGTGTTCGGCCACGTGCTGACCAAGCTGCGCATTCCGCAGCAGATCGTCGAGGCGATCGTCGCGGCCGACATCGGCGTGACCGGCTTCCTGGTCGTGATGATGGCGCTGATCTTCGTGCTCGGGATGTTCCTGGAGTCGATCGCGATCATCCTGATCACGACGCCGGTGATCATGCCGGCGATGGCGCACCTGGGCATCGATTCGATCTGGTACGGCGTGCTGCTGGTGATCAACCTCGAACTGGCACAGATCACGCCGCCGGTCGGGATGAACCTGTTCACGATCAAGGCGATCACGCGGGCACCGATCGGCGAGATCGTCCGCGGCTCCGCCCCCTACGTGCTGCTGATGATCGCGGTGCTGGCGATCGTCATGATCTGGCCGCAGCTTGCGCTGTGGCTGCCGGGGACGATGTTCGCGCGCTGAACGCCGCGGGACGACGACGCGATTCGCGTCCCGCGGCCTCTTCAGGCGAGGCGCTCGCGCATCGCGTTGAACGCTTCGCGAAAGCGCACGGCCAATCGCGCGGCAGTGCCAGCGAGTTGCGCCGGATCCGTCGCGAGCGCCTGCTCGATCGCCGATGCGGCGTCGTCGACGTCTACGACCGCGGGCATCTCCGCGAGATCCCAGGTCGAGGCGAACGCGGCCTGCTTGCCGGTGCGCGCCTGTGCCGAGGGATGGCGCAGGTTCACGCGCGGCAATGCGAATGCCATCGCGACGATCCGGCCGTGCAGGCTGCTGCCGCAGTAGCCGCGCGCTGCGGCGATCAGTGCGCAGATGTCCCAAAGGTCGAGCGACTCGAACACCGTCGCGGATTTGCCGCGCAGGCGTGCCGCGAGCCGCTGCAGCGCATCGAGTTCGTCGTGCCAGGGCGCCGCGCCGGCGCGAAACAGCGCGATGCCGAGCCCGGTCGAGGCGCTGACGCGATCGAGCTGTGCGGCCAGGCGCGCCAGCGTTTCGTCGTCGCCGAAGTCGGCGCTGAACTGCACGGCGAGGTAGCCCTGCGGGAACGCATCGCGCAGGCGCGCGACCTCGCCTGTTTGCGCGCGCGCACGTACCGTCTCGCCGAACAGCTCGGCGACCATCACCGCCGGGTCGGGCGCGAGCCGCGCCGTGATGCCGGCGGCCTGCAACCGGGCCTGTGTCTGCCGGTCGCGAACGCTGAGGTCGTCGGCGGCGGCGAGCGCGGCGAGCACGTCGGAGCGCAGCGCACCGTCGCAGGCATCGAGCTCGACGCCGCCCACCGCGAGGTAGGCGACGCGCAGCGGCCCCGGAAATGTTGCGCGCGCCGTCGTCGCGTAGGGCGCACGCGCCTGCGTGCCGAGCGTCGTGCGGGCCCATTCGCGCTGTTCGCCGGGGTGGCCGTCGAGGCGGCGAACAACCGACCGTGCGGCGGCCGGCTGCTCGAGCATGACCGCAGCCTGCCAGGCATCGCAGCTCAGGATCTCGCCGCCGACGTGGATCAGCGTGGCCGGCCTGTCGCCGAGCGAGGCTGCCACCGCGCGCAGCGCCTCGACCGCGTGCCCGCCCCACGGCCGCAGGTCGCGCTGCGCGATCCCGGCGAAGACGTGCCTGCGCCCGGGCAGCAGCGCTGCGGCGACGTGCGGGAACAGCATGTCGCCGAAGTTGTGGCGGTCGAAGGCGCCGAACAGGATGACCGGAGCGTCCATCGGCCCCGATCATCGCCGATCCGCCGCCGAACGCCCTAGAACGCCGAGTCGATCCTGAAGAGCACCAGCAGGCCCATCACCGCGAAGATCGCCGCGGCGATCGAGTGCACCAGCTTCATCGGGATCTTCGCGGCGAAGCGGTCGCCGACGAACACCGCGGGCACGTCGGCAATCAGCATGCCCAGCGTGGTGCCGATCACCACGATGAGCGGGCTCGGGTAGTGCGCCGCCATCGCGACGGTGGCCAGCTGCGTCTTGTCGCCCATCTCGGCGAGGAAGAAGGTGACCAGCGTCGCACCGAACACGCCGAGGCGGCGTGCCGCCCGGCCTTCGTCCTCCTCGATCTCGTCGGGAATCAGCGTCCACGCGGCCATCGCGAGGAACGACAGCCCGAGCACCCAGCGCAACACCTCCGGACTCAGCACCGCGGTGATCCAGGCACCGAGCGCACCCGCGAGCCCGTGATTGGCCAGCGTCGCGACGAGAATGCCGGCGACGATCGGCACGGGCTTGCGAAAACGCGCGGCCAGCAGCAGCGCGAGCAACTGGGTCTTGTCGCCGATTTCGGCGAGCGCAACCACCGACGTCGAGACGAGGAGCGGTTCCATCGCGCGTGACGATATCAGGTCGCGACGCGCGGCCGAAACGCGGCCGCGCCGGCGATCGCGCATCCGGCCAGGGCCCAGACGATCACCGCACCCGACGGTGCGTCGAGCAGCGCGGACAGCGCGAGTCCCAGTGCATAGCCCGCTGCGCCGATGCCGTAGGCCAGCGCATGCCGCCTGGCCCCGCGATGCCGATGCGTGGCGAGCGCCGGGATGATCAGGCTCGAAAACACCAGGTAGACGCCGACCAGTTGCACCGATGCGGTGACGGCGAGCGCGAAGGCCGCGTAGAAGCCGAAGCGCCCCGCGCGCCGCACCCAGCCCAGCGACAGTGCCGCCGCCAGCGGCACGGTGATCGCGGCGAGCCATGCCAGTTGCCGCGCGTCGGCCCAGAGGATCTGTCCGACGAGCAGGTCCTTCAGGTGCTCGCCGCCGTGCGGGTTGCCGGCGAGCAGCAGCAGGCCGGCGCATGCGGCCAGCACGAAGATCGCGCCGATCAGCGCTTCCTGCTGCCGCGGCGCGCGACGCTCGGTCCAGGTGAGCAGCAGCGCGCCCAGCAGCGCGGCCGTCACCGCCGAGAGCTGAACGGTCAGTCCACTCTCGCGCAGGCCGAACGCATCGGCGGCGACCACGCCGAGCCCGGCGATCTGCGCAATCGCCAGGTCGGCGAAGACGATGCCGCGGTCGAGCACCTGCGCGCCCAGCGGCACGTGCGTGGCCAGCACGAGCAGGCCGGCGAGCATCGGCAGGCCGAGGATGCTCCAGTCGAGCGCGCCCCAGTTCACTTGCCGACTCCCGCGGCGAGCAGGCGTGCGATCGTGTCGTCGAACAGGCCGAACAGGTCCCTGGCGCCGTCGGTGCCGCCGACGGTGAACGGCAGCTTCACCGCGGCGACGCCCGCGTTGCGGTTCAGCCATTCGGCCGGCCTCGGATCCTGGTAGGCCGCATAGAGCGTCATGCGTGCCGGCGTGGCCTTCAGCGTCGCGAGCACCGCCTGCAGGTGCGAGACGGTGGGCTCGACGCCCGGTTTGGGTTCGAGCACCGCGATTTCGCGCAGGCCGAGCCAGTCGTACAGGTAGGCGAATGCCTTGTGCTGCGAGACCACCGGTGCGCCCTTCAGCGGCGCGGCCTGCGCGGTCCAGCGGTCGATCGCCTGCTGCCAGCGCTGCGAGAAGTCGGCTTCGCGCCGCGCGTACTCGCTCGCGTGTGCGGGGTCGAGCTGGCGCAGGCGCGCCGACAGTGCCGCGGCGACCTTCGCGATGTTGCGGGGGTCGGTCTGGATGTGCGGATTGCCGTCGGCGTGCACGTCACCTTCCGAGCGATCGAGCCGCTGCGGCACTTCGAGCTTGCGCACGTAGTCGGCCGCGGCGAAGTGGCCCGGCTGGCCGGGCTGCACCTTCGCGTTGCCGGCTTGCTGCAGCAGCATCGGCAGCCAGCCGATCTCCAGCTCCGCACCGGTGCAGGCGACGAGATCGGCGTTGCGCGCGCGGGCGATCAGGCTCGGACGCGCCTGGATGCGATGCGGATCCTGCAGCGCGGTCGTGGCCGAAGAAGCCTCGACCAGGTTGCCGCCGAGTTCCTGCGCCAGCGCGGCCCATTCGGGTTCGCAGGCGAAGACCCGCAGCGCCGCGTGCGCGGACAGCGCCGGCAGCGCCAGCGAGGCCGCGACCAGCGCGAGAAAGACGGTTCGCTTCATGATTCGGTCCTCGCTCAATAGCGGTGGGCGCCGTGCGCGCCCAGGCTCATCTGGTACTGGAGGAACAACTGGTTGTCGGCCGCGCCTTCGCGCGCGTGGTCGCGCGCCCACTGCAGGCGCACCCGCGAGAACTCGCTCGGCCTGTATTCGAGCATTGCCGTGTTCCTGCGCGGGCGGTAATCGCTCGTGGCCGGCCAGCCCGCGCCGGCGCCGTCGTCGGGCGTGCCCGGATCGAGGCGTTCGGTGCGCAGCCCGACGCGCCAGCGCGGCATGAACTTGTAAACACCCTGCAGGTACCAGCCCGACTGCGTCGTGCGCAGGGCGCCGGGGCTGTCGGCGCCGCCGATGTCGTAGACGAGCTCGCCGTTGCGCGTGCTGTGCAGGTATTCGCCTTGCAGCGTGAAGGCGGTGCGCGCGTCGTTGCCTCCCGGCGCCCACTTCCAGACGGCGTCGGCGATCCAGATGCGCGTGTCGCCGGTGAATGCGCTGGCCAGCGTATCGCCGGCCGCGTCGGCGGCCAGCAGTGTCTGGTCCTTCGCCTTCGCGCGCAGCATCGACAGGCCGGCGCGCCAGTTGTGGCTGTCGCCGATGTCGCCGCCGGTGTGCGCCGTGAGCGCGTGCATGCCGGCGCCGTTGCGCGAGGTGTCGCCGCCGCCGGGAAAGCTGCGGCCCCGGCCGACCTCGGCGCCGAGCTCGACCAGCCAGTCGGTGGGCGCGACCCAGGTCAGCTGCAGGCCGTCGTCGCCGAACTGCGACCCCAGCATCGCCTGGTATGCGAGCGGGCTGTCGACGAAGTCCCGAGTGTGGGCGTGCTTCGGGTTGAGGTAGCCGATGCCGGAGAAGAAGCGCCCCGCCTTGAGCGAGAAGCCGCCACCCAGCGACGTGGTCTGCACCCAGGCCTCTTCGACCGACAGCGAGTCGTCGGGGTGCAGCGCGACGAAGGCAGCGCCCCGGAACCAGGGGTCGATGCTGGCCGCGAAGCCGAGCTCGGTTTCGGCGAGGCTCAGCCCGCGTGTGCCCGGGCCGACTTCGGCATCCGCGGGCAGGGGGAAGCCGGTGATCGCATAACGTTCCGGATCCTGCGAAGTGCGGGTGTAGGTGCCCGAGAGAATCAGCGAGACGGCAGGGTTGAACGCGCTCGCGCCGCGGGCCCCGTTGCCCGCTGTAGGCGCGGGCGCGGGGACGGGTGCTGCGACCGGCGCTGGGGCGGGCGGCGGCGCGGATGCCGCGCCCGGTGCGTCGACAGCCACGGCGGCAGCCTCGGCCGCCTTCAGCCGCGACTCCATCGCCTGCAATCGCGCCTCATAGGCGCTGCGCATCGCTTCCAGCTCGGCTCGAAGCGCCTTGATGTCCGATGCGGGATCGGCTGCCGCGGCCAGCGGCGCGGCGAGGACGAGCGCGAGGCTCGTCCGCAAGAGATTGTTCATGAGGTCCGGCTCCGGCCAGGGACGTCGCTTGCCCCGGCCTGCGAACTGCGCGGGCCGGGCGTCGTGTCGAAGAGGTCAGACCGGGAAGTGCGGAGGCGCGCGGCTGCGGTTGGCGCTGGGGCTCGGTCCGAGCGCGGACGCCACCGGACTCGCGCATGGCGCTTCCTGCGCGCAGGCGGGACGTGGCAGCGCGAACGGCTTGGCGGGCAGCGCGCCGCTGCCCAGTACGGCCGCAGCGAGGCACAGTTCGCACGGCGCCTGCGCGGGCCCGTGCTTGCCTTCTTCGCCGCTCGGCAGCTCGCTCGCGTGCGCGACAGCGTGCCACGCACCTGCGGCCTGTGCGAGCGGCATCAGCAGCGCGAGCCACAGCAGCCACGCGAAGCGGCGGCGCCAAGGCGGGGTGGAGGGGCGGGAGGGAGTCGGGCGCATGGCGAAGGGCGCCCATCGTAGCAGCCGGGCTCGCGCAACCCCGGACCAGGCAGTCGGCGACCCGGTAGTGGACCGGGTCAGCGACCGGCAGTCGGTCGGTCGCCCGCCCGGGGTCTACGACCGTTCGAGCGCGACCGCGTGAATCGGCGGCAGCGTGGTCGACACCACCTGCCAGCGATCGCCGCCGTCGTCGCTCGTCCAGAGTCCGCCGGTCGTCGATCCCATCAGCAGCGTGCGTCCATCGGTGCCGACATCGAGGCCGTGGCGGTAGACCAGGTCATAGCAGTGTGACTGGGGCAATCCCGCACGCAGGGCAGCGAAGCTGCGGCCGCCGTCGTCGGTGCGCAGCACGCACAGCGCCGCATCGACCGGCACGCGGCGCTGGTCGGCCACCGCCGGCGCAAACCACGCGCGCGCCGGATCGCTCGGATCGACCGCGACGGTGAACCCGAAGTCGGATACCGGCACGCCGGTGACCTGCTGCCACGAGGCGGCCGCGTCGGTCGAGCGCCAGATGCCGTTGTGGTGCTGGCACCAGAGGTGTTCGGGGTGCGACGCGCAGGCAACGATTCGGTGCACGTCCTGCGCGTTTGCGTCGAAGGCGTGTTCGGGCGGCATGTAGTCGGCACGCATGCCGCGCGCGGCCGATGTCCAGCTGCGGCCCCCGTCGCTGCTTGCCCAGGCGCCACCGGTGCTGACGCCGACCAGTACACGCTGGTGCTGCGGGTCGCGGTCGCGCGGGTCGAGCACGATCGAGTGGATGCCGGGCACGTCGTAGCCGCCACCCATCCATTCGTGCCGGCGCGGGTCGTTCCACAGCGATTCGCACAGCTGCCAGGTCGCGCCGCCGTCGGCGCTGCGGAACAGGCCGCCGGGCAGCGTGCCGGCCCAGATTGCGTCGCTGCTCGCGGCGAGCGACCAGATCTGCAGCAGCTTCCACTCGATGTCGTCGCGCGCTTCGGCGGGCTGCAGGGGGAACGCGGGCGTGCTCACCTCCCGCCAGGTTCGGCCCCGGTCGTCGGACGCGTGGCATTTGACGCCGAAGTGACCAAGGTTCAGCGCAGCGACCATCGGGCGATCCGGCGCCGACGCATCGGCAGGCAGCACGGCGCTGACCGGTTCGCCGAGGAAGCTCACTGCCGCAATGTCCCAGCGCTCGCCAGCGCGGCGAAGCTCGAACAGACCCTTCCGGGTCGCCACCCAGGCGCGAGCGCTCATGGTCATCCCCCCGTCAGGGCCTGCAGCACGTAGACGGTGCCGTCGGCCGGCAGCGGCACGTCGAGCTGCCTGCGGTCGCGCAACCTGCGCCCGTCGATGAACACCGCCAGGTGCGGCCGCAGGTGCGCCTGATCGTCGAGAACGTAGCCGCGCAGCTGCGGATTCACCGCGAACGCGTCCTCCAGCGCCTGCCTGAGCGAGCCGGCGGCCGACTCGATCTCGGGCACCTCGGTGAAGCGACGCAGCTGCTGCGTGAAGACCAGGCGGGCCATCGGCGCGTCCACGATCGGGTGTCGTCGATAGATACTGCGACACGGGAGTCGGTGTCAAACGCGATCCGTACACGGGCGTCAGGGGTCGGACTTGACCGCGCGCAAGCCGCCCACCGCCTTCCCGGCCCATGCTGATCGACCGCCGCGCCCTCGCGAAGCCACGGCCCGCATCAGCACCAGCCCGACATGCCCGACGCCGCCACGATCGCCTACTTCTCGATGGAAATCGGCCTCGACGAGGCGATGCCGACCTACAGCGGCGGCCTCGGCGTGCTCGCCGGCGACACGGTACGTGCGGCGGCCGACGGCGACGTGCCGATGGTGGCGGTCACGCTGGTGCATCGCAAGGGCTACTTCCGCCAGCGCCTCGATGCCGAGGGTCGGCAGACCGAGGAGCCTCAGGCGTGGTCGCCGGAGTCGATGCTCGCCGAGATGCCGGGGCGCGCGAAGGTGAGCATCGAGGGCCGCGACGTCGCGCTGCGCGCGTGGCGCTACGACGTCCGCGGCGCCGGCGGCGTGACCCTGCCGGTGCTGCTGCTCGACAGCGACGTTCCCGAGAACGCCGAGCCCGACCGGCGGCTCACCGACTACCTGTATGGCGGCGATGACCGCTACCGCCTGTGCCAGGAAATCATCCTCGGCATCGGCGGCGTGCGCATGCTGCGCGCGCTGGGCTACGACATCATCCGCCGCTTCCACATGAACGAGGGTCACGCGGCGCTGCTGCTGCTCGAACTCGGCTACGAGGAGATGCTGCGGCGCGGACTCCACGAAGTGACCCGCGAGGTGGCCGTGGCGGTCAAGCCGTTGTGCGTGTTCACGACGCACACGCCGGTGCCCGCGGGCCATGACCAGTTTCCGCTCGCGCTGGTGCGGCGCGTGCTCACCGACTACCACGGCGCGTACGACCGGCGCGCGGTCGAGTTCTGCCTCGACAACGTGCTGAACATGACCTACCTCGCGCTCGACAACAGCCATTACGTCAACGGCGTGGCAAAGAGGCACGGCGAGATCTCGCGCCAGATGTTCGGCCAGTACAAGGTCGACTCGATCACCAACGGCGTGCATGCCGCCACCTGGATCGCGCCGTCGATCCGCGCGGTGCTCGACCGGCACATCTCGAACTGGCGCGAGGACAACGCGAGCCTGCGCTACGCGCTCGGCATTCCGCGCCAGGAACTGTGGGCCGCGCACCAGACCGCGAAGCAGGACCTGGTCGCCTGGGTCAACCAGCGCACCGGCGCGAGCCTGTTCTCGAACACCTTCACGATCGGGTTCGCGCGCCGCGCGACGCAGTGGAAGCGGCCCGACCTGCTGTTCCACGACCTGCAGCGCCTGCTCGCGCTGCACCGAAGTGCCGGACCGATCCAGGTGGTCTATGGCGGCAAGGCGCATCCGCGCGACGAGGGCGGCAAGGAGCTGATCCGGCAGATCTTCGCGCAGGTCGCGAAGCTCGAGGGCCGGCTCGCAGTGGCGTGGGTGGAGGACTACGACATCGCGGCGGCCAAGCGCCTGGTTGCCGGCGTCGACCTGTGGCTGAACACGCCGCAGCCGCCGCTGGAAGCCTCGGGCACCAGCGGGATGAAGGCCGCGATGAACGGCGTGCCGCAGCTGTCGGTGCTCGACGGCTGGTGGGTCGAGGGCTGCATCGAGAACGTGACCGGCTGGGCGATCGGCGACGGCAATGCCACGAACGACAGCGGCATCGACGAGCGCGCGTTCGACGCGGAGTCGCTGTACAACAAGCTCGAGACGGTGATCCTGCCGATGTTCTATCGCGACCAGGACCGCTACATCGACGTGATGCGCCACGCGATTGCACTGAACGGCTCGTTCTTCAACACCGAGCGGATGGTCGACCAGTACCTGCGCAAGGCCTATTTCCGCTAGCTCCGCGCCAGGCTCCGAGCGGCGACGACGCGAACCGTGGCGCGCGCGGGCTGCTCGTCGACGTCGAAGCGGATCTCCTGCGAGGCCAGCTCCAGGCCATCGACCCGGGCCTCGCAAAGCTCGGCGACCGCCTTCACCGCCGCCAGATGCTGCGCAGCCAGGCCGGGCCGCGCCCTGCGTGCGCGGATGTTCGTCAGGTGCACGGCCCTGCCGGTGATCGCCGCGAGCGCGACCGCGGTGCGCAGCAGCTGGCCGCCGCCTTCGCCGGTGGAGCCGTCGACGTCGGTCATCGTGGGCGGTCGGTCAGGTCGGGTTCGGCGCCCGCGCTTCATGTTACGCCGTACCCGTGGGCCGTCGGTGCGGGGAGGACTCTCCCCGATTGACCAGTCGACGACCGGTGGCTACGCTGCCGTGGCTCGCGTCGACCGGGCGCACAAGACGAACGGGTGCCCGAGGCGCACCGGAGGGGAGCAGAAGATGAACAAGATGCTTGTGGCACGAATTCGCACCTCGCTTGCATTCGCGCTGGCCTGCGCTGCGCTGGCGCCCGGGCTGGCCTGGTCCCAGTCCGTCACGGTGGTCACGTCGTTCCCGAAGGAGCTCACCGCCGCCTACAAGGCCGCCTTCGAGAAGGTCAATCCGGGCACGAAGGTCGAGATCCTGAACAAGGGCACTTCGGCGGGCGTCGCCTACACGCGCGAGGCGCCCGCCGGCAGCCGACCCGACGTGTTCTGGGCCTCGGCGCCCGACGCCTTCGAGGTGCTGGCCAAGGACGGGTTGCTGGAGAAATACGACCCCGGCGTCAAGGGCATCCCGGACAAGATCGGCAACTACCCGATCAACGACCCGCAGGGCTACTACCGCGGGCAGGCGCTGGCGGGCTACGGAATGATGTGGAACACGCGCTACATGAAGGCGCACAAGCTGCCCGAGCCGCGCGAGTGGGCCGACCTGGCCAGGCCGGTCTATTTCGGTCACGTCGCGATCTCTTCGCCGTCGCGCTCGGGCACCACGCATCTCACGGTCGAGACGATCCTGCAGGGCGAGGGCTGGACGAAGGGCTGGTCGCAGATCCTGCAGATCGCCGGAAACTGCGCGGCCGTCACCGAGCGCAGCTTCGGCGTGCCCGAGGGCGTGACCAACGGCCAGTACGGAATCGGACTGGTGATCGACTTCTTCGGGCTGGCGGCGCAGGCCTCGGGTTTTCCGGTGGGCTTCGTCTATCCGTCGGTGACCGCGATCGTGCCGGCCAACATCGGGCTGGTGGCTGGCGGCAAGTCGCCCGAGATGGGCAAGCGCTTCATCCAGTTCACGCTGTCGCCGGCCGGGCAGGAGCTGCTGCTCGATCCGAAGATCAGCCGGCTTCCGGTGCTGCCGGAGACCTACCGCAAGGCGCCGGCCGGCTTCCCCGATCCGTACGGCGGCAAGATCAAGGCCAAGGTGAACTTCGACTCGCATGCTTCCGAGCGCCGCTACTACCTGGTGTCGTCGCTGTTCGACCAGACGATCACCTTCCGCCACAAGGAGCTGGTCGCGGCGACGAAGGCGATCGACGAGGCGGCAGCGCGCCTGGCGCGCAAGCCGAACGCCGACGGCGAGAAGCTGCTGGCCGAGGCGCGTTCGCTCGCGTTCATGCCGGTGGTCGACGAGGCGAAGATGAAGGACGACGGCTTCGTGGCGGTATTCCGCGACACCAAGCGCGACGCGGCCAAGCAGAAGCAGATGACCGCCCTCGAGGAGCACTGGGGCAACGAGGCGCGCCGCAACTACGAGCGCGCCGCCGAGCTGGCGAACAAGGCCGCCGCGACGGCCCGATAGGGAAGCGCCGGTGCCGCGCTTCGGCGTGGCGATCGCCGCGGTAGCGCTGGCGATCGCCGCCTTCCTCGTCGTCTTCCTGATCGTTCCGGTCGTCACCGTCGTCTGGGCGGCGTTCGCGACCCCGCAGGGCGGCTTCACGCTCGCGCACCTGGCGGGATTCTTCTCGCTGTCGCTGATGCGCGAGTCGTTCGCCAACAGCCTGTACGTGGCGGCGATGACGGTGCTCTTCGCGACGATCGTCGCGGTGCCGCTGGCGTACTTCACCGTGCGCTTCCAGTTTCGCGGCGCGATCCTGGTGCAGACACTGGGCGTGCTGCCGCTGATCATGCCGGCCTTCGTCGGCGCGGCCGCGCTGCAGCTGCTGTTCGGGCGCTCGGGCTCGGTCAACCTGCTGCTGGGCGAGTGGTTCGACCTGACCATCCCGGTGATGGAAGGGCTGAACGGCGTGATCTTCGTGGAGACGCTGCACTACTTCCCGTTCATCCTGCTGAACCTCTCGGTCGCGCTGAACAACATCGACACGGCGATGGAGGAGGCGGCGCAGAACATGGGGGCTTCGGGGCTGCGCCTGTTCCGTCGCATCGTCTTTCCGCTGGCGCTGCCTGGCTACGTGGCGGGGGCCTCGCTGGTGTTCATCAAGGTGTTCGACGACCTGGGCACGCCGCTGGTGCTCAACGTGACCAACATGCTCGCGCCGCAGGCGTACCTGCGCGTCACCTCGATCGGCCTCGAAGATCCGATCGGCTACGTGATCTGCTTCATCCTGGTGTGCTTCTCGGTGGCCGCGATGGCCGGATCGACGATGTTCCTGCGCGGGCGCGATTTCGCGACGCTGCAGCGCGGCGGCAGCTCGTTGCTGCGCCGCCGGCTGCATCCCTGGCAGTCGGCGCTCGCCTATGCGTGGATCGGCGCGATCCTGCTGCTGGTGCTCTCGCCGCACGTCGGCGTGCTGCTGCTGTCGTTCTCGAAGGTCTGGAGCTACAGCGTGCTGCCCGACGTCTACACGCTGGAGAACTACGCCACCGTGTTCGCCGACTCGACGCGGATGATCTGGAACACGATCCTCTACTGCGGCGCGGCGGCGCTGATCGACGTGGTGATCGGCACCGCCATCGCCTACCTGGTGCTGCGCACGCGCCTGCCGGGCCGGCAGCTTCTCGACCACATGGCCACGGTGGCGCTGGCGATGCCCGGCGTCGTGCTGGGCATCGGCTACCTGCGCACGTTCAGGGAAGTGGAGCTGCCGTTCAGCGGCACCCTGCTCACGTCGAGCTGGCTGATCTTCGTGCTCGCGTATTCGGTGCGGCGGCTGCCCTATGCGCTGCGCTCGTGCATGGCGGCGCTGCAGCAGGTGCACATCTCGATGGAGGAAGCGGCGCAGAACCTCGGTGCGCCGCGCGGCCGCGCGATCCGGCGCATCGTCGTGCCGCTGATGGCCGGCGGCATCCTGGCCGGGTTCGTCACCAGCTTCATCACCGCGGCGGTGGAGATTTCGGAGACGATCCTGCTCACCAGCCGCGAGAGCCTGGCGCCGATGTCCTATGGCATCTACCTTTACATGCAGTCGATCGTCGGGCGCGGGCCGGGGGCGGCGCTCGGCGTGATCGCGGTCGCGGTGGTGGCGCTGGGCACCTATGCGTCGCACCACTTCGTCGCGTCGCGGCAGGCGCACAACATCGCGAGGAGAGGCACGTGAACGGGCCGGTGAGAGTCGAAGCGCGCGACGTGAACCTCGCGTTCGGCACCAACGTCGTGCTGCGCGACATCGACGTGGGCGTCGAGCCCGGCGAATTCTTCGCCCTGCTCGGTCCGTCGGGCTGCGGCAAGTCGACGCTGCTCAGGTTGATCGCCGGGTTCGCGCGCGCGCAGCGCGGGGCGATCCTGATCGACGGCGAGGACGTGACCGCCGTGCCGCCGTGGAAGCGCAACGTCGGCATGGTGTTCCAGAGCTACGCGCTGTGGCCGCACATGACGGTGGGCGAGAACGTTGCGTTCGGCCTGGAGGAGCGGCGACTGCCGCGCGCCACGGTGCGCGAGAAGGTGGGCCGGGCGCTCGACCTGGTGGGCCTCGCCGAGTACGCGGGGCGGCGTCCGGGCCAGCTCTCGGGCGGCCAGCAGCAGCGCGTGGCGCTGGCGCGAACGCTGGCGATCGAGCCGCGGGTGCTGCTGCTCGACGAGCCGCTGTCGAACCTCGACGCGAAGCTGCGCCACCACATGCGCCGCGAACTGGTGGCGATGCAGAAGCAACTGGCGATCACCACGATCTTCGTCACGCACGACCAGGAGGAGGCGATGACGACCGCCGACCGGATCGCGGTGATGCACCAGGGGGTGATCCAGCAGGTGGGTGCGCCCGGCGAGCTGTACGACGACCCGGTGAACCGGTTCGTGGCCGGCTTCGTCGGCACGATCAACCTGGTGCCGGGCGAAGCGTCGGCGGGCACCGTCTCCTCGGCGCTGGGCACGATGGGGCTGCCGGCGCCGGGGCGCGCGGCCTCCGGGCGCGTGGAGATCGCGTTTCGCCCGCACAGCGTGGCGCTCGGCGCCTCCCCGGGCAACGCGTCGAGGCACTGGATCGAGGCCACGGTGGCCGAGCGCGAGTTCCTGGGCGAGTTCGTCCGCTACCGCGTGCGCGCCGGAGACGTCGAAGTGGTGGCCGACCAGCCGCACGTGCTGGGCGACGCGGGTTTCGCGCCCGGCGCGCGCGTGCATCTCGGCATCGATCCCGGGCAGCTGCGCCTGATTCCGGCGTGATCCGCCGGTTCGCGGCGCCATCTGCCGGTTTTCGGCGTCATCCGCCTGCGCCGCGCCATCGGGTTGAGCTACATCATGTTGCCCTTGCCGGCCCGGCGCGATCCTCGACGGTTCCTCCGAACGAAAAACGTCAGGGAAACGCCATGACCGCTCTCGACCCCGCCGCCCGCGAACTCCTCGAAAAGGCCGAGTTCGTCGCCATCGTCACGCAGGGGCCCGACGGCCCGCATCTCGTCGGCAACTGGTGCGACTATGCGCGGCGGATTGGCATCGACGACGAACGCATCGTCTTTCCCGCGGGCCACTACGAGCGCACCGAGGAGAACCTGAAGCGCGACAGCCGGATCCAGCTGATGGCGGCTTCGCGCGCGGTGCGCGGATCGCGCGGACCCGGACAGGGCGGCGTCATCCACGGCAAGGGCAGCGTGCAGGTCGAAGGCGAGCTCGCGGCCCGCGCGAAGGCGGTGTTTCCGTGGGCGCGCGGGGCGCTGGTGATCGAGGTCGAGCGCTGCGAGATGCAGCTGTAAGGCGCCGTCGGCCCTTGGCTTATTCGCAGCGGCTCGGCTGCGCGGTCGACGTCGCGTGGTCGATTGAGATGCAGGCGGGCCGCTGCTAAGCTGCCACGCATGGGATCGTTTTCGATCGCTCTCCTCGAAGCCCTGGTGTCGGCCGGGGTGTCCACCGAGCGTGCCCGGGCGGTCGTCGACCTGCTCGATCGCTCGATCGACGAGCGTTACAGCCTGCATGCCGAGGTTCCGGCCACGAAGCGCGACGTCGCGGCGTTGCAGGCCGAAACGGTCCGCAGCATCGCCGAACTCGAGGTCCGGTTGACGCGCGACATTGCGGCGAACGGCGCCAGCATTGCCGGCCTGCAATCGCGCATTGCCGAGACGAAGGTCGAGCTCATGAAGTGGATGCTCGCGGCGCTCACGGCCCAGACGGCGCTGATACTCGGCGTGATGAAGCTGGTCTGAGCAAGCCGCATATGCGCGGTACCCACGCCCTTGGCTGCTTGATATCCAGACAAGATGGCGATCGATCGAGCAAATAGAGCTATCTTGTGGCTCGTTTCCACGTTGATCGTCTCGACTTCGTTGCGCGCTGTTGCTCGAACCGTGCTGAAAACGATTGATTGACCGATATTCGGACATAGCCCGCTCCTCGCCTGTCCGACTATCGGACGAACGCCGCTTGTGCGACCTCAGCAGGCTCCCGCGATCCCTTCCCCGTCGGGTACTTGCCGGAGCCTGCCTCGCTGGCACGCCACTTGCGTGCTCCCATGGCAGTTCTCGCCCGCAGGCGGGCTCCCAGACACTCACGAGGAGAGACTCCATGCAGCTTTTCCCGCTCCTGAAGCGTGCCAGCCGCTACGCGTTGCCGCTGATGGCCGGCGCGATGCTGGCCGGCGCGGCCGTCGCGAAGGACATCCGGATCGCCCACGTCTACTCGAAGACCGGTGCGCTGCAGGCCTACGGCGCGCAGACGCAGACCGGGCTGATGCTGGGCTTCGACTACGCGACCGGCGGCACGATGATGGTCAACGGCCGCAAGATCGTGCTGATCGAGAAGGACGACCAGGGCAAGCCCGACGTGGGCAAGGCGCTGCTGCAGGCGGCCTACGCCGACGACAAGGTCGATCTGGCGATCGGCCCGACCTCGTCGGGCGTGGCGCTCGCGCTGCTGCCGGTGGCCGAGGAGTACAAGAAGATCCTGCTGGTGGAGCCGGCGGTGGCCGACTCGATCACCGGCGACAAGTGGAACCGCTACATCTTCCGCACCGGCCGCAACTCGTCGCAGGACGCGATCTCGAACGCGGTCGCGCTCGACAAGGAAGGCGTGTCGATCGCGACGCTGGCGCAGGACTACGCCTTCGGCCGTGACGGCGTGAAGGCCTTCAAGGACGCGCTGAACAAGGCGAAGATCGTCCACGAGGAATACCTGCCCACCAACACCACCGACTTCACCGCCGGCGCGCAGCGGCTGTTCGACGCGCTGAAGGACAAGCCGGGCCGCAAGGTGATCTTCATCATCTGGGCCGGCGCGGGCAACCCGTTCAAGATCGCCGACCTCGATCCGAAGCGCTACGGCATCGAGATCGCCACCGGCGGCAACATCCTGCCGGCGATGGCCGCCTACAAGGCGTTCCCCGGCATGGAGGGCGCCACCTACTACTACTTCGACATCCCGAAGAACGCCGCCAACAACTGGCTGATCACCGAGCACTACAAGCGCTTCAAGTCGCCGCCCGATTTCTTCACCGCGGGCGGCATGGCCGCGGCGATGGCGGTGGTCGAGGCGCTGAAGAAGACCGGCGGCGACACGAAGACCGAGGCACTGATCAAGGCGATGGAAGGCATGAGCTTCGACACGCCGAAGGGCAAGATGACCTTCCGCAAGGAAGACCACCAGGCGATGCAGTCGATGTATCACTTCCGGATCAAGAACGACCCGGCCTTCCCCTGGGGCGTGCCCGAGCTGGTGCAACCCTCGTTCGAGCTGTTCGAGGACACGGTGCTCGGCGTGTCGATCGACGGCCGCCTGCTGTCGTACTACCTGCTGTTCTTCGTCGTGCTGGTGCTGTTCCTGGTGCTGTTGCGCATCGTCAACTCGCCGTTCGGACGCGTGCTGCAGGCGATCCGCGAGAACGACTTCCGTGCCGAGGCACTCGGCTACCGCACCGTCGTGTACCGCACGCTCTCGACGGTGCTGGCGGCGGTGTTCGCGACGATGGCCGGGGCGCTTCTGGCGATCTGGCTGCGCTACAACGGCCCGGACACGACGCTGTCGTTCGAGATCATGCTCGACACGCTGCTCATCGTGGTGATCGGCGGCATGGGCACGATGTACGGCGCGGTGATCGGCAGCGCGCTGTTCGTGTTCGCGCAGAGTTACCTGCAGGACCTGATGGGCTGGATCTCGGCCGGCTTCGAGGGCGTGCCGCTCGTCGCCGCGCTGTTCTCGCCCGATCGCTGGCTGCTCTGGCTCGGCGTGCTGTTCGTGCTGTCGGTCTACTACTTCCCGACGGGCGTCGTCGGCAAGCTGCGGGCGCGCGCGCTCGCGCGGAGGCGGCCGTGAGCGCGCGCCGGCCGCTGGTGCGGGTCTCGCACGCCGGCGCGGTGGCCACGCTGACGCTGGCGCGCCCGGCGATGCGCAACGCGCTGGTGCCCGACCTGCTGCTCGACCTGTGCGTGGCGCTCGAGGAAACCGCGAGGCGCGGCGACACGCGCGCGGTGATCCTCGCCGCCGACGGCGACGCGTTCTCCATCGGCGGCGACATGCGTCGCTTCGCCCGCGAGATGAAGGGCAGCGCGCTCGAAACCTACGCGGCCGAACTGGTCGGGCTGCTGAACCAGTCGATCCTGTCGCTGCTCAGGTTGCCGCAGCCGGTGGTCGCGGCGATGCACGGCCTGGTCACCGGCGGTTCGGTCGGCCTGGTGCTGGCCAGCGACGTCGTCATCGCGGCCGACGACGCGGCCTTCAAGGCGCACTATGCGAGCGCCGGTTTCACCCCCGACGGCGGCTGGACCGCGCTGCTGCCGGCGCTGGTCGGGCGACGGCGCGCGGCCGCCTGCGTGCTGCTGAACCGCACGGTGAGCGCGGCCGAGGCGCAGGCCTGGGGCATGGTCACGCAGCTCGCGCCACGCGAGCAGGTGGCGGCGCTGGCGCGCGAGGCGGCCCAGCGCATCGCGGCCGCGCCGATCGGGACGATGCGCGAGGGCAAGCGCCTGCTGGCCGGCGATCTCGACGCGGTCGAGCGGGCGCTCGAAGCCGAGCGGCAGCGCTTCGTCGCCGCGATCGGCGGCGCCGAGGCGCGCGAGGGCGTCGCGCGCTTCCTGCGCACTTTCACCGGCTATCCCGACGAGGCCGTGGCGCAACGCGCCTGACGGCGGCCGGATCGGTCAGCGAGCGAGCCATGTACGTCGTCGACTGGTTGCACAAGCAGGCCCAGCACCATCCGGACCGGCCCGCGCTGGTCGACAGCGCCAGCGGCGAGGCACGCAGCTACCGGCAGGTGAACGAGCGTGCCAGCCGCTTCGCCGAACTGCTCATCGCGCGCTGGCGACTGCCGCCGGGCGCCAGGGTCGCGGTGCTCGCCGGCAACTCGGCCGACTACCTCGAAATGCTCTATGGCTGCGCGAAAGCGGGCGTGGTCATGGTTTGCCTGAACTGGCGGCTGCCGGCCGGCGAGCTGGCGCCGATCGTCGACGATGCGCAGCCGCAGGCCTTCGTCTGCGGCGAGGAGTTCCTCGCGGTGGCCGCGACCGTGCTCGCGGGCCGCGCGCCGCTGCCGGGCCTCGTCGTGCGCGGCGCGCCGGGTGCGAAGGAGGCGCGGCCGGCCGCGGGGACGCCGCCGGGGCGCCATCGCGAGTTGTCGGCCTGGCCCGATTACGAAGCGGCGCTCGAATCCTCCAGCGGGCGCATCGTCGAGATGCCGTGCAGGCCGATGGACGAGGCCTGGTACCTGCTCTACACCTCGGGCACCACCGGCAAGCCGAAGGGCGTGATCCAGACCTACGGCATGGCGTTCTTCAACGCGGTGCACGCGATGCTCGCCACGAAGCTCTCGGGCGACGACGTGCTGCTGGCCGCGCTGCCGTTCTTCCACACCGGCGGGCTGAACCTGTACGCGAACCCGATCCTGTTCGCCGGGGGCACCGTCGTGGTGATGCGCCAGTTCGACGCCGGCGAGGCGCTGCGCTGGCTGGAGACGGAGATCACGCAGTTCCTCGGCGTGCCGGCGGTCTACCTGTTCATCGCCCAGCACCCGCGATTCGCCGATGCGCGATTCGCGAAGATGCGCCACTGGTCGGCGGGCGGCTCGCCGATGCCGCTGGCGCTGCTGGAGACCTGGGCGAAGAAGGGCGTCACGATCTGCTTCGGCTTCGGCATGACCGAAACCGGCCCCACGGTGTTCATTCCCGACGAGGCGACCGCGCGCGCCAAGCCGGGCAGCGTCGGCAAGCCGGTGGGCACGATGCTCACCCGCGTGGTCGATGCGCAGGGCCGCGATTGCGCGGCCAACGAGCGCGGCGAACTGCTGATCAAGGGGCCGGGGGTCACGCCGGGCTACTGGAACAACGCCGAGGCGACACAGGCGGCGATCCGCGACGGCTGGCTGCACACCGGCGACGTCGCGTACTTCGACGACGACGGCGACTACTGGATCGTCGACCGCCTGAAGGACATGTTCATCTCGGGCGGCGAGAACGTCTACCCGGCCGAGATCGAGAACCTGCTGTACCGGATGCCGGGCGTGGCCGAGGCCGCGGTGATCGGCGTGCCCGACCCGAAGTGGGTCGAGGTCGGCCTCGCGGTGATCGTACTCGAGCCGGGCGCATGGCTCGACGAGGCCTCGGTGCAGGCGTATTGTCGCGAGCGGCTGGCGGGCTACAAGGTGCCGCGGCACGTGCGCTTCGTCGATGCGCTGCCACGCACGCCGGCCGGAAAGGTCGAGAAACCGGCGCTGCGGCAGCGCTACGCGGGGGGAACGTGATGCGCATGGTCACCCAGCGCGACTTCGACCGCTTCGCGGCACTGTCGCGCGACGACAACCCGATCCACTGCGATCCAGCCTTCGCGCGCGGCACGCACTTCGGTGCCACCGTCGCGCACGGGATGTTCCTCTACGGGCTGATCTGCGGCGCGCTCACGCGCAAGCTCGCAACGCCCTGGTTGCCGGTTGCGCAGACGCTCGTGTTTCCTGCGCCGACCTTCGCCGGCGACACGGTCGCGGTGCGAGTGGCCTCGCGCGAATCCGCACAGGCGTTCGACGTGGGCATCGCGGTCGAACGCGACGGGCGGATGACCGATACCGCGATCGGGGAAGCCGTCGTGATGCGCGCCGCCGAGGGGGGTGCCGGCAGATCGGCGAGGGACGACAGCGAGCCCGACACCTTGCCGCTGGGAACGGGGCCCGACACCGTTCCGCTGGCCGGGCGTTCCGGCTCGATCGAACCGGCTGCGCTCGCGGCGCCCGATGCCCGGCCAGGGTTGCTGTTCGGCCTGGAGGCAGGCCAGCGCGCGAAGGCGGCGCGCCGCTTCGACGCCGGCGACCTCGACGAGTACGCAGACCTGTGCGGCGACGCCAACCCGCTGGTCCTGGATGTGGGCGCGGCGCGACGCGCCGGTCTCCCCGCGCGCGTGGTACCCGGCCCGCTGCTCGCGGGCATGTTCTCCGACCTGCTCGGCACGAAGCTGCCCGGGCGCGGCACCGGATGGATGAAGCAGTCGCTGCGCTTCCTGAAGCCGGCGCATCCCGGCCAGTCGTTGCACGCGATGGTCGAAGTGGTGCGGGTGCGGCCCGACAAGCAGCTGGTGAACCTGCGCAGCACGGTGCGCGATGTCGGCGGTGCCTTGCTGGTCGACGGCGAGGCGCTGGTGCTGGTGCGCAACCTGGAGCGCGGGCGCGCCTGAGCACCGGCGCCCGGACGCGCGAGGACGTCGACGATGAACGAGCCAGCCACCACGACACAACCGGCTATCTTCTACGGGCACGGCAGCCCGATGAACACGCTCGAGCCGAACCGGCACACCGAGGCGTGGCGGCGAAGCGGCGCGGCAGGGCCGCGTCCGCGTGCAATTCTCGCGATCTCGGCGCACTGGTACGTCGAAGAAACTGCGGTAACCGCGATGGCGCGACCGCGCACGATCCACGACTTCTACGGGTTCCCCGCCGCGCTGCACGCGTTCGATTACCCGGCGCCCGGCGACCCCGCGCTGGCCGAGCGGGTTCGCGCGCTGCTGGCGCCGCTGCCGGTGCGCGCCGACCACGACTGGGGCCTGGACCATGGTACCTGGTCGGTGCTGGCGCACGTCTACCCCGATGCCGACGTGCCGGTCGTTCAGCTGAGCCTGGATGCGCGGCGCGACGCGGCGTTCCATTACGAACTGGGCCGTGGGCTCGGCGTGCTTCGCGACGAGGGTGTGCGAATCGTCGGCAGCGGCAACGCGGTGCACCACCTCGGGCTGCTGGCGCGCCGCGCCGATGCGCCGCCGCACGACTGGGCGCTCGCGTTCGAGGCGCAGGTGCGCGACTGCGTGCTGCGCGACGACGTCGCGCCGCTGATCGACTACGAGAGATTCGGCGAGGCGGCGCGGCTCGCGGTGCCCACGCCGGAGCACTACCTGCCGCTGCTGACGGTGCTTGGTGCGCGCCGCCCGGATGACCGGGCGGCGATCCTGACGGAAGGCATCGAGCTGGGCTCGATCGGGATGCTGTCGTTCGCGCTCGATCGGGCCGCAGCCTGATCGAGCGCGGCGCGACGGATTACTTGACCGCGGCCATCATGTGTTCGACGGCCGCCCGCACCTGTGCGTCGGACAGGTTGGCGTTGCCGCCGCGCGGCGGCATCGCACGGATGCCGTCGATCGCGTGCTTGACCAGCGTGTCTTCGCCGGCGGCGACGCGCGGCGCCCAGGCGCCCTTGTCGCCGTACTTCGGCGCCCCGGCCACGCCAGTGCCGTGACAGACCATGCACGAAGCGTCGTAGACCTTCTTGCCCTCTTCGGAGGACGCGGCGCTGGCGGCCGGGGCGGCAGGAGCCGGCGCCGCTGCGGCGGCCGGCGCTGCAGCCGCAGGAGCCGCGGCGGCCGGTGCAGGAGCCGCAGCCGCAGGAGCTGCAGCCGCCGTCGCGGGTGGCGCGGCCTCCGGTTTCGCTTCGGCAGCCTTCGGCGCCTCGGCCTTCGGCTCTTCGAACTTGCCGCCGGCCTTGTTGGCCAGGTAGACCACGGCGCGCGTGACTTCGGCGTCGCTGAAGTCGCCCCCGCCCTGCGGCGGCATCGCGTTCTTGCCCTTGAGCGCCGAAGTCGTCAGCGCCTGCAGACCGGTCTTGATGCGCGCCGACCAGGCGCCCGCATCGCCGATCTTCGGTGCCCCCGCCACGCCGCTGGCATGGCAGGCCGCGCATTGCGCGTTGTAGACCTGCTCGCCGGTTCTCATCACGGCGGGCGCGCTCGCGTCGCGCAGTTCGAAGCCGGCCACCGGCTGGATGCGCGTCTCGATCGCCTCCGGCGTCATCGCATCGGCGCCGGCGCCGGTGCGGGTGCTGCTGCCGACGAACTTGACGAGAAGCACGATGATCGTGATCGGCACCACGAAGGCCAGCACGATCACGGTGATCAGCTGCCGGGGAGTCTTGATGAATCCTTGGTGTTCGTCGCTCATTGTTCCGCAGCCGGTTGATTGAACGAAACGCGAGATTATATCCGCTACTTCCCTTGCGTCAGGCTCGCAAGCCGTTCCGCGATTTCTTCCTCGATCTCCGCGAGCATGTCGGCATCGGGGTCTTGCCAGTCGCCGCCTGCCGCGCGCGCCATGTAGGCGGTGGCACGCGCGAATTCCTCGAGCGAGAGGCCGGGTTGGCCGCCGCGCGCAGGCATGCCGCGCACGCCTACCCACGCATGCGCGGTGAGCGTATCCTGCCCCTCGTCGACCAGCGGTTTCCAGGCCTGGCGGTCGCCCAGTCGCGGCGCGTTCTCGACGCCAGTGGCATGGCAGGCCATGCATACCTGCCGGTAGACCTGTTCGCCCGGGGCAAGGGGGCGATAAGGCACTTCGGCCGATACGCAGGCGGCCACGGCAAGGGCCGTGGACGCGACGCCGACCGGCTTCCGGAACCTGCGGGCCGATGCGGACAAGGCACGAATCGCGGACACAGGCTGCTCCGGAATGGATCGACGTCGCGATCGTAGCCGAACGCCGCGGCGCTGAGGCGAATCGTGCCGATCGCGCCGGGTCGTCGAGGCACGGAGTTCGTCATGCCACGGAACGTCGATGATGCGGGCGCCCGAAGAAACCGTGGTCGCCGCGCGGCCTGGGTGCTGGTTCTGTCGCTCGTCGGAATGCCCTGGGCGAGCTGGGCGCAGGCGCCGTCCCCACCGTCCACCCAGTCGCTCAGCCAGGACGGCGTGACCTTGAAGGTCACGCCGATGCCGCGGGTGCCGGGCGCAGCCACCTGGGACTTCAAGGTCGTCCTGGAGACCCATTCGCAGGCACTGGTCGACGACCTGACACGGACGGCCACGCTGGTCACCGACGACGGCCGAAGCCTGAAGCCGACGGCGTGGTCCGGTTCCGGTCCCGGAGGACATCATCGCGAAGGGGTGCTCCACTTCGCCATGCCGGAGCCGCAGCCGGGTGCCTTCGAATTGCGCATCTCGCGCGCCGGTGAATCGAAGGCTCGCGTCTTTCGCTGGACGCGGTAACCCGATCGAAGCCGTTCGGAGGGACATCCCATGGCAATCGCGGATCACTCGACGGCCCGGGACGGGACGCGACGGCGTGAGTGGGCGCGCGCTGCCGCATGGGGCGTTCTCGGCATGCTCGGGCTGCTGCTGCTCTATTTCGGCGTGCTCGGTGCGGTGTCCGGCTTCGGCTACGCGCTCGGGCAGTTCGCGGAGTTCTGGCCGTTCGTCGTCGCGCTCGCAGCGGGATTCGGGACGCAGGCAGGTATCTTCGCGTGGCTGCACCGCGCGGTCCATGCCGCGCACGGCTCGGGCAAGATCGTCGCCGCGAGCGGCACCACATCGGGCGCGGCCATGGTGTCGTGTTGCGCGCACTACCTGGTCAACCTGTTGCCGGCGCTGGGTGCCGCAGGAGTCGTCACCTTCGTGTCGCAGTACCAGATCGCGCTGTTCTGGGTCGGGCTCATCGCGAACGCGCTCGGCATCGCCTACATGGGGCGGCGTGCCACCGCCCTGGTTCGCGAGATGCACCACGGTCATCAGTGATCGATATGGACGCACGTCATGACGACCCGCATCCGGCGAGTAGAGCGGATCACGGGCATCACGGACACGAGCATCACGGACATGAGCATCAGGGAGGCGGCGAACGCCCGGGGCGCCCCGTGGCTGCGCCACCGTCGCCCCCGTCCGGGGCGGTGATTCCGGAGGGCACGATCTACACCTGTCCGATGCACCCGGAGATTCGCCGCACCGCGCCGGGCAACTGCCCCATCTGCGGCATGGCGCTCGAACCGCTGATGCCCGGCCTCGGCGACGACGAAAATCCCGAGTTGCGCGATTTCACCCGGCGCTTCTGGTGGACCCTGCCCGCCAGCGTCGTCGTGCTCGTGCTGGCCATGGCCGGGCACCTGCTCGGCTGGCTCTCGCCGCGCGCGCAGTCCTGGGTCGAACTCGTGCTGTCGGCGCCGGTCGTGCTGTGGGGCGGCTGGCCGTTCTTCACGCGGATGGTGCAGTCGGTCCGCAACGCCAGCCCGAACATGTGGACGCTGATCGGCCTGGGCGTTGGCGCGGCCTTCGTCTACAGCGTCGCGGCGACGCTGGCGCCCCACTGGTTCCCGGCGTCGTTCATGGCTCACGGCCGAGTCGCCGTCTATTTCGAGGCGGCAGCCGTGATCGTCTCGCTCACGCTGCTCGGCCAGGTGCTCGAGCTCAGGGCTCGGGGACAGACTTCCGCCGCGATCAAGGCGCTGCTGGGGCTCGCGCCGAAGACCGCGCGACGCCTGAACGACGACGGCACCGAGCAGGACGTGCCGCTTTCGCACGTCCACGTCGGAGACCGGCTGCGCGTGCGCCCCGGCGAGAAGGTTCCGGTCGACGGCATCGTGCTCGACGGCGAGAGCCCGATCGACGAATCGATGCTCACCGGCGAACCGGTTCCGGTCGGCAAGCGGGTCGGCGACCGGTTGATCGGGGCGACGCTGAACACCAGCGGCGCGCTGGTGATGCGCGCGGAGCGCGTGGGCGCCGAAACGATGCTGTCGCAGATCGTGAACATGGTCGCGCAGGCGCAGCGCTCGCGCGCGCCGATGCAGCGGATGGCCGACCGCGTGGCCGGCTGGTTCGTGCTCGCGGTGATCGCGGCCGCGGCCGCGACCTTCCTCGTCTGGGGCCTGTTCGGTCCGCAGCCCAGCTGGGTGTTCGCGACGATCAATTCGCTGGCCGTGCTGATCATCGCGTGCCCGTGCGCGCTGGGTCTGGCGACGCCGATGTCGATCATGGTGGCCACCGGGAAGGCGGCGTCGCAGGGGATCCTGTTCCGCGACGCGGCAGCGATCGAGGGCTTCCGCAAGATCGACACGCTGGTCGTCGACAAGACCGGAACGCTGACCGAGGGTCGGCCGGCGTTCGACTCTGTCGTGCCGGCTCCCGGCTTTCTCGAGGACGAGGTGCTGGCACTTGCCGCCAGCCTCGACCAGGGCTCCGAGCACCCGCTGGCCGAGGCGATCGTCGCCGAAGCGCGGCGGCGCGGCCTCGAACTCGACAAGGCGGATGCGTTCGAATCGGCGAGCGGAGTCGGCGTGCGCGGAATCGTCGGCAGTCGCCGCCTGGCGCTGGGGAACACCGGGCTGATGCAGGCCGACGGGATTGCCTGGCAATCGCTCTCGGATCAGGCCGAGGCACTGCGCGGCAGGGGCGCCAGCGTGATGCACCTCGCGGTCGACGGCCGCCTCGCGGGGCTGCTCGCGGTCTCCGACCCGGTCAAGGCAAGCACGCCTGAGGCCCTGGCGCATCTGCGCGACGTCTCGATCCGGATCGTGATGGCCACCGGCGACGGCTGGACGACGGCACGCGCGGTCGCCGCCAGGCTGGGCATCGACGAGGTGATCGGCGAGGTTGCGCCTGCCGACAAGGTGGCCATCGTGCGACGCCTGCAGGCCGAGGGGCGCAGGGTCGCGATGGCCGGTGACGGCATCAACGACGCGCCCGCACTCGCGCAGGCCGACATCGGCATCGCGATGGGCACCGGCACCGACGTCGCGATGAACGCCGGGCACGTCACGCTGGTCAAGGGCGACTTGCGGGCCATCGCGCGGGCGCGGGACATCTCGGAACGGACGGTGCGCAACATGCGCGAGAACCTGGGCTTCGCGCTCGTCTACAACGCACTCGGCGTGCCGATTGCCGCGGGCGTGCTGTACCCGGCATTCGGCTTGCTGCTGTCGCCGATGATCGCGGCGCTCGCGATGAGCCTGAGTTCGGTGTCGGTGGTGTCGAACGCGCTGCGGCTGCGTCGGGAGCGCGCCGGCGGCGAAGCAGTGCCGGTCCGGTAGAAGTCCGGAGACGTCACGACGCGCTGGAGTGGTCCGCGCGGGGGAAGCCGATCTCGAAGCGGGTGCAACCGTCGATCGACGACACGCCGATCGTCCCCCGATGTGCGTCGACGATCGACTTCGTGATCGCGAGACCGAGGCCGGCGCCGTCGCTGCCCTGGGCGCGCGAGGCGTCGACGCGGTAGAAGCGGTCGAACAGCCTCGGCAGGTGCGCGGGGTCGATCGCCGGGCCGGGGTTTTCCACGCTGACCCGGACCGCCGCGTCGTCGCTGCCGGCGATCGTCACCCGCACCGTGCCGTTCTCCGGCGTGTGGCGGATGGCGTTCGACAGCAGGTTGCTCAGCGCGCGCCGGATCATCAGCTTGTCGCCCTGGACGACGCCCTCGCCGAGCAGCGACAGGCCAACGCCGCGTTCGTCGGCGAGCACGTCGTAGTAAGCGAACAGCTCGCGGACTTCGTCGGCCAGCGCCACTGGCTGGCTGTCGGGAACGAGCAGTCCGTGATCGGCGTGCGCGAGGTAGAGCATGTCGGCGATGGTCCGGGCGAGGCGCTCATGCTCCTCGAGGTTCGAGTACAGCACCTCCCGGTACTCGTCGGCGGAACGCGTCTTCGACAGGACGACCTGCGTCTCCATCATCAGGTTGCCGATCGGCGTGCGCAGCTCGTGCGCAGCTCGTGCGCAAGGTCCGACGAAAACTCGGACAGGCGACGGAACGAGTCCTCGAGCCGCTCCAGCATCCCGTTGTAGGCCGTGGCCAGTTCGGTCAGTTCCCCGGGGAACGATTCCACCGGAATCCGTTCGCCCAGGCGCCGCGCGGAGATGCCCTGGGTGACGCGCGCCATCCGATGAAGCGGCGCGAGGCCGCGCCGGGCGGCGAGCCAGCCGAGCAGCGCCGCGAATCCGACGCCGGCGCCGATGGCCCACCAGAGCTGCGCGTGGAATCGAGCCAGGAAATCGCGGTGATGGCTGATGTCCAGTGCGATCGTCACGATCGCCGGCGGCGCGCTCGTCGATCCGTTCCCGAGCGACGCGACGATCGTCCGGTAGACGTATCCGCCGTGCTCGATGACCCGCGCCGAGGCATCGCGAGGCGGTGCCTGCTGTGCCGCCAGCCGCGCGAGGGGCGCAGCGACGTGGTCCGCGTCCGAAGCGAACAGGGTGGCGCCGTCGGGTCCGGTGACGACGACCGAGAGCCCCGGATGCCCGATCAGCGCGTCCGAAAGTTCGGTTTGCGTGGCGGCGAGATTGTCGATCGCGCCGGGTTTCGCAAGCGCATGCCGGACCAGTTGCAGCTTGCCGTCCAGTTCGGCCTGGTCGAGCATTTCGAAATGTCCGGAGACGAGCAGGTCGACCACGTGACCGAACGCGAGCAACACCGTCACCGCGACTGCGGAGAAGAGGACCGTCAGGCGAGTGGTGATCGAGCGGGCGCGGATCACGGAACTTCGGGTGCCTCGAGAACGTAGCCCATCCCGCGCACCGTGCGAACCAGCTTGGGCTCGAAGTCATCGTCGATCTTCGCGCGCAGGCGCCGAATCGCGACTTCGACCACGTTGGTGTCGCTGTCGAAGTTCATGTCCCAGACCTGGGAGGCAATCAGCGAGCGCGGCAGGATTTCCCCCTGCCGGCGCAACAGGAGTTCGAGCAGGGCGAACTCCTTGGCGGTCAGGTCGATGCGGCGGCCCGAGCGCGTCACGCGGCGGCGCAGCAGGTCGAGTTCGAGATCCGCGATTCGCAGGCTGGTCGATTCCCTGGGCTTGCCCCGGCGCAGCAGGGTACGCATCCGTGCGAGCAGTTCGGAGAAGGCGAACGGCTTGACGAGGTAGTCGTCGGCGCCCTGCTCGAGACCCCTGACGCGATCCTCGACGCGATCGCGCGCCGTGAGAAACAGGACCGGGACGTCCTTGCCTGCGCTGCGGATGTCGCGCAGCACCTGCCATCCGTCGAGACCGGGCAGCATGACGTCGAGCACCACCAGATCGTAGTCGCCATTGAGCGCTGCGTGCCGGCCTTCGATGCCGTCGCGAACGAGATCGGCGACGAACCCGGCCTCGGAAAGCCCCTGGCTCAGGTAGTCGCCCGTCTTGTGCTCGTCCTCGACGATGAGGATCTTCATCGACGTTTCCGGGTTCGCGTCCTTGTTGCGGCCATTGTGCACGGCGCCGCGGCCCGGTGGCGGCGGATTACGAAGATGTAATCGGGAGGTCAGCTTCCGGTGGGGAACCGGGTCGCATCATCGTGCCATCGGATGCAGCTCGAGGGGGGATCGCAATGATGTGGGGCGGGTACGACGGGTGGGGCTGGACGTGGGGCATGGGAATGGTCCATGGCCTGCTCTGGTGGGTGTTGGTGATCCTCGGAATCATCGTGCTCGTGCGCCTTCTCGGACGCAGTGCCAATCCGGCTTCGGGGCCGGCCGGGGCGCCCGGCGAGACGGCTCTCGACGTGCTGAAGAAGCGCTACGCGAACGGCGAGATCGGCAAGGCGGAGTTCGAGGAAAAGAGGCGTGACATCACGCAGTAGCGCCGCGCGGCGCCGGGGGGCAACGCGTTCGCGAAGCGGCTGCCGCCGTGCAGGCATCGCGCTGGTGGCCTTGCTGGCCGGCGCGCTTCCCGCCAGCGCGCAAGGCCTCGCCGAGGCGTTCGATCGCGCGTGGGCGAATCATCCGCAGGCGGGCACCTGGGACGATCGCACGGCCGAGGCGCAGGCGCGCGCGGAGATCGCCGCCGGCATCACGCCCGGACCACCGGCGGTCTCGATGTCGACGCTGGACGACCGCCTGGGCCGCGATCGCGGCCAGCGCGAACTGGAGGTCGAACTGGCCGTCCCGCTGTGGTTGCCCGGGCAGAAGTCTGCGCAGGGTGAGCATGCCCGGGCCGCGATCGAAGAGGTCTCCGCGCGCCGCAACGGGCTGCGCTGGCAGCTTGCGGGCGAGTTGCGCCAGGCATGGTGGGCCGTCGCGGCGGCGCGCAACGCACAGGCGCTTGCCGGGCGTCGTGCGGCCAGCGCCCGCTTGCTGGAGGCGGATGTCGTGCGCCGCTTCGAGGCGGGCGACCTGGCGCGGATCGACGCCAACCTCGCCCGCGACGAGCGAATCGCCGCCGAGGCGGATCAGCTCGAAGCGGCCGCCGGCGTCGCCCGCGCCGAGACCGCGTATCGCGCGCTGACCGGCAGCGAGCCGCCGGCGGCATTGTCCGAGGAGGATGCAGCGGCCGATTCCGCGAAGGCATACGGCATTCACCCAAGGCTCGAAGCGCTGGAGGCAATCGCGCGAGTCGTGCGCGCGCGCCTGGCGGTGACGGAGGCGAGCAGCCGCGCTGCGCCGGAGTTCGCGGTGCGCGTGGTGCGCGAGCGCGGCGACTTCGCCGAGCCGTTCGGAAACGCGGTGGGCGTGAAGCTGACGATCCCGTTCGCAGCCGGTCCACTTACGCGCCAGCTGGGTGCGGCGGGCCGGGCAGAGGTCGCGCAGGCCGAAGCCGAACTGGCGCGTGCGCGCGTGCAGACGCGGTTTGACGAGCAGCGTGCGCGCTCGGACCTCGAGGCGGCCGAAGGGCAGCTCGCGATGGCCTCGCAGCGCCGCGCGATCACCGCAGACAACCTGCGACTCGCGGAGAGGTCGTTCGCGCTCGGGGAGAGCGCGCTGTCCGCGCTGCTGCGCATGCGCGCCCAGGCCCTCGAAGCCGAAGCCTTCTTCGATCGCCAGCGGATCGCCCGTGCTGCCGCACGTTCGCGCCTGAACCAGGCGCTCGGAGTCATGCCTTGAGAACCCCCTGCGCATTCCCATTCCTGACCGCGATCGTCGTGTTTCTCGCGGGCGGCCTGCCGGGTACGGCGCTCGCCCACGAAGGGCACGATCATGCCGACGCGCCCGTCCCGAGCGTCGCGGTCGCGCCGCGCGCGAGCGCCCTGACCGACGATTTCGAACTGGTCGCCGCGCTCGAAGACGGGCAGCTGACGATCTACCTCGACCGCTTCGCGACCAACGAACCGGTGGCTGACGCGCAGGTCGAGGTCGACGAAGGCGCCGGCGCGATCGCCGCGCCGCAGATCGCGCCAGGCGTCTACCGCGTGCCCGGCGCGCGTTCGGCGGCACCTGGCAGCCATGCGCTGACGGTGTCGGTGCAGGCCGGCGACGTGTCCGACCTGCTGATGACCACGCTGGACGTGCCGACGGTCTCCGGCTCGCCGCCGGCGCCCGGCGCCGGCGCACCGACCGTGGCGAGTGGCCGGGCGTCGCTGCCGCCATCCGTGATCTGGGGGGCGTCGGCTGCGGCAGTGCTCGCCGTCATCGCCGTCGTGGCCCGCCGCCGACGCGGCGATCGCGGCGACCGACGCTGACGGGAGGTCGAATGCACAAGTTTCCGATGGTGGTCGGGGCGATCGCGGTATCGCTGGGCCTGCAGGCCGGCAGCGCCGCGGCACAGCGTCTGCCGGATGGCAGCGTCTTCGCCGCGAAGGCGGTGCAGCGGCAGATCGGCGTCCGCACGGTCGTCGCGGTGCCGGCCGAACATCCGGCGACGATCAGCCTGAACGGCAAGGTGGTGGCCGACCCCGGCGCCGGCGGGCAGGTGCAGGCCAGCCAGCCCGGCCGGATCGAGGCGCCCGCGACCGGCATGCCCACGCTCGGCATCAAGGTCGCCAGGGGGCAGATCCTCGCGTGGCTGCGGCCGACCCCGGGCAGCATCGAGCTCGGCAACCAGCGGGCGCAGCTCGCGGAGCTCGATGCGCAGCTTGCGATCGCCGAGCGTCGCTTCGCGCGACTGCAACAGCTCGACGGCGCGGTGCCGCGCAAGGACGTCGATGCGGCCGGCATCGAGCGCGATGCGCTGGCCAGGCGCCGCGCCGCGGTCGGCGCGGGCCTGTCCGCCCGCGAGCCGCTCCGTTCACCGGTGGCGGGCGTGATCAGCGTTGCCGCGGTCGTGCCGGGCCAGGTGGTCGACGCGAAGGAGTTGCTGTTCGGCGTGATCGACCCGCAAAGGATCGCGGTCGAGGCGCTCGCCTACGACGCGTTGCTGCTCGACGGCTTCTCGTCGGCCAGCGGGCGGGTGCCGGGCGGGGCGCTCGATCTGCGGTTCGTCGGCGGCGGGCGCCAGTTGCGCGAACAGGCGGTGCCGCTGCTGTTTCGCGTGGTGCCCGGGGCAACGCCGGTCGCGGTCGGGCAGCCGGTCGAGGTGGTGGCGAAGACGGCCCGGCGGACGAGGGGTGTCGCGCTGTCCCGCGCCGCGCTGGTGCGCGGCGCCACCGGCGAGTCGGCGGTGTGGATCCACGTCGAGCCCGAGCGCTTCGTGCGCCGCGACGTTCGCGTGCAGCCGCTCGACGCCGAGACCGTGCTGCTGACCTCGGGCGTCGAGGAGGGCGAGCGCATCGTCGTTGCCGGCGCGGCTTTGCTGGGGCAGGTCCGCTGAGATGTTCGCCGCGATCGTCGGCGCGAGCCTGAAGAACCGGCTGATCGTCCTGGCCGCCTCGCTGCTGCTGGTGGCGTACGGCGCGATCACGCTGCGGCAGATGCCGGTCGACGTCTTTCCCGACCTGAACAAGCCGACGGTCACGCTGATGACCGAGGCCGGCGGCATGGCGCCCGAGGAGGTCGAGCAACTGGTCACCTTCCCGATCGAGTCGAGCATGAACGGCATGCCCGGCGTCACGCGCGTGCGCTCGGTGTCGGGCGTCGGCCTTTCGATCGTCTACGTCGAGTTCGACTGGGGCTCGGACATCTACCGGAACCGGCAACAGATCGCCGAGCGCCTGAACCTGGTGCGCGAGCAATTGCCGGAGGGCATCGTGCCGCAGCTCGGGCCGATCTCGTCGATCATGGGCGAGATCCTGCTGCTTGCGCTGCCGGTCGACCCGGCCACGGCGAGCGCGATGCAGGTGCGCGAGTACGCGGACTGGGTGGTGCGGCCGAGGCTGCTCACGATCCCCGGCATCGCGCAGGTGATCGCGATCGGCGGCGAGGTGCGCCAGTACCGGGTCGAGATCGATCCCGCGCAGCTCAGGGCGCTCGCGGTCGGGCGCGAGAGCGTCGACGCCGCGCTTCGCGACTTCGGCGCCAACACCAGCGGCGGCTTTCTCGAAGCGCAGGGCCGCGAGTACCTGATCCGGCAGATCGGGCGCACGACCCGCATCGAGGACCTTCGCAACCTGGTCGTGGCGGTGAGGAACGGCCAGCCGATCCTGCTCAAGCAGGTGGCCGACGTGCGGATCGCGCCCGCGGTCAAGCGCGGCGACGGCGGCTACGCCGGCAAGCCGGCGGTGGTCCTGTCGGTGCAGAAGCAGCCCGGCGCGGACAGCGTGACGCTGACCCGGGCGGTCGAGGCGGCGGTCGCGGAGCTCGCCAGGGGACGGCCGGAGGGCGTGCAGGCCCCGCAGTTCCTGTTCAGGCAATCGAACTTCATCGAGCATTCGGTCGGCAACGTCGTGGAGGCGCTGCGCGATGGCGCGATCCTGGTCGCCATCGTGCTGTTCCTGTTCCTGCTGAACCTGCGCACCACGCTGATCTCGCTGGCCGCGATCCCCCTGTCGCTGCTGGTGACCGCGCTGGTGTTTCGCTACTTCGGCCTGTCGATCAACACGATGACGCTGGGCGGCCTTGCGATCGCCATCGGCGAACTGGTCGACGATGCGGTGGTCGGCGTCGAGAACGTGCTGCGTCGCCTGAAGCTGAACCGGGCGCTGCCCGAGCCGAGGCCGGCGATCGAGGTCATCGGGAAGGCGACCCTCGAAGTGCGCACGGCGATCGTCTACGCCACCGGCATCATCGTGCTGGTGTTCGTGCCGCTGTTCATGCTGCCGGGCATCGAGGGGCGCCTGTTCACGCCGCTCGGGCTCGCCTACATCGTGTCCATCCTCGCCAGCATGGTGGTCTCGGTGACGGTGACGCCGGTGATGGCGTACTACCTGCTTCGCGACGCGACACATCTGGGCCAGCGCGACAGCCCGCTCGTCGCCCGACTGAAGGCACTGGACGCGAGGCTGCTCGGCTGGTCGTTCCGGCACGACCGCGTGCTGCTCGCGACCGCGGCGGCCCTCGTGGCGCTGGCCGCCGCGAGTATCGCGTACTTCCCGCGCTCGTTCCTGCCGCCGTTCAACGAGGGCACGCTCACCGTCAACGTGCTGCTCGACCCGGGCACGTCGCTCGCGGAGTCGAACCGGGTCGGCGCGCTGGCCGAGCGCCTGATCGCGCAGGTGCCAGAGGTCACTCAGGTCGGCCGGCGCACCGGCCGCGCCGAGTTCGACGAGCACGCGGAAGGCGTGCACTACTCCGAGATCGACGTCGACCTCGAGGGCTCGGCGCGCAGCCGCGAGCAGGTCATCGAGGACATCCGCACGCGGCTCGCGGTGCTCCCGGCGGCCAGCAACGTGGGGCAACCGATCGCGCACCGGCTCGACCACCTGTTGTCGGGCGTGCGCGCGCAGATTGCGCTGAAGGTCTATGGCGACGACCTGGACACGCTGCGCGGGCTGGCGGCCGACCTGCGCGACAGGCTCGGGAAGATCGCGGGCGTCACCGACCTGCAGATCGAGAAGCAGGTGCTGATCCCGCAGGTCAAGATCCGCATCGACTACGAGCAGGCCGCGCGATACGGGGTCGCGCCGGGCGTGCTGCTGCGTTCCCTGCAGCAGATGATCGAGGGCGAGCGCATCACGCAGCTCGTCGACGGCAATCGCCGCTTCGACCTGGTGGTGCGCCTGCCGGAGCCCGCGCGCGGATGTCCCTTTGTCGCGGCTGGCGAGCATCGAGGACAGCGACGGGCCGAACCAGATCGGCCGCGAGAACGCGCGCCGGCGCATCGTCGTCTCGGCGAACACGGACGGCCGCGACATGGCAGGCGTGATTCGCGCGATCCGCGGCGAGCTCGCCGCGCAGGCGCTGCCCGAAGGCTACTTCACCGCGCTCGAGGGCCAGTTCCAGGCACAGGAGCAGTCGGCCCGGCTGATCGCCGCGCTCGCGCTCGTGTCGCTGTCGATGATCTACCTGGTGCTGTACAGCCGCTATCGATCCGCGGTGCTGACGCTGATCATCATGGGCAACATACCGCTGGCGCTGGTCGGCAGCGTGTTCGCGCTGTGGATATCCGGACAGCCCCTTTCGGTGGCCGCGTTGGTGGGCTTCGTGACGCTGACCGGGATCGCCACCCGCAACGGCATCCTGAAGATCTCGCATTACGTCAACCTGTGCGCGTTCGAGGGCGAGCGCTTCGGCGACGCGATGATCACGCCGGTGCTGATGACCGCGCTGGTGGCGGCCTTCGCGCTGGTGCCGCTGCTGCTCTCGGCGGATGCACCCGGCAAGGAGGTGCTGCATCCGGTGGCTGTGGTGATCTTCGGCGGGCTGGTCAGCTCCACGCTGCTCGACACGCTGCTCACGCCGGTGATGTTCCGGCGCTGGGGCCGCCGGCCGCTGGAACGCCTGCTCGAAACGCGGGCAACCGAAAGTTTCTGACGACCTCTGGAAAGGAGTGCCTGATGGGAATCGCCCTGAAGATTTCCGCCGTGTTCGCCGCGGCGCTGCTGGCGGCGCAACCCGCCGCCGCGCACGACGAGAAGACGCTCGATGCGATGCAGGCGCCGAATGGCGGGCAGATGCGGATGGCGGGCCCCCACCATTTCGAACTGGTGATCGACGGCGGCGCGACCGGGGCGGCCGAAAGTGCGGTCGCGGTCTACCTGTACGACCATGCCGATGCGAAGGTTCAGAGCGCCGGCGCGACCGGGACGGCCACGATCCTGTCGGGCAAGGGCAAGACGGTGGTGATGCTGGTGCCGGACGGCGAGAACCGGATGAAGGGGGTCGGCCGCTATGCGTCGACACCGGACATGAAGGTCGCGGTCACGATCACCTTGCCCGGCCAGCCGGCCGCGCAGGCGCGGTTCACGCCCGGGCAGCGCGCACGCCATTAGATCCCTCGCGGCGTGCCGCGTCGTCGGCGCGCCTGCGGGGATGTTCGGGTAGGCTGCAACCGGCGGCCCGGGTTCGGGCCGTCGGGACACGAGATCGAGGAGAAACGACGTGAAGTTTCCGCGTGGCACGACGAGGCGCCGGACGTTGCTGCTCGGCGCACTGGCGGTCAGCGCGCCGGGCTGGGCGCTTGCGCAGTTCTCGCAGGGGCCGCTGGTCGAGGTCTGGAAGAGCCCGACCTGCGGCTGCTGCAAGGACTGGATCGCGCACATGCAGGCCAACGGCTTCCGCGTGAAGGTCAACGAGACCGGCAATACGGCGGTCCGGGCGCGACTGAAGATTGCCGAGCGCTTCGGCTCCTGCCATACCGCCGTGGTCGATGGTTATGCGATCGAGGGGCACGTGCCTGCGAGCGATGTCCGCCGGCTCCTGAAGGAGCGCCCAAAAGCGATCGGGCTGGCCGTGCCGGGGATGCCGATCGGTTCGCCGGGCATGGACGGACCGGAATACCGTGGCCGCAGGGACGAATACGACGTGCTGCTGCTCAGGGCCGACGGCAGCGCTTCGGTCTATCGCCGCTACGCCTGATCGCGCCGGCTGGCCCTGGCGCGGTCGATGAGGCGCGCGCCGTAAAGTTCGACGGGTATTGACTCGCGAGAGCCGGGTCGATAGATTAGAACGAACATTCGTTCTAGAGCCTCCATTGACACCCCAACGAAGCCAGCAGGCGCGACTCCCGGCGCAGGAAGCGGTGCTCGCGGCCGCGATGGCGCTCTTCGTCGAGCGCGGCTACTTCGGCACCTCCGTGCACGACATCGTACGGGCGTCGAACGTCAGCATCGGGTCGATCTACCACCACTTCGGCGACAAGGCGGGTATCGCGCGCGCGCTCTACGCCGCCCAGACCGCGCGGATGGACGCGCTGATCGCCGGCATCGCCGCGCGACACCCGGGCGCCGCCGCGCGCTGCCGGGCCATCGTCGAGGCGCTGTTCCGCCTGACCGAAGACGACCCGGTCGCGATGGAATTCATGCTGCACGTCAAGCATCGGGAGTTCATCCCCGACGAAAAGCCCGTCTGCTCGTCGAAACCGTTCGAGGCGATGCGCCGGATCGTCGTCGAGGGCATCGCGCGCGGCGAGATCCGGCCGGTCGACGTGATGGTGGCCTCCACCAGCCTGTTCGGCAGTGCGCTGCGGATGATCACGGCGCGCCTCGATGGCGTACTGCCGAAGCCGCTGCCGGAATACCTCGACGAAGTCTGGGAAGCCTCGTGGCGGGCCGTGGCGGCCTGAAGCCAGCCTTTTCCGACATTCCCGACCGCCAACACCACCACAGGAGGAGCACATGGAGAGCATGGCCATCGTCGTCCGGGACGACGCGTACGACAAGATTCTCACGCCACTGGCGTTCGCCTATCTCGCCGCCGCCGAAGGCACGAAGGTCGACATGCTGTTCGTGAACTGGGCCGTGAAGGCGCTCACGAAAGACGGCGCCGCGTCGCTGAAGGTCGACGGCCGCCACGCGGAGCAGGATGCCTGGGTTCGCGAGCGGGTCGCCCAGGCCGGATTGCCGCCCGACATCTACGACATCATCAAGGCCCTGAAAGGCACGGGCAACGTGAACTTCTACGCCTGCAGCCTGGCCGGCGCGATCTTCGGCGTCGACGAGAAGAACCTCGTCCCGGAGGCCGAAGGCATCGTCGGTGCGTCGTGGTTCCTCAACGAGAAGGCCGCGAAGGCCGAGCACTACCAGTACTTCTGAATAGGGGAACGCGATGAACGACATCAAGGCGACGACGACGCTGGATACGTCGGGCAAGTGCTGTCCGATGCCGATGGTCGAGACGACGAAGGCCATCAAGGATCTCGCGCCCGGCGAGATCCTGGAGATCGTCGCGACCGACATCGGGACGCGCCGCGACATTCCCTCGTGGTGCGAGCGCTCGGGAAACACGCTGCTGTCGATGACCGAGCAGGACAAGGTCCTGCGGTACTTCGTGCGCAAGGCCTGAGTCTCGGGCTTGCGGCGGCCGCTGCCGCGTCTCCGGACGCACGCGGCCGCCGCGGTACAATGCGCGCTTCGCGCCCGTAGCTCAGCGGATAGAGTACTGGCCTCCGAAGCCAGGGGTCGCTGGTTCGATCCCAGCCGGGCGCGCCATCTTTCCTGCCGCATGACCGATCCCGTTCGCCGTCTCGACTTCGGCCGCGTCAGTGTCTTCTTCGGCGAGAAGTCGGGCAAGTATCCCGACGGCAACCAGGTGATCGTGCGCGGCACCGACACGCACGTCGCGTTCGACACGCCGCTGGTGGCCAACCGCATCGGGCCCGAACTCGAGGCCGCCGAACTCGTCCTGCTCGGACACGCGCACGAAGATCACATGGCCGGGCTGCACCGCCTGCCGAAGGCAGCGGTGCAGGTGCACGAGCGCGATCTCGACGCCGTGCGCAGCTGGGAAGGGCTGCTGCGGCACTACGGGCTGTCGGCGTCCGCGGCGGCGCCCATGCTCGAGAAGATCCGGCGCGAGTTCTTCTACCTGCCGAGGCCGGACGCGACGCCTTATCGTGACGGCAAGGCCTGGGACCTCGGCGGTGCACGGGTGCGCGCGATCCACATGCCGGGCCACACTTCGGGCCACAGCGTGTTGCTGGTCGAGTCCGAGGGCGTCGCCTTTCTCGGCGACATCGACCTGAGCGGCTTCGGCCCGTATTACGGCGACGCCACGTCCAGCCTCGCGGCGTTTCGCCGCACGCTGGCGCGGGTGGCCGAGCTTCCGGCCACGGTCTGGGTCACCTCGCACCATCGCGGCGTCTACACCGATCGCGAGGCGTTCCTGAAGGCGCTGGCCGCGTTCGCCGCGAAGCTCGACGAGCGCAGCGAGCAGCTGCTGGCGATGCTGGCCGACGGCCCGAAGACGCTCGAAGAACTCGTCGCGATCCGCCTGATCTACCCGCCCGGCTACGAAGAGGTCTGGATCGACGACGCCGAGCGGCGCACGATCGGGCAGCATCTCGGCGAACTGATTGCGGCGGGCCGCGTGGCGACCGACGGCGAGGGCCGGTTCGCGCGCTGCTGAGCGGCTTCGGCGCCGCAACGCACGGTATCCTTCGGCGATGAACCTCGCCATCGTCTCTGCCGCCCTCATCGACACCCGCACCGCGGTCGGCACCCCGCTCCGCAGTCGACGCACGCGTTCCGCGATCGGCACCGTCCGCGGGCTCGCCCACAGGGTCGCTTCCGGCGTGCTGCTCGCGGCCTGCTCTCTGTGCGCGGCGCCCGCGCTCGCCTGGAGCAACCATGCGTTGGCCACCGGACCCGCGCTCGCGGCCATGCCCGAACTCGCCGGCCTCGGCCCGGTGAAGGTCGAGTCGCTCGAATCGTTCCTCGCCGCGCAGGGCGCGAGCCTCGAGAAAGTGCTCGACGACGAGGAACGCTGGGCGCGCGAGCACGTGCCCGCGTACCCGCCGCGGCCCGACGCGCTGCGCTTCGTGGCCGCCGGCGCGGCCGACGCGGCCGAGCTGCGGCGCCGCTTCGTCGCGGCGGTGCGCATTTCGCCCAACGTGCCGCTCAGCCTGTACCTGCAGCGCGCTCCCGGAGCGCCGGCCGACGACGGCCGGGCGCCGATGCCCGCGCGCGAGGTGACCACGCTGCCGCGTGACAACGCGGTCGACGCGGTGAAGTTCGCGGCGCTGCGCGAGGGCGGGCAGGTTTCGCCGATCGAGGTCGCAGCGACCGCGTCCGACGAGCCCGACTACGGGCTGGACATCGGCCTGTGGGAAGACAACGGCACGCCGCAGGGGCGCGTCTACGGCTTCGGCAAGCAGCCGTTCGGCAACCCGGCGCTCGACTTCGGCACCCAGGCGCCGTTTCACATGGGCTTCTACCACGAGTCGAGGATCATCTATGCGGCCGCGGGCTTCCTGAAGCGCACCTGGCCCGAGTACCGCATCCACCTGTGGAAGACGCTCGCGCTGCATGCGTTTCGCACCGGCCACGACTACTGGGGCTGGCGCTTCGCCGGCTGGGCGATGCACTACCTGCAGGATCTCGCGCAGCCGTATCACGCGCGCGTGCTGCCGGACGTGAGCACCGTGCGCATGCTGTGGATCAACGCGCTCTACATGGCGGGCTGGCCCGACGCGCGCAATCGCGCGGTGACGCTGGTGTCGAACCGGCACCTCGCGTTCGAGAACTTCCAGCGCACCGCGATGCTCGCCGGCCATCACGAACGCGGCCGTGCCGCGGCACTGTTCGACGCGCTGGCCGGCGCCGGCGCCGCGGCCGACCCGAAATACGACGACGACACTCCGCGCGCTGCGGTGTCGCTGCGATCCTCCGGCGCCGCCGATGCGCTCGACCGGACGATCGCCGCGTCGCTGCCGGCGCGCTACGTCAGCGACCCGTCGTTCGAGTTCGGTGCCTCCGAGCGCGGCGTCGACCTCTTCGCGTCGCTGTCGCGCGACGACCCCGCCGGGCGCGACGCGCTGGCGCGTGCGCTCGCGCCGCGACTGGCCGACTTCGGCGCGTTCACGCGAGCGTTCGTGCGCAGCCTGCTGGCCGCGCGCTGATCAGCCGTCGCCGTCGTAGCTGGCGAGCGTCACTTCGGCGGCCGCCTCGCGGATCGGAATCAGCGCCTGGTACTCGGCCGATCGATGCCAGCCATCGATCGACGCGAGGTCCGGGAAGCGCAGTACCACGGTCTCGGAGTGCGGCTGCTCGCCGCTCAGCACCTCCGCGCGCCGGCCGCGAAACAGCAGTTCCGCGCCCCAGCGCGCCAACGTCGCCGGAACGCGGCTGCGGTATTCCGCCCAGCGCGCCGCGTCGCGCACGCTGATGTGACCGATCAGGTAGGCCGGCATCTCAGGTCCCTTTCAAGTGTTCGAGGGGCAATTCGGTCGTCCGCTTGATTTCCTGCAGGACGACGCTCGATTCGACGCTGCGCACGCCCGGCAGCCGCATCAGCCGGTGCATCATGAACTGGGCGAACGCCTCGAGGTCGGCGGCGACGATGCGCAGCTGGTAGTCGTAGGGGCCGGTGACCGAGTAGCACTCGAGCACCTCGGGCATCGCCGCCACCGCGCGGTCGAACGCGTCGTTGTGCGCTTCGCCGTGCCGCTGCAGCGACACGCGGGTGAAGGCCGTCACGGTGAGCCCGACCTTCGCGGGCCGCAACAGCGTCACGCAGCGGTCGATCAGCCCCGCGTCCTGCAGCCGCTGGATGCGGCGGCTGACCTGCGAGGCCGACAGGTGCACGCGTTCGCCGAGCTGCGGATTGGTCGCGTGGCCGTCGTGCTGCAGTGCGGCAAGCAGCTGGAGATCGATTCTGTCGAGTTCGAGCACGATTCCGGCTCCGGATTGCCGAAATGATGCACGAATCGTGCGCAAACTGCCAGATCGACCGTCAAAGTCGCGCGGACCTTGCGCGCCCCCGCGCCTAGCATTGGCCGCATCGAATCCCGGCCCCGGCTCCACGCCGGCTCCCCGCCATGAACGCACCCGATCGACTGTTCGTCCCGCCTGCGCCGTTGCGCGTCGATTACCGGCTCGAGGACAACCTGGCCGCGACCTCCGGGCCGATCTTCCTCACCGGCACGCAGGCGCTGGTGCGCCTGCCGCTGATGCAGCGCGCGCTCGATGCGGCCCGCGGGCTGGACAGCGCCGGCTTCGTCAGCGGCTATCGGGGTTCGCC
>MEED01000005.1 GCA_001724855.1 Lautropia sp. SCN 69-89
TCAGCATCCCTCGGGGAACACCGAGCCCTCGGCCGCTGATCGTGTGATCACCGAGCGGCTGAAGAGCGCCCTGGCCACCGTCGATGTCCGGGTGCTGGACCACTTCATCGTCGGCAAGGGCAGCCCGTACTCGTTCGCCGAAGCTGGCTTGTTGTAGTCCGCAGGCGTCCCTTCCGGGGCGCCTGTGGATTTTTTGCTCGACATGAACGCAGGCCCCTACGTTCCGATGGCGAACCACTGGGGTCACCCAGCTACTCAGGCGGGATTGCCTGCACGAGACAGAGCGCACATGTCGCAGCCCCTCGGCCCGTCTCCATCAAGCCACATTTCTTGTGACGCAAGTCGCTTGACCAGAGCAGTTCGTCGATGACCGACTTGAGGTGAATCTTCGAATCTTCTTTGTCGTGAGCAGCGGAAAACGCTCCGTGAGATCGAAGCACATCTGGTGGCCGAAGACGCAGAGCGTGCCGGCGCCCCTGCGGTCGCTTTTGCGCACGCCGTGCACGAGTATGTAGCACGAAAGATCGAGGTACTGCCGTTCCATCGAGTCGTCGCTTCAGCGCATGGGGCTCAGTGCCAGGGTTCCGACAGCACGCGGCGCACCGCATCCGTCAATGCCGACAGCTCCGCCGGTGAAATCACATAGGGCGGCATCATGTAGACGAGGCGGCCGAACGGCCGCAGCCAGATGCCGGCCTCGACGAAGCGCGGCGTCAGCCGGCGCAGATCCACCGGGTCGCGCATCTCGACGACGCCGATCGCGCCGAGCACCCGCACGTCGCGCACACCCGGCAGCTTGGCGCACGCGGCAAGCTCCGCACACAGCTGCCGCTCGATCGCCCACACCCTGTCCTGCCAGTCGGACTCGCACAGCAGATCGATGCTCGCCACGGCCACGGTGCAGGCGAGCGGGTTGGCCATGAACGTGGGCTCGTGCATAAAACAGCCGGCGCCGCCCCGGGAGATCGTCTCCGCGACCTCGGCGGTGGTGAAGGTGGCGGCGAGCGTAAGATAACCGCCGGTCAGCGCCTTGCCCAGGCACAGGATGTCCGGGGCGATGCCCGCGTGCTCGCAGGCGAAAAGTTTTCCGGTGCACCCGAAGCCGGTGGCGATCTCATCGGCGATGAGCAGCACCGCTTGCGCATCGCGCAGTTCGCGCGCCGCGCGCTCGCGCTGGCGCATCGCCACGGGGCGCAGGCGCTCGTCTACGGCGACGAGGTGCTCGCGCGCAAGGTCGGCGGCGACGGCGTGCACATACCCTGCCAGTCCCTCATGCAGCTGACGGCCCGCCCGCGCATGCCGCTGTGCGCGGCGTCCTGCCACAACGCCGGGCATCTGGCGCATGCCGCCGCCCTCGGCTTCGATCTCGCGGTGCTGTCGCCGGTACTGCCCACGGCAAGCCATCCGGGCGAGCCGGGCATGGGCTGGGAGAACTTCGCCGAGCTGGTGCGCGGTCATCCGCTGCCGGTGTACGCCTTGGGCGGCATGAAGCCCGAGTCGCTCGACACCGCCGTGCGCCATGGGGCGCACGGCGTGGCGCTCCTGAGCGGCATCTGGTAGGGCGGCCAGAGCGTCAGGCCGACGCGCCGGCGGCGGTGAATGTGTTCGCGCTCTCGAGGTGTCCGGTACTCGATTTACACCCTCCCCAACCGAAAAACCGCGCATGATCGTCTTCTGTCCCATCGTTTCGAGCACTTGCGCAGAGCTTCCTCAAAGGTCGTTTGTGCGATCCGAAGTCGGCAGGCTGCTCGCGGCGGCGACGCGGTCGCGGCCGCCCTGCTTGGCGGCGTAAAGCGCGCGGTCGGCGAGCTCGATCAGCGCCTCGTCCGTGCCGGCATCCTCCGGGAACGCCGCCACGCCGATGCTCGCGGTCGGCGTGAGCGTGTGGCCCGGCGCCACGGCGACGGCGCAGGCGGCGATCGCTGCGCGCAGGCGCTCCGCGAGCATGACCGCGGCCTCGAGCGCGGTTTCCGGCAGCAACACGGCGAACTCCTCGCCGCCGTAGCGCGCAACCTTGTCCGTCGGGCGCACCGAGTCGCGGATGCGCGCGGCGACCGCGCGCAGCACTTCATCGCCCGCCGGATGGCCCCAGGTGTCGTTGATCGCCTTGAAGCGGTCGATGTCGAGGAGCAGGAGCGCGCAGGGATGGGCGTAGCGGCGCGAGCGCAGCAGCTCTTCGCGCAGGCGCTCCAGGAATTCGCGCCGGTTGAGCAGCCCCGTCAGGCCGTCGCGGATCGCGAGCTCGCGGATCGCCGCGCGGTCCTTTTCGATCTCCTCGGCCATGGCGTTGAACGCCGCGGCGAGCTCCGAGAGCTCGTCGCCGCCGGCGGCCCGCACGCGGTGCGACAGCTCGCCCCCGGCAAGCCGCGCGGCGCCCTCGCGCAGCGCCCGCACCGGCACGAGCACCGCGCGCGCCAGCGCGGCCGCCGCCCAGAGCGAGGCCGCGAGCGCGAAAGCGGCGGCGGTCACCCAGAGGCTCCCGCGGCGCGCCGCCCGCGCGTCCGCGTGATGCTGCAGGATCTCGCGATACGCTAGTTCACTGAAACAGATGAATTGCACCGGATCCGACGCGATGGATCAGCGTACTTCCATTTCAGCGGTTTGGGGTCGAGGTTGTGATGCTTGATGAAGATGCCTCGCGCGATGACATCGCGCTGAATGCGCGAGAACCAGTTCTCGACCTGGTTGAGCCACGACGAGTAGGTTGGCGTGAAGTGCAATTTCACGTTCGGATGCGCGTCGAGGAACTGACCGACCAGCGCGGTCTTGTGCGAGCTGACGTTGTCGCAGATGACGTGGATCTCGCGGCCCTCGGGCTGCGAGGCGAGCACGTCGGTGAGAAAGGCGACGAACTGCGCGCTGGTGTGGCGCGGCGCGGTCTTGCCGAGCACTTCGCCGGTGGTCGTGTTCAGCGCCGCGAACAGGCTCAGCGCGCCGTTGCGCTTGTACTCGAAGCCATGGCTCTCGGCGCGGCCCGGCGACAGCGGCAGCATCCGGTCCTTGCGGTCGAGCGCCTGGATGGCGGTCTTCTCGTCGACGCAGAACACCGCTGCATGCGCCGGCGGATTCAGATACAGCCCGATCACATCGGCGGCCTTGACCTCGAAGTCCGGGTCGTTGGACACCATGTGCCGGCGCAGCCGATGCGGGCGGATGCCATGTTTGCGCCAGATGCGCTGCACGGCCATGAACGAGACATCGCCCAACTCCTCGGCCAGCTTGCGGCTGCTCCAGTGCGTGGCGCCGTTGCGCGGTTTGCGCTTGAGCGTGGCGTTGAGCACGCGCGCCTCGAGCTTGGCCGGCGGGCGCGCCGGCGCCCGCCCGGGATGGCGCGCGTACAGCCCCGCCAGACGGTCTTCCACGAAGCGGCGCTTCCACGTCGCGATGAAGCGCGAGTCACAGGCCAACTGCAACATCAGCGCATCGCGCGACGTGCCCGCATCGAGTAACAGGATCAAACGAGCGCGGCGCGCCTGGGCCGCGGGCGTCGTCTGTCGACGCACCATCGACTCCAATTCGCTGCGCTCGGCGGGGCTCAGATTCATTTTGTTCATACCCGTATTATAGGGTGCGAACTCACTGTTTCAGTGAACTAGCTCGTAGACCTCGTGCAGGTGCGCCGCGGCGCGCTCGACGTGCTCGTCGAAGGGCACGGCATCGAGATCGCGCCCCGGCGCGGCGTCCGCGGCGAGCGCGGCCTCGGCGAGCGCCCGCGCCTGCCGCCATTCCTGGCGGGCCGACTCGATCAACGCGATCTCGCGCGGGTCGGAAAAAGGCTCGGCGCGCGCCTTATCGAAGGCCTGCTCGACGCGCTGCGCCAGCGGCCCGAACCGCGCGTGCGCTCCGTGCGCCTCCCGGGAAGCCGCCAGGCGGTGCGCGGTCACGCCCGCGTGCAGGAGCGTCACCTCGAGCTGGCGCACCGGCTCCAGCTCCTGCGCCACCTCCTCGACGATCTCCTCGAGCGGCGCGACCAGCGCCGGCAGGAGCCAGAGCGCCCCCGCGGCCGCCGCCACGAAAAACGGCAGCAGCACGGCGCCCAGTCCCAGCACGAAGCGCGTGTGCAGGGAGCGCTGCCGGCGCGAAGCGGGCGCGTGCGGCTGCGTTCCCGGGCCTCCCTCAGGTTGCGCGTCGGACATGGCGGGATCGTAGCGCAAAAGCGCCCGGTGATGGGCGCCGGCACGGCGCGAACCGGCCCGCCTTTGGGAGGTTCAGTGCGGCGCCGTTGTGGCCTTCGCCGCGCTCTCGTGCGCTTTCTTCACCGCCTCGGCGGTCTCCGGCGGCATGTAATTCTCGTCGTGCTTCGCGAGTACCTCGCGCGCGCGGAAGACGCCGTCGGCGCCGAGGCTGCTCTGCGCCACCACGCCCTTGCCCTCGCGGAAGAGATCGGGCAGCGCGCCGCGGTACACCACCGGGATGTTCTTTGCCGTGTCGGTGACGACGAACTGCACTTCCACGCCGGCGCGCTCCACGCTGCCCTCGAGCACGATGCCGCCGATGCGGAACGTCCTGCCCTGAGGCGCTTCGTTGGCCGCGACCTGCGACGGCGTGAAGAAGGACATCAGGTTCTTTTCGAGGGCCTGCAGCACCAGCGCCGCGGCGATGCCGAGCGCCAGCAGGCCAAACGCGATCGCCGCGATGCGCTTATGCCCGGGCTTCACGCCGGCAGTACGCCGCCCGCGCGGTGCTCGCCTGCGACGAGGTAGTAGAGGCCGCCGTAGCCGCCGTGCTTGGTCGCCTTCGCGATCTCGTCATGCGGCTGCCCTCGGGCCATGCCCGGTCTTCCTATCGAACGGCTGCGGCGCTGGGTCGGCGTTCCAGACCCGGCCGGGTGCTGACGCCAGCGGGCCTGAGCCGCCCAGCGAACAGAGTGAAGCCTTGGCCAGAACAGGGAAACACCCCGCCTGTCATGATTCCGGCTCGGCCGGCAGCATCCGCTGGCCCCAGGGTGCGCGCCTGCTACTCGCGTTGGTCGGACACGATTCGCACGCTTCGACGCCCGTTCATTGCGCCAGCCTCCACGCCACCGTCCCTCCGGCGCGCAGCGGTACCAGGGCATCCCCGCCGAGATCGATCTCCGGCGGGACCCGCCAGGCCTGCTTCACCAGCGTCACGCTGTCGCGGTTGCGCGGCAGGCCGTAGAAATCCGGCCCGTGAAAACTGGCGAACGCCTCCAGCTTGTCGAGCGCACCGGCCTGCTCGAACACCTCGGCATAGAGTTCGATGCCCGCGTGCGCGGTGTAGAGACCGGCGCAGCCGCAGGCCGATTCCTTGGCGCGGCGCGGGTGCGGCGCGCTGTCGGTGCCGAGGAAGAACTTAGGGTTGCCGCTGGTGGCAGCGGCAACGAGCGCCCGGCGGTGCACCTCGCGCTTCAACATCGGCAGGCAGTAGGCGTGCGGGCGGATGCCGCCGGCGAACAGGGCGTTGCGGTTGAGCAGCAGATGGTGCGCGGTGATGGTGGCGGCCACATTCGGGCCGGTGCGCTCGACGAACTCCACCGCCTCGCGCGTGGTGATGTGTTCCAGCACCACCTTGAGGCGCGGGAAACGCTCGACGATGGGGATCAGGTGCCGCTCGATGAACACCCGCTCGCGGTCGAAGACATCGACCTCGGGGTCGGTCACCTCGCCGTGCAGGAGCAGCGGCAGGCCGGTTTCCTCCATGACGGCGAACACCGCGTCGCAGCGGGCGAAGTCGCTGACGCCCCACTGGGCATTCGTCGTCGCGCCGGCGAGAAAGGCCTCGCCCACGCCGTACACGAAGCCGCTCCCGGCTGCGCGGACGATCTCCTCGGGCGAAGTGTGATCGGTGAGATAGAGCGTCATCAGCGGCTCGAAGGACAGGCCCGCCGGCAACGCCGCCAGGATGTGGTCGCGGTAGGCGCGGGCCTCGTCCACCGTTCGCACGGGTGGATCGAGGTTGGGCATGACCATGGCGCGCGCAAAGCGCCGTGCCGTGTCGGGAAGCACCGCGCGCAGGATCTCTCCGTCGCGCAGGTGCAGGTGCCAGTCGTCGGGGCGGGCGAGGGTCAGGCGGCAGTCAGAAGGCATGGCGCGAGTCCTGCGGGGCGGCTGGGGCGCGTTTGAACGTCATGACGAGCATGTCTCTCTTCCTTGCGATGCGCGCATCATTGCAGGGCGTCCGGTTCGCCCAGTTGCGCGAGGATGGCCGCGCGTGCGGCATCGCGCAGGGCGAGCGCCGCCTGCCAGTCCGCGCCGGCGGGCCGCAGGGGCGGGTGAATCGTCACCGCCAGCGGGCTGCGGCGCGGCCAGCGCCGCTGGCCGGGCAGCAGGGCACGGGTTCCGCGGAGGGTGACCGGCACAACGGGAACGCCGGCGCGCGCGGCCGCGAGGAAGGCGCCCATGCGGAAAGGCAGGAGTCCCGGCGCGTCGCGGAAGGCCCCCTCGGCGAAGAAGACCAGGGAATCGCCCGCGCTCACGCGCGCCTCCAGGGCCTGGGTGTCTTCGACGCCGCGGGCGGTCTCGAATCGCTCGACGAAAGCCGCGTCGAGACGCTTGAGCGGTGTCGCCGATAGCGGATGGTCGAGCAGTTCCTGCTTGGCGACATAGGCGAATCGGGCGGGCAGCGCGGCGGTGAGCGCCATGCCGTCCAGGTAACTGGCGTGGTTGACGACGACGACGTGGCCGCCGGCCGGCAGGTTCTGAATTCCCGTCACGCGCGGCAGGATGCCGCCGGCCGCCAGCGCCCAACGGGCGCCCGTGCGGGCCGCCGCGCGGCGCATGGCGAGGGTCGGCGTCAGGCCGATCAGCATCCAGAACGGCGGCGCCAGCAGCGCGAACACCGTCCAGGCCCAACACCCCCAGAGGGCACCGGCAAGCTCCCGCAGCGCGGCGCGCAGGCGGGCGCGTGCGGCGTCGAACGCCAGCCCGAGCGCCTGCAGCCGGGGGGAGCGCCGACGGCGCAACAGTTCGCCGCGCTCGTAGGCCGTCCGGCAGGCGGCGCGGCGCAGTTTGCCGCTGGAGGTTTTCAACACCGTGCCGGGCGGCGCGAGCACGACGTCGTCCGCCGGCAGGCCGGTGAGCTCGGCGGCGAGCCGCTCGACCTCCGCGCGGATGCGCGCGTGCGCCTCTGTCGCCGCGCGGGTTTCGGCGAGCACCACCAGGCGCTCGGTGCCGGCGCGCGGATCGGTGGCGGCAAACGCCACGACGTTGCCTGCGCGCACGCCGGCGACGCGTCCGACGGCCTCTTCCAGCTCCTGCGGATGGATGTTGTGGCCGCCGCGGATGATGATGTCCTTCTCGCGGCCGGTGACGAACAGTTCGCCGTCGGCGAGATAGCCCAGGTCGCCGGTGTTGAGCCAGTCGCCGTCGAACAGCTTCGCCGTGGCGGCGGGATGCTCGAAATAGCCGGCGGTGGCCGACGGCCCGCGGAACTGGATGCGTCCGACACGCCGCTCGGGGAGTTCGCGCCCCGCCGCATCGACGATGCGGATCGCATGGCCGGGCAAGGTGTGGCCGCAGCCGGGCACGGCCTGGGCGCCGTGCAGGTCGTCACCGACCGGCTGCGCCAGCCCCTCGTCGGCGAGCGCGCGCCGATCGACGAGGTCGATGCGCGGGCCACGCCCCGGCGGCGGGAAGGCCAGCCCCACCGAACATTCCGCCAGGCCATAGACGGGCGCCAGCGCTTCGCGGAGCAGCCCATACGGCGCCAGGCGCGCGGCGAAGCGCTCCAGCGTGACCGGACTGACGGCCTCGGCACCGTTGCAGGCCATGCGCCAGCGGGACAGGTCGAGCCCCGCGAGTTCGCCGTCCGTGAGCTTGTTCGCGCAGATCTCGTAGGCGAAGTTGGGCGCCGCCGAGAGTGTGCCGCGATGGCGGGAAATCACCTCCAGCCAGCGCACCGGCCGGGAGAGGAAGGCGAGCGGCGACATCAGCACCAGCGGGAAGCCGATCACCATGCTGCCCATGCCGGCGCCGATCAGCCCCATGTCGTGGTAGAGCGGCAGCCAGGAGACGAACACGTCGGCGGGCGTCGCCCGCGCCGCCTGCCGCAGGGCGCGGATGTTGGCGAGCAGGTTGACGTGGGTGAGCGCAACGCCCTTGGGGTCGCCGGTACTGCCCGAGGTGTACTGGATGAAGGCGAGGTCGCCGGCGGTCAAGGCGGGCAGCGGTGCCGCTGCGGCGGGAGCGGCCAACTCGGCGACGGTGACGATGCCGGCCAGCGTCGGACACTTGCCCGACAGCGCGTGGGCGAAGGCGCGCGCGCGGGGATCGGCGACAAACCAGAGCGCGCCGGCGTTGGCGAGAATCCCGGCGATGCGGCGCAAGTGCTCTTCCAGTTGCGCCGGCCGGGCCGGCGGATAGAGCGGCACCGGCACGCAGCCGGCGTAGAGCGCACCGTAGAACGCGGCGAAGAAATCCAGCCCGGTGGGCAGCATCAGGGCGACGCGGCTGCCCGGCGGCGCGCCGCGGGCCAGCAGACCAGCCGCGATCTCGCGCGCGGCGGCGGCCAACCGCGCGTAACTGACCGGTTCGTCCTGCCCATCCTCGCTGAGCAGGATGATGTGGCTGCGATCGGGCTGATGCCGGACATGCCAGTCGAGCACTTCGGTCAGGGTGGCCAGCGCATCCGGCGGCGGCACGAAATCGGCAGAAGTCGGCGTTGGCAGGACGACGCTTGTCACCGGAAGATTCGACCGCGGCGCGTCGCCGATCAGCCGCAGCAGATCGGCAGGCGTTTCGGCGGTGAACGCCGCTTCGCCCAAGCGCGCGTCCAGTTCGCGCTCGATGCGCGCGAGCAGTTCCACGCGCGCCAGGCTGTCGAGGCCGAAGTCGCGTTCCAGACGATGATCGTGGCCCAGGGCGGAGAAGTCGCGCGCGCCGGGCTTCATCTCTTCCGCCAGAGCGCGCACGAGGACCAAAAGGCGGTCAGCATCCGTGCCCATCGAACTCACGCCCGTCTCCGGTGACACAAGTGGCGCGCGATGAACCCTGCCGCCAGCGCCGCGACGAGGTGCTTGAGCGCGTGACCGCCGACGAGGCCATCGGTCAGCGCAAAAACCGTGCGGTCGCCCAGATCGAGCAGCAGGGCGACGAGGTAGAGGCCGACGACGGCGAGCATGTCGTGTCCGCGGCTGTAGCGCGGCGGGTAGAGCCAAAGCAGCAGCGGAACGAGCAGGATGAGCATGAGTTGGATCAGCAGCCAGGGGCGCAGGTCGCCCGCGCCTTGCGTCTCGCTCCAGGACCAATAGAAGACGGCGCCCAGCCCGGCGGCGCAAAGCGGCGCGAGCAGCATGAGACCCGCCTTCACGCCGACGCGCTCGGCGAACAGGGCGGCGAACCAGGCCATGAAGGCCAGCGCCATGGCCGCCCGGTCCCAGGCCAGCCGCGTGTTGTCCGGCGCGAGGTGGTAGTACGCCGAGGCGAGACCGATCAGGACGACGGCGAGAAAGAACAGCGCGTAGGGAAGCCGCTCGCGCGCGTCAAGGAAGACGGGCCGAAGCGTCGTGCCGAGAAGAACATGGAGGCCCCATGCGCCCGCCAGCACGAAGAGGACATTGCTGGCGGTGTCGAGGCAGTTGGGCAGGCCGAGGCAGGCGCGTCGGTCGGCGAAGCCATGATACTCGGGCCATTGCGGCACCGGCGGCACGAAGGTGAACCCCGCCGCCAGCGCGAGGGTGAGCACGACGAGCGCCGCGAGGCGCGCCTGCCGCGTCACGGCGCCTCCCGTTCGGCGACCAGCGCGTCGACGGCGCGCCACATACGGAAGATGTCCGGCAACTCCCGTGTCAGGAAACGCCAGCTCAGGACATGGGAAAAGCGCAGATCGGCATGGCCGAGGACGCTGTGGAGGAGATACAGGCGTGCCTGGGAAGGGGGCACCGCCGCCGCCAGGGCTGCGCTTTCCGGCCAAGGGATCAAATTGTCGCCGCGCCCATGCATCAGGATCAGGCGCGCCCGCAGCCGGGTCAGATCCTTGTCGTGCAAGGACAGCGCGGCCATGTCGGCGCGCATGGCCGGCGGCAGCGCCGCGTACAGGGCGGCGAAGCGCTCGCGATCGGCATTGACGGCGAGGGCATAGACCGCGCGCCCCGACGGGCCGAGCCGCTCGGCCAGGTCGGAAAGATCGGCGGCGCGGTCTTTCAGGCGGCGCTCGATCATGCAATCGAAGACGCGGGCATCGCCGGCTTCGACATACGACCGGGCGGTGCTCATCAGCACCAGCTTGCCGTAGTCCTCGGGCGCGAGATACTGCCACCGTTCCTCCGCCCGGAAATAGCCGGTGGTGAGGTAACGGGCGGCGTCGGTCAGATCGTGGTAGCCACCCACGCCGACGACGAAGCGCACCCGTTCGCGCAGGTCCTCCTCCAGGGCGGCGAGCAGCGCCGGACCCACCCCGTAGCTGAAGGCGGCGAGGCCGGCGCGTCCCGCCGGGGCGAGCTCCGCCCGGCCGGCGAGATAGGCGAAGGCATCGGCGACGATGCGGGCGTCGGAAGGGTGGATGCGCAATTGGCGGTAGCCCGGCAGATCCGGCACCAGCACCGCGAAGCGGGCGCGCGCGAGCGTCGTCGCGAACGCCACCAGGCGCGGCTCGTCCTTGCCCTCGGGCACCACACCGGGCGCCAGCACGATGCCGGCGGCCGGCTCGGCATCCGCCGGCAGGTAGAGATCGCCGCTGTGGACGCGGCCCTCCAGGTCGAAGGCAATCGCTTGCCGCCGGGGGCTTGGGGTGGTCTCCTTCAAGCGCGACGGTCCCTCGCCGGCGGCCGCGTCGGCCAGCACGAGCAGCGCCTCGTGGTGGCGTTGCGGCGCGCAAGCGGCAAGCAGCGGCATGGCGAGCGCGACGATCAACAGGAGCCAGCCCACGCGCCCGCCGGCGGCGTGGCGAGCGCACTCCCGCAGACGACTGCCGTACGCGTTCACTGCCGCCGGCGGGCTCAGGCGATCTCCCATGTGCCTACGCCCTCGGTGCATGGCGCTCGGCAGCCTCGGGAAGCAGAGCGGGCATGAGGCCGCGCCGGCCGAGATCGGCGAGAAACCCGGGCAGCGCCTCGACCAGTTCCGCGGGGCGGTTGATGCCCTGTCCGCCGTCGTGCATCAGGACGATGTCACCGGCCTGTGTCGCGGCGAGCCGGCGGGCAATCGTGCGCGCCGCGCCGAGCGGCCCCCAGTCCACCGCGCTCAGGTCCCACAGCGCGAGTGCCTGGCCGCCGCGCATGGCCTCTTCGAGCATGCAGCGGCGTAGCCGCCTGTGCGGCGGCCGGAAGAACCTCGGCGCGACACCGGTCAGATCGGCGACCGCGGCGGCGCCATCGCGAACTTCCTTGCGCGCGGTTGGCGCTGCCATCGTCCAGGGGTGGCGATGGCTGAAGGTGTGGTTGCCCAGCGCGTGCCCCGCCGCCGCGATCCGGCGCACGAGCGCGGGCTGCGCGAGCGCGCGGCGCCCGACGAGGAAGAATGTCGCCAGCACGTCCGCCTGCGCCAGGAGATCAAGGATGCGTGGTGTCCAGCGCGGATCCGGTCCGTCATCGAAGCTGAGGTACACGCGCCGCGCCTCAGGCGGCTGCGCGAGCCCGGGCAGCAGACCCGCCGTCTCCCGATTACGCGACATCGCGCACCTCACCGAAGCGCCGCTGCAGTTCCTTGCGGGTGAGCCAGTAAACGGTCGGGTCCGGCCTCGCCGAAGCACGGGTCTGCTCGGCGGGGGCGAACGCCCACACCAGAAGGCGGAAGTATGCGGCGATCATGCGCCTGCGGGGCCCGTCCGGGAACGGCTCCGTGATGAAACCGATCCTCTGGCCATGCGGTGGCAACCACGATACCGCGTGGTAGACCGCCAGGTCCGCGAACCCCGCATCCCGGCGCGCCCGGTCTGCGAGGATCCGCAGGGACTCTAGCATGAGCCGCATGAAGCGCAATGCCGCGCGCGTGGCGGTGTCCGCGTCGATGCGGGGAAAGCGGGCGTTGTTGAAATGCAGCGTGCCGATGTAGTCCCCGGGGGCCAGCCGCGTGCCGTCCGCAAACTCCCTTGCCGGGCCGTGATACCGGGCGCGCCCGGCGTACAGCACCTCCCCGACGGGCTGCAACCCGTGCCTGCGGTGGTACAGGTCGTCCACCTTGCGCAGGGCGCTTTGAGTGATCTGTCGTACCCAGTCCCTCGGGCTTTCTGCACCGCTGGGCTGCGGTCGCGTGCCTGCGCGCGCACCCCTGCCAAGCTTCATGGCGACCCCGACCACCCGTTGCGCGCTTTCACGGTGGCCGAGCGCCCATGCCCGCGCCTGCATCGCGGCAAGCTGCCGGCGATCGGCAAGCCACGCCGCGACCGTCGCGGCCAGGTCCTGCCCCGGTACCAGCCGGCCTACGGCGCGCGCCTCCAGGAAACGGACATTGAACCCTTCTTGCCCGCGCAGGCAGTGGGCCGCCACCAGCGGGCGTCCGCACGCCATGGCTTCGGCCACCGTGAGCCCGCCGGGCTTGCCCACCACCACGTCCGCCGCGCGCATGAACCGCTCCATGTGCTCGGTCCACTCGTACACCTTCAGCCGCGAGGAAGCGCCCGCCAGCGTGCCCAGGCGCTCGAGAGCCGCCTGGTTGCGCCCGGCCACTACCAACCATTGCGCATCCATCCCGCTGGTCACGAGCTGTTTCGCCACCCCCTCCAGGCCGAGCCCCAGGCCGCCGCCAAGAAGCAGGACGACGGCGCACCCCGGATCGAGGCCGAGCGCGCCCCTCGCCTCCTCCCGGGAAGGCGGGTGCCGGAATCCCGGCATGAGCGGAATGCCGGTGACGCTGATGCGCGCCTCCTCCACGCCTGTGGCAAGCAGGGCTGCCCTCATGTCGGGACTCGCCGCGCAGTAGTGATCGATGCCGGGCTGCACCCACAGGTCGTGGACGCCGTAGTCGGTGAGCACGCCCACGGCCGGCGCCGCCACGGCGCCCCGCGCCTTCAGGGGCGAAAGCAGCACGGCGGGCCACATCTCGGTGATCACGATCACATCGGGGCCGAACGCCCGGATGCGCGTCCCGAGGCGACGCGAGAGGCACCGGTAGGCGAAGCGCAGGAGTCCGGACCGCAGCACGCCCCCCGGCCAGCCCCAGGCGCGCCCCTTCAAGGCGGCGAGCAGGGCGAGAAACAACCAGCGGTCGGTTCGGTTGCCCCCGTGGCGCAGGCGGGATGCGTCGCGGGAAAACAGCCGCAGCACTCGTCGCAACGACGCCGGCACCGCGCCCCCGGCGAGCAGCACGCGCCAGAGTCGCTGATCGAGGTGGTAAACGCGATCGTAAAGGTCAGAGTGCTCGCTGACGAGGCGCAGGTAACTTTGCTGAATGACGTCGGCCACGCCCGGATCCATGAGCGACCAGAAATCGAGGGCATGCACTGCTGCCTGCGGATCGGCCGCGCGCCAGGCCTCCTCGATGGCTTTGGCGGCGCGCACATGACCCGACCCCAGCCCGGAGGTCAGCAGCAGGACTCTGCGCGCGTCTCCGACCCCGGCAATCCCGGGCAGGCCAGCCGGGCGCCGGGCGGGCCGCACCGAGGCGCCCGCCTGCGCGAGTGCCTCGGCATCCGGACGCAAGTTTGTTTCGTGTCGAGGTGCGTTCATGCCGTCATGGATTGCAGTAGTCGCAGCGCCCGGGATCGGCGTACGGCGGCTCGGTGCGTTCGCGGGTCAAGCGATGCGAGCACTTCAGGCAACCATGCACCTCGGCGCGGGTCTCGCGGGTGGGTGCGCCGCAGTCGGCGCACGGCAGGCCGGCCACGCGCTCGACGAGCCAGAAGCCCGGCGCGCCGCAGGCCGGACACGGCGACAGCAGTTTCTTCACCAGATCCTCGGCCGCGAGGCGGATCATTTCCATGCGCGTGGGATTGGCGTGCGCGCGCAGGTCGGTCTCCAGAAAGACCTGGCCGCCCGCCGATTGGGTTTGTGCCCAGGCAAAGGCGGCTTCCAGGTCCGCCCAAGCGGCGATCCCCTTGCGGATACGCGGGTCGTTCTCGCCCTCGGGACGCACGACCATGTGATGGGCGGGAAACTCCGCCCGCCGGGCGAAGGCCTCGGCTGCCGCCCACTCTCCGGTCAGCAGGTGCGCGTGGTTGGCCTTGCCCTGGGCGAGGCCTACGATCTCGAGTTCCGCTTCATCGTCGATAAAAACGAGGAACTCCACGTTCCAGGGAAACATCCCCACCATCGGGTCCGGCCCGAAAGAACCTTCGCTCGCAAGCCCGAGCGGCAAACCGGACAACTCCATGCCGATGCGCACCTTCTTGCGCGCCGCCTCGATCTGGATGCCGGCGCGCGGGATATCGCGGGTAAAGGTGCCGAGCTGGTCGGTGTCGTAACCGTCCACGCGCTCGACCCGGCAGCCCAGCGCGGGATCGAGCGCCGAGGCGATCGCGCCTTCCTTGCCGTGCTGGGTGAGCAGCGCGATGCGCCGGCCGGCGTACGGGTAAACAGGACATTTCGTTCTCGCGCTCATCCAGCCCCCCGCCCGTCATGCGGCGCGAAACCCGCCGCGGCCGGGGCGACCGTGGCCCCCCGATGGCGCGCCCAGGCAAGCGCGCGGCGGTCCATGGCGGAGAAGATGCGCATCAGCGGCCCCGCACCAGATTCATCACCTGCCCCATGTCCAGGCTGCGCGCCTGCTGCTGGATCTGGGGCAGGTATTGCGTCTGCATCTGCTTGGCCGGGCCGAGCAGGTCCTGGAAGGTTTGCCGCAAGAGCGCCGTGCTCATCACCCGTCCGCCGGCGTAATAACGCTTGGCCACCTGGCCCAGGGCATAGGTCGTGGCGAAGGAAAAGGCCATGCCGGTCGCCGCGCTGCCGACCTTGCCGACGGTCCTGCCCGCGGCCTTGCCGAGCAGGCCACCCAGGAGCTTGCGGCCGATCTGTTCCAGGTATTGCGAGGTCAGGCCGACGCCGGCGGCAGCGAGGAACTCCTTGATGTGGCCCTGGTCGAGGGCGTAGCCGTGGGTCTTGCCGATGCCGTGCACCAGCTTGATCTGCACGGGGATGATGGCCATCGAGGCCCAGGACTGCGGCAGCAGTTCCAGGGCGCCGGCGATCAGCGCATGCTGGAGGATGGACTTGTCCAGTTCGGCGTCCGGGACGTTCGGCTGCGCCGCCACGATGGCGTCCGCCGTTCCGGCCGCGGTCGGCTGCGCCGCGACGAAGGCGCCCGCCGCCCCGGCGGCGCTTCGTGTCGCCGCTTCCGAAAGCTCGACCACGACGTCGGCTTCACTCTCGATGCGCTGCGCACTGCCCGCATCGAGTCCGAGCCGGTCCTTCAGTCCGGCGAGGAAGGCGCGCTCCGTGTCGCTCTCCCGACCGTCGGCGTTGCACACGCACACCGCCATTTCATAGGCCAGCTGGCGCAGTTCGGGGCTGTCGAGGGCGGCGACCGTCTGATCCAGGGTGGCGCGTTTCAGCAGCACGTCCTGGTACAGGCGGGCGAGGTCGGGGGCGCCGGCCTCACCGGCGAGGGAATCGGCGATGCGGCGGATCGCCTCGCGCTCGCGGTCGTGCTTGTCGCCGTCGGCGAAGGCGGCATGGAGGGCGATGGCAAGAACGGCTTGCTGGGACGTGGGGTGCATGTGGTGTCTTCGAGGCGGATGAAAGTGGTTCAGCGGGCGGCTGGGCGCGCGAGGTGCGGCCATAGGTCGAGCAGATTCGCCGCGAGCACGATCCACCAGGCCAGGATGGCGACGCCGGTGGCGGCGGCCGCGATGTCCTTGATGATGCGGATCTTCTCGTCGTGGCGGGTCTCGACGAAGTCGCACAGCGCCTCGATCGCGGTATTGAAGAGCTCGGCCGCCAGCACCACGCCGGTGGCGAGCAGGATGATGGCGGCATCCACCCAGGCGTGCAGCCAGAGCGCCAGGCCCAGCACCAGCAGCGACAACGCGGCCTTGTACAGCACGCTGAAGTCGTTCAGTACCGCGTAGCGCAGGCCGGCGCCGATCACGGCCAGCTTGCGCAGCGGGTGATAGCCGGGCTCGCCGGTGCCGAGGAACTTGTTTCTCATGTCGCTTCAGCTCCCCTCGCGCGGCAGGGCCACGCGCTGGCGCATCCACAGCACGGCCAGCGTCACGACGGTGATCGGCAGCACGAAACCGAGCATCGCGGCGGAGAACTGCGGCAACGCCGCGTGCCGGGTTGCGGCGAGGATCAGGAAGGTCGTGTAGGCGGCGTAGTAGGCGACGAACAGCGCCCCCTCCCAGCGCGCAATCCGGTGGCCGGTGGCGAAGATCGGCAGGCAGGCGAAGGCCACCGCGACCATCACCGGCAGATCGAAGCGCACCAGCGAGGCCGCGACCTCGAGCCCGCCCGGCGTGACCAGGGCCGCAAGGCCGCCGATGCTGAGGAGATTGAACAGGTTGCTGCCGACCACGTTGCCCACCGCGATGTCGCGCTCGCCGCGCAGCGCGGCCACGATCGAGGTGGCGACCTCTGGCAGGCTGGTGCCGACGGCGACGATGGTCAGGCCGATCACCACCTCGCTCACTTCCAGCGCCCGCGCGATGGTCACCGCGCCGTCGACCAGCCAGGTGGCGCCCAGCACGAGCAGCGCCAGCCCGATGCCGATCAGCGCCAGCTGCACCGGCAGGCGGCCGAGCCAGCCATTGCCAGCGCCGAACTCCTGCGCGTATTCGGTCTGGATCTCCGGACTCTCGTTGCGCCCCTGACGGATGGCGAAGACCGTGTAGGCGACGATGCCGGCAACCAGCAGCAGGCCGTCGAAGCGGCCGATGCGGCCGTCCAGCGCCATCACCCAGAACAGCAGCGACACGCCGATCAGCAGCGGCACGTCGAGCCGCACCAGCTGTTGCGACACCGCCAACGGCAGGATCAGCGCCGCCACGCCGAGAATGAACAGGACGTTGAAGATGTTGCTGCCGACGATGTTGCCGGCCGCGATATCGGCCTTCCCGGCCAGCCCGGATTGAATGCTGACCGCCAGTTCCGGCGAACTGGTGCCGAAGGCGACCACGGTCAGGCCCACCACCAGCGGGGTGATGCCGAAGCGCAGCGCCAGCCGCGAGGCACCGCGCACCAGCAGTTCGGCGCCTACGATCAGCAGCGCGAGGCCGAGGGCGAGGGAGATCAGGACACCGAGACTCATCGCCGGCTCCGGATGCGGCGCGCCAGCGCCAAGGCCAGCTTGCGCGCCTCCTCCAGCAGCAGCACGCTGCTGGCGACGGCGGCCGCCAGCGCCCAGTCGGCTGCGGCGAGATCGGTGGTGCCAAACACCGCCTGCGCCGGCGCCCAGTGCACCACCAGCACCTGCAGCGCCAGCACTGCCGCCAGCGACAGCCACAGCCAGCGGTTGCGGAAGAACTGGCGGTTGAAGGCGCTGCCGTGCTCGCTGCGGGCGTTGAAGACATTGAAGAACTGGAACAGCACGAAGGCGGTGAAGGCCAGGGTCAGGGCATAGGTCTCGTCCTGCGGCCTGGCGTACCAGAACAGCGCCAGCGTGCCCACGGCCATGGTGAAGCCATAGACGAACAAACGCCCGAACCGTGCGCCGGTGAGGATGCGCGCATCGGTCTGCCGCGGCGGCGCCTGCATCACATCCGTGCGTGCCGGCTCCACCCCCAGGCTCATGGCCGGCGGGCCGTCCATGATGATGTTGATCCACAGGATCTGGATCGCGGTGAAGGGCGTGGCCCAGCCGAGCAGGCTCGCGCCGAGCACGGTCTGGATGGCGCCCATGTTGGTGGAGAGCTGGAAGCGCACGAACTTGACGATGTTGTCGTAGATGGCGCGGCCTTCCCGTACGGCGCGCACGATGGTGGCGAAGTTGTCGTCGGTGAGCACCATGGTGGCCGCCTCCTTGGTCACCTCGGTGCCGGTGATGCCCATGGCGACGCCGATGTCGGCATGCTTGAGCGCGGGCGCATCGTTGACGCCGTCGCCGGTCATGGCGGTGACATGGCCTCGCGCTTTCAGCGCCTGCACGATGCGCACTTTGTGTTCCGGGGTCATCCGGGCGAACACTGCGATCCCATCGATCCGCTGCGCCAGCGCCTCGGGGCCCAGGCCGTCGAGTTCGCGGCCCTCGATCGCCTTGCCCTCCAGGCCCAGCTCGCGGGCGATGGCCGCCGCGGTGGCCTTGTGGTCGCCGGTGATCATCTTGACCGCGATGCCGGCCTTATTGCACAGCGCGATGGCCTCGCGCGCCTCGGGACGCGGCGGGTCGATGATGCCGATGAGACCAACGAAAGTGAGGTCGCGGGCATGGGCCATGAGGTCGCCGGCCGGGTCGAAGTCGCGTGCGGGGATGGATTTGCACGCCACCGCCAGCACGCGCATGGCCTGGGCGGCCAGGTGCTCGTTCTGGGCCTGCCAGTAGCCGGCATCCAGCGCAGCCTCGCCGGCTTCGCCCCATTGGCGCGCGGCGCGTGCGAGCAGTACGTCCGGCGCGCCTTTCACGCACAGCCGCACCCGCTCGCCGTCATGGTGGAAGCTGGCCTGGAACTTGTGCGCCGAATCGAAGGGAATTTCGGCGATGCGCGGATTGCGCGCCGCCAGCTGTTCGGCGTCCACCCCGCCCTTGGCCGCCAGGGCCAGCAGCGCGCCTTCGGTGGGGTCGCCGATGAGCCGGCCGTCGCGCAGGCGGCTGTCGTTGGCGAGCACCGCCGGTTGCAGCAGCGGCGCGAGATCGGGCAGCGTTCCGCCATCCTCGGCGGCGATCGTCCCGTCCGTGCCGTAGCCCTCGCCCGAGACCGCCAAGCGCCGCCCCTGGTACACGGCGGCGCGGGCGGTCATCTGGTTCATGGTCAGCGTGCCGGTCTTGTCCGAGCAGATCACCGTGGTGCAGCCCAGTGTCTCCACCGCGGCCAGCTTCTTGACGATGGCGCGGTGCTGGGCCATGCGGTGCATGCCCAGCGCCAGCGTCACCGTCACCACCGCCGGCAGGCCCTCGGGGATGGCCGCCACCGCGAGCGCGATGGAGGTGAGCAGGATCTCGACCAGCGGCTCGCCGCGCAGAAGACCCAAGGCGAAGATAAGCGCGATCACCACGCCGGCGATCAGCGCAAGACGCCGACCCAGGGTGTCGAGCTGGATCTGCAGCGGTGTCGATCCCGCCTCGGCCTCGGCCAGCATGCCGGAGAGCCGCCCCATCTCGGTGGCCATGCCGATGCCGGTGACCAGCAACTCGGCGCGGCCGCGGGTCACCACGGTGTTCATGAAGGCCTGGTTGATGCGCTCGGCGAGCGGCGCGTCCCCGGCGATGACGGCGCCCGCGTCCTTGCCCACCGGATGCGATTCGCCGGTGAGCGCCGCCTCGTCGATCTCGACGCTGCGGGTGAGGACGAGCCGACCGTCCGCCGGCACCCGATCGCCGGCTTCGAGCAGCACGATGTCGCCGGGAACCAGCGCGGTGGCGGGGATTTCCTCCACCCGTCCGTCGCGGCGCACGCGCGCCACCGGGGCGAGCATCTGCTTCAGCGCCGCGAGCGTGGCCTCGGCGCGGTGTTCCTGCCAGAAGCCGAGCAGTGCGTTTAACAGCACCACGACCAGAATCACCACGGCATCCTTGATATCGCCGATGGCACCGGCCAGTACGGCGGCGCCGATCAGCACCAGGATCAGCAGACTCTTGAACTGGTCCAGGAACGCCAGCCACTTGGAGCGCGGCGGCTTCTCGGCCAGACGGTTTTCGCCGTAGCGCGCACGTCGCGCGCCGACGTCCCCCGTCTGCAAGCCGATGGCGGTCTCTACCACCTGCCGGCTGGCCGCCTCGGACGCGCTCAGTGCGTGCCACGCCACCGCGAGCACCTGCCCGGCACGATGCTGTTCGGCCGGGTCGCATGCCCTCATGTCGTCCTGCCCTGGCGTCGCTGCTCGCGCCATCATCGCGCGCCCCCGGCCTTCAAGGCGGCGATGCGATCCTCCAGCGGCGGGTGGGTCATGAACAGGCGCTTGAGTCCGCCGCCGCCGCCGCCGGCGATGCCGAAGGCCGCCAGCTTGTCGGGCAGCGGCTGCGGATGCAGGCCGCGTAAACGCTCCAGCGCCGCGATCATGTTGTCGCGGCCCGCCAGGCCTGCGCCGCCCTGGTCGGCGCGGAACTCGCGCTGGCGCGAGAACCACATGACGATGATGGCCGCCAGGACGCCCAATACCAAGTCGGCGATGATCACGGTCACCCAGAACGCCGGGCCGTGGCCGTTCTCGGTCCTGAAGATCACCCGGTCGACCGTGTGACCGATCACCCGCGACAGGAACAGGACGAAGGTGTTGACCACGCCCTGGATCAGCGCCAGCGTCACCATGTCGCCGTTGGCGGCGTGCGCGACTTCATGGCCGAGCACCGCTTCCGCCTCCTCGCGTGTCATCTGCTGCACCAGGCCGGTGGAGACGGCGATCAGGGCCTTGTTCCGGCTCATCCCGGTGGCGAAGGCGTTGGCGTCGGGCGCATCGTAAATGCCGACCTCGGGCATGCCGATGCCCGCTTGGCGCGCGTACTTGCGGACCGTATCCACCAACCAGGTCTCGATCGCGTTCGACGGCGCCTCGATCACCCGCACGCCCATCGTCTTCTTGGCCATCCACTTGGAAACGGCCAGCGAGATGAGCGAACCGCCGAAGCCCATCATCGCGGCAAACACCAGCAGCGCGCCCAGGTTCAGCCCCTGCTGGTTCAGCCAGGGCTCCACACCCAGCACGCGCATGCTGACCGAGAGCACCAGCAGGATGGCCAGGTTGGTGGCGAGAAACAGGACGACACGCTTCATGCTCGATTCCTTGGGGTCATTGCCGCGACTGTTGCAGACGAACTTCGATCGCGCCGCCGGGGCGGCGCGTCATCGCCAGGTCGAAGGACTCGCCGCCGCGCTGGAACCGGTGCCGTTCCGCGTCGGGTGTGGCGGAGATCACCTCCTGCACGTGGCCGGCGCCGGCAAAACCCTGCACATAGTGCGCGAGCACCGCGTCGAAATCGGCGCGTCCCACGTAGTGCACGTCGATCGTTCCGCCATCGCTCGCGTAATGGCTGCGCACCAGGCCGGGATAACGCGGGACCGGTCCGGGGTCGGCGCCGCTGACGTCGCGCGCCGGCGGCTCGTCACCGAGCCCCGGTACCCAGCGGTCGACCTGTTCCTTGACGCCCGGCAGCCAACGCTCGGCCTGCGCTTTCAGATCCGGCGCCACCTGCTCGATCCTTGTTGCACCCTCGGTGACCGCGCGCTTGCCCATTTCCGTCGCGGCCGGCGCCTGCGCCCACATCCAGGACAGCAATGCGATACCGGCCCAGACGATCAGGCCGATGATGAGCAGGACGATGCCGCCCAGTATCAGCCAGGTGCGTACGCGAATGGCTCGCAGGCTTGAAAGGGCCTGCGTCAGAAACCCAGAAGTGCTCAATCTGTCCATTATTTTCTCCGTTGATGGCGGTTTCCCGCACGTTTCGAAACGCAGCCATCCCACTCCAAAGAGCGCGCGGCAGGCATCGCTAGGCCTGTCGTCATCCGCATCAGAATTTCTCCGGCCGCAGTACCGACACGTCGTTGACGAACAGCACCATGCCGTAGTCGTCGTAGTAGCGCGCCTGCAGATGCCTTGCGATGGCGTCGGCGATCTCGGCGTCGCACAGGATTTCGATGCGGATGTTGCTGCTTTCGTCCCAGGCGGCGTCGCGTAGCCCACGGCGGCCTTTGCCACAGGCGTCGGGAGGGGGTAGCCGCGCGCGCCCGACAGCTTCGTGCCGACAGTGACCCGACCTGTTCATGTGGCCGCTGCGTAAAGGAGGGCGGCAAGCGCAGTGCCTAGCCCAGCAGGCACGCCGTAGCGCTCCGTACGCGTGACGTCGCTCCCGGGGACGATCAGCACCGGAACGGGAGTCAACTCGATGACCTGGTTGGTGGTCGAATTCTCGATCCAGCGCAGCATCGAGTTCCGGCGCGCCGTGCCCATCACGATGGCGGTGCAGCGCAGGCAGGCGGCAAGCTCCGCGATAACGCGCACCTTGTCGCCAATTTCGATCTGCGCGCGGTAAGGTACACACGCCTCGTCCAGCAGGGCCTGCGCGGGCTGCAATGCGAGCTGCGCCCGCTCCTGAAGGAAGGCGCGGCATTCTGCCGCGCGGACGAAGCGCCCGACGTACGGAGACAGCGGGCGCTGCACGTTCAGGAGATGAACCAGCAGATCCGGGCGCGTGCGGTACTCGCCGATGACGTGCCGCACGGCGCAAAGCGAGTTGGGGCTTCCATCCACCGGAACAAGGAAGCTTGGCATGGCGTGCCTCTTTTTGGAATGTGTCGTCGAGCGTTGCACGAAGGCTTCCCACGTGGGGTAGCGTGGTGTCGACCGCGGCGCCTGTCGTCATCTGCATCAGAACTTCTCCGGCCGCAGTACCGACACGTCGTTGACGAACAGCACCATGCCGTAGTCGTCGTAGTAGCGCGCCTGCAGATGCCTTGCGATGGCGTCGGCGATCACGTCGTCGCACAGGATCTCGATGCGGATGTTGCTGCTTTCGTCCCAGGCGGCGTCGCGAGGCCCACGGCGGCCTTTGCCACGGGCGTCGGTGATGGTGAAGCCGCGCGCCCCCAGGCGCTCGATCTCCTCAACCAATATCCTTTCCAGGGCCGATTCGGTAATGATGGTGAGCAGTTTGCGTGTTGAGCTGTTCATGAGCCGAGACCTCCGGTCAGCGCAAATGCCTGCGTCGCCATGGCGTGATAGAGCGGAATGCCGACCAGGACGTTGAACGGGAAAGTGATGCCCAATGAGGCGGCCAGCGACAGCGTCGGGTTCGCTTCCGGCACCGAGATGCGCATGGCCGCAGGCACGGCGATGTAGGAGGCGCTCGCGGCCAGGATGCCCAGCATTGCCGTGCCACCCAGCGACAGCCCGAGCCCCAATCCCAGCGAGATACCCACCACAGAGGAGACGAGCGGCATGCCGATGCCGAACAGCACGAGAAACGGACCGTGCTGCCGCAAGCTGCCGAACTGGGCGGCCGTGATCAGCCCCATCTCCAGCAGGAACAGCGCGAGGATGCCTTTGAACAGGTCGAAAAACAGGGGCTTGATGGACGTCAGTCCCTCGGGGCCGGCTGCCCAACCGATCAGCAACCCGCCGACCAGCAGCACGATGCCCTTGCCCAGGAAGACCTCGTGGGCCACGACACCCAGGCGCATTTCGCGCGAGATGCCACGGGCCAGCAGGATGCCCACCAGGATGGCCGGGATCTCCAGCACCGCCAGCAGGAACGGCATGTGCGCCTCGAAGTCGATCTGCCGGCTGGTGAACCAGGCGGAGGCGACGGCATAGGTGGCCACGCTCACCGAACCGTAGTGGGCGGCGATGGAGGCCGCGTCCGCGCGCGGCAGACGGCCGGCAAAGCGCAGCACCGGGAATGCCAGCAGCGGCAACAGCGCGCCCATCGCGATGACGGCGAGCGCCTGCAACGCCAGTTCGCCGAAGGGCTGGCGAGCGAGTTCGATGCCGCCCTTGAGGCCGATCGCCAGCAGCAGCAGCATGCTCACCAGGTCATACACCGCAGCGGGCAGGCGCAACTCCGAGCGCAGCAGGCCGGCGGTCACCCCGAGCAGGAAGAACAGCAGAACGGGATCGAGCATGTTCAAGAGGGCGTTCCTCCAACGTGCGGTTGCGCCGGCGGCAGGAGCAAGCCGCCGTTGCCGTCCAGGTAAAGCGGAGACAGCACCAGCCCGGGATAGCGCGCCTTGAGGGCGCGCAACTCGTCTCTTGCGCAGCGCTCGGACGTGTCGTCTCTGAAGACAGGGATGAAGCGGGCCGCAAGCGTGGCGGTCTCCGTCTCTTCGTACCCGAAGCACTCCAGCAGCGCCGCCACCAGATCGACGCGGGAGACGGTGCGGGCCGCCGCTTCCAGCCAGCACAGCATCCAGATGCCATTGATCCCCGTTGTCTCGAGGATGCGTACGGTTCGCCGCGCGCCACCCGCTTCCGGCAGAACCAACGCGGATGGCAGGTTCGCCACCCCCTCGTCATCGATCCAGATGCCCTGGATGACTTCCGGCGCGCCGCCGGGCGACCGACGGTGAAGAATCGATAGGTACGCGGCCAGTTCTTCGCTGGCGCGCTCCAGATCCGCAAAGCGGCGAACCAGCAGGAAGACGCTTCTGGGTTCGCTGGGCATGCCTTCATCTCCTGTGACGAATCGGTATTGGGATCGCTCAAGGCCGGGCCAAACCCTGGCTGACCGAGCTTCCAGGGCGTTCTCTCAGTCCCGCCCATTGGGTGCAGTCGCAATTCTCAATTCTTTACAATGACAATAAAAATCGATTATTCTTACCAGACTATGCGGAAAAAAATTGCGAATAGGGGCGTATGAATCTCAAGCACCTGCGCTACTTCTGGGTGACCGCGCATGCCGGGAGCATTGCCGCGGCGGGCAATCAGCTCCATCTGACGCCACAAACCGTCAGCGCCCAGATCAAGCTGCTCGAGAACGAGCTTGGGACAGCCTTGTTCAGACCCGCCGGGCGCGGCCTCGAATTGACCGAGGCGGGGCGCGTTGCCCTTTCCTACGCCGACGAGATCTTTGCGCTCGGTCAGGAGATGGTTTCGTCGCTGCGGGCGACCGGTATCCCGGAACACGCGGCAGCGGCGTTTCGTGTGGGAGTTTCCGACGCCATCCCCAAGTCGTTGACCCACCGCTTGCTGGCTTCGCTGAGGCGGCCGGCGAAGCCGGTGCGGCTGGTCTGCCGCGAAGGCTCGATCGAGGTCTTGCTCGGCGAATTGGCACTGCACCGGCTGGAGATGGTGTTGGCCGATCGTCCCATGCCGGCCGGATTGGCCGTCCGCGCACACAGCCGCAAGCTGGGCGAAAGCGCCGTTGCCTTCTTCGCTCCTCCACGGCTCGTGCGGCAGGATACGGTCTTCCCGGCCTGCCTGAACGGCGCCCCGCTGCTGTTACCCGGACAGAATGCGGCGGTACGGGGCGACATCGACCGCTGGCTGGGCGAGGCGCGCCTGTCCCCACGCGTCGTCGGTGAATTCGACGACAGCGCCCTGATGAAAGTCTTTGCTCAGGCGGGTGAAGGCTATTTCCCTGCGCCAGCCATCATCTCGGATGAGATCTGCGCGCGCTATGGCGTCAGCGAGGTGGGGCGGGTGGATGAAATACGCGAACCGTTCTGGTTGATCAGCACCGAGCGGCGCATTCAGCACCCGGAGGTTCGCGCCGTGCTCGAGGCCGCCCGTGGGGCCGTCTTCAGCACGGCTGCGGGCGGCGAAGCAGTGCGGCAACAAACGTGTCTCGATCGATGATGTTGCACCTCACCTCCTGCGCAAGCGATTTGGCCGTCGCCGTGGACCTGCTGCGTGCAGGCGAGCTGGTGGCCTTGCCTACCGAGACCGTCTACGGGTTGGCTGCCGACGCGACCAATGTCGGCGCCGTGCACGCCATCTTTCATGCCAAGGGCCGCCCCGCCGATCATCCTCTGATCGTGCATATCGCCGCAGCCGAACAACTGCCGGTCTGGGCCGACGAGGTCCCGGAGGCGGCCTGGCGGCTGGCTTCTGCGTTCTGGCCTGGGCCGCTGACATTGGTGCTGCCTGCGGCGCCGGCCGTCTCGCCGCTGCTGACGGGCGGCCAGACAACGATCGCGCTGCGTGTGCCGGCCCATCCGGTGTTTCAGGCCGTGTTGCGGCAGTTCGGCCGAGGCTTGGCCGCACCATCCGCAAATCCCTTTGGCCGCATCAGCCCGACCACCGCGGCGCATGTGCAGTGCCACTTGGCCGGAAGGATCGCGGCGGTTGTCGATGGCGGCCCCTGCCCGGTCGGTATCGAATCCACCATCGTGGATCTCAGCGGCGACCAGCCCCGCATTTTGCGGCCTGGCATGATCACCGTCGAAGCCGTTGCGCAGCATCTGCCGCGAATCGCCACTACCGGCGCCCCTGCGCCGCGCGTACCGGGGACGCTGGCCTCGCATTACGCGCCACGCAAGCCGTGCTTCAGGATTCCGATCGATCTGCACAAGGAACCGTTCTCGGGTCAGCGTCTGGGACTCCTTGCGACTCGTCCCGTCAACTGGCCGGTGGCGAGATTCTGGCCGATGCCAGCGTACCCTGAAGACTACGCGCGTGTGCTGTATTCGACACTGCACCAAGCCGATGCCAGCGACTGCGATGTCCTGCTGATCGCACTGCCACCGGACGAACCGTCATGGGCGACCATACAGGATCGGATCCGCCGCGCAACCCGATCTCTGGATGGGTCCCCTGTGTCTGGCACTCGTGCTGGACATCTGTAGCCGTCGCGTTGTCGGCCGCACCACTGGCAAACGCATGACAGCAGATCTGGTGCTCGGCGCGCCGAACATGGGGTCAGCTCACGAAACGGAAAGATCGTACGCTAAGCCTCGCCAGGCATTCGTAGCGGCCGGAACTTGCCTTGCTCGACCTGCTTGTTCTGCCGCCAGATGCAGTCCGTTGCCAAACGGCATTGGCCAAGGTTCAAGGTGGGCCTTATTGCTGCGGTAGTAGCCTGACCCGCCTACCGAAGGCCAGTTCGTTTTTGCGGGTGCGGTGACATATGGTGGGATAACCATGGAAACCTTTCAGGCTTTATTGCTGCTCGAGGCCCTCGGCATCGGTCTTCTGATCGGGATCGAGCGCGAGCGGAATACAAGCGAGCCCGGAGGCCCCGCCCCAGCAGGCGTGCGCACCTTCGCGCTCGCCTCGCTGACCGGCGCGCTGAGTCAGATTGCAGGGGGCTGGCCGATGCTGGCCGTCGCCCTCGCCGTCATCGGCGGCCTGCGCATGGTGTCGCATCTGTCACAGCCAGAACGGCAGGCGGGCCTGACCACCAGCCTTGCGCTGCTGATCGTGGTCGTGCTGGGTGCGCTGTCGATCGAGCGCACCTTCCTCGCGGCGGCCTCGGGCGTTCTGGTCGCGGCGCTCTTGGCCGCGCGCACTGTGCTGCGCGAGTTCAGCCGCTCGGTACTCAACGATTTCGAGATCCGCGACGGGCTGATCCTGGGCGTCTCAGCGCTCTTGATCCTCCCGATCCTGCCGAACGAAGGCTTCGGTCCGGGCGGGGCGATCAGCCCGCAGAACCTGTTCGTCATCATCATCCTTGTGATGGCGATCGGCGCGGTCAGCCACATCTGCACACGGGTCTTCGGTGACCGGCTGGGCCTGCCATTGAGCGGTTTCCTGTCCGGGTTCGTTTCCAGCACCGCGACCGTGGTGGCCATGGCGAGGAAAGTGCAGGATCGACCGGTCGAAACCTACCCGGCCGCCGCCGGTGCCACATTCTCCTCAGTCTCCTCGCTCGTGCAGACAGGGATCGTGCTGCTATTCCTGAGCCCCTCGATGTTTTCGCTTGCAGCCCCGGTCCTGCTGGTCCCGATGGCGGTTGCGCTGCTCTTCGGGATGACGCTTGTGCGTTTCGGATTGCGCGACGGGGGCGAGGGCCAGGGGCTCGAACTTCCCAGCCGTATCTTCAGCGTCCGGGAAGCCATCAACTTTGCCCTGACTGTGGCCACGGTGATCGTCGTCTCCGCCTTGCTGAACGACCGTTTCGGGAGCGAGGCCGTCCTCTTGTCAGCCGCGCTCGCGGGGCTCGTCAGCACCGGGTCCGCCGCGGTTGCGCTGGCCTCGCTGGTTGTGGCCGGGCAGTTGCCGGCGTCCGAGGCGGTAGTGCCGCTGGCAGCAGCGATCAGCGTGAATGCCGGGGTGCGGATCGTCCTGGCCCTGCGCGGAGGGGCGACGCCGTTCGGCTGGACTGTCGCCGGCGGCCTGCTGCTGACCGCCGCCGCTGTCTGGGCGGGGTGGTGGTTTGCAGCTGCCATCAGCAGC
>MEED01000006.1 GCA_001724855.1 Lautropia sp. SCN 69-89
CTTCGTAGTGCGCGATCTGTTCGAGGAATTCGGTCTGCGCTTCCTCGAGGAAGCGAACCGGCATCACCGCGTGAGACGGCGCGCGGCGGCAAAAACGTCCTCCGCGGGGATGAGCTTGGCCTCCCCCCGTTCGTATCTGGCGATGCGATCCGCGATTTCGGCTTCCCAGGCTGCCCGCACCTCGGGGCCGGACTCACGTTCGATGGACTCCAGCAACTGCTGGGCAAGTTGCGCTCGCTCTTCGAGAGTGAGCGCCTGAGCCCTCTTGGATAGCTCGTCGAGCAGAGTGGACATCGCGTTGCTCCTGCAGTGTGGATACCCTGGTTCACGGGCCTGGGCGCCGGGAAGCCGCCACCCTGATCTGCAGACCAATGTTATCCGTTCGGAACCGCCACGTCTGCCGACCGTTCGGCTCATCCGTTTCACCACCGATAGCTTTCTGCCCCGTCGACAGGGTAACGTAGGCGATTGATGGATGTCGTCCATTGAACTACAATCCGCGACCTCGTCCAGGCTCGAAGAGCGAACGGCCGCGAGGTCGAAAGACATGAAGACGGTGCGAGCAAAGGTCGACCTGAGCCGCCCGGCGACGCTGCCGAAGGGCAGCGTCGACCGCCGCAAGCTGGATACGACGACTGAAGTCGACCTTGCCAACCAGCAGGCCGAGGATGACGCCGAGGCGATGCAGGACGCTGCGCGCTTCGTTCGTCGTGTCAGGCGGCGCCTGGGACTGACGCAGCAGGAATTCGCTCGGCGCATCGACGTGCCGCTCGACACGATCCGCAACTGGGAGCAGGGCAAGCGCCATCCCACCGGTGCGGCGAGGGCGCTGTTGAAGGTGCTCGACCGGGTACCGAAGGCGGCGCTGAGCGCGCTGGACTGATCGCGCTGGGCGGCTCGGGGGCCGGACCGCCGGTTCTCGGCGAGCGACCATCCGGTTGCATCGTCCGGCCGGCGGAGTGGTCTCGAACCTCATGTCTACTGCCCAGCGCGCGTCGCGAGTGCTAGAGTTTTCACGACATTGGAGGATGCAATGGCCGTGACGGCAAAGTCCCTGGGAATCGACAAACTCGATGTGGACGACCGATTGGCGCTCGTCGAGGAAATCTGGGCGAGCATCTGCGCTGACGCCGAACGATTCCCCCTCAGCGTGTCCCAGAGGGCCGAGCTCGATCGACGCGTTGCCGACGATGACGAGTTTCCTGACGACGTCGTCCCCTGGGATGAAGTCAAGGCATCGGTTCGAGCACGCCTCGGTCGATGACCTTTCGCGTCGTATTCCGACGGGCTGCAAGCGCCGAGTTGGAGCGGGGAATCACTATCTATAGCCTTCCGCTTCGTCGACAGGGCTGCCAACGAAATGGACGGATGCCGTTCATTGGCTTGGTTGACGCCTGTCGGTGCGTTATCATATTGGTGCTTACGCACCAATATGAGCCCCGCCATGAGTCGTCTGACCATCACCCTTTCCGAGGCCCGCTACCGGGCGCTCAAGGAAGCTTCCGTGCAGCGCGACAAGACCATCGGGCAACTGATCGACGAAAGCCTGGAGTTCTACGGCATCAAGACCCGCCAGGACGCCCGTGACCTCGTTCGCCGCGCCCGGGCACACAGCAATCTCACCGAGGAGCAGGCACTCGCGGTTGCCGAGGAGCAGGTTCGGGCGGTGCGGCGCAAGCGGTGAAGCGTCCGGCAGTCATCGTCGACACGAATGTCGTCGTGGCAGGTCTGCTTGCCGCCAACGACGCATCGCCGGTCGCACGCATTCTGGACGGCATGCTCGCGGCGGCCTTTCCGTTCGTGGTGTCCGAGGCCCTGCTGGCCGAGTACCGCGCGGTGCTCCTGCGGCCTCGCGTACGCAAGCTGCACGGCCTGACGGTCGACGAGGTCGAGGCTCTACTCGTCGACATCGCCCAGCACGCGATCGTGCTGGTGCCCGTGGCCACTTCCTCGGCGCCGGATCCGGGTGACCAGTTGCTGTGGGAATTGCTCGCGGCCAGGGTAGACCTGCTGCTCGTCACCGGTGACAAGCTGCTGCTGCGCGACGCGCGCATGCGGGCGCGCGTGGTGTCTCCCCAGACTTTCGTCGAGGGCGCATAGACGGTCCATCGAAGCGATGTGAGAACAGCGGACCCTCGTCGAAGCTGCGCGGCAGTCCTGAAGGCCGCCGCAAGCCGGCCCTCGGTATTCGCGCGCAACCGACCGTAGTACCCTTGCCCCGTATCGCCGCCGGATTTCCCCGCATCTCATCCCGAGACCGCCCGCCGTGCCGACAGATCCAGAGCGCTTTCGCCCTCACTTCTTCATCGACGAGCGCATGCGGGTCCGGATCTGGCCCGAGGCCACGGCACGCGCGCTGGGTATTCCGGAGGCTCGCGCCACCGGCCGTCCATGCTGGGAGCTGTTCGACGGCGCCGGCTGCGGGGCCTGTCGCAGCGATGCGCGCGACGCTTCGCCGGCGAGCCGATGCGCCCGCCTGCCTGCCGCCCAGGGGGAGGGCGGCTGGCTGGCGTGGTTGCCGCCGGCGCGGATCGCCGGGGGTTCCCCCGGCAGCGCGTTCCATGAGTCGCTGCTGTTGCGTGGTGTGCTGGCCGAATGCCTGGCGCGTCACTCGCTCGACGAGACGCTGGAGGCGATCCGAGGGGCTTGCGCGGCCGACGACTGCGAACTGTTCCTGCTCGCACCCGGAGGGATGGACGTCGTTCTCCGTGGCTGTGTGGGCCAGGACCGCACGGCGTTCCTGGAGCGCACGCGGATGCCGCTGGGGATCGGCTACCCAGGATGGATCACTGCCACCGGCAAGCCCCTGACCACCAACGAGTTCCAGGCGGACCACCGGTTCCAGCGCGAATCGGTCAAGCGCAGCGGTATCCGCACCTTCATCGGGGTCCCGCTGGTCGAGCATGACCGGGTGATGGGCTATCTGGGGCTCGGCTGGAAGGACGAAGGCATTCCAGTCGATTGGGGCCTGCATCTGCTCGGGGCCGCACACCCGATCGCGGTCGCCGCTGCGCGCCTTACGCACGGCGCACCGCGGCTGTCCGCACCTCGCGCGCCCACGATCCGCTGCCTGGGGGCGTTCGCGATCGTCGGCCAGGCGCGGACGCTGGGTGTCGCGGCGTTTCCGCGGCGCAAGGCGCTCGACCTGCTGCGCCACCTGATCCTGGCGCGAGGCACCGCGATGTCGCGCGACGCACTGATCGAGCACCTGTGGCCGGAGATCGACCCGGAAAGCGGTGCCAATCGCCTGCACGTGGCCCTGCATGCCTTGCGCGGTGTCCTTCGGCAGGCGCTGCCCGGCGGGGGCGAAAGCCTGGTCCAGCACCGGCATGGCCACTACCGGATCGACGTCGACGCCCTGGGACCGGTGGACGCCTTCGTGTTCGCCGATGCGCTGGACGATGCCCGGCGCCGTGCACGCGAAGACGATCCGGACGGCGCGCTCGGCTGCCTGGAGCAGGCGCTGCCGCTGTACCAGGGCGAGCTGTTCGCCGATGCGGAAGATGTCGCCTTCGAAGCGCCGCGACAGCGTTTTCGCCATCGCCATCGCGAGGCGCTGCAGCTGCTGGTCGATCTGCATCTGCGCCGTGGCCGGGCCGACGCCGCGATCGAAGCCCTGACGCGGGCGCGCGAGTTCACCGTCGTCGACACCGACTGGCACGACGCACTGACGCGCAAGGTCCTCGAACGCGGCCGTCTGCAGGGCGGGCGCGCAGTCCGCTCACGACCGTAACGCCGCGCCGCGGCGAGACCGCAGCGGCCGGAACAGCGCCATCGCCGCCGCCAGCGAGACCAGCGCTGGCGCGACCAGCAGCAGCATGCCCCAGTCGAGCCGCAGCGTGCCGGTGCGCGGATCGAAGTCGACGCAGCGCAGCGCCGGGGCGTTGTCGGTCTCGTAATAGGGCACGACCCGTCCGCGCAGTTCCCAGACCAGTTCGCGCAGGCGCCGGGTTTGCCCCGGGCCCCCGCTCAGTGCGCGGATCACGCGGCCGTCGCGGATGGCCACCAGCAGCGACCCGTGGTCGAACTGGTCGGAATCGGGCTGGCGCCGGTACCAGAACTCCAGCGCGCCGGCGATCTGCGCAAGCGAGTCGCGCCCGGTCACCGCGAAATGCCAGTTCGCGTTCTCCGACAGTCCGAAGGTGCGCGCCTGGGCCTGCAGGTCGGCGACGGTGTCGGCTTCGTCGAAGCTCAGGGCCAGCACCCGATAGTCGCTGCCGATGCCGCCGACCTCGACCGTGGCCTCGTCGATCCACTGCAGGAAGGGCGTGCACACGCCGGCGCAGCGTCGGTAGAAGAACGTCACCAGCAGCGCTTGTTCGCGCGCCAACTCCGAGAGCATCCGTTCCCGCCCGTCGGCCAGCCGCAACGCGATGTCCGGCACCGCGCGGCCCTCGATGCGCGCCTCGGCGCGGGTCGCCGGCAGCAGCGGTGCCTGCGCCGCCGCGGGCGCGGCGGCCAGGACGGGCAGTCCGACGAGCAGCGCCGCGGCGAGCCCGCGCAGGCTCATCCTGCGAACGCCCGCCACCAGCGCCGGCCGGTTTCGCCGAGGTACAGCACAAAGCCGAGCAGGAACAGCAGCGCGAACAGCATGCCCCAGAATGCGTAGCCGGCGCCGTGTGCCAGTTCGGCCGGGTACAGCGCGAAGCGGCGCGGGATCGAGTAGGCGCCGGCGAGGTAGAACATCAGGAACACACCATAGGCGCCGAAGGTCATCGTCAGCGCCGAGGCGCGCTGCAGGAGCTGGTTCTCGGGCAGCCCCGTGGCGTTCTGGCAGACGTGGTGGAAGTAGGCCAGCACCAGGAAGGCCAGTCCGGCCAGGTTGTAGGTGTGGAAGTGCGCCGGCACCCACAGCGTGTTGTGCAGCCGCACGTTGACGCTGATGATCGAGTCGATCAGCGCGCCGATGCCGCCGATCGCCCAGCCCGCCAGGCCCAGGAACAGCAGGATCGAGGTCATGTTCCAGCGCATGCGCGCGTGGAACACCAGCAGCAGTGCGCCGAACAGCGTCACCACCGACGACGGGATCGCGCTGGCATACGAGGCGATCTGTCCGATGTACTGCAGCGCGCCGGGCTGCACGAAGTCCATGTACAGGTGGTGAAAATAGGCGAGCAGCACGATCAGCAGCACCGCGTTCCAGGCGATCGCGACGATCCGGTTGTTCTTCCAGGGCCGCCCCGCGTAGTGCGGCAGGATCTCGTAGGCGGCGGCCACGCCCAGGTACATGGCGAGGTTGATGATGGTGTGGCCGAAGAAGAAGGTGAGGTTCTTCATCAGCAGCGGATCGTTGGCGACGCCGGCGAACATCTCGGCGAAGAACAGCACCATCAGGATGACTGCCGACACCAGCGCCGCCACCCCCGAAATCAGGCTCACGGTGGCGATCAGCACGGCCGGCGGCACCGCCGGTTCGCTGCGCCCGGCAATGTAGTGCCAGCCCAGCGCCTGCGCCAGCGGGTAGCGGCGGGCGATCGCCCGCAACAGGTCCAGCGTCCAGACCAGCCACGCCGCGCCGAGTACCGTCAGCGAGAGCAGGAACACCAGGTTCGACCAGGCCGGCCACTCGCCCTTGAACGGCAGCGGGTAGAGGAAGTACCAGCCGGCCGCGTACCGGCCGAGGAGCACGCTGGCCAGCAGCAGCACCACGCCGATCACCGTGCCCCAGAGCGCGAAGCCGGCAACCGCCGGCGAGAGCTGCACGTAGCGGGTGAGCAGGTCGGCCACGATGGCCATCGAGGCCACGTACCAGACGCCGACCATGCCGACGCCGTGCAGGGTCATCGCCGGATAGAACCAGGCTTCGAAGCTCGACAGCACGCCGCCCTGCACCGAGCGCATGAAGGCGCCGAGCAGGATCAGGATCGGGAACAGCACGAATACCACCGGTATCCAGCGCAGGGTCTGGCGGTTGGCCGCTTGCATGGTCTGCGTCTCCTGTGTCATGGCGCTCACCGGACCGTGAGGCTGCTGCGCATGCGGTGGTGGCCCGCGGCGCAATACTCGAGGCACAGCACGGGGTACTCGCCGGGCGCATCGAGTCGTACCCGCAGGCGGTTGACATAGCCGGGCATGGCCTGGGTCTGCGCCACGATCTGGCGCTGCGGCCCGTACAGGCCGAAGCCATGGGTGACGTCGAGGCTGGTGACGCGGAACTCCACCGTCGCGCCGGGGGCGATCGCCACCTGATGCAGGCGCGGCACGCGGCCGACGTCTTCGGCGCGGACGATCGGCTCGTCGGACCAGATGAACTCGAACTGGCGCGCGGCCACGTAGATGATGCGGTCGACTCCGGCTGCGGCGGCGCTGACGTCCGCTGCGTAGGGTGTCCTGGGCAAGGTCGTCGCCAGCACGCCGATGGCCGCGACCATCGCCGACAGGAACAGCACCTTGCGCAGCCCGTAGGCGCGCGCGACGCTGACCTCGCGCGGACGCGCCGTGCTGAGGGCGACGCCGGCAAACACCACGACGATCACCGCGCTGATCAAGAGGAACACGTGCCAGACCCGCGCCTGCGACGGCATCATCTCGGGCCTGGCGTAGACCACCGCGGGCGCCGCCGAGGCGACGGTGCCGGCGGCGACTTCGTGCAGGTGGGCAACGAGCGCCTCGACCTGGCCTGCTTCGAGCCCGAGCCTGGGCATGACGAGGCCCTTGTAGCGCTCGACGAGCTTGGTCACCACCGGATCGCCCTCGGCGATCAGCGCATCGGGTTCGCCGATCATCCGCTTCAGCCACGCATCGTCGCGGCGCTGGGTGACGCCGGCCAGGTCGGGGCCGACACGGTCGCCGCCGCCCACGCTGTGGCAGGCCACGCACATCTGCTCGAACAGCGCGCGTCCCTGCTCGGCAGGCGTCTGCGCGGAAGCCGCGCCAGCCAGCACCAGGCACGCGAGGATGCCGAAGAACCAGTTCAGTTGACGGGTCAGCACGCGCAAGCCCTCATGTCGGTCGGTCCGCGCGAAGTCTCCCGGAACGCTCTTACCGGGGAATTACAGATGCGGGTGTGCGACCGTCTCGCGTGACCCGGGGAGTGGGGTAGGTCGCTGGCGATTCACGATGCTCGGCCGACGGACTCGTCCATCGGTGCTACGGACTTGTCCTTCCGGTCCCCATAGCATCTGCTCACTCAGGACGTAGACATCCGCCCGATATATTGCTAGCATGCAATATAAGAGTGCCTTGCTGATCGCGCAGGCCAAGGAGGTTCGCGACGACGGCTCGATCGTCGATCGACCAATTGCTCGAAGACTTCCGATCGGACGTCGAGCGGTGGGATTGAACATGAAGGCGATCATCGAAGTGTCCGCACGCGGCTCGGTCTTCCGGAACGCGGCCCGGCAAGTTCATGCTGCGCGAAAAGGGCGCGCTGCGGCAGACTTTCGCCTCAGCTTCGAATCTGCCCGTTCGCTGTTCGCCGACCTGACCCCCGCGCGACTCGATCTGCTCGGCACGCTCAGGCGCGTTGGCCCCTGCAGCGTCTACGCCCTTGCCAAGGCTGCGGGCCGCAACTACTCGAACGTGCACACGGACGCGTCGCGACTCGAGGAACTGGGCCTGGTCGAACGCTCGGACGACGGCAATGTCTCGGTACCGTTCGAGTCCGTCGAAATCCTGGTTCCGCTTCCGCAGGTCGCATAGCGCGCTCGCGACGACCGCGCGGGCACTCAGCTCGTTTTCGCTGTGCCCACCGGGTTTCCCGACGCGTCGAACATCCCCTCGAACAGCACCGAGCTGAGGTAGCGCTCGCCCGAGTCGGGCAGGATCGCGACGATGGTCTTGCCGGCGTTCTCGGGCTTGCGCGCGTAGCGAATCGCGACTGCGGCGGCCGCGCCGCAGGAGATTCCCGACAGGATGCCTTCCTCGCGCGTGAGGCGGCGCGCGTACTCGATCGCCTCCTCGTTCGACACCTGCTCGATGGCGTCGACCAGCGACATGTCGAGCACCTTCGGAACGAAGCCCGCGCCGAGGCCCTGGATCTTGTGCGGCCCCGGTTTCAGCGGCTCGCCGCGGCGCGCCTGCGTGAGGACCGGGCTCGCGCTCGGCTCGACCGCGACCGACTGGATCTTCTTGCCGCGCGTGTTCTTGATGTAGCGCGAGATGCCGGTGATCGTGCCACCGGTGCCCACGCCGCTGACCAGGATGTCGATCGCGCCGTCGGTGTCGTTCCAGATCTCCGGCCCGGTGGTCGCTTCGTGGATCGCCGGGTTGGCCGGGTTGGTGAACTGCTGCAGCAGTACGTATTTCGGGTCCGACGCGGCGATCTCCTCGGCCTTCGCCACCGCCGCGGCGGTGCCACCGGCGCCCTCGGTGAGGACCAGCCGAGCGCCATAGGCGAGCAGCAGCTTGCGGCGCTCCATGCTCATCGTGTCGGGCATCGTCAGCGTGATCGGAATGCCCTTCGACGCGGCGACGAACGCCAGCGCGATGCCGGTGTTGCCGCTGGTGGGTTCGACGATTTCCTTGCCGGGGCCGAGCAGGCCGCGTTTCTCGGCGTCCCAGATCATCGCGGCGCCGATCCGGCACTTGACCGAGTAGGCGGGGTTGCGGCCCTCGACCTTGGCCAGCACCGTGGCCTTCGCGCCGTCGGTGATGCGGTTCAGGCGCACGAGCGGCGTGCGGCCGATGGACATCGCGTTGTCGGTGAACCAGGCGGGCATGTGGGTCCCCTCCTTTCGAAGTCGGAGGGGCATTATCCTCCCGCCGCGACGCAACGCCGGTGGCGCTCGTCGACGCGGTTCGCGAACCATTCGGTGGTGAGCTTGCGCGTGATCTTCGGGCTCTTCAGTGCGATGCGCGGCACCAGCGCGCGCGGCAGCGGGCGACCTGCGGAGGCGTCCGCGAGCTCGAACACGCGCCGGTACAGCGCGCTGCGCTCGAACTCGGCGCGCCCGTCCTGTTCGAGTGCATTGCGAATGGCAGCGTCGCCGATCCCGAGGCGCTTGCCGAGCGCGCGAACCGCGAGCTCGGTGGCGCCCGGTTCCGCGGAATCGCTGCCGTGACGGATCAGGTCGCCATCGAGCTCCAGGCGAATGCCCGACGCGACCGCGACCGCGTTCTGGAACGCCGCGTTGCGGCTCGCGTAGCGGCCCGCGTTGAAGTCGGCGAAGCGGTACAGCGGCCGGTCGTAGGAGGCCGGATAGTCGAGCAGGTGCGCGATGCCGAAGTACAGGCCGCCGCGGCGCGTGAACACCTCATGGCGGATCGAGTCGTTCGCGCCGTAGGGATAGGCGCGCTGTCGCGCGTGCCGCTCGGCGAAGTCGACGCCGACCTGCATCGGGCCGCCGGTGCGCACCGGGTTGAAGCCCGCGAACAGGCGCCGACCCATCGGCACCATGCCGACGAAGTCCTCGTAGATCTCGCTCAGCTCACGCTCGGTGCGCACCGCGTCGATGCGCGCGGCGTAGGTCCTGCCGTCAGGAGACGCGAGCCCCAGCGCGGCGCGCACCGCGAACTCGGGCACGCCGAGGCGGGCGGCACGGCGCTCGATTTCCTCGCGCGCGATGCGCGCGAGCCCCGGCACTGCGGGATCAGCGCGGTAGCTCGACTCCTGTTCGACGACGGCCAGCGCGGCGCACAGGTTCGGCAGGGTCGGTGCGATCCCGAGCGCGACGAAGGCGGCGTGAACATCGGCGGCCCATCCCTTGCGATCGGGAAGGCTCTCCGGCAACAGACGGTCGGCAATCTGCGCGCGGATCACCTCCGGAGACGGCGGCGTGGGTTCGCCGAGGCGGCCGTCCACTGCGCAGCCGCCGAACGCGGCCAGGCCCAGGACGGCCAGCGCGGCGCGGGCGCGGCGAAACGACGAGAATCGCATGAAGACTCGTCGGCGTGTTCGCGACGGCACGCTTTCCCGGCCGCTTTGCTTCGTCAAGCGCCGTTGGCCGCGCGCCTGACTCGCCTGCTCACGTAGTCTTTCAATACGCGATCCATGCGCGCCTGCCAGCCCTCCCCCGTCGACCTGAACCACGCCAGTACTTCAGGGCTGTAGCGGATGGACACGAGCTGTTTCCTCGTCTCGGACGGCGGGCGCCCCCGCAGGGCGCGGATGGGGAGCATCGCGTCGAGTTGTCGACGCGTCAATGGCTGCGCGTCGGGGTCGGCTTTGGCAGCGGCGGTGATGGCCTGGTCTTCTTCAGCGGTCGGCATCACGACCGTACTGCGCTTCGATCGTCTTGACATAGTGCTTCATTTATTGTAGCTACAACAAATCAGGAGATCAAGATGGGCAGGGGCACTGGTGAGTGCGGATACCGGCGAATCGGCGCCGGTCGCGTTGGTATCACTGTAGCTTTCGACGAGGCATCGGAGTGTCGGCCATTCGTCCGATGCGATCGGTGCATGGGAGCGCCGACTGCTGCCCAAGTGGTCGGCGCAAATGCTGCGGACGGCTGGCACGAAGGCCGCCGTCGCCGCGAGGCGTCCTTAACGTCCGGCCTTCCGCTTCTCGTGCTCGCGCTGGCAGCCGATGCAGCGCTTGGCCGTCGGGTATGCGAGCAGCCGTTCGTAGCCAATGTCGGCGCCGCAGTCGATGCACTCGCCGTACTTGCCGGCGGCGATGCGCTGGCGGGCGCCCAGGATGTCGCGCACGTCCTGCAGGTTCTGGCGGATGACGGGGTCGTCCACCGCCGAGAGCTTGACCAGCAGCGCGTCGTCGGTGGCCTCGTCGACGCTTTCGCCGAGCGTGACCCGCTGCCGGTCTTCGTCCATCGCGGAGAACAGCGAGCGGATCTCGCGGAACTCGCGGGCCCACCTCTCGTCCATCATCGCCGCGAGGTGGTCGATCTGCTTCTGCTCCAGTGCGGGCATGTCCGCTTTCCTCCGAATGTTCGTGCCGCGCGGCCGCGCGGCTTCGCGCATGCTAACCTCGGTCCATTCTATCTCGCCGACGCGCGGCCGCTGCGGACGCCCGACTGCCGCAGTCGACGCAACGGCATCCCGGGTGGGGCAAGGCGATGGTCGAACTCCTCGTGCCGGTCGACGGTTCGAAGCCTGCGGAGCGTGCGGTCCGGCACGCGATCAAGCTGGTCGCGGGCGGCCTGAAGGCGCGGATCCTGCTGCTGAACGTCCAGCCCGAGCTGCCGCGATCGCGCTCGCGCGCGGAAAGGCGCAGCGACATGCTGCAGCAGCTCGAAGAGGCAGACCAGGCGATGCATTCCGCCGTGGCGCTGCTCGAGCGCGCGGGCGTGACCTGGGAGCGCTGCCTGCGTAGCGGCGCTCCGGCCGAGACGATCCTGGAGCTGGCCCGCGAGAGGCATTGCGCCGCGATCGTCATGGGTACGCGCGGGCTCGGCGCAGTCGCCGGGCTGGTGCTCGGCTCGGTCGCGGCAAAGATCGTCCAGCTCGCTCCGGTGCCCGTCACGCTGGTGAAGTAGCGCCAGCGTGACGATCCGCAACCTCGATTTCCTGCTGCGGCCGCGATCGGTCGCGGTGATCGGCGCCTCCGATCGCGAGCGCAGCGTCGGCGCCGCGCTGATGCGCAACCTGCTGCGAGGCGGGTTTCGCGGCGAAGTGTGGCCGGTGAATCCGAAGCGCGCTTCGGTCGCGGGCCTGCGCGCGTTTGCCGACGTGGCCGGGCTCCCCGAGGTGCCCGATCTCGCGATTCTCGCTTCGCCTGCGGCCACCTTGCCGCACATCGTGCGGGCGCTGGCCGAGCGCGGCACGCGCGCGGCGGTGGTGATCACCAGCGTCCCGCAACGGCCGCAGGACGCCGCTGCGCTGCGCCAGTCGCTGCTCGATGCGGCACGGCCGCACTCGATGCGCATCCTCGGTCCGAACAGCATGGGGCTGGTCGTCCCCTCGCTCGGGCTCGACGCGAGCTTCGCGGCCGCGCCGGCGCAGCGCGGCGGCATCGCGTTCGTCTCTCAGTCGGGTGCGCTGACATCGGCGGCGCTCGACTGGGCCGCCTCGCGGAACATCGGCTTCTCCTGCGTCGTCTCGCTCGGCGAGGCGATCGACGTCGATGCCGCCGACATCATCGATTACCTGGGCAGCGACCCGGCGACGCGCGCCGTGCTGCTCTATCTCGAGTCGGTGCAGTACGGGCGCAAGTTCCTGTCGGCGGCGCGCGCCGCTTCGCGCGGCAAGCCGGTGATCGTTCTCAAGTCGGGACGCACCCGCGCCGGTGCGCAGGCCGCGATGCGCCACACCGGCGGCGATCCCGGTGACGACGCGGTGTTCGACGCGGCGGTGCGCAGGGCCGGCATGCTGCGGGTGGGCACCGTGGCCGACCTGTTTGCCGCGGCGGAGACGCTGACGCGGGCGCACTCGCTCGAAGGCGACAGGCTGGTCATCCTGACCAATGCCGGTGGGCCAGGGGTGCTCGCTGTCGATGTGCTTGCGGGCGCCGGCGGCGAGCTCTCGGCGCTCGAAGCGCCGACCCGCGCGCGGCTGCGCGTGCTGCTGCCCGAGTCCTCGATGCCGGCCAACCCGGTGGACCTCGGCGGCGAGGCCGATGCGCGTCGCTACGGCGCGAGCCTGCAGGCGCTGCTGGAGGCTCCCGGGCGCGACAGCACGCTGGTGATTCACGCGCCGAGCGGGGCGGCGGACGCGCGCGAAGTCGCCGAGGCGTGTGCGAGCGCGGCGCGCGATCGTGCGCACAACCTGCTGGCCTGCTGGATGGGCGGCGACGGCGCCTCGGGTGCGGCGCAGCCGCTGCGCGATGCCGGCATTGCGGTGTACGAGACGCCCGAGGCCGCGGTGCAGGCGTTCCTGCACACGGTGGAACATCGCCGCAACCAGGAAGCCCTCCGGCAGGCGCCGCCGTCGATCATGGCCGATTTCGCGCCCGACGAGGCAACGGCGCGCCGGCTGCTGCGGCAGGCGCTGTTGGAAGGGCGCGGACAGACGACGGCCGAGGAAACGCGCGCGCTGCTCGGCGCCTACGGCATCGCGCTCGGGGCGCCACCGCGCGGTCGCGCGCTCGAACTGGCACTGCGCGTGACGGCCGACCCGGCGTTCGGCCTGTTCGTGCGCTTGGGCAGGACCGGCGCGGAGGGACGGGGCGCCAACGCGATCGGGTTGTTGCCGCTGGACCATTCGCTGGCCAGCGAGGCGATCATGCGCGCTGGCCTGGTCGAGGCACCGGAAGCATCGGGTGCGCCGGCGGCGTCGGCCGCGCGCGCGCAGTCCGACCGCGATGCGCTCGCGCTGATGCTGGCGCGGGTGTCGCAACTCGTCGTCGATCACGACGAGCTGCGCGAACTGGAGATCGATCCGCTGCGCGTCGACGAAGGCGGCGCGGTCGCGCTCGACGCGCGGGTGCGAGTCGCGCCCCCGTCGGCCTGGGGCGGCGAGCGTCTCGCGATCCGTCCGTATCCGAAGGAACTCGAGCAGGCGATCGAGCTCGGCGGCCGGCAGGTGCTGCTGCGGCCGATCAAGCCCGAAGATGCGGGCGCCTACGCACGCTTCATCGAAGCCACGCAGGCGCCCGACTTCCGGCTGCGCTTCTTCACGCTGGTGCGCAGCCTGCCCGCCCGCGATCTCGCGCGGCACACGCAGATCGACTACCACCGCGAGATGGCTTTCGTCGCGACGGCGCAGGACGGGCCCGATGCGGGCGAGATCGCCGGCGAAGTGCGTGCCTTCGTCTACCCGGGCGGCACGACGGCGGAGTTCGCGATCCTGGTGCGCAGCGACGTGAAGCGCCGCGGCCTGGGGCTGGTGCTGCTCTCGAAGATGATCGACTACTGCAGGGCGAGCGGGCTGGCCGAACTGATCGGCCAGATCCTGCCCGAGAACGAGGCGATGATCGCGCTGGCCCGCCGCTGCGGCATGCAGGTCGAAGTCGCGCCGGGCGCGAGCGTGGCGGTCGCGCACCTCGACCTGCGGTCCGCAGGGCCGCAGACGTAGCGGCGGCGCTCGCGTGATGAACGGCGCGATCGTGCGTGGCGTCAGGCGCCGGTGCGGGGAGCGGTTGCCGCGGCGGGCTGCGCGGCTGCCGCCACCAGTCCGTACCGCGACATCACTTCCAGCAACTTCGCCCGGTCTGGCGGCCCTCCGGCATTGACCACCTCTGCGACGTCGCGGAAGTACTGCGCCCCGATGTCCGGCGTCAGCACGACCAGCGCGCGCGCAGTCTGCGTCCCGGTGTTCCTGAAGGCGTGCACCGAGCCGCGCGGGGTCGACATCCATTGGCCGGGTGCCAGCTCGCGCGACTCGCCGTCGACCGAATAGCCGATCGAGCCCTCCACGACGTAGAAGAACTCCTCGTTGTGGCTGTGGCTGTGCGGCGGGGGGACGTTGGCGCCCGGCGGCACGATGAGTTCGAACACGCCCAGGCCACCGCTCTTCGAGCCGTCGACCAGGTACCGGATCTCCATCTGGCCCACCTTGATCACGTCGCTGCTCATGTCGGTCTCCTTGGCGAGGGGTTTACGGCGACAATCTATACCGTTGTCAAGGCCGGACAAATGGCGTCGCATTCGATCTGCCGTTGCCAGAGCGATGCAGACGCAAGACAGGTGGGCCCGTCCCATGTGGAAGCAAACCGCGCAGCACTGGTGGTCGATCACTCGCGAAGCCGTCAAGCTCTGGCTCGACAGCAATGCCTTCAGCCACGCCGGGGCGCTGGCGTTCTACACGCTGTTCTCGCTGGCACCGGTCGTCATCATCGCGGTCTCGGTGATCGGGATCGTGATGGGCGAGCAGGCCGCGCGGGGTCACATCGTCGCGCAGCTACAGGACGTGATGGGTCGCGAGGCGGCCCGCGCGGTCGAGCAGGCGGTCGCGCGCTCGCGTATCGAGGAGTCGGGGCTGCTGCCCACGCTGCTTGGCGTGGCCGCGCTGCTCGCCGGTGCCACGACGGTCTTCGGGCAGATGCAGTCGTCGCTGAACGCGATCTGGGGCGTGGCGGCGCGACCGAATCGCAACAACCTTTTCGCGCTCGCGAAGAATCGCCTGCTGTCGCTGACCATCGTGCTGGCGATCGGCTTCGTGCTGCTGGTGTCGCTGCTGCTCGGTGTGGTGCTTCGCGCGGTGCTCGAGTTCACCGACCGCTTCGTGCCCGCGATCGCGGCGCTGTTGAGCGGCGGCGAAGTGCTGGTGTCGCTGCTGACGGCCTCGCTGCTGTTCGGTGCGGTCTTCAAGGTGCTTCCCGACGTCGTGCTGCACTGGCGCGACGTGGTCGTCGGCGCTCTGGTCACTGCCGTGCTGTTCTCGGTCGGCCGCTGGGGCATCGCCGCCTATCTGGCCCATACGGCGACGGCCTCCACCTACGGTGCGGCGGGGTCGGTGGTGTTGATCCTTCTGTGGGTCTATTACTCGTCGCTGATCCTGCTGTTCGGCGCCGCGTTCACCAAAGCGCACCTGCTCGCGCGCGGTCGCGCCGTGGTGCCGAGGAACACGGCGGTGCTCGTGAAGCGCGAGCTGGTGACCGATTCGCCGACCTGACCTGCGGTTTCCTTTCGTCCCCGCGTTTCAGTCTCGTTTCACCTTCCTGCGCGAAGAATGCGGGCAACGGGCTCACACGCCCCTTGCCATTCGGAGCGCAGACGATGTCGCGCAGTTTCTCTCTTCGATTCCGCCGGGCATCGCTTGCCGCTCTCGCCGCCACGCTGCTCGTCGCGGCGACCGCGCACGCCGCCGATACTTCCGCGGCACGGCAGCTCGAGCGCTTCAGCACCGCCTCCGGCGCGCCCGGCGACGCGGAACGCGGGCGCCTGTTCTTCACCAGTCGGCACGGCGGTGAATGGTCGTGTGCTTCGTGCCACCACGATGCGCCCCTCACCGCCGGCAAGCACGCGAAAACCGGCAAGGCGATCGACCCGATCGCGCCGGTGGCGAACACAGCGGCCTTTACCGACGCCGGTCGCGTGGACAAATGGTTTCGCCGCAACTGCAAGGACGTGCTCGGACGGGAGTGCAGCGCGCGCGAGAAGGCCGACGTGCTCGCGTACCTGCTCGGGCTCGGACGCTGACGGTCGGCGCACTTCGGGATGCCTGCGATGAACACCTCGTTTCGCGATCGTCTTTCCGGAATCCTGGCCGTGGTCGGCCTTTGCGCCGCCGCCGCTGCCGCGCATGCCGGCGACCGCAGGGCGATGCCGGCCGACGTGCCCGACGCCTACCTGCAGGAATGCGCGTCGTGCCATACCGCCTACGTGCCCGGAGCCCTTCCGGCGGCATCGTGGCGACGGATCATGAGCCGGCTCGACAGCCACTACGGAACCGACGCCGCGCTCGATGCGGCCACGGTCGACCGAATCGGCGCATGGCTGCAGCGACATGCCGGCACCTGGAAACGCGTGGGCGAGGAGCCGCCGCAGGACCGGATCACGCGTTCGCGCTGGTTCGAGCGCAAGCACCGGAAAGTGGATGCGCCCGTCTGGCGCCACGACAGCGTGAAGAGCGCCGCGAACTGCGGGGCGTGCCACCCCGGCGCCGACCGCGGCCGTTTCGACGACGACGACCTGCGGTTCCCGGCGGGACTCGACGCACGCCATCGGCGCGCGTGGAACGATTGAAGCGAGCAACGACATGCAATCCGTATCGACCCTCCCGCGCGCCGTCGGATCGGCGCAGATTCCATCGGCCGGCCGCCGCGTGGTCGACGCGCCCACGCGCGCGTTCCACTGGCTGTTCGCGGCGAGCTTTCTCGTGGCGTTCGTCACCGGCGACAGCGAAACCTGGCGCCCGGTGCACGTCGCACTCGGCTACCTGATGGCCGGGTTGCTCGGGTTCCGGCTGCTCTACGGACTCGCCGGCCCGCGCCCTGCGCGCCTGGCCCCGATGTGGCGCAAGCTGGCCGGCCTGCCCGGGTGGCTGCGGTCGGTGCGCCACGGACGCTGGTTTTCCGACGTCGACTGGCGGCACGGCGAGAATCTGCTGATCGCGCTGATGATCGCGGCGATGCTCGTCGCGGTGGTGCCGCTCGTGCTGAGCGGCTTCGTGGTCTACCAGGAGTGGGGCGGCGACTGGCTCGAGGAGGTCCACGAGTTCTTCGGCAACGCGTTCCTCGCACTCATCGGCGCGCACGTCGCCGCACTCGTCGGCTCGAGCGTGCTGCGCCGGAGGAACCGCGTGGTGCCGATGATCACCGGGCGTGCCAGCGGCTCGGGCCCGGACCTGGTGCGCAGCAACCGGACCTGGCTGGCGGTGCTGCTGTGGATCGCGTCGATCGGGTTCGTCGTGTGGCAGTTGCTCTGACGCGCCGCGGTCCGTGCCGCGGACCGCGCGCGGGCCGTCAGGACGGGATCGTCAGGCCTCGCGCCACCGCGGGCCGCTCGACGAAGGCCGCGAGCGCGCGCGCCACTTCAGGAAAGTCGCGGAAGCCGACCAGGTCGCCGGCTTCGTAGAAGCCGATCAGGTTGCGCACCCACGGGAAGATCGCGATGTCGGCGATCGTGTAGGCGTCGCCCATGATCCACTTGCGGCCCGCGAGGCGCTGCTCGAGCACCTTCAGCAGGCGCTTCGATTCGGCGACGTAGCGGTCGCGCGGGCGCTTGTCCTCGAAGTCCTTGCCGGCGAACTTCGTGAAGAAGCCCACCTGGCCGAACATCGGGCCGATACCGCCCATCTGGAACATCAGCCACTGCAGCGTTTCGTAGCGCTCCGCGGGGTCGGCCGGCATGAACGATTCGCGCCCTTCGCGTGCGCGCTTGTCCGACAGGTAGATCAGGATCGCGCCCGATTCGAACAGGCCCAGCGGTTTGCCGCTGGGCCCGTCGGGATCGATGATCGCCGGGATCTTGTTGTTCGGGTTCAGCGACAGGAACTCGGGCGACAGCTGCTCGTTTTCCTTGAAGCTCACCGGGTGCGGCTCGTAGGGCAACCCGGTCTCTTCGAGCATGATCGAAACCTTGACGCCGTTCGGCGTCGGCCACGAATAGAGCTGGATGCGGTCGGGGTGGCGCGCGGGCCACCTTTTCGTGATCGGGAAGATCGAGAGGTCGGTCATGTCTCAACTCCGCAGGGAGAAGCCGAAGGGTAGCGCAGGACCTGCGCGGCCTTCGTGATCGACCATGCTCGACGCGTGCCGAAACCCCGAAACGGATCGGGTCGCCCACGGCGGCCCGATCCTGGATCCGCGCCCGAGGGCTGCGGCGCGCCAGCGCTCAGCCGAGCTTGCCCAGCGTGCCGGTGGCTTCGGCGAGCAGGTAGTAGAACGTCACCCGGTGCTTGGTTCGATCGCTCTTCATCTTTTCGACGACCGTCTTGATGCCGGCATCGGCTGCCGCGGCGTCGAGCCCGAGCTTCTTGGCGGCGAAGCCGTCGCGCACGGTGGCCAGCTCTTTCGGATCGGTCGTCGAGACGAGCGTCGAATCGGCGTTGCGAAGCGCGATGCCGCAGTAGTTGACGATGGCCTTGACCGCGGCTTCGTTGACGTTGGCGGTGTACTTCCTGATGTCTGCGGCGTAGTCACTCATTCGGGGATCTCCTGGATGGACCTGGGCGAGTCACGGCGAAGCCACGCAACTTGCGTCGCGCCATGCGCCCGACACCGATGATGTTAGGAGGCTGGGTTCTCGCTGGCTTGACCGCGGTCAATGTGTGCGAGCTGCTTCGGGTCGGGCGACGGATTCGGCAGCGTCTTGCGCAGGTCTTCGGGAGACCGCAAGCCGGCGTCAGTCGAGCTGCCGGAACGCCTCGAAATCGAGCGGGCACAGGTGGGTGGCGCAGAATGGCGCCCATGAAGTCACCCAAGAGATTGCAATCGCTGATCGACGAAGGCCTGGTCGACGAGGTCGTGCGCCAGTTGATGAGCGGCAAGGAAGCGACGGTCTATGTCGTGCGCCGCGGCGGCGAGACGCTGTGTGCGAAGGTCTACAAGGAGGCGACGCAGCGCAGCTTCCGCCAGGCGGTGGATTACACCGAGAACCGCAAGGTCAGGAATTCGCGGCAGGCGCGGGCGATGGCCGCTGCCGCCGGAGTGCGCGTGCCGAAGCCGCACAACTTCTGCGACGGCGTGCTGCTGATGGACCTGGTGTCCGACGAGCACGGCGATGCCGCGCCGCGCCTGAACGATGTCGTATTCACCCCCGAGCAGGCGCGCGCGCATCACGCGACGCTGCTGAAGGAAGTCGTGCGGATGCTCTGCGCCGGCGTCGTGCACGGCGACCTGTCGGAATTCAACATCCTGCTTGGCGACGACGGCCCGGTGATCATCGACCTGCCGCAGGCGGTGGACGCTGCGGGCAACAATCACGCGCAGCGGATGCTGCTGCGCGACGTCGCCAACCTGCGCGGCTTCTTCGGCCGCTTCGCGCCCGAACTGCTCGACACCGACTACGGGCACGAGATCTGGGATCTCTATCGGCGTGGCATCCTGGACCCGGGGGTGGCCCTCACCGGCCGGTTCGAGCACGAGACCGGCGCGGTGGACGTGGGCAACGTGATGCGCGAAATCGACGACGCGCGCGACGAGGAAGCGGCGCGGCGGCTGCGGATGCAGGCGCTGGGCTGACGCCTTTGCCGATCCGGCGCGCGTTCACCGCCTCCCGACGGTCAGGAGCAACTCGTTCGGCCCCACCCACCCGTTCGAGGTCGTGAACTCGCCGAGCCGCTGCTCCATGTCAGTCCATGCCGCGTCGGCTGCGCTGCCGTCGAGGCGGCCGAGGATCTGCTGGATCGGACTGGCCGACGTGCGCACGAAATCGAGGTAGTGCCGGGCCGTAGGGAGGCGAAACGGCGCGTCGAGTGTCGTCGTCGCGACGTCCCGAAAGCCCGCCGCGCGGAACAGTTCGTCGGCCAGGCCGGGCTTGCCGAGGCTCAGCAGTCCGCCTGGCTGGAACGGGTCGCGTGGCGGCAGGCCCGCGTGCTTCAGCGCGGTCGACATCAGGATCGTGACGCAGGGATTACGCTCGGGGCGCGAGAACACCATCGCGCAGGCGCGGCCGCCCGGGCGCGTGGCGCGGTGCATCTCGCGCAGCCCCTGCAGCGGGTCGGGGAAGAACATCAGGCCGAGCCGGCATACCGCTGCGTCGAAGCTCGCGGGCTCGACGGGCAGGCGTTCGCCGTCGGCGACTTGCGTTTCGACGTTGCGGTGGCCGGCGCTCGCGGCATTGCGTTGGGCGAGGGCCAGGATGGCAGGCGAAAGATCGGTGGCGAGCACGTAGCCGTCGGCGCCGACGCGCTGCGCGATGTCGAGCGTCTGGTCGCCTGAGCCGGCAGCCACGTCGAGGACGCGCGAGCCCGGGCCGACCGCCGCCATGTCGAGCATCGCCTCGGTGGCGGCGGCCAGCCACGCGCGGATCTGCGGCGCGTGCGCGTTCCAGCCGGCCGCGGACTTGTCCCATTGTTCGCGCTGGGCTGCCTTCAACGCGGTCGGGTCGAGTGCTTGTGCGGTGCTCATGAGCGGTCTCCTTCGCAGGTGTCGGACGATCGACGTGGAGAGAGTGTGGGTGCCGCAGGCCCACCCGGGAAGGCAGGAAAATCGCATAATGGGGCAGCGAAACTGCATGGCCCACCCGTGTTCGACTGGAACGATCTCCGGTACTTCCTCGCGGTGGCACAGCACGGCAGCACGCTGGCAGCGGCTCGCGCGCTGAAGGTCAACCAGTCGACGGTGCAGCGGCGCCTGGCCGAACTGGAACAGCGCATCGGGCACCCGCTGGTGCGGCGCCAACCGAGCGGCTACCGGCTCACCGAGTTCGGCGAGAGCCTGCTGCCGCATGCACGACGCGTCGAGCAGGCGGTGGCGCTGTTCGAGCAGCAGGTTGCGCCGTCGCAGCGCGCGGCGGCGGGCGTGGTCCGTGTTACCTGTCCGGAGCCGCTTGCGACGCGGATCTCGAATTCGCCGTTGCTCGAGCGCTTCCGCGCCAGGTATCCGGGGTTGGACGTGGAGTTCGCGATGAGCGACCGCTATCTCGACCTGTCGAAGGGCGAGGCCGATGTCGCGCTGCGCTCGGGCGACACCGACGACGGCGTGCTGATCGGGCGCAAGATTGGCGATTCTCTGTGGGCGGTCTACGCCAGCCGCAGGTACGTCGAGCGCCACGGCAAGCCGTCGCGCATCGAGGATCTCACGCAACATGCACTCGCCGGCTTCGACGACTCGATGGCCGACCATCGCGCCGCGAAGTGGCTGCGCGAGGTCGCGCCGCACGGCCGGATCGTCGCGCGCAACAACAGCGTGCTCGGGCTGCTGAATTCGGTGCGCGCGGGCATCGGCATCGCGCCGCTACCCACTGCGCTGGGCGATTCCGAACCGGACCTGGTTCGCGTGCTGGGTCCGGTTCCCGAACTGACCCGGATCTGGCGCGTGCTCGCCCACCCCGACGTTCGCCATGCGCCGCACGTGGCCGCGTTCTTCGATTTCGTCGTCGACGAGATCGAGACGCTGCGGCCGATCATCACCGGGTAGGCGGCGCCACCCCAGTGGTGGCTGCGCCTGCCGTTTCGGCGAGCACGTAGCGCAGGCATTCCTCGATGCCGGCCGCCGACAGGGTCTCGCCCGGCCGCGGCGTGAGCGCGAGTACCGTGACGTCGCCGTCGCGCTGCGTGTCGCAGCCGCCGATCTTCGCGCATTCGCCGGACGGGCAGGACCACCAGCTCGTGCTGCGGCAGTTGCACACCTTGTCGAAGACGCCTTGCTCGTCGCGGCCGGCGTCTGCGATCCGGATCAGCAGTTTGTCGCCCTGTCTTTCGATCCTGAAGCTCATGTCTCCTCCTTTGCGGCTGCGGCTGCGGCTGCGGCAGCTCCGCGCGCGGCATCGGCCTCACTTTATTCCCGTCCGGGGGCCTGTCAATGGGCTGGATCGGCGACATGCGCGGCACAATGGGCGCGCAGTCATGGAAACGGTCGCCGTCATCGACTTCGAGACCACCGGCATGTCGCCGGACGCCGGCGCGCGCGCGACCGAGATCGCCGCCGTGCTGCTGCGCGACGGCCACGTGGTCGATCGCTACCAGGGCCTGTTGAACGCGGGCGCGTACGTGCCACCGTTCATCGAGCAGCTCACCGGCATCAGCAACGCGATGGTGCGCGCCGCGCCGCCCGCGGCGAAGGTGATGCGCGAAGTGGCCGACTTCGTCGGCGCGCATCCGCTGGTCGCCCACAACGCGTCGTTCGACTGCAGGTTCTGGGATGCCGAGCTCGGCCGCATCGGAATGAGGCGGGTGCAGGCCTTCGCCTGCACGATGCTGCTGGCGCGGCGGATCTACCCCGAGGCACCGAACCACAAGCTGGGCACGCTGGTGGAATTCGCCGGCCTGCCCGTGGCGGGGCGCCATCACCGCGCGATGGCCGACGCGGAGATGGCGGCCAGCCTGCTGGCGAAGCTCGAGCGCGAACTGGAACGGCGCTTCGGGCTGGCGCCGGTCACGCACGAGATGCTGCGCGAGATCCAGATCGCGCCGCGCAGCGGACCGCGCGGCTTTCCGCCGCGCAATCGGGGGCGCGGTCAGGTGCGCTGATTCCAGGGCGGCATCGGGAACACCGGCGCCGCCTCTGCGCTCGCCTTCGGCAGCACCACCGTCGGGCGCACGTTGCGGTTCTGGATGCACGCCGAAGCGATCGCGGTGTTTTGTCCTTCGGCGTCGAAGCGGATCGGCCCGCCGAGCATCACCCGCTGGCTGATGTCGGTGCGCCGAATCGCCTCGGCCAGCGTGGGTCCATCGGCCGTGCCCGCCCGCCGGAACGCATCGGCGGCAGTCATCATCGCCTCGAAGGTGAATCCCACGTTCAGCGCGTGGAAGACGAGTTCTTCTCCGGGGAACTGCTTCTTCATCTGGCGGTCGACGAGCGCCGTGAGCGGTGATTTCGGATCGAACCAGGGGACGTTGGAGATGCAGTACTCCGAGTACTTGCCAAGGCTGGTATAGAAGGCCGCTTCGTACATCCCGGGCGAACCGGGACTGATGATCCCCTGCGGGGTGAAGCGCTGCTTGATCATCTCGCGCACCAGCATGATGGCGTCGTTGAGCCGGCACACCAGCAACACGATTTCGGCGCCGCTCGCCTTGGCCTTCGAGACTTCGACCGAGAGGTCGCGGGCGGCGAGGTCGTAGCTGATCGTCTCCACGATCCGGAAAGGCAGGAAGTCGAGCTTCGGGAAGATCGCGTCGATGGCCCGCCTGGTGGCCAGGCCGAAGGTGTCGTTGACGTGCATCAGCACCGCTTTTCGCGGGGCGGTGCCTGTCGCCTGGAACAGGTCGCGGCACAGGGCCAGGCCATTCATGACGAGGTCGCCCGCCGTGGGGAAGTTGCGGAAGGTGTATCGATAACCCTGCTTGGTGATCTGCGGGGCCGCCGCCACGTTGATCACGAAGGGCACCTTGCGCTGCTCGGCCACCTGGGCAATGGCCGCCGCGGCACCCGAGTCGAACGGGCCGACCAGCACTTGCGCGCCTTCGGCAACGAGCTTCTCGGCGCGGGCACGCGCTTCGTCGACTTTCGATTCGAAGTCGACGTTCATCAGTTCGACCTCGACACCGTAGATCTCGCTCAGCAGTGCCGGAGCGATGTCGGCGCCCATCTGGCACGACTGGCCGAGCTTGGCGAGCACGCCGCTACGCGGCAGGAGCACGCCGATCCTCAGCTTCTTCGGCTGGGCTCGCACGATTGCCGGAGTGAGTGCGGCACCGCTGCCCAGTGCCGCAGATGCAGCCCCGGCGGCGGCGGCGCGATGGAAGTCGCGACGGTCGAATCTGCTCACGGTTTCCCCCTCTTTCGTTGCTTGTCCCGGGGCAGTCGGCTCGCGCCGCTCAGCCCCAGACGGTTCGCGCGACCCGCATCATCGCGTCCAGCTTGCGCCACTGCTCGTCCTCGGACAGGAAATTGCCGCCGATTCCCGAGGCGAAGCCGCACTGGGGACTGATCGCCAACTGATCGAGCGGCACGTAATGCGCGGCCTCTTCGATGCGCGCGATCAGCTCGGCGTCCGTCTCCACCCGGCCGGACTTGGTGGTGATGAGGCCGAGAACGACGGTCGGGCCGTCGACACCGCGCGGCACGAAACGCAGCGGCTCGAAACCGCCGGCTCGCTCGGTGTCGTATTCGAGCAGCAACCGATCGAACCGCAGCCCCCCGAAGAGCGCCTCCGCGATCGAGTCGTAGCTGCCTTCGCGGTGCCACATGCTCGCGCGGTTGCCGCGGCAGATGTGCACGGCAGACACCGCCCGGCCGCGCAACTCGCGCACCACCGCGTTGTCGGCGGCGATCGCTCGCTCGAGGTTTGCAAGCGGATCTTCCCCGCGAGCGCGCAGGCGTTCGAGCGTCGCTGCGTCGACGTAACCGGTGTAGCTGGGTTCGTCCAGTTGCACGTAGGGGCAGCCGGCCTCGACCAGTTCGCGCACCATCGTCCGCTGGATGCGTATCACGTCGGAGAGAAATGCGTCGGCGTCGGCGTAGGCCGGCCGCGAAGCATCGATATCGCACATCTGCGCGACCCGGTCGGGCCCCATGATCATGGCCTTCACCGGCGCATGTGCCACCGACGCGGCGAAGTGGTATTCACGCAGAGGGAAGCTCTTCTTCAGTTCGAGGCGCCGGGTGGCGGGCGTGCGGAAGCTGACCACCGCATCTTCGCCGCGCGACAGCGGCTTCTCGCCGGACATCAGCAGATCGGGGTTCGCCAGGAACCCCTTCCACGAGCCGCTCCAGAGATCCCATCCATCGACCTCGGAGAAGCTCACCTGCCAGTTCAGGCGCCGGAACTCGCCGTCGGTGACGATCGGCAGGCCGGCCCGTTCCTGGCGGGCGATCACGGCGCGCACGGCTTCATCCTGCGACGTCTCCAGCGCCTCGCGCGTGATCTGGCCGGCCCCGAACGCACGAAAGGCGGCTTTCAGCGATTCCGGGCGTAGCAGGCTGCCGATCTGGTCGACACGCATTCGTGCCAGTGGGTGCCGATCGCTTCCGGCCATCTTTCTGCTCCTCGTGCGAGTCGCCGCTCGCGGCGCGTGCGTGAAGTCAATGACCAGTATCGCTATGCGGGTAGCCAGAGCGCCAATACAATCTGCTTGCCCAAGCGATACCGGATCGGCATGACCATGGACCTGCGCCGGCTCAAGTACTTCGTCGCGATCGCCGAGCAAGGCGGTGTCGGCCGTGCGTCGGCCGTCCTGCATGTCGCCCAGCCGGCGCTGTCGCGGCAGCTGCGCGTGCTGGAACAGGAGTTGGGTGCGAAACTCGTCGTGCGCCACGCCGGCGGCGTGACGCCCACCGCAGCCGGGAGGGCGCTGCTGGGCGGTGCGCGCCAGCTCCTGGAGGACGCCGCGCAGCTGGCGTGGATGACCCGGGCGGTCGCGGCGGGCCGTGCGGGCGGGCTGTCGGTGGGCGTCTCCGACGTGTACTGCTGGCATCCGGTCGTGGTGTCGATCGTGCGCATCTTCCGCGAGCGTTATCCGGAAATCGACCTGCGGCTCTTGCCGCTGCTGTCGGGAGACATCGCCGCGCGCGTCCTCGCCGGGCGGCTCGACGCGGGTCTCATCTTCGCGAGCGAACCGGTCGAGCTGCGCCTGCTGCGCATGCCGGTGCTGCGCGACCACCTGGCGCTGGCGGTGCATCGCGGTCGCTCGTTGTCGGCGCGTCCGGCACTGCGCCAGTTCGATGACACCGACTTCATCGTGCCTTCGCGGGAGCTATCGCCACAGCTCTACGATCTGGTGATCCGCGACCTCAACGCGGCGGGGCTGGTGCCTGCACGCCTGCATCAGGCCAGCAGTCACACTGCCGCGCTTGGACTCGTGGCTGCAGGAATGGGCTGTGCGGTGGTGCCGCAGTGCGCGCACCTGCGTGCTCCGGAAGACGTCGTCGTGTGCCGCGTCGCGGGGCTGCGCGTGCCGATTCCGATCGAGATGATCCGGCTGCCGGACAACGCGTCGCCGGCGCTGGCGCGCTTCGCCGAGGTGGTGGCGGCCGGTGCTGCGCGTGCGCGCCCTGCGGGTGCTGCGCGTGGGCGCCCTTCTTCGAGAGCGGTCGCGCAGCGGGCTCGCAAGGATCGGACTTGAGCGGATCCTCAGGTGGCCAGCACCAGGCGCAGCATGCTGGCGACGTCTTCGGGTACCTTCCGCGCGAGGCGTCGCGCCTCGCGCAGCGCCGCCCGATCGAACGGATCGGGGCCCGAATCGCCGGTGAGTTCGACGAGGAGCCAGGCCAGCAGCATGGCTCCGTCGACGCCGTCGCGGTGCGAGGCGTCCTGCAGTCCGAAGACCCAGGTGTTCGGCAGTAGCCGGGCGACGTCGGCGATGGCATCGGGAAGCCGCGCATGGTCGCGCCACGACCGGTTGACGTGCTCCGCGAGTCGGCGCGTCGCCTCCTCGCGCCCGGTTGTATCGATCGGGTACACGTAGTCGGAGAAACCGGTCTCGACGGCATGCTGGGGCGGGAGATCGAGGTCGGCCGGAAGGCTGTACATGTTGCGGCATACGTCATTGCGCCGGGAGAACCGCATCGTAGAGTCCGCCGCGAGCGGGGCCCCCGTCCTCGCCACGGAGCCGACGCCGCCCCAGCCCGCTGCGACCATCTGTTTGACCTTCACGCTCTGCGGCAGTGCGGCAGCGCGCTCTGCGGCGTTGCGCTCGAGGACCAGGACCATCGAGGTGTCGGCGGTCACCAACTGGTAACGCTCGGCGAACGCTCCGCGTTGCGGTTCGGGAAGCGTGGCGACCGTGAGACCCGCGGCCACGCGGGGCAGTGCGTCGGCACGGGGCGCGTCGGTATCGGGTCTGGCCACGACACGCTCGCGCGCCAGCCGGACGGCCTGCGAGCGCGACGCATCGTCGCGCCATGCGAGCGTTACCTCTCCGTCGGGGCGCGCCGCGAAGCGCGCGAGCGCATGCAGCGTCTCGCCGGCGAACAGCGTGCCCGGCAGCGGCGCCTGCCAGTCGACCGGGGCCGGCCAGCGCACAGTGACTTCGTTGGCGCGTGGCTGGCGCAGTCGCGCGAAGAGCCGCAGCAGCGCCGCCTCGATCGACTCGTTCGGCGTGACGAACTCGGCCGATCCGCCAGTGGCTTGCGCCAGGTGCGAAAGCAGGCTTTCGGCAGGACTGGCGCCGACCGCGACGATGAACACCCGCTGGTCCTGCGCGCGCGCCCTGGCGACGATTGCATCGCCGGCCCAGGTCTCGCCGTCGGTGATCATGAGCACGTCGGCGTCGCGGCCCTCGACACCTCCGTGTTCGAACAGCGAGACGAGTGCGCCCTCGATCTCGGTGCCGCCGAGATCGGCCTGCAGCGCATCGGCCCAACCGAGGCAGGCTGCGCGGTGCGCGGCGCTGGCGCGGCGTAATCCCGATTCGGCGTGGACGACGCGGGAGCCGAACGCGCTGACCGAGATGCGGTCTTCGGGTGCAAGCTGCTCGACGAGGCGTGCGACGGCCGAGCGCGCCTGCGCGATGCTGTCGCCGGCCATCGAGCCGGAGCAGTCGACGAGCACCTTCAGCGTGAGCGGCGCGTCGATCGCATGCCCGAGCGCGGGCAGGAACGATGCGAGCGCGACCCAGCCGTCGCCGTCGCGCGCCAGCGTGGACATCGGACGTCCGGCCAGGCCGTCGACCACGACGACGAAATCGCGGTCGAGATGTCCATCGAGCGAGACGACGACCGATTCGGCGGTGCGCTGCAGCTGCGCAGGGTGGCTGGGGCAGCTGACGGCACCTTCGGACAGAGCGCCGGCGATCTCCACCGAGAAGCGCGCTGGGTAGGAGACGCCGAGGTCGGCATCGGGCACCGCATGCGCGGCAACGCCGGCCGCTGCCGCGCTGCCATGGCGCGGCGCGACGGTCGTGGGGATCGCGATGCGCACCTGGCCCTGGGCGAACGACAGCAGCTCGCCGTAGCGGATCTCGACCGTGGCCTCTTCGCCGGCCATCAGGTTGCCGACCGACACCGTGTAGAGGCCGTCGCCGGTGCGTTCGAGCAGCACGGCGGAGTCGCCGTCGTCGATCGCATTTTCGTAGGCCCGCTCGGCAGTCTTGCGCCCGAACACCTTGCCGGCGAGGCGCCGCTCGCCCAGCGTGAATTCGAGCGCGAGCAGCACGGCCAAGTGGGGCAGCGGGAACGTGTAGGCCGCCTCGACGTTGCGTCCGCTGCGGTTGACGTAGCGCTGGCGAAGCGTGGTCTGCAGCAGCAGGCCGTCGGCGCGCGCGGTGCCGACGACTTCGACCAGCGGCACCGTCGTGCCGTCTTCGCTGCGCATCAGTGCCGGTTCAGCCATGTTCGTCTTGCCTGTTCCTGTTGTTGTGCGATTCGTGCGCGTTGCCGCGTACCCGCTCGACCAGTTCGGTGACGCCGGCGAACAGCGCGCGCACCTGCTCGGGCGTGAGCCCGGCGCGCCCCGGCTCGATCGCGAGCTCGACGCCGTCGGCGACGACCAGGTGCGACCACACTTCGACGGTGCCCGGGCCGCGCGGCCTGGGGGGGACGTCGGGCGGGGCGCCGTGCAGCAGCTCGCGGATGCGGTCGAGCGACACCCCCGCCTGCGTCCACTTGCGGACCTGCAGCAACTGGTCGAGGTGCCGGCCCGTGTAGTAGGCCGCCCGGGTTTCGCCGATGGGCCGGTCGACGAGGCCGAGCTGGACGTAGTAGCGGACGGTGCGCCGCGGCAGCTCGGTGAGCGAGCAGAGCTCGTCGAAGGTGAATCGGCGGGAGTCGGGGCTGGCCATGCGTTATTTATACCAGTCAAACTGGCTAAGTCAAGTGACATAATACACTCGACCGATGAGCGACACCCCGGTCGCAGCGGTCAGTCCGCCCGCCGAAGCGGTCATACTCCCTGCCTATATCCAGCCGGAGGCAGATCATGTACGACCGCATCCTCGTCCCCATCGACGGCAGCCCCACCTCCGAGCGCGCGCTCGCCGAGGCCGCCGGGCTCGCCCGGCTGTGCGCCGCGAAGCTGCGGCTGCTGCACGTGATGGATCCGCTGATGTACATCACCGGCTACGAGCGGCCCGACGTGTTCGTGCGCGAGATCGAGCCGGCGCTGCGCAAGGCCGCCCAGGACCTGCTCGCGAAGGCGCGCGACAGCGTCGCCGACGAGCGCGTTCAGGTCGAGACGGTGCTGGTCGAGAGCCAGGGCGAGCGCGTGTCCGACGCGATCGTCGATCAGGCGAAGGTTTGGCCGGCCGACCTCGTCGTGATCGGCACGCATGGTCGCCGCGGGGTCGATCGCGTGCTGATGGGCAGCGACGCCGAGCAGGTGGCGCGCCGCTCGCCGGTACCGGTGTTGCTGGTGCGGCTGAGACAGGCTTGACCCCCGATTCAGACCGGTTCAGACTGGTCGATATGAAACCCACTCTGGTCGCCGCCGAAACCGTCAGTGCTTATGACGCGAAGACGCACCTGCCGAAGCTGCTCGAGCGCGCGGCGAAAGGCGAGCGTTTCGTCATCACGCGCCACGGCAAGCCGGTCGCGCAACTCGTTCCGTTCGAGGAAGGCGACGACGCCACCATCGGTCGCGCATTCGAGAAGGTCGAGAAGATCCGCGCGCAGCTGGCTCGACAGGGGGTCACGCTTGCCGACGCGCTGGCGCAAGGCGAGACCGTGCGCGACCTGGCGCACGCCGGGCATCGCTACTGACGGCCGGTCGAACCGGCGATGGCCTTCGTCATCGACGCTTCGGTGGTGCTCGCGTGGCTGCTGCCGGACGAGCGCAGCGAGGTTGCACGGAATCTTCTGTTGCGCGCCGTTCGCGAACGGCCGCGCGCACCGTCGCTGCTGATGCTCGAGGTCGGCAACGCGCTTCTGCAGGCCGAGCGGCGTGCGCGCCTGCGCCGGGCGGTGAGGCTCGAGCTGCTCGACGCACTGACTGCATTGCCGATCGCGCTCGAGCCGATCGCCGCCGACGCCATGCTGCGTGCCGACGAACTCGCGGCGCGGCATTCGCTCGCGCTCTACGACGCCTGCTACCTCGAACTCGCGATCGCGCGTGGATACGCGCTTGCCACGTTCGATCAGGCGCTCGGGGCGGCCGCACACAAGGAGGGAATCCTCCTGGTCGACCCCGGCCGGGTCTGAATTCGGGGTGCGCGCCAAAATGTCGCGCCGGCTCGCTCAGCCGCTGCTGCCGCTGATGTAATGCTGCAGCTGCTCGATGACGAACTTCTGCTCCGAGATGATGTCGCGCACCAGGTCGCGCATCGACAACACGCCGACCAGGTTGCCGTCGTCGAGCACCACGAGGTGGCGCAAGCGGTGCTCGGTCATCAGCGCCATGCAATGTTCGTTGCTCTCCTGGGGGCTCACGTACATCACGGGCGAAGTCATCAGCGCGCGCACCGGCGTTTCGCGCGAATCGCGGCCCATCAGCGCGCCCTTGCGGGCGTAGTCGCGCTCGGTGACGATGCCGACGATCTGCCCTTCCTCGACGACCACCAGCGCGCCGATGTCGTCGTAGGCCATCGCCTCGAGCGCCTCGCGCATCGTCGCCGACGGCGCGATCGTGTGGATGACCTGGTCGGCCTTCGAACGCAGGATGCTCGCTACCGGTTTCATGGGGTCCTTTTCAGTCTGGAATCGTCCGCGATGCGCAGCAATCGCGCCCGGGCCTGGCTGGCCGCGCGGCGCGTTCGCAGAGTCTGACCGGGCTCCGGGATTGCCGCAATGGGGTCCGCGAGCCGGATGCGGTTCGTTCAGCCGCCCGAGCCCGCCGGCTTCGCGCCGTCGATGATCCACTGCATCAGCTTCGTCGCGGTGTCGGCCGAGAGTTGCTCGTGGGCGACGATGCGTCGGAACGGCTCGCCGCGTCGCAGCTCCTCGCCCTCCCTGGCCGCAGCGCCGGCCTGTCCGCGCAGCTTCTCGTAGTGGGCGGCCAGCCGTTCGAAGGTCGGCGCGTCGCGGCGCGCGGGCGTTCCATGGCAGTTGTAGCAGCCCATGTGCAGCGCCAGCGCCGAGCCGGTCAACTCGCTCTCCGCGAAGACAGGCGCGGCGTGGCTGACGCCCAACGCGACCAGGCTGCAGCGGAGCAGCCGCGCGGCGAGCGAGAGGCGGGTGATGCGGGCGAGCATGGCGGGCTCCGGACTTCGGGGTTGCGAGGCGATCCGGGCAGTGTGAGTCCGCGCCGCCGCCGCGGCAAGGGGCGGCCGGGCCGATGCGATATCGCGCGGGCGCCCGATCCCGTGCATCATCCGCGCGGATGAACTGGATCTTTCTCGGCATCGTGCTGGTCGCGTTCGCCACGGCTGCGTGGCGGCAGCTGGCGTTCGTCGCGGTCGAGGGCGCGCAGGCGCCGATGGAGGCGCTGTCGGCGGCGATGATCGCGTCGGCCGGCGGGGCGGTCGAACTGGCGATCGGGCTGGTCGGCGTGATGGCGCTGTTCCTCGGGCTGATGAAGGTCGCCGAGGCGGGCGGACTGCTGACGGTGATCGCGCGGCTGATCCGGCCGCTGATGACGCGCCTCTTCCCCGAGGTGCCGCCCGACCACCCGGCGATGGGGGCGATGGTCCTGAACCTGTCGGCCAACGCACTCGGGCTGGGCAACGCCGCGACGCCGTTCGGCATTCGCGCGATGCAGGAGCTCGACCGGCTCAATCCGCGGCCGGGCACGGCGACGAACTCGATGGCGCTGTTCCTGGCGATCAACACCTCGAGCGTCACGCTGCTGCCCACGGCGGTGATCGCGCTGCGCGCGGCGGCGGGCTCGACGGACCCGGCCGGCATCCTGCCGACGACGCTGTTCGCGTCGATCTGCGGCACGATCGCGGCGGTCGTGGCGGCGCTGTGGCTCGCGCGCTTCTTTCCCGTGGGTGCTCCGGAAGCGGGCGAGCCGGCGGTCGATCGTCCGTGGGTGCGCGAGGACGCGCCGCGTGAACCGCTGCCGGCCGATCCGGATGCCTATCCGGCGTGGGTCTCGATGCTCGCGGTCGCTGCGCTGATTGCGCTGATCCCGGTCACGATCGCGTGGGGCCGCGCGATCGCGGCGTGGATCGTTCCGGGCCTGATGGTGGCGTTCCTCGCCTTCGGCGCGCTGCGCGGCGTGCGCATCTACGAGGCGTTCGTCGAAGGCGCGAAGGAAGGCTTCCGGGTGGCGGTGCGCATCATTCCGTATCTGGTCGCGATCCTGGTGGCGGTGGCCATGTTGCGTGCGAGCGGCGCGCTCGAGGCAACGGTGGACGCGATCGGCGCGTACACCGCCAGGTTCGGGTTGCCGCCCGAGGCGCTGCCGATGGCGCTGCTGCGCTCGCTGTCGGGCTCGGGCGCCTACGGCGTGATGGCTTCGATCATCAACGATCCGGCGATCGGCCCGGACAGCTACACCGGCTACCTGGTGAGCACGTTGCAGGGATCGAGCGAGACGACCTTCTACGTGCTGGCGGTGTACTTCGGTGCGGTGCAGGTGCGCCGGGTGCGTCATGCGCTGGCCGCGGCGCTGATCGCCGACGTGGCCGCGGTGGTCGCGGCGGTGGCGATCTGCCGGTGGCTGTTCGCCTGACGGTCCGCTGCAGCGCGGCGTCCGCGGGCGCGTGTTCCCCGGCGGGCGTTCACAGCCCGGCTTTGGCCAGCAGTCCGGCCAGTTGCCGACGGTACCCGGGGTCGGTCATCGGGAACGTGTCGAGCCAGGTCCGCGCGTCAAAGCCCGGGAAGAGGGTCCGGATTTCCTCGCCCTCCCAGCGGGCGAGATCGATCTCGCCGCGGGCGGCCAGCGTCGCCGCCAGGAAGATCCTGGCTTCGGGCACCGTCGGGTTGCGCGCGATCGCCTCCCGCAGGTTGATGAGTGCCAACTCGTGGTCCCCGAGGAACAGGTGGGCACGGGCGAGAAGCTCATAGAAGTACGCCCGCCCTTCGGCGTGCATGCGCAATGCGGCGCGCAACACGGGCAAGGCCTTGTCCGCTTCCCCGCTGAAAACGTGGATCGCACCCATGTAGGCCCAGGCCTCGGCGTAGGTTGGGTTGAGCGCGACGGCCTGCCGGAAGTGGCCAAGCGCTTCGTCGTGCAGGCGCCGTTGCGCCTGCACGAATCCGAGTGCCCACCAGGCTTCGGGCGTGTCGCTGTTCATCGAGCACGCGGTCTTCGCGAGCTCGGCCGCACGGTCGATCGGCCGCTCGACGTCGGAGGGCCACCGGTATCGGTGGTCGAGCGCGTAGGTGACCGCGAGCATCGCGTAGGCGCGCGCGAAGGTGGGATCGAGGTCGAGCGCCTTGCGATACATCGCGCGGGCCTGCTCGTTCTCGTGCCGTCCGCGCGCCGCCACGACGCCCTGGCCGCGCAGGAAGTAGTCGTAGGCAGCCGGGTTGCGGGTGTAGCGTCGCGCCACGCTCTCGCGGGCGGCGTCGCCGACCTTCAGCGGAAGCACGTCGAGCAGGCGCGAGACGATTCCCTTCTGCACGGCGAGCAGGTCGTCGGCCGCGGCTTCGTACCGGTCCGACCAGAGATGGCGGCGCGAGACCGCATCGGCCAGCCGGACGTTGACCCGTAGGCGCTGGCCGTCGCGCTGCAGCGTGCCCGAGACGACATAGCGCAGTTGCTCCGAGTCCGAGGCGGCTGCCGGCGATGTTGCGCCGACACCGGCAGCGGGCGGGGCGCCTGCGGCGACCACCACCGCAAGCTGCGTCAGGCGCGACAGGTCGGTGGCCAGATCGGCTGCAATCCCGCGCGCCAGATAGCCGTACTCCTGCGAGTCGCTGAGCGTCTCGAACGGAACGACGACGATCGTCGGCGTCTCGACGACGGGCGCAGGTGCCGACGGCAGGGCCGACTCGTTCGCTTCCGTCGAATTGCTTGCGACCGAAGGGGCGTCAATGGCCCCGGTCGACCAGATGAGCCAGGCCCCGGCCATCGTCGCCGCGGCGAGGCCGGCCCGAAGCAGCGCTCGGGCCCGGGCGCGGGAATGGCGCGCCGACGTGCCGTCGCCAGCCGGGGCACCCGCCGGCGCATGGCCGGTCGGCGGCTCCGCGGGTGGCTCGACGACGGCGGCTGGCGTCGCGATCGCGGCTGTCGTTTCGTCGGCGGCCGTTGCCTTCACGGCGGAAGCGGGCCCATGTGGAGCGCGCACAGCCGCG
>MEED01000007.1 GCA_001724855.1 Lautropia sp. SCN 69-89
CGAGAGGACGAGCGAACTGCCCAACGCGAATACGATCGTCATCGCCACCGGCACGAAGAACTTGCCTTCGAGACCTTGCAGCGTCATCAGCGGCAGGAAGACGACGGCGATGATCAGGATGCCGGCGGCGACCGGCGCGGCCACCTCACGCACCGCACGAAACACCATGTGCTGACGAGGCAGCTTGTCCTTGCCGTCATGAGCCATGTGCTGGACGATGTTCTCGACCACCACCACCGCGCCGTCAACCAGCATGCCCAGCGCGATAGCTAAACCGCCCAGGCTCATCAGATTGGCCGACATGCCGTACCAGCGCATCAGGATGAAGGTGGCCAGGGCCGACAGCGGCAGCACCATGGCCACCGTCACGGCAGCCCGCAGGTTGCCCAGGAATGCTCCCAGCAGGACCAGCACCAGTACGGTCGCTTCCAGCAGCGCCGTTGACACCGTGCCGATCGCAGTCTCGACAAGGCTGGCGCGGTTGTAGAAGACCTTGAGTTCGACGCCCTTCGGCAAGGTCGGCTTGAGTTCTTTCAACTTCTTCGTCACGCCTTGCACGACTTTCTGTGCATTGGCCCCGGCCAACCCAAGCACAAGACCCTGCACGGCCTCTCCCTGGCCGCTTTGCGTCACCACGCCATAGCGAGTGAGGTAGCCCTCGCGGACCTGCGCGATGTCGGCGATGCGCACGCTCGCACCGCCTTCGGCCTTCACGACGATGGCGCGAACGTCGTCCATGTTCTTGATGCTGCCTTCGCTGCGCACCAGCAGCACTTCATCGCCTTCACCCAGGCGGCCTGCGCCGTCATTGCGGTTGTTTGCCTCGATCGCTTTCCGCAACTGCGTTGTGGAAAGGCCCACCGCGGCGAGCTTCACTGGGTCGGGAACAACCTCGAACGTGCGCACCTTGCCGCCAAGAGCATTGACATCCGCCACGCCCGGCACCGAGCGCAGGGCGGGCCGGATCACCCAATCGAGCAAGCTACGTCGCTCCTCTAGCGACATCTCCTTCGACTCGACGGTGAACATGAACATCTCGCCGAGCGGCGTGGTGATCGGCGCCATGCCACCGCTGATGCCCCCAGGCAGATCGGCACTGATGTTGGACAGCCGTTCAGCCACCTGCTGACGTGCCCAATAGATGTCGGTGCCGTCCTCGAAATCGACTGTGATGTCGACGATGCCGTACTTGGACATCGAGCGCAGGATGCGCTGATTGGGAATGCCCAGCATCTCGACCTCGATCGGTACGGCGATGCGGGTTTCGATCTCCTCGGGCGTCATGCCCGGCGCCTTCATGATGATCTTGACCTGCGTGCTTGCCACGTCGGGAAACGCATCGATCGGTAGGTTGCGGAAGGCATACCACCCCCCACCGGCCAGCAGTGCACCGGCCAGTAGGACAAACAGGCGCTGTGCGAGCGCGAATTGAACGAGACGGGTCAGCATGTCAATTGCTCCCGCCCTTGCCGAGCCAAGCCGCCTTCAGTCCAATCACGGACGTGACGGCGATCTCCTGACCGGGACGAAGCGCGCCCTTGACTCGCAGGGCTTGGCCGGCGCTATCCAGCACATCCACGGGCGTGGCAACGAAACCCTTGTCGGTTCGGACGAAGACATAAGCCTTGTCACCCTGTCGCACCACGGCAGCGACCGGGACCGCCCATCCTTCGCCGCCAGCGGCAAACGCCACTTGGGCCTGGACGAACTCGCCCGGCCGCAGCAACGCCGTCCCGCGCGTGACCTCCGCGCGCAGCACGACGGTCTGACTGTCGCTGACAGTGGTGCCTAGGCTCGTAGTGACGGCGTCTGCATCCCGACCGACCACGCTGACCTGGCCGCCGCGCGCCGTCACCTGCGACTGCCGCTGCACCGGCAACTGGATGTCGAGCCACAGCTTGCGCGTATCGGCGATCCGCACCAACGGATCGGATTGCTGGACACGCTGGCCAGGGTTGATGCCCAGATCGGTCACGATGCCCCCAGCGCGCGCCCGGATGACCAGAGCATCCTGCATGGCGCCGTCCTCGGCGACGCGGCGTATGGAGGCCGCATCCAGTCCTGCCAGGCGCAGGGCGGCTTCCGCTTGGCGCAGACGGGCTTGGTCCTCGGCTGCGGCGATCTCCGCGTCCTGCGCTCTGCGATCGGGAACAATGCCTTCGGCCGCCAATTGCTTCTCGCGTTGCAGAGTCCTTTGTGCCAAGCGGTTGCGCGAAGCCGCTTCCATCAGCTTGAGCTGCTGTTCGCCCAATTCCGGGCTGGCTAGGCGCAACAAAGCCTGGCCGGGCTTGACGGCTTCGTTCTGCCCGACAAGCAGTTGATCGACAACGCCGGCCAGCGGTGCGCTGACGACGTACTCCTGCGATGGAGGGAGTACGACCCGGGCTGGGTACGTCATGCCCGGAATAGACGCAGGTTTGTCCAGACGTTGCAGTTGAACGCCCAAGGCTTGCATCTGCGCCGCAGAAACGGCGAACTCGTCGGCAGCCAAGGCCACCGCAGAGAGAGAGAACGCGAACGCGGTGACGCAGCACGCGCGCGTCCAAAGGGAAGATTGATAAGACATAAAGACTCCGCGGAAATGCCGACCCGCCGCCACAATCGGCGAGCAGGGCCCTTGACTGGTCAATGGAAAACCGACGTCAAGCGCGGAGTGGTGGCGCTCTTACCTGTGGACGGATTACGCCTGTGAAGTGCAGGGTGGCCGCCTGGCGTGGCCAATCGTGAGGCTGCCGGCGAATATCGACCGACGGTGCTGACACTGCCATGAGCAGCGCAACGAAGGCTACATGCTGGCCCGCATCGGACTTCTCGGGCGAGGCGACGACTGTCCTGCCCTCAACGCGAAGTGCGAGGACCGAATGGCCGCTGCCGATTCCCGGGCAATCCTCGACGTGCGGCGCATCTAGGGTGTGCGCGTCATGCACCTCGGCGAGGGCCACGCCATCGATACCGAAGTCATGGTGATGCGCATGCAGCGGTGCTCCTACGTGATCGACCACCAGCAGCAACACCAGGACCAGTCGCGCCATCCATGCGAATGCGCGCACAACAGCGTGCGCTGGCGTAGCGTGCACCGTCGCTGTCGGAGATGGTGGCTGTTGGATTTCCATCGTCACGTACCAGCTATCTTCACCCGCAACAGCTTCACGGAATTCAGGAACACCATAACGTCAGGGCCGAGGTGGATGAAGGCCGCCTGAATCGGTCCGATCCACCCCAGCAACGCGGCAGTGATCCCAAGGACATGCACAACGCCGACGCCAACCCACAGATTCTCCTGGATGGTGCGGTAGGAGCGGCGTGCAATGCTGCGTGCAGCCACGATCTTGCTGAGGTCGTCGGTCATCAACGCGATGTCTGCCGCCTCAAGAGCTGCTTGGGCACCGCCGCCGCCCATGGCGATGCCGACATCAGCGCTCGCCAGTGCGGGTGCGTCATTGACGCCATCGCCGACCATGGCGACCTTGAATCCTTGTTTCTGAAGTTCTGAGATCGCGGCGACCTTGCCCTCCGGCATCAGGTCGGCCCTCACATCATCTACGCTGAGTTCGCCCGCAATTGCGTTGGCTGTTGCGGCGTTGTCTCCCGTCAGCATGACGACGCGCTTGACGCCGCTTTCCTTGAGCGAGGTAATCGCTTCGCGCGCTCCCCGCCGCAACGTGTCGGCAATGAAGATGACACCGGCGAGCTTCCCGTCTACCGCCACATGCACCGGGGTACGACCGGACTCGGCGACAGGCCGGTCGATCGTCACCCCAGCCTCAAGCAGCAGCGCAGAATTGCCCACCAACACCATCCTGCCGTCGATGGTTGCCTTGACGCCGCGCCCCTGCAACTGTTCGAAGGTCTGCGGCTCAGGTACCTGAATGCTTCGGCGTGTTGCGCTCTCGAAAACGGCTTTGGCCAGCGGATGCGCAGAACGTCGGTCGGCTGCAGCCGCAACGCGCAGAAGATCGTCCTCGTTGAGGGTCGGATCAAAGGACTGAACCTGTACAACCTCCGGCCTGTTCGCGGTCAGGGTGCCGGTCTTATCAAAGACCACCGCGTCGGCCTTCGCCAGCAGCTCCAGGTAGAGGCCGCCCTTGATCAGAATGCCGCTCCGCGCGGCGCGGGCGATTTCATGACAAGCGGGGTCGCCAAGCCAAGTTCTGCCGGCGACGTGAAGATCAGTAGCGTCACCACCTTCGAGACATCGCGCGTGACGAGGAATACACCTACCAGAAAGATCAGAACGACCGGGACCAGCCAGCCCGCAACCTTGTCCGCCAGCTTCTGTACTGGTGCTCTTTCGGACTCGGCGCTCTCGACCAAGGCAATGATTCGGGAAAAGATCGTGTCACCGCCGACCCTATCCGTGCGCACGTCGATCGCACCGGATTCGACGATTGTTCCGGCGAAGACTTGCGTGCCCTCGGTTTTGTCCTGCGGCACGCTTTCGCCCGTGATCGGCGCCTGATTCACTGCAGCGCTGCCGCCGACCACAACGCCGTCCACCGGAATCTTCTCGCCGGTGCGCACGAGAACGACTTGCCCGGCTTTGACCGCGGCGATGGGCACTGTCCGCTCTGTCCCATCTTCGCGGACCAGTGCCGTCTGTGGCACAGCGCCGATCAGCGCCTTGATGGATGCTCGCGCGCGATCAGTGTTCAACTCGGCGATGAACTCGGCAATGAGGATGATGACCATCAACACAGCACCCGCGACTGTTTCGCCGCCGAACACCGCGACGAGCGTCGCAATCGTGACGAAGATCTCGGTGCCGATTTTTCGTTCGGTGAACAGATCAATCAGCCCAGTCTTGACGAGCGGGTAAAGGCCGACGCTTACGGCTGCCCAGAGGACGTAGAGCGGGACGAGTTGCCGCCAGTAGAGTAGTGCAACGGCTCCGGTCAAAGCGATGCGCCCGACCTCGATCCAGCGCTCCCGCGTCATGAGCCCGAGGACGCTATTCGTGGAGGTATCAGCTAAGGAGTTCATCGTTCCAAACCCGGCCAACGGGGGTGCAGGTCGTCCACCACATAGGGGTGAGTGTGTCGCAGCCCTGCGGTCCTAGGCTCGCTGCCATCCGCGTGCGCGTGACCTGGCGGCAGGTCATGGTGCTCATGCTCAAGCACTTCCGGGTCATCGGCCGGCCACAGCTTGAGGGTCAGTACGAGTGCGACTACCGCTGCCGCAGAGTGCATTGCGAAGGCCCAGGGCAACCCAGCTCGTGCCCCAAGCCACCCCGCCAATGGATAGAACACTAGCCAGCAGGCATGTGATAGCGCGAACTGCGCCGCGTACACTGCCGGTCGATCCTCTGGATGCGCAGAGCGGCGTAGCAACCGACCCGAAGGTGTCTGAGCAGCGGAGTATCCAAGGCCGAGCACGAACCACAACGGAAGCAGGCCACTCATTCCCTGAATGATCGACCCAAGGGCCAGGCCCGGCACCAGCACGGCTAGACCCGCGAGCATCACTGGCCGATCAGGTAAGCGCTCCAGTGCTCGCGGCAAGGCCAGCGCCGCAACCATGGACCCGGCACCGAATGTTGCCAAGGCCAATGCCACCTGGGTTTGATTCAAGCCCCAAGAGGATTGCACCAGTACGACGGTGTTTACGAAGACCATTGCACCAGCCGCCGCTACACCGACCTGCACTGCCCATAGTCCCCGCAACCGGGGCGTCGCGAGGTAGATGCGCAGGCCGCGCGTCGTGCGGTCGTAGATGCCGCGACGCTCACTCGCCTTGGGGCTCGGTAGCACGACCGAGACCACCAGCGCGGCAGACGCAAGAAAACCGACGACTGTGCCAGCGAACAAGTTGTGAAAACTGACAACCGTCAGAAGTGCCGCGGCCAACATCGGGCTCACGAGGCTTTCCAGATCGTATGCCAGGCGCGAAAGCGAGAGCGCCTGCGTGTAGTCCTTCTCCTGAGGCAGCACGTCCGGAATCGTGGCCTGGAAGGTGGGCGTGAACGCAGCCGACGCCGCTTGCAGCACGAAGATCAGGACGTAGACCTGCCACACCTGCGACACGAAAGGCAGCGCCACGGCCACTACAGCGCGCACGATATCCAGACAGACCAGCATCGTCCGGCGGGGCAGCCGGTCCCCCAGCGCGGTGGCGACGGGTGCCACGCCGACGTAGGCCGCCATCTTGATTGCGAACGCCGTGCCAAGCACGGTTCCCGCGTCCGCCTCGGCCAACTGGTACGCCAGTAGGCCGAGTGCCACGGTCGCCAGCCCGGTACCGACGAGCGCGATTACCTGCGCGAGGACGAGGTGTCGGTAGGTACGGTTGGCAAGAATCTGGAGCATGGCGTCAGGCGTTCGCGTCTTCCTGCTACATCAGTTCGGCAAGAGAAGGCATCGCGGGCTCACAGGTACCGGGTGATTTCTTTGAACTCCGCCATGGAGTCGCGCTGGTCGCGCGCCAACGGGCCGATCACGTCCTCCAGGCAATGGTCAAGATGATCCTGGATCAGCGCCTTCTTGGCCTGCTGAATTGCCTTCTCCACAGCCTGGAGCTGTTGTGCGACGTCCAAGCAGGAGCGTCCATGCTCGATCATCGCCACGATGCCGTTCAGATGCCCGCCGGCGCGGCGCAGCCGCTTGACGATTGCGGGGTGTGACTGGTGCGTATGGGCGTGTTGTGCATGCATAAGCGCTAGAAGTTGGATTGATCCTATGCCCCCTGAGGGGATATAATACTACCTTTTAACCTCCATCTCCATCCCTATAGGCAGCCCATGCGGCGCGTGCACGGATTCACCGACTTGATGCGTTCATCCAGCTTGCGCTGGATGGCGCTGGTGACGCTCGCGTTCGGGCTGCTGTTTTCCACTATTGGCGCCACCAGTTCACATGGCTCTGCCGTGCTGGCAGCCATGGATCACGGCATCGGAAGCAGCCTGGACCAGAAGCACGGCCACTCGCACGGCGATGATGGTGATACGGGCGCGGACACCGACTCCGATCATCCGCACCACTCCAACGACCACTCTCACGACAGCCCGCATGCCCTGGCAGAAAGCTCGCGCGCGTGGAGACCAGAGCCATCGATCCGGCTTGCCAGCACGGACACCCGGGCCAGACAAGTCTTTGCCTCTCGGTTGGAACGGCCTCCGCGAATGGACTACTGCGCCTGAGCCTGCACGCATCCGAGTGCCGCAGCCGTCTCTCTTCTAGTCCTGTTTCTTTGGAGTATTTATGCACAGCCGCCAACGCGGCGGGCCGGCAGTTCTTCCGTGGTTGAACTGGCGAGCCCGTCCTCTCTTCGTCGCACTCGTATTTCTTCTGACGTTTGCCGGCATCACCGAAGCCTTTGCGCATGCCGTGACCGCGGGAGACAAGGGGTACATCCAGGAAATATCCGGGGTGAACTTGCTACCCTTCGTCTACCTGGGCGCCAAGCACATGATGACCGGCTATGACCACATCCTCTTTCTGCTCGGTGTCATCTTCTTTCTGTACCGCCTGACGCACATTGGTATCTATGTGAGCCTGTTTGCGTTGGGGCATTCCACGACCATGATTCTCGGCGTGTACTTCAACGTCGGGATCAATAGCTACCTCATCGACGCCATCATCGGCCTGTCCGTGGTCTACAAGGCCCTCGACAACATCGGCGCCTTCCAGCGTTGGCTGGGATTCCAGCCGAATACGAAGGCCGCCACTCTCGTGTTCGGGTTGTTCCATGGGCTTGGTTTGGCCACCAAGATCCTGGAGTACGACGTCTCGCCCGATGGCCTTGTTCCGAACCTGCTGGCGTTCAACGTCGGCGTGGAAATCGGTCAGTTGCTGGCCCTGGCGGTGATCCTGATTGCCATGAGCTACTGGCGTCGGACCTCCAGCTTCTTTCGTCACGCCTACAGCGCTAACGTGGTCATGATGTGCCTGGGCTTCATGCTCATGGGCTATCAGTTGACCGGCTACGTCGCTTCCTGAACTCCAAGGATTCCATCCATGTACAACAGCGATACCCCTTTGCATGTCGAGTTGCCTTCGTCGAGGCAACTGCAGCGCTCCACAATCCTGGCTGCCCTCAGCGCAGCGGTCCTGCTCGCCACCGTCGTTCTTCCCGCCGAGTACGGCATTGATCCCACGGGTATTGGCCGCGTGCTGCGCCTGACCGAGATGGGCAAGACGAAGATGCAGCTCGCTGCCGAGGCGGCCAACGATGCTGCGGCGGATGCCAAGCAATCGGAAGTGAAGTCCAAGGTCGCCGGTGCGCCAACCAGCGATACTGTGGAGTTGACCCGCTTTCGTGGACACCTGATCCTTGTAAAGGAAGGAGTCCACCATGCCCCAATCCCATGCTCCCTATGCGCCGGAATTTCGCCAGCAATTAATCGAGTTGGTGCGCGCCGGTCGCTCTCCCGAGCAACTCGCAGAGGAATTTGGCTGCTCAGCGCAGTCGATCCGAAACTGGGTGGCACAAGAGGCCATTGATGAAGGCAAGCCGCTGCCCGGCAAAGCAGGACTGACGACGGCTGAGCGCGAGGAGCTGGCGCGTCTGCGTCGTGAGAATCGGCAGCTGAAGATGGAGCGCGACATCCTGGCAAAGGCTACGGCCTGGTTCGCCGGCAAGAACGGCGGCTCTTCGAACTCGTAAGCGCGAACCAGGCCGCCTTGCCGGTGCGGGCGATGTGTCGGGTGCTGGGCGTCTCGGCCAGCGGCTATTACGCGTGGCGAGAGCGGCCGCCGTCGCAGCGGGCAATCGAGGACGCGGTGCTCAGCGAGCGGATTCGGGCGATTCACGCGAGCTCGGATCAGACGTATGGGAGCCCGAATATCCACGCCGAGTTGCGCGATGAAGGCAGCCGCGTCGGTCGCAAGCGCGTGGCCCGCTTGATGCGACAGGCGCTCATTCGTGGCGTGAGCCGTCGGCGCGGCTTTGTCGTTACCACACGGCGCGATGCGAGGCAGCCGCCGGCGCCGGATCTGGTCAATCGACGCTTCGTCGCGTCGGGTCCGAATCAACTGTGGGTGGCCGACATGACTTATGTGCCGACGTGGGCAGGCTTCATCTTCCTGGCGATCGTGCTCGACGTGTGGAGCCGCCGTATCGTCGGTTGGGCCATTGGCGAGCAGATGACCACCGAGCTCGTGCTCGCGGCGCTGAACATGGCTACTGCCCAGCGGCGCCCCAGCGATGTCATCCATCATAGCGACCAAGGCTCCCAATACACGAGCATCGCCTTCGGGCAGCGCTGCCGAACGATGGGCGTGCGCGCCTCGATGGGCACAGTCGGCGATGCGTACGACAACGCCATGGCTGAGAGCTTCTTCGCGAGCCTGGAGTGCGAACTCATCGACCGGCGCAGCTTCAAAACCAAGGCCGAAGCCCGACTCGCGCTGTTTGCCTACATCGAGGGTTGGTACAACCCGCGGCGCCGTCACTCGGCACTCGGCCGCATCTCGCCGGCCAACTTCGAAAGGAGCCGTCTGCAGCCCAACTCACCGATGAATCAGCACCTCATTGCAGCCCCAGCGCTCGCTTGAGAACCAAGCGGGAAACCGTCCACTGAAGCGGGGCAACTCCACTGCACAAGTCAAGAGTCCCGCCGCAGGCGCGTCCCCATCGGCGCAGACGAGGTGGCGCGACGAGACGCGCTTCACGCTCGCCCCCGGCCAGGGGATCGAAATCAAGCTGCGCATGAACGAAGGGACCAAGGCGGCATTTGCCTGGGCGGTTCAGGGAAAAGGTGCCGTCAACTATGACACCCACGGCGATGGCGGCGGACGTTCGATCAGCTACCAGAAGGGTCGGGGCGTTCCCGCGGACGAAGGTGAACTCGTGGCCGCGTTCACCGGCAATCACGGCTGGTTTTGGCGCAATCGAGGCAACACTGAAGTGGCCGTCGTGCTGCGGACTAGAGGCGACTATCTCGAACTCCGGCGACCGTTGTAGCTGTTGGATCGATGAGCCAGCGCGCAGCGTGTGACACTGCACACACGCTTGAAGCGGCGGAGCGGCCTGGCTCCGCCGGCTTTCGTGCTGGGCCGCCCGACAACGGTCGCGGATGGGCGTGGCCGCCTCGTCCCCCCGGGCTGCGTTTCGGCACAGAGCGCGGAATGTCTAAGCCACATCTATGTGGCCTGCCGATCAGTCCACAGTGACGATCGCGACATAGACGCGAAGGCCCCGCCCCCCATTGGCGACGTTAGATTCACTTCATGTAGCTGCGCAGAATTGCGATCAGTTCCGCCGCGCCTTGCTCCCGCGTACCGTCTCCGGGTTCCTGCGGATTGGCGATGTGCGAGTTGATATGCCCCTCCATGACTTCGCGCATCAAGCCCGTCAGCGCGCCGCGTGCCGCAACGATCTGATGCAGGACCTCCGCAGATCTCTTTTCGGCTTCCAGAGCACGCTCGATCCCCTCTAGTTGTCCACGGATGCGACGCACACGAGCGAGGAGCTTTGGCTTTTCCCTGACTGTGTGATTCATAGTAGGTGTTCATCTTTATTTAGGATAGGGGGGTATGGTATATTGGCATCATCCTTGGAACAAGAATGGGGCGGATGTGTGGGTCGGATCGGCCACACCAAAACAACGCGAAAAGGAGGCCGCTATGGAGTTCAGGTTGTTGCGCTACTTCATCGCCGTAGCGGAGGAGTTGCACTTGGCCCGAGCGGCCGAACGTCTAGGCATTGAGCAGTCGCCGGTATCGCGTGCGATGCGCGACCTCGAACGTTTGCTTGACGTGCAGTTGTTCGACCGCAGCACGCGCCAAACGCGTGCTGGGCGAAGCCCGGCGCGTGCTCGCAACGGTCGAACATGCGGTACAGGCGACCAAGAGCGCCGCCCAAGGCTATCAGGGCACTTTGCGCATCGGCATCTGCGACAGCCTGGCCCAGCCGCGCATCGCTTTGCTGTTGGCACGTAGCCGTGAGGAAGAGCCAGAGTTAGGCATCCGGGTCTTTGAGTTGCCGTTCTCACAGCAACTCAAGGGCCTGCACAACGACCTGCTCGACATAGGCTTTGCGTTATCGGATGGGGTCAACGACGGGTTGGTGGCCGAGCCGGCTTGGAGCGATCCGCTGTCGGTGATTGTGCCGGCGCGCCATCCGCTGCTTGCGCATGTCCAAGTCAAGTTGCAGGACGCCTTGAAGTTCCCATTGGTGCTGTGCCACCCGGATGCGGGCTCGGGCTGTCACAACCAAATCCAGGCGGTGCTGGATGGAGCAGCCGTAGCGCCCAAGGTGGCCGACCACGTGACGAGCCTGGGCGTGATGCTGACGCTAGTGGGCGCGGGCTATGGCATTGGCTTCGCGATCGGCTCACAGGTGCAGACATGGCAGCGCCCGGACATTGCAATCCGGCCGCTGGCCGGCACGGCACCGACGCTCACCACCTTCCTGCTGCGCCGCCAGGGAGAGCCGTCCGAGCCGATGAAGCGGTTCATCAGTCGCGTGAAGGCGATTGGCGGGGCACCAAGCGGCGAGACACGCGCTTGAACGCGAGCCGTCGGAACCAGAGCCTTGATGGCTTTTGCTGGCCGTCCCAAGACGGCGACGGAAGCAATGCGTTGTCGAGCGCGATTGACTGGTACAATATATGGTCTTTTCCCGTGCAGCTAATGGGAAAAACCCGTTCTCAATCAACGGGTTGGGTGCTAGGAAATGTTCCCGTGCTAGGAAATGTTCCCTTCACCCGCTCCACTCCATGAATCTGGGGACTTCCAGGATAGTCCAAGGTGGTTTTTAAGTCGTTGTCACGCAACGATTTTTTCCCCTTCGATCTTCCAGTGTGGTCCGCTGCGATCCGCCGACAGCCAGGACTTTTAAGTCCACTTTTGAGTCCATTTTGCGGGTTGTGCGGCTTCCGGATTGTTGATGGAGGGCCGCGGCTGAGATGAACAGCATCTGCTACCTGACGCGTTCAGGAGCAAGCGCATGGCTCTCTCAGACTTGGTGATCAGGCAAGCCAAGATCACCGGAAAGGCGTACACCCTCCCCGACATCGACGGCCTTAGCCTCGCCGTCACCCCCATGGGCAACAAGAGCTGGCACTTTCGCTACTACTGGCTAGGAAAGCAGAAGCGGATGTCGCTGGGCAACTACCCGGAGGTGTCCCTGCGCGATGCACGCGCTCTGCGCGACGAGGCGCGCGTCCTGGTGGCCAAGGACATCAATCCGCACCTGCACCGCAAGCAGAAGCGTGCCGCGGTCAAGCTCGCCGGTGAAAACACGTTCGAGGCGATCTACCAGAAGTGGCTGGCCCACCGCGAACTGAGCCTCAAGAAGGGCCGGCAGACCACACTCTCGATCCTGCCGCGCGTCTTCGCCAAGGACGTATTGCCGGCGCTGGGCAAGCGCTCGATCTACGACATCAAGCGGCCCGACCTGCTGGAAGTCATCGCCAAGATCGAGAAGCGCAAGGCGCTCTCCGTGGCCGAGAAGGTTCGCACCTGGTTCAACCAGTTGTTCCGCTATGCGCTGGTGATCGTGCCGGGCCTGGAGCAAAACCCGGCATCCGACCTCGACGTGGTGGCGGTCCCGCTGCCGCCGGTCAATCACAACCCGTTCCTGCGCATGGCCGATCTGCCGAAGCTGTTGCAGCGCCTGCGCAAGTACCGTGGACGCCTGCAGACCCAACTCGCCCTGCGCCTGCTGCTGCTGACGGGCGTGCGCACCGGCGAGTTGCGCCTGGCGACGCCGGATCAGTTCGACCTCGATCGCGGGCTCTGGATCATCCCACCGGATGTCGTGAAGCAGCTCCAGGTGGACATGCGCAAGAAGCGGCAACTGCCCACCGACGTGCCGCCCTACATCGTGCCTCTGTCGGTGCAGGCCATCGAGATCGCTCGCCACATGCTGGAGCAATTCAAGCCGGCCCAGCACTACCTGTTCCGGCACGACAGCGAGATGAAGAAGCGCATGAGCGAGAACACGCTCAACAGCGCGCTCAAGCGCTTGGGCTACCGCGACCTGCTGACAGGACACGGCATGCGCGCCACGATGTCCACCGCACTCAATGAAATCGGCTACCCGAAGGTGTGGGTGGACGCGCAGCTCTCGCACGTCGATCCCAACAAGGTCAGCGCCACCTACAACCACGCCGAATACGTGGAGCAGCGCCGGCGCATGATGCAGGACTGGGCCGACCGGCTCGACCTCTTCGAGCAGAACATGGTCGAGGCAGCGAGCATGCCGCTCACGATCCGCCTGGAAGGCGTGCCCGTCGTCTCGGACGAGGAAGCGGCGGCAGCGCCTCCCGCAACCGCCGAGAAGGCGGCCGCGGCGCCGGTGCCGATGTTGATCGTCACGCAACCCGGTCACGCGAAGCCGTTGGTGTCCGCCGCAGCGCTTCGACTGCCCGCGGTCTCTTCGCCGCGTTCGGTGATGGAGCAGCCGCTCTCCGACATTCAGCGCGAGCGCATCGAACTCGTTGATGTCTTCGAGGCGCCCCATAACCTCCCCGTCGTCGAGTTTGCGAAGATGGCCGGCAAGTCCCGCCGCTGGATCAGCTACGAGATCAAGGCAGGCAATCTGCTGGCGCTGCAGGTGGGCAACTGGTACAACAACCACGAGTACCATCACAGCGGCGTCCGCTATGTCAGCCCCGCTTAGCGCGATGCGGGTGAAGACGCGACGATCCGTGCGGCGCGCCACCAACTGTATCGCGAGGCCCGCGCGCGCAACCCGCGACACGGGTCAGGTGAGACCCGCAACTGGACGCCGGTGGGCGTGGTGACTTTGAACCCAGAGCGCGACGATGTCGTCACGGCGCAATCAGCCTGCAGCGGGAAATCCGCCCAAGCAGCATGAACGAGGCGACAAGTAGATTAACGCGGTTCGTACTACTGCAGTCTCCGCGGTGATTGCAGTGAAGGTATGTCGATGAACGCTCGTGGTCAATGCCGACTTGATAGGGCGAGGCGTTATGTCCCAGCGCGTGTCTTGCTCTTGTCGCTTTGGGTGAATGTAATTAGCGCGTAAGCCTCTCGTCATCCACGTCCCCCTATTATGGGCCTTCGTTGGGAAGGCCGCGCGTTTGCGGCAACGGCGCTTCGGCGTGTTCGCCGTGGGGTGTCTAGCAGGAAGACACGAGCTCGAGAGGCCGAGATGTAGATCCGCTTACCCTCCTTCGCAGCTCTGCTGAGCATCGAAACGCGTTCGTTTGGTTTCCACTCGCTAAGCTGCGCGAACTCGCCGATCCCTGCATCGTGGATGGCAGCAGGGAGACTATTGCGCCATCGACCTCTTCAACGCAAGGCACAGAGCCAACAATGCTCGTGCAGGTGCAGCTGAGCTAGTGCTGGAACAAGCGTCGGAGACCGACTCTTGTCATGACTCACATCCTTCCGAAGGAGAACTGCGATGAAGCCCACCGACAAATTGTCTAGGCCCGCTTTGCCTACCGCTGCACCAACTGCGCGTGGCAACGAGGCGGTTCTGCGTCCGTTTTTAGCGAGTGCATTGCTCGTACTCGCATTCGCCGCCTCGCCCGCAGGCGCCGTCGAGGAGCACCATCCGCAAGCGGGCGCGGGATCGATGCCGCCAGCCAGTGCGAATGCGACGCAGGAGACGGACACTACGGTCGAGAAGATGCAGGAAAACGTGCGTCGGATGCAGTCGCAACTGGAACGCGTCGCCTCAGCGAAGACCGATGAGGAACGCCGCGCGGCACTTGCCGATCACATGCGAACGATGCAGGCCAACATGATGTTGGGTCGCAGCATGATGATGGGCGGCCATCCGGCAATGGAGGGCGGGATGATGGGTCCCGGCGCGATGGGCCCGGGGATGATGGGACCGGGGATGATGAGCGGGATGATGGGCTCCGGGATGATGTGCCCAGGCATGATGGGCCCGGGAATGATGGGCCCGGGCATGATGGGCCCGGGCATGATGGGCGGCCCGGGCATGATGGGCCGCGGGTCGAGCGGAGCGCCCGATTCCGCCGACCTGCAACGCATGGAGCGCCGGCTCGACATGATGCAGATGATGATGGAGCAGATGATGCGCAGCCGACCGGACCAACCCGGCGCGGGTCCTTCAATGCCGGCCCGATGAGCGGGAGCACCGTGATGGAGTTGCTCAACGCCGGCGCGCAGGTCGTCGCCGGCGACGACCCGTACGGCGAGGTGCACTACCTGCTCGAGCGCGTTCGAAGGGAGAGCGCCGGGGTGGAGTCGCCTTCGGCTTCTGTCTAACCAAACACGTATGCCCGCATCGCACGACCTGCCGCTTCGTGACTTCGGCGAGACGCGGCTCGATTCGCTGCAACGACATGCGTTCGAGTACTTCCTGCAGGAAACCAGCCCAGCGAACGGGCTCGTCGCGGACACCTCGCATCCCGGGTCGACGGCAAGCATCGCTGCCACCGGTTTTGGGCTGGCGACCTATGCGGTGGGTGTCACGCGCGGCTGGATGACTCGTGCCGATGCCGTTGAGCGAACACTGGCGCTGCTTAGGTTCTTGCGTGACAGCCCGCAGGGACCGGAACCCGACGCGACCGGATACAAGGGCCTTTACTATCACTTCAGCGACATGTCGACCGGCCGCAGGGTGGGCCGCTGCGAGTTGTCGACCGTAGACACCGCCTTTCTGCTTGCAGGAGTGCTGACTGCCGCGGTGTTCTTCGATGGCGAGTGCGAAGAGGAGGACGAGCTACGTCGGCTCGCCGACGCGCTCTATCGGCGTGCGCAATGGACCTGGGCATGCAACGGCGGCGCGACGGTCACGCATGGATGGACGCCCGAGGGCGGTTTCCTGCCGTACCGCTGGGAAGGCTACGACGAATCGTTGCTGCTGTACGTCCTGGGCCTGGGCTCGCCGACGCATCCTCTGCCCGCCGAGAGCTACGCTGCGTGGCTTTCGACCTACCGCTGGAAGACGATCTACGGGTGCGAGTTCATCTACGGCGGTTCGCTCTTCATGCACCAGTACTCGCACGTCTGGCTGGATTTTCGAGGCATTCAGGACTCCTTCGTGCATGAGAAGGGGATCGACTACTTCGAGAACAGCCGCCGTGCGACGCAGGTGCAGCGCGAGTACGCGATACGCAATCCGCTTGCGTTCGCCGGCTACGGCAAGGATTTCTGGGGTATCACCGCGAGCGACGGCCCCGGCTGGACGACACGACGCATCGACGGCATCGAGCGCTCGTTCTTCGATTACGTCGCTCGCGGCGCGCCGTACGGACCGGACGACGGCACCGTTGCGCCGTGGGCAATTGTTGCCTCGTTACCGTTCGCCCCCGACATCGTTCTGTCGGCGGTCCGCAATTTCCAGGACGTGTACCCGCAGGTAACGGGCCAGTATTGCTTTCGCTGCAGCTTCAATCTGACCTTTTCCGATGACGTCGAGGGCGGAATCGGCTGGACCTCGCCGTACCACTTCGGCATCAATCTGGGGCCGGTCGTATTGATGTGCGAGAACTACCGTTCCGAGCTTCTCTGGCGGTTGATGCGCTCGTGCCGATACGTCGTGACTGGACTTCGACGGGCCGGGTTTCGGAACGGGTGGCTGTAGCGCGCGCATGCAAGCAACATGAACGAAATGTAACCTCCCTGACCGGTTCCCGTTGGCAGGGCACGCATAGAGTGATGCGTGTGCGGCAAAGAAATGGAAACGTCGCAAGGAGGGAGTCGGAATGTTCTTGAGTATGTTAACCATCGCCGCGATCGTCCTGACAGCGAGCACAACGTCTGCGACTGCGCAGAGTGTTCCCGGCTTTTCGAGCATCGAGCGAAGTGTTCCCGCGGTTTTCGAGATTGCTGCCGAAAACGGCGACGCGGCGTCGACGCTGCCACATCGGGTGGCTCGGCTCGGCGACGTTTCGGAGCAGGAGCAACCGTTGGCAGATTCCGCTGCCCGCTCCGCCGCCCGTGCCCGTGCTTCGGTTGAGTGCACGAGAGCCAGGTCGCAGCACGATCATGGCGTCGAACGCGGCGCTGCGCCAAGGTGGCTTACACCTTGCGCGCGGGCTGAAGCGGGCGTGGACCGCGCACCACCCGACAGGCCGCCACTGCACGATCACCGCAAATTCCACAAACAGCAATGAGTTGCGCTATCGCGGAACCAGGCGGACAGGTCGAATACGTATCAGAACGTCGAGCACGACGGGTACAAACGCTTGAATCAAGGGAGTGATTTCATGAACACGGTAGAACTCACTGTCGACGGAATGACGTGCAACTCGTGCGTCACCCGGGTCAGACGTGCGCTCGAGTCCATCGAGGGCGTTGCAACAGTAGCTGTCGACCTCGGGGCCGGTCGTGCGCGCGTAGAGGGAACGTTCGGCCCTTCGGCCAGCGCGCTCATCAATGCTTTGACCGACGCCGGCTATCCGTCGCGACTTGCAGGCGCGCCTGCTTCCTCGGCCGCAACGACGCAGTCGAAAGGCGCACGAGGCGGATGCTGCTGTAGCTGACCCGCGGATCGGAAAATCGCGCGCCATCGCAATTCGCGCCCTGCCGCCTCCTCTCGACCTCGGCTTGTGTGGAGCATCCAATGAAGAAGTTTCGACGTGCGATCGTCACGATGCCGGCCCTCGCTCTCGGCGCGTTCGTCACTGGCTTCCCAGGCTGGGTCGCCGCGCAGGCGTCGATGCCGTCGGTCGAGGTTTGGAAGAGCCCGACCTGCGGCTGCTGCAAGGATTGGGTGAGGCACATGCAGGACAACGGCTTTCGCGTGACAGTCAACGATAGCGGTAATACAAATGCGCGGGCTCGAGTCGGGATCCCGCAGAAACTCGGCTCCTGCCACACCGCCGTCGTCGCGGGATACGCGATCGAAGGACACGTTCCCGCCGGCGACATTCGACGTTTGCTGAGCGAGAAGCCGAAGGCAATCGGATTGGCGGTGCCCGGCATGCCCATCGGTTCACCCGGCATGGACGGCCCGGAGTATGGCGGCCGAAAGGATGCTTACGAAGTCCTGCTTGTTCAACACGACGGAACGACTTCAGTGTATCGACGTTATTCGTGAGAATTCGTGAGATTGATTGGGCGCTGAGCATTCCGGAACCCCAGGACGAGCCGCAGGCCGCGCTCCGGGCGTTCTAGCCACAGCCACCCGAGCCCATTTTGGCCCCTCGGACCACAGCCAATGCGTGATCGCGAGGGCCAGCCCGCTGATGCCGAGACACTTGTGCAGCCGTACGTTTTGTCCAGGCCGCCGATCCATCGCTCGAGCGCGCGCCAGAACGTGATCTCGATCCGCCTCATCGAGGCGTCCCACGCCCTCGCTGTGCAGTCTTAGTGATAGCCGCCGGCGCCTTGCGTCTCCCGTCCGATCCGGCGACGGCGCCGGCGCTCGATGCGCGCGCCTCCTTCGGGCTGCGCGCCGCCGCCTCGAACAGCGCTTGCATCTGTTCGAGGCGCTGCCGTTCTTCCGGCGTCTGCTCCGCCGAAGCCGCCACCGCCTCTTCGACGATCGCGGCCACGTCCCGAATGTCGGCCGGATCGGCCTGTTCCAACAGCGCAGGGATCGCGGCCACTGCGGCATCTTCGTCAAGGTCCATGAGCAGCGCCTGCTGGCGAACCATCTGCTTATAGTCCGAAAGGGGAAGGATGCGGCAGCAATGGACGTCGCGGAACTTGCGGAGGATGTTGAACCCGCGCTCGTCGACCTCGCCGCGCGAGCGAGTGATGAAGCCGATCGCCCGCAGTCCGGCCTCGACCGCGCCGCCCTCGGCCAGGCTGGCGCGCAGCCTTTCGACTTCCCGTGCGACGTACTCCCGATGCTCGGGCGTCACCCCCGGATGGGGTCGGGGGGCGGCGCCGTCATCGGCGTTCAGCCCGGCGAGCGCCTGGATCCAGGGCGAGCCGTAAATCGCCTCGAAGGTCTTCTCGCAGGCGTCGTCGCGGATCATGCGCCACTGGTCGAGCGATCTCGCGACGGTCTGCGAGAACATCTCCTGCAGCTGCAGAAACGGATTGTCGGCGCTCGCCGGCGCGCGGTTCTCGCGCACTTTGTCGGCGCCCTTGGCGATCGGACCCGACAGCGGACTGGCGTCAGACATCAGCTCGTAGGACAGGCGCAACGGATGCAGCCGCTGCAGCGACTCCGCCCAGTGGGGGGTGACGGCTGCGCGCACCAGCGGCTGGAGGAACGTTCGGTACAGGCCCAGGTTCATCTCGGAGATGCGGGCCGCCGCCGCGAATCGCCGGTCCGACTCCGGATCCGGCGCGACGATCTTGCGCACCTCCTCGACCCCGCTCTTTTCGAACGCGAGCACGTAGTCCCCCACCACGAGGTCCGGGTTGAGGGTGTGCTCCGTCTTCGCGTCCAGCCTGGCGTGGTAGATGCCCGGCGGCAGCACGTCGATGTAGTCGATGTTCTCGCCGAACTCCTTGTGCTCTTTGCGTCCCACGCTTCCCGACACGAAGATGCCGAGGTGGCCGACGCTCTCGTGCAGGGCGTAGACGATGGTCTGGCCGTGCGCCTTTACGTCGGCGTCGTCGCGATAGAGGTCGATGATCCAGCCGAGCGCCTGGGGCGGCGGCGTGATGTTGTCGCCCATCGAGCAGAACACGACGATGGGCGAGCGGATGTTGCGCAGGTCCAGGCGGATGCCGTCGGAGGTGATCAGTTCCGCCGTCGCCAGGCGATTCCCGACGAACAGGTTGTCGACGAGCCACTGCATCTCGACGTCGCTCAGGAAGACGTACCCGCCCCAGTACTGCTCGAAGCCGAGATAGCGCTCGGCCTCCGTATCCACCTTGGCGTACAGGTCGTACTGCTTGGTCCACAGGGTATTGGCGGGATTGAGGTTCTCGAAGTTCGCGACCAGCCACGCGCCGTCGAAGCGGCCGGCGCCCAGGTCGCTGGTGAGCGCCGTCAGCCAGCTCCCGCCGAGCAACCCGCCGGCGTAGCGCATCGGGTTCTTGCCCCGCCAGCCGGCCCAGTACGAGTGCGGCGTGCCGGGCACGATGATCGGGCCGAAGAGCTCCGGCCGCATCGCGGCGGTCATCAGGACCTGCCAACCTGCCTGGCAGTTGCCGATCACCACCGGCTTGCCCTCGCTCTCCGGGTGCAGAGCGATGACGCGCTCCAGGAATGCCGCTTCGGCGCGCATCACGTCCTCGACCGTTTGTCCCGGCACCGGGTCGGGCAGGAACCCGACGAAATAGCAGGGGTGGCCGGCGCGCAGGGCGACCCCGACCTCGCTGTCGGCCTTGAAGCCGCCGATGCCCGGCCCGTGTCCGGCCCGCGGATCGAGCACCACGAATGGCCGCTTGCGCGGATCGGTGGTCACGTCCTCGGAGAGCAGGATGCGGACCAGCCAGTAGTTGACCGGCCGCTCGAGATCGCGTCCCGACATGACCGGCTCGAAGGGGAAGTCGAGTACGTGCGGCACCGCCTCGCGGAGGTGCTCCTGGTACTGGTTGCCGCGCCGGCGCATCACGTCGGCGTACAGCGCGCCGCGCTGCCAGGCGTCGACGGCGTACTCCGTCGCGGCCTGCGCGAGGCGCCATCCGCCGAGCTCGAGAGGATTGAAATGGATGGGTTTCGTTTCGTCGGTGCTCATGTGTCGTCTATGCCTTCCTGGTTACTTGCACGCTGCGTGCCGTTGCCGAAAACGCGTCGCGTTGAGTCGTTCACAGCCGCACGCGCCGCAGGAGCTGCGCATTGACCGCCACGATGATCGTGCTCAGCGACATCAGCACCGCGCCGACCGCCGGAGTGAGCAGCACGCCCCACGGCGCGAGCACGCCCGCCGCGAGCGGGATCGCGACGATGTTGTAGCCCGCAGCCCACCACAGGTTCTGGATCATCTTGCGGTAGCTCGCGCGCGAGAGATTCACGATACGCGGCACGTCGCGCGGATCGCTGCGCACGAGCACGACGTCGCCGGCCTCGTGTTGCGGAACATCGACACGCTGTAGCCGGCGTGCTTGTCATGGGCGTCGCGCGCGTGTGCCCGCCCTCGTGCATGGGCGGCGCCGCTTCGGCATGCGTAGTGCGGGCGCCGTGCGGGCCGTGATCGGTCGTCGGTTTCTCACTCAGTCGTCACCGAACCGCTTCGAGCGCGAGTGCAACCCCTTGCCCCCCGCCTATGCAAAGCGTCACCAGGCCACGGCGGACGCCGTCGCGTCGCATCGAATGCAGAAGCCGGGTGGTCAGCACCGCCCCCGTGGCGCCGATCGGGTGTCCATGCGCTATTGCGCCGCCCTCGACGTTCACAACCTCCTCCGATAAACCGAGTTCCCTGGTGAGCGCGAGCGCGATCGCCGCGAACGCCTCGTTGATTTCCGCTCGCTCGATGTCTGCAAGTTGCCAACCGGCTCGCTGCAGCGCCTGACGTACGGCTGGCAAGGGGCCGAGTCCGAACATGCCCGGCTCGACGGCCCCGACGCCGTACGCCACAAGGCGTGCCATCGGCTCCAGACCGCGTTTCTCGGCCCACGCGGCGTTGGCAACGATCAGCGCGGCCGCACCGGCGTTCAGGCCCGGAGCGTTGCCCGCAGTGATGGTGCCGTCGTTGCGGAAGGCCGGCTTCAACTTCGCGAGCGACTCGAGCGTCATATCGGGGCGGTTGTGTTCGTCCCGCTCGAAAACGACGCGTCCCTTGCGCGTCGGGATTTCGACCGGCGCGATCTCCGCGTCGAACTTGCCCGCCGCCTGCGCGCCGCTGAATCGTGTTTGTGAACGCAGCGCCCAGCGATCCTGAGCCTCACGCGAGATCTCGAACTTCGAAACCAGGTCTTCGGTCACCCAGCCCGAATGCTGGCCACTGAACGCATCGTTCAGTCCGTCGCGCAGCATGCTGTCGTGGATCTGCGCGTCCCCCATCCGGTAGCCCCATCGCCCGCCGTTCATCAGGTACGGCGACTGATCCATGTTCTCCATGCCACCGGCGATCGCACACTGGACGAAACCGAGCATGACTTCCTGCGCTGCCGTCGCAATGGCTTGTGCGCCCGATCCGCATACACGATTCACCGTCATCGCGGGGACTGCGTCTGCGATACCCGCCGCCATCGCGGCCTGGCGCGCGGGATTCATCTTCGCGCCGGCCTGAACGACCTGGCCCATGACCACCGTATCGATGTCATCGCCGTTCAGGTTCGCTCTCGAGAGCACCTCGCGAATCGCCATTGCACCGAGGTCGGTCGCGGGAACGTCTTTCAGCGCGCCGCCGTAGCCTCCGATCGCGGTGCGCACAGCTGCGCACAGGACCACTCCAGGATTCGACATCGAAAGCTCCTTCGCCGCTGTACCGGGAAGCAACGGCAGGCACAAGACGAAGGCCCGGTGAATCGATTGTCCTTCCTCGACCCGGCCCTGAGATGACCCCGGGATTACTTCTATGTAACCCACGCTTTGCATTACGGACATGTAACGCACGCGTCATCTGATCACCACTTCCTCAGCGTCATACTGGCGCTAGCGGAATCGAGAACGACGATCGAACGCGACGTATTCGTGCAGTCCCAGGCCCGGTCGATGAAATCAAGCAGCAGGAAAGGCAATCATGTCGAACCGCTCACAACGAGATCCCGGTCGAGGCGAAAGCGGCCGACGTGCAGCCTCATGGGTGTTCTTCGGCTTCCTCGCCATCGGCGCCTTCTTCCTGTGGACCGAACATCGCGCGCATCTGCTGGGCTGGCTTCCCTTCCTACTGCTTGCGCTGTGTCCGCTGATGCACTTCTTCCACGGGGGACATGGAGGTCATGGCGGCGGTAATTCCGGCTCGGACGCTTCGACGCGCTCTTCGTCGCAGCAACCGACACACAAGCACTGAACACGCCAACGAGAACGAGCATGTCCCACGACAACGTACCGGCCTATGGACTGTGGTCCCTGGTAGTCATCAATTCGCTGGTGTTCATCATCTTCGCCTTCAGCTTCGCCAAGCCGCAGTCGAGCCGCGACTGGCGCTCCTTCGGCGCGTTCTCCGGATTCTTGGTCGCGTTGTTCGCCGAGATGTACGGCTTTCCGCTGACGATCTATCTGCTGTCGGGTTGGCTGGGCTCGAAGTTCCCCGGAGTCGACTTTCTGTCGCACGATGCCGGCCACCTGCTCGAGATGATGTTCGGCTGGCGCACAAATCCGCATTTCGGACCGTTTCACCTGTTGAGCGCGGTGTTCATCGGCGGCGGCTTCTGGCTTTTGTCGGCTTCGTGGACGGTGCTCTATTCGAGCCAACGCTCGGGAACGCTGGCAACGACCGGGCCCTACGCGAGAATGCGTCATCCGCAATACGCCGGCTTCGTGCTGATCATGTTCGGCTTTCTGCTGCAGTGGCCAACGCTTCTCACGTTGGCGATGTTCCCGATCCTGTGCGTGATGTACCTGCGTTTGGCGCTTTCCGAGGAGCGCGAAGTCGAGCGGCGCTTTGGCGCGCAATGGCGTGAGTACGCGCAGCGTACCCCGCGCTTCTGGCCAAGGGTTGGCCCAATCGCCGAAGCAGGTTCCGCGTGAAAGGGAGACAACGAGAATGAGCACGATCCCGACCGATCGAACCGGGGATGTTTCCGACGGCTCCCCGCCATTCCCGTACCGTCACGAAGCAGGTGCCTCGCTGCCGACGCATGAAATGCACCGCCTCGCGGCAGCGGCGGCGAGGGCACGACTGCGCGACGAAGACTTCGCACGGTGGACGAAGGGTTTCGGTGCGATACGTCACGACGATCAGACGCAGTTGCGCGTTCGTCGCCTGGTGCACGAGGTGGCACTGGAGCGCGAGCCCGCTGATGCGTCTGCCGACGTGTGGCGACTCTTCGCCGCCGCCGACCGCCTCGCCAGCGCAGCGATGTGGCTCGTCGTGCACATGAGCTATGCCCGGAAGGTACGACTCGACGGAGAGCCTGTACAAGCCGGTGATTTCAAGAAGACGCCCGAGGGGCACGTCGGCGGATCGCTGAACATGGTCCCCGCATACGTCGGTTATCTGCTCGCCAACGCGCTCACCGGGCGGACGCGTTCATGGCTGATGGGGCAGGGACACAGTGTTGCGGCCATCGAGGCCGTGAATGCGCTGACGAGCAACCTGCATCCCGAACAGTCAGCGCGCTACGACGTCTCCGATACGGGCCTTTCCCGCCTGTGCGCCGATTTTTACTCGTACGCGATCGACGCCGACGGCGAACCGGGCACGCCGCTCGGCAGTCATGTCAATGCGCACACGGCCGGAGGTCTCATCGAAGGCGGATATCTCGGTTTCGCCGAGCTTCAATACGTGCACATGCCGATGCCGGGCGAAACGCTCGTCGCTTTCCTGAGCGACGGTTCGTTCGAGGAGCAACGGGGTGCGGACTGGGCTCCGCGCTGGTGGCGGGCGCAGGACACGGGGCTGGCGGTGCCGATCATGATCCTCAACGGCCGCCGCATCGAGCAGCGCAGCTCGATGGAACAGGATGGGGGCGTCGCCTGGTTCACCGATCATTTGCGCCTGAACGGCTTTGACCCGATCGTCATCGATGGCACCGATCCCGCTGCCTTTGCATGGGCCATCCTGGAGGCGGAAGCACGCCTGGCTGCGTGCGCGGCCGCCGCCCACGCGGGTGCGCTCGAATATCCCGCCGCCCTTCACTACACGATTGCGCAGGCCCCCAAGGGGTACGGATTCCCCGGCGCCGGGACGAATCTTTCGCACAACCTGCCGTTGGGCGCGAACCCTGCGCTCGACGAGCAGGCGCGAACCCGCTTCAACGAGGCGGCACGAAAACTCTGGGTGCCGCCGGACGAGCTCTCGCAGTCGCTGCGCCGATTGTCCAATCACGAGTCGCAACGGCGCCCGTTGGAGCGCGACCACCCGCTCGCCGTGCGCGACGTTCGTTGCGAACCGGCCGAGCTGCCCTGGCGCGATGCGGATTCCTCAGCGACCCGATCGCCGATGAGCGCGCTCGACGACGCGTTCATCGCGCTCGCGCAAGCAAATCCGACGTTGCGCGTGCGGATCGGAAACCCCGATGAATTGCGCAGCAACGGCATGGCTCGCACGCTCGAGCACTTCCGGCATCGAGTGGCCGAGCCGGAAGCGAACGTGCCGGAAGCGGTCGACGGCGCAGTAATTACCGCGCTCAACGAGGAGGCGGTCGTCTGCGCGGCGCTCGCCAACAAGGCGGGGCTGAATCTCGTCGTCAGTTACGAAGCGTTTGCGGTGAAGATGCTTGGCGCCATGCGTCAGGAGATGATTTTCGCTCGCGGCCAGGCGGCGGCGGGACGCCCACCGCGCTGGCTTTCGGTGCCAATCGTCGTCAGTTCTCACACTTGGGAGAACGGCAAGAATGAGCTGTCGCACCAGGATCCGACGTTATGCGAAGCGTGGATGGCCGAGCCCCCCGATCGTGCCCGGGTTGTATTTCCGCCCGACTGGAACGCGGCGCTCGCCTGCATGGATGCCTGCTACCGCACTCAGGGCCAGATATGGGTGATGGTCGTGCCGAAGCGACCCGTGCCGAGTGTATTGAATGAGGCGCAGGCTCGGCGACTTGCCGCACAAGGAATGTTGCGCCTGGTCGGCTCTGGTGCGTCCGAAGAGAAGCTCGTTCTGGTGGCGGTCGGCTCGTACCAACTCGTCGAGGTGCTTCGTGCATCGAAACGGTTGGCGCAGCACGCCGTGGCGCATGCAGTGGTCGTCGTCATCGAGCCCGGCAGATTCAAGACGCCGCACGACAGCGCCCAGGCCGGCGCTACCCTGACGGACGACGACCTCGCCGAGATGTTTCCCGAGCACAGCGACGCGCGGATCGTTGTCTCGCACACGAGGCCTGAGCCGATCGCCGGCGCGCTTCGCCGGATCGACACCGGTCCGCGACGAACCTCGTACCTTGGCTTCATCAACCGCGGCGGAACGCTGGACACGTTCGGCATGTCGTTCGCGAATCGATGCACCTGGGCCCATGTGCTCGCGCGAGCGGCGGAGACGATGGGCGTTCCGTCGGAGAACTGGCTGGCGGCGCCCGAATGGGCTGCCGTGCAGGGGCACGGCGACCCGGAAACCTTGCGTTGAACCACCATGGCCGATTCCGCGAAACCTCCCGTTCCAGCGAAACCCATCGATCGACCCGATGCTTCGCGCCGCCGCATCACCTGGATGACGACCGGCGTCGGTGGCGCCGGAGTGGTCGCTGCCGGCGTTCCGTTCGTTGCGTCGTTCGCGCCGAGCGAACGCGCGAAGGCGGTCGGCGCGCCGGTTACGGCGTCGATCGCCGGCCTGCGGGAAGAGAAACTGATGACCGTCGAATGGCGGGGAAAGCCGGTATGGATCCTTCGACGCAGTCCCGCTCAGCTGGAAAGCCTGCAGTCGCAGGAATTGCACGCATTGCTGGTCGATCCGTTGTCGCACCGCGCCGAACAGCAGCCTCCCTATGCCTCGAATCCGTATCGTTCGATTCGTCCGGAGATCGGCGTCTACGTGGCGATTTGCACGCATCTCGGCTGTATTCCCACGTACCGCCCGGACGTCAACGCGCCCGACCTTCGTCCCCGCTGGCCGGGCGGCTTCTTCTGTCCGTGTCACGGCTCGTATTTCGATCTCGCCGCCCGCGTCTATCGCAACGTGCCCGCGCCGACGAATCTGGTCGTTCCTCCGTACCGCTTCGTCTCCGACGCCGTCATCGAAATCGGCGTAGATCCGAAATCCACTTGAGGTAGTGATGCAACTCGCCTTCCATGGCGCTGCCGGAACGGTCACCGGCTCCCGGACGCTGGTGACGCACGGGGGCCGCAATGTTCTCGTCGACTGCGGTCTGTTCCAGGGTTACAAGAACCTGCGGTTGATGAACTGGGACCCTTTCCCGTTCGACCCGGGCGCGCTTGAAGCGGTCGTCCTGACGCACGCGCATCTCGATCATTCGGGAGCTCTTCCTCTTCTGTTCAAGCGGGGTTTCACCGGCCCCGTGTTCGCGACGCCGGCGACCATCGAGCTTTGCGAGATCCTGCTGCGCGACAGCGGGCGGCTGCAGGAAGAGGATGCCGAGTACGCCAATCGGCGCAAGACGTCGAAACACCGACCCGCATTGCCGCTGTACACGGAAGACGATGCGCAGCGATCCCTACGCCTGTTCCGAGCGCTGCCGTTCGAGGAGGAGCGAGAGATTGCGACCGGCATTCGCGTGCGGCTGCAGGGCGCGGGGCACATTCTCGGCGCCGCCTCGGTCCGGCTTTCGGCGAACGCCACCTCCGTACTGTTCTCGGGCGACCTCGGTCGACCCGATGACCCGATCATGAATGCACCGGCCCCGATCGGAAAGGCGGATTACGTGGTCGTCGAGTCGACTTATGGAGATCGCCTGCACGAAGCGCAGGATGTCGAGGCGGTCCTCGGCGACACGATACGACGCACGGCCGCACGCGGCGGGACCGTGCTCATCCCGGCCTTCGCCGTCGGTCGCGCGCAGTCGCTGCTCTACGCGATCTATCGCCTGAAGCAAAGGCGCGCCATTCCCGACCTTCCGGTTTTTCTGAACAGCCCGATGGCGATCGACATGACCGACATTTACCACCGGCATCGAGCGGAGCATCGATTATCCGACGCCGAGTGCGCCGGCATGTGCAAAGTGGCGACGATGGTGAGGAGCGTCGAAGAATCGCGTGCGCTCAACGCGATGACGTATCCGGCCGTAATCGTCTCGGCCAGTGGAATGGCCACCGGGGGGCGCGTCCTGCATCATCTGAAGACACTCGCGCCCGATCGCCGCAACACGGTCGTCTTTGCGGGGTACCAGGCGGCAGGAACGCGCGGCGCACGGATGGTCGCTGGCGAGAGCAGCATCCGGATCCACGGACAGGACATCCCCGTGCGTGCAGAGGTGATGAGCCTGGAGGGCATTTCCGCGCACGCCGACGCCCGTCAGATCGTCCAGTGGCTCGCCACCGCGCAGCGTCCACCGCGCCGGGTATACCTGACCCATGGCGAACCGGGGCCAGCCGACACGCTGCGCCAGCGTATCGAACGCGAACTCGGCTGGGATGCCTACGCGCCGCGGCTCGGCCAGACGATCGAGGTCGAATCGTGAGCGTGCGGCCTCTCGATACGGTCGACGTGCCCTCGTCGGACGCGTTGCGTCTTCGAACCCTCGGCATCGATACGCACGACGAGCATGTCGTCTACATGCACCGCGACTGCCACGTTTGCCGCGCCGAGGGCTTCACTGCACTGGCACGCGTCGAAGTAAGGCTGCACGAGCGGCGAATCGTCGCTACGCTGAACGTCGTCGACTCCGATCTCGTCGGTGTGCATGAAGCGGGACTATCAACCAGCGCGTGGCGGGCGCTGCAAGCGAGCGATCGGGAGTCGGTGTGGGTATCGCACGCGCCCACGCTCGACTCGCTGAGTGCGTTGCGCTCCAAGATCTACGGCAACCGCCTCGATGCTCGCGCGTTCGCGTCCGTCGTCGGCGATATCGCCTCGGGCAATTACGCGGATGTGCACATCGCCGCGTTCCTCAGTGCGTGCGCCGGCGGGCGCATGTCTCTGGAGGAGACCGTCGACCTCACCCGGGCGATGGTCGGCGCCGGTGACATCCTTTCGTGGGGGAAGACTCCGATCGCGGACAAGCACTCGGTCGGCGGTCTGCCCGGCAACCGCACCACGCCGATCGTGGTCGCGATCGTGGCTGCGGCCGGGCTGACGATTCCCAAGACGTCGTCGCGCGCGATCACTTCGCCGGCAGGCACGGCCGACGTCATGGACGTGCTTACCCGCGTCGACCTCGACACGCGCGAGATGCGCGAGGTCGTCGACCGCGAAGGCGGTTGCCTCGTCTGGGGCGGCGCGATCAATCTGAGCCCGGCCGACGACATCCTGATCCGGGTTGCACGCCCGCTGGACATCGACGGCGACGCGCAGCTTGTCGCCTCCGTGTTGTCGAAGAAGATCGCCGCCGGTGCGAGCCACGTCCTGATCGACATGCCCGTCGGTCCGACGGCAAAGGTGCGCAGCGCCAGCGACGCGGATCGGCTCCAGGTGCTGCTCGAGCAGGTTGCCGCCGCTTTCGGGCTGCAGACAAGCGTGCAGCGTACCGATGGCAATCAGCCGGTCGGTCGGGGAATCGGGCCGGCACTCGAGGCGCGCGACGTCCTCGCGGTGTTGCGTCGCAGCCCCGATGCACCGGCGGACTTGCGCAGTCGGGCGCTGAAGCTGGCCGCCGAGGTGCTCGAACTGTGCGGTGACAGCCCTGCGGGAACCGGCGAAGCACGAGCATCCAGCCTGCTCGACAGCGGTGCGGCATGGGCGAAGTTCCGTGCGATCTGCCAGGCACAAGGCGCGTTTCGCGAGCCCGATGTCGCGCCGTTGATCGACCCGATACCGGCGGGTCGGGTCGGACGCATCACCGCCATCGATTGCCGCCGGCTCGCCCGCGTCGCGAAACTGGCGGGAGCGCCGAATGTTCCGGTGGCCGGTCTGGAGCTGCATGTCCGACTCGGTGACCTCGTGCAGCGCGATACGCCGCTGCTCACGCTGCATGCGCGAGCACCTGGGGAGCTGGCCTACGCGAAGCGGTACCTCGCCTCGCATCCGGTCGTCTCGCTCGGCCCAGTGGAGGCACCATGAACCCGGTCATTCTGGCGATGCCGGGTAACGAGCGCGTGGCCGATGCGCTTGCCGCTGTGCTTAGCTTCGATCGAGGCGCTGCCAGCGTGCGACGCTTTCCGGACGGTGAATCGCACGTCCGGGTGGAGTCTCCGCTCGAGCATCGCCATGCGCTGATCGTATGCACGCTCGACCGACCGGACGACAAGCTCGTGGCGCTGCTGCTGCTTGCCTCAGCGGCGCGCGACAGCGGGGCGCGCTCGATCGGCCTGGTGGCGCCGTACCTTGCCTATATGCGCCAGGACCACCGCTTTCACCCCGGCGAAACGATCAGTACACGACATTTTGCCGAATGGATTTCGCGCCGGTTCGACTGGCTCGTTACGGTCGATCCGCACCTGCATCGGATCAAGGAGCTGTCCGAGGTATACACGATCCCGACTCGCGTCGTGCATGCTGCCGACAGCATTGCCCGCTGGGTCGGTTCCGAGGTCGAGCGGCCCCTTCTCGTGGGTCCCGACGAGGAAAGCAATCAGTGGGTGGCCGATGTCGCGCAGCGCGCCGGCGTGCCGTTCACCGTGCTCGAGAAGACGCGTCGCGGCGATCGCGACGTGGAGGTGTCGGTGCCGGATGTCGCCCGATGGCGCAGCCACACCCCGGTGCTGGTCGACGACATCGTGTCGACCGCCCGGACGATGATCGAAACGGTTCGTCACCTGCGGCAGGCGATGACTGAGCCGCCCGTGTGCGTGGGCGTTCATGCGATCTTCGCCGGTGCTGCGTTCGACGACCTCAGGCGCGCTGGCGCGGGAACGATCGTCAGTTGCGACACGATCGCCCATCCGTCGAATCGCATCGAACTCAGTGCTGCGATCGCCGACGGCGTGCGCGCTCTGATGCCGACCTCGTTCCGGGAGATCTCGCCATGACCCCGCTTCGCGCCGGATCCACGCTTGCCATCACGGTCGCAGTCTTCTATTTCGCCTGCGCGCTGATCTGGACACTGGCGCCACAAGCCTCGCTGACGTGGATGAACAGCCTTTTCCACGGGCTCGACTTCACGACCATGATGCGGCCGCGCGCGTTCACCTGGGGCGGCTTTCTCTATGCAATCGTCGTCCTGGCGATCTCGGGGCTCGCGCTCGGCGCCTTCTACAACTGGCTGGCTTCGCGGCTGAATGTGTAGCCGCCGCGGAGCGCCTGGAATGTACGAATGAATGCGGGCGAACTGGCCCGCCTTCGGGAGATCGCGCGGGTAGCGGTCGCCAAAGGTTGGAGACACTACGCCGAGCAACTCGGCTTCCGGGCCGACCGAGGCGATCGCTCCTCGAGGTCGGCAAGCGACGCAACCCGCCTGCGCGAGGCGCTCGAGGAGCTGGGGCCGACTTTCGTCAAGTTCGGCCAGATGCTCTCGCAGCGCGAGGATCTCTTCCCGGACGCGTTCGTGGCGGAGTTGCGCGGGCTGCAGGACCGAGTCGGATCGTTCCCGGCCGAAGTTTCAAGACGGATCATCGAAGACGAGACCGGGCGCACGATCGGCGAGTTGTTTAGCCGTTTCAAGGACGAACCGATGGCTGCGGCATCGATGGCGCAGGTGCACTGCGCAGTGCTGCCCGACGGAACGGACGTGATCGTCAAGGTGCAGCGCCCCGATCTCGAGCGGACCGTCGAGGCCGACATTGCCGTCCTGAAGCGGCTCGTGCGCATGCTCTCCGGATTGCTTCCCGCTCTTCGCGCACTGAATCTGGCGGAGCTGGTGGACGAGTTCTCCGTCACGCTGCGAGGCGAGCTGGACTTCGAGCAGGAGGCGCGCAATGCCGAGCGCTTCGCGGAGCTCAACCGCGGCGAGCCCCTCGTGTACGTGCCCCGGATTTTCTGGCACGCCACCACCCGTCGCGTGCTCACGATGGAGCACAGCACCGGTCAGCGAGCCGATGCGCCTCACGGCGCGAGCGAGGACCCGCGCGCCCTGGCGCAGTCGCTCATGCGCGTCTTTCTGGCTCAGGTCTTCGAGCAGGGCGTCTTCCATGCGGACCCGCATCCGGGGAACGTCTTCGTTCTGCCCGATGGTCGGCTGTGCTTTCATGATTTCGGTGCGATCGGCGAGTTGTCGCCCCGCGTGCAAGAGAGCCTGCGGCAGCTGTTTCTCGCTGTGATGGCGCGCGATCCGGATTGGGTGGCAAGCGCCTATATCGGCATGGGGGGTGCCAGCGCCGAACTGGACCGCGCAGCATTCGTCAGCGACCTCTCCGCTGCGCTCGATCGCTACTATCGCGCCTCGGGAGCGGGGCGCCATTCGTTCGGCGCCATCATTCACGAGTTCATTGGGCTGGGTCGCAGGCATCATATCCGGCTGTTGCGCGAGACTACTCTGCTGATGCGCGCGTTCGCGGAGCTGGAAAGCCTCGTTCAGCGGCTCGATCCGCAGTTCAGTTCGCTTGCGGCCTTCCAGGCGTATAGCGGCCGACTCGTCGCGCGCGCGTTGCGGCCCGAAGCCGGCGCAGCGCAGTTTGCGAAGTTGTACCGGTCGCTCGTGACGGTCCGCGAACTTACCGATGAGGCGCCGATCGCACTTCGCCGCCTCGCCGGTCGCCTCGAACGCGGCGAACCGCTGTTCGATATTCGCCACCAGAGCGGCCGGTCCGTCGAGCGCCACTTGCTGCAAGCGAGCAATCGGCTCGCCTTCGCGATGATCATCGCTTCGATCGTCGTCGGCTCGGCGCTTCTTCTCGCGTCCCATGCGGGCCCACATTGGGAAGGCCTCCCGGTGCTCGGCATCGTCGGCTTCGTTGCTGCCGCTGCGCTGGGCCTTGCGTGGGCAGTGCTCGCTCTGCGTTCGAGAGAGCTCTGAATGCCTGGCGCAGCGACCGAAGCGCTATTCAGGAGCCGAGTGCGTGCACCGGTCCGTAGAGGCGGTGTTTCGCCTCATGCTCGCCCCTGCTTTGGCCGGCAGCGGCGCGCTGTACCTGCTCGCGGGTCAACGTCGATGCGATCGGCTTCTCCGCGCCCGGAAACTCGAACGAGAGCGGAATACTCCCCGCGTTCTGCGCAGCCTGCAAATCGGCGATCACTTGCGCGCGCGTCGTCTTGCTCGGGGTCACATGGACGAACTGGTAGCCGATCTCGTTGTTCACGAACTCCACGCCGCTATCGGCGAAGGCGGGCACGCTCACCGACAACACCGCTGCGGCGAACAACAAGGCTTTCGAGGACATTTCGCTACTCCTTTCAGGTTTCGTGGTTCGCAGCGTCTGCTGCTGCGAGCGATGCGTTTTCGTGCATCACGGCTATCACTGTAGTGATGCATCCCCAACGGCAATGTTTCACGACGATTACATTTCCTTCAGGTAGCTGCCCAACGACCGGATTCAGTTTCGACCGCTGAGCGCGGACAGGTGAGCCATGGAAAAGAAACAGCAGTTTTCGATCTGGTATTTGTTCGCGGCGTTGCTGCTGATCGTCGCGCTGCAGGACTATCTCGCGCCGCCGCACGTCGACAATCTGCCCTACAGCGATTTCAAGTCGTTCCTGCGCTCGGGGAAGATCACGGAGGTTGCGCTCGGCGAGGCCGTGATCACGGGAACGCTCTCGAACGACGGCGCTGGGGAAGATCTGTCGCCCAAGACCGCCGAGCGCCTTGCAACGCTATCGAAAGGACCGCACCCGTTCACCACGGTGCGGGTGGATGACCGTGCGCTGGTGGGCGACCTGGAAGCGGCGAAAGTACCGTTTGCGGGTCGTGTCGAAAGCAAGTGGCTGCCTGCGCTCCTTTCCTGGGTGATTCCGGCGCTCGTCTTCTTTGCCCTGTGGAGCTTCCTCATCAAACGCATGGCCGGCTCGCAAGGCATGGGGGGATTCATGTCGGTCGGCAAGAGCAAGGCCAAGGTGTACATGGAGACCGATACCAAAGTTACATTCGACGACGTGGCAGGGGTGGACGAAGCGAAGGAGGAACTGCAGGAAGTAATCGGCTTTCTCAAGGATCCCGCGCGGTACGGGCGCTTGGGCGGTCGCGTTCCCAAGGGCGTTCTGCTCGTGGGTCCACCGGGCACCGGCAAGACGCTTCTCGCGCGCGCCGTGGCCGGGCAGGCCGGTGTGCCGTTCTTCTCGATCAGTGGCTCGGAATTCGTCGAGATGTTCGTAGGCGTGGGCGCAGCACGGGTTCGCGATCTGTTCGAGCACGCGCGCGGCGCATTTCCAATGGGCGGCCACGACGAGAAGGAACAGACGCTCAACCAGCTCCTCTCCGAGATGGATGGGTTCGACCCCAGTGCGGGGGTCGTGCTGCTCGCCGCCACCAACCGCCCAGAGGTACTCGATCCGGCGCTGCTACGGGCAGGTCGTTTCGATCGCCAGGTGCTCGTCGACCGTCCCGACCGCAAGGGTCGCGTGCAGATCCTCGAGGTGCATCTGAAGAAGGTGAAACTCGCCTCCGACGCCGATCCGGAGAAGATCGCCGCGCTCACACCGGCCAATCTCGTCAACGAGGCGGCGCTACTCGCCACGCGACGAGGAGCGGATGCGGCGGGACTCGATGATTTCACGGCGGCGATCGAGCGTATCGTTGCCGGCCTCGAGAAGCGGAACCGGCTGCTGAACCCGCTCGAACGCAAGGTCGTCGCATATCACGAGATGGGTCACGCGCTCGTCGCTCTCTCGCTGCCCGGGGTGGACCGGGTGCACAAGATCTCCATCATTCCACGCGGTATCGGCGCGCTGGGTTACACCATTCAGCGACCCACCGAGGACCGGTTTCTCATGACTCGGGAAGAGCTCGAGAACAAGATGGCCGTTCTGCTCGGCGGACGCGCGTCCGAGCATCTGGTCTTCGGCCACCTTTCCACCGGAGCGGCGGACGATCTGGCGAAGGCCACCGACATTGCCCGTAGCATGGCCATGCGCTACGGGATGGAAGCGAAGCTCGGGCACGTATCGTACGAAGGGGAAGGCGCACGCTTCCTGGACATTCCCCAAGGGATGAGTCGCCGACACGATTTCAGCGAGGAGGTTGCGCGGGAGATCGACCGCGCTGTCAAGGCGATTCTCGATGCGGCGTTCGCGAACGCAATGCGGGTTCTCGCAGCGCATCGGTCGATTCTGGACCGGGGGGCGGCGCTGCTGCTGGAGAAGGAAACGCTGGACGAACAGAATCTGCGCGAGTTGACAGGCGCGGTCGGGTCTCCGGAGAGTGCGGAGCAGCCGGCGCAGCGGCAAACCGCTTGAGCAGGCGTTTCCCGGCACACCGGGTTCACCCTCGGCTTGACTTGTCGACACCGGTCAGATCCGGGCCGAGCGCTTACACGCCCATATTCCGACAAAAGGGATCTCATGACAAACAAGCGACGGCGAAGACGCATCTACGCGGAGCCTGATCCACTTGAACGCGAACTGGACAGGGCGCTGGAAGAGACCTTTCCAGCCAGCGATCCAATTGCTATTGACAGTGCCGACGTCCACGAAGAGCGGCGCCACAAAGCGCAGCGGGAATCGGCCGCCCGACGTTCTGATACGCGCACGACATCTCGCAGAGCCGAAGCCCATCCGGGCCCTATCCCCGCTCCATCCGCCGCCAAAAAGTAAGCCATGTTTGCCGGGCAGTGCGATTGTCTCCCCGGGTCCACGCTGCAAGGTGATCTCGGAATGCACCTCACCGGCGACGTCGACGCTTCATCCCGAACGGTGCGTCCCGAGATGGAAGACCTGCGTGCTGCCGCTCGGAAGTAGGCGAATGTCGTCTTTCACCTGAAGACGGACGGGTACGGCGTCGCTTTCGTGCGAGCGCACCTCGAGTGCACCGGCGGTGAGCTTCAGATCGAGCGTATGGCCGCGATATCGGATGCGCATATCGAGCCGCGTCATGGCGTCGGGCAAGCGGGGGCTGAACCTCAAGACGTCGCCTGTGATCTCAATCCCCGTGCAGACCCGCTGCACGAGATCGACCGTGCCGCCCATCGCACCCAGATGCACGCCTTCGGCAGTCGTACCCTGCTGGATGTCCGCCACGTCGCTCTGGAGCGCCTCTGCAAAATACTTCTTCGCGCGCTTGCGGTCCGACCGTGCGAGCACCCAGGCATGAACTACTCGGCACAGCGTGGATCCGTGTGACGAGCGGCGATCGTAGTAGTCGACGTTTCGGGGTATCGCCTCGGGCGCCAGCTCGTATCCGAGGCGCCCGAAGAGCTCGCGAAGCTCGTCGGCCGAAAAGACGTAGAACAGCATGAGAACGTCGGCCTGCTTCGACGCCTTGTAGCGATTCGCGCTGTCGTTCTCCGCTTCGAGTATGAGCTCCAGGCGCTGGATGTTTCCGTAGCGCAGACGGTAACGTTCCCAGTCCAGCTCCTCCAGCCGCTCGTAGCCTTCGAACTGGCTGATGATGCCGTCACCATGGAATGGCAGATACATTCTGCGGCTCACGTCGTCCCAGCGCGCCGTTTCGTCTGCAGTCAGCTGCAGCCGCTCTGCCAGTTCGGCCCGACGCAGGTCGGGCAGCAGCTCGAGGACGTCGAGCGCCCGACACAGCACCCACACCGCCATCACGTTGGTGTACGCGTTGTTGTCAAGGCCCGGCACGGGCGCGTCCGGGTAGGCCTCATGGAATTCGTCGGGGCCCATCACGCCCCGAATCTCGTAGCGTCCACGACGCTCGTTGAACGTTGCGATGCTCGACCAGAAGCGCGCCACTTCGAGGATCAGTTCCGCGCCGAAATACTGCAGGAACTCGACATCGTGCGTGACCTGGAAGTACTGCCACCCGTTATGGGCGATCGCGGCGCTGACGTGACGCTGCCGGTACGAGTTGTCGGGAACCCATCGCTCCGAAAAAGGATTCAGGTTCACTTCCTGTTAGCGCCGATGTAAGACTGACCCACCTCGTCGGAGTAAATCTGACTGGCCGGCGACAATTAGCCTGACCGGTTGACGACAACTATCTTGGCCGGTCGACCTGGACCGGGCGGTCCCGGATGCGTGGCTACAGTGCGCCCTCGATGTGAACGTCGAGGGGAACTGGGTGCCCGGCAAGAGGATCACGGACCGACAGGTGAACGAGTACAAGAGGTACCGGCTGGTGAGCAGCCAGGAGACGGCGGCGGCCAAGGCCGGGATGAGCGTGCGCACGGCGCGGCGAGTGGAACGGGCGACGGCATTGCCGTCGCAGCGCGGGCCACGGAGATGGCGAACACGCGAGGATCCGCTGGCGGCGGTATGGGAGAGCGAAGTGGTGCCGCTGCTGGAGCGCGATGCGCTGTTGGACGCGGTGACGCTGCTCGAGGAGTTGCAGCGTCGGCACCCGGGACAGTATCCGCACGCGGTGCTGCGCACGCTGCAGCGACGGCTGCGGCAGTGGCGGGCGCTGCACGGGGCCGAGCGCGAGGTGTACTTCGCGCAGGAGCATCCGCCGGGGCGGCTGGGGCTGTCGGACTTCACGGTCGCCGACGACCTGGAGGTGAAGATCGGCGGTGCGTCGTTCGATCACCGGCTGTACCAGTTCGCGCTGGCGCACTCGGGCTGGCGGCATGCCGAGGTGGTCGAAGGCGGCGAGAGCTTCCTGGCGCTGTCGTGCGGGCTTCAGGCGGCGCTGTGGTGCCTGGGCGGCGTACCCGAGGAACACCGCACCGACAGTCTGTCGGCGGCGTTCAACAACCTGGCCGAGCGCGAGGAGCTGACCCGGCGTTACGAGGGGCTGTGCGCGCATTACGGGATGCGGGCGAGCCGCTGCAACCCGGGGCAGTCGCACGAGAACGGCTCGATCGAAGCGCGCAACGGTTCGTTGAAGGTGGCGATCGATCAAGCGTTGCGGCTGCGCGGCTCGCGCAGCTTCGAGACGCGCGCCGAGTACGAGGCGCTGGTGGCGACGGTGGTGCAGCGGATGAACGCCCGGCTTGGCAAGCGACTCGAGGCCGAGCGGGCAGTACTGCGCGCGCTGCCGGCGCGACGCACCGCCGAGTACGCCGAAGTGCCGGTGCGGGTGAGCAAGTTCGGCACCTTCATCGTGAACCGCGTGCTGTACTCGGCGACGAGCCGGCTGATCGGTCACCGGCTGATGGTGCGCGAGTACGCCGAGCACATCGAGGGCTGGCTGGGCGGGGTGTGCGTGCTGCGCGCGCCGCGCGGCAAGAAGAGCGCCGACAGCCGCTGGGGCAAGGTGATCGACTACCGGCATCTGGTGCAAGCGTTGCAGCGCAAGCCGGCGGCGCTGGCGCGCTGGGTTCACCGCGATGCCGCGTTCCCGCGGCCAGTGTATCGGCGCACGTGGGAACGGCTGATCGCGCAGCGCCCCGAACGCGAGGCGTGCCGCACGATGGTGGGGCTGCTGGCGCTGGCGGCCAAAGGGCACGAGGCGCAGCTGGCCGGCGAACTCGAACAGTTGATCGAGATCGACGCGCTGCCGGAGTTGGACGCGATCACGCAATTACTGGCGCCGCCGGCGACGGCGATCCCGAACGTGCGGGTCGAGTTGCCGGAACTGAAGCGCTACGACGAGGTGCTCGGAGGTCGGGCATGAGCGCGGCCGCCCAGGGACGGCTCGCCCTGATGCTGACCGAGCTGCGACTGCCCACGGTCAAGCAGCTGGCCGCGGACATCTGCGAACAGGCCGATCGTGAAGGTTGGCCGGGGCTGCGACTGCTCGAAGCGCTGTTCGAGCACGAGATGGCGCAGCGCGAAGTGCGTCGGATTGCCCGGCACCGGCTCGAATCGGGGCTGCCGCCCGAGAAGCTGCTCTCGAGCTTCGAGTTCGCGGCGGTGCCCGCGGTCTCGAAGGCGCAGATCAACGCCCTGGCCGAGGCCGACGCATGGCTCAAGCAGGGGGCTAACCTGCTGCTGTTCGGTCCGCCCGGCGTCGGCAAGACTCACCTGGTGGCCGGACTCGGGCACGCGCTGGTCGACGCCGGCCACCGAGTCCTGTTCACGCGCACCAGCGAACTGGTGCAGCGGCTTCAGGCGGCGCGCCGCGATCTGCGGCTGCCGCACGAGTTGGCCAAGCTCGATCGCTTCGATCTCCTGATCCTCGACGACATCAGCTACGTGCGTCGTGATCAGGCCGAGACCTCGGTGCTGTTCGAGCTGATCGCCGAGCGCTACGAGCGGCGCAGCCTGGCGATCACGGCCAACACCCCGTTCTCGGAATGGGGCGCCGTGTTCCCCGAGCCGGCGATGACGGTAGCCGCCATCGACCGACTCGTGCACCACGCGACGATCCTGGAGATGAACGTGGAGAGCTACCGGCGGCGCGCCGCCCGGCCGGGGCATGCCCCGGCCGGGCGTAAGGCCAAGTGAGCGAGCAGGAATGAACCGCGCATCCACCGGCCAAGACAATTGACGCCCGCCGGCCAGGATAGTTGACGCCGGGCATCTGACCCACCTGGGGGAGGATCGCGGTATTTGGGCCGCGAGCGATGTTGACCCAGGAGCAGGCGGTGGAGATACGAGTGCTGGCCCGTCAGGGGATG
>MEED01000008.1 GCA_001724855.1 Lautropia sp. SCN 69-89
GGAATCGGTCACGATCAACCGGATTCCCCGGTCACGATCCGCCGGATTGCCCGGTCACGTTCGACCGGATTGCCCGGTCACGTTGCGCCGGAATACGCACGCGGCCTTGTCGGGTACGCTGGTCGGCCAGCCCGTGAACTTCAACGGCGGCCCGGGCCTTGCGGCAATCGTCTACGCCTTCTGGGAGCCCTTTGTCGCCTGGGGCGTGATCGTGTCACTGCTGGTGCTCTTTCGCGAGCGCTTCGACGCGCCGAGTGCGGCCTGGCAGCGCTGGAGCGCGCGGGCCTACGGCGCGTTCATCGTGCACGCGCCCGTCGTGGTGGGGTTGTCCGTCGCACTGGTGGACTGGGCGCTGCCTGCGGCGCTGAAATTCGCCATCGTAGGCGTCAGCAGCATCTCGGCTTCGTTCGCCATCGCCGGGGGCTTGCTGCGAGTGCCCGGGGCACGACGCATCCTCTAGCGAGCGGGGTCGCCGGCGTCGATCGCATCTGCCGGCTGCGGACGGCAGCAGTGCGGTGCCGGGCCCGACCGAATGTCGTTTCCGTGTTCCACAGCCGTCCGGGACTTCGCGAGAGCGTTGCCGTCGGGCCAGGTCCCGGGTCGACGGCGCGCTGCGGGTGCAAGGTCCAGGATCCACGCGGGTGATCGGGCACTCGGCCACGCCCATGCCTGGAGCGCGCCTCATGCCTTGCGCCGGACCCGCCAGCCGCCCGCCGGCCAGCGAAGCAGGTTCAGCACGTTCCCGGCCAGGATCAGGCCGATGCCCAGGGCCGTGAAGAGGTCCAGCCGCTCCGAGTACATCAGCCAGCCCACGAGCGCGGTCAGCGGGACGCGCAGGAAGTCCATCGGCACAACCAGGGTGGCGTCCGCATGCTGCATCGCCCTGGCGAAGCAGTAGTGCGAGTAGGTGCCGCAGAAGGCCACTACCACCACCCAGGCCCAGGCCGCCGCCGAGGGCCATTGCCAGACCACGAGTGCCGGGGCGAGCCCGATCGCGCTCTGCACCACCAGCATCCAGAAGCTGATCGCCACCGCCGCGTCGGTACGGGTGAGCGACTTCACCAGCACGACCGAGATGGCGAACCCGAGCGCGGAGGCCAGCGCGATCAGCTGCCCGGCATCGACTTCGCCCGCGCGGGGCCGCACGATCATCGCCACGCCCACCAGCCCCAGCAGCACCGCGAACCACTTCCGGCCGCTCATGCGTTCGCCCAGAAAGGCCACCGCCAGGGCTGCCGACCAGATCGGCATCGTGAACTCGATCGACACCACCTGCGCGAGCGGGATCAGGGTCAGGGCCACGAACCAGCCGTACTGCGCGGCATAGTGCACCGCGTTGCGCAGCACGTGCTGGGGCAGCCGTCCGGTCCTGACCGCGGCCAGTCCGCCCGCTGCGCGCACCAGCGGCCACAGCATCGCCATGCCCAGGGTGGAGCGCAACAGCATGACCTGGAATACCGACAACTCGCGCGCGGCCTCGCGCCCCGCCACGGCAATCACGACCATCAGCGTCAGCCAACCGGCCATCCACCCCGCGGCACGAGCGATCGAGGCGTTGGGGGTGGCTTGCATCGCCGGGAGCTTAGCGGATCGGCCCGCGCGAACCCCAGGACATGAAATCGATGGGAGCCCGTCTGTGTCGTCACGGCGCGCCATGATCCCAGTCGGTGGGAGGCGCGCTGGAGTGCCGCCGGACGCTACCGGCCAGAAGCTGCCTCGTCTCGAAAGTCGGCTTGCAGCCGCACGGCATGTGATGTCGAGCCAGACAGCGGACGGGGTCCGCACGTGGGCCACCAGTCGGCCTCGACATCAACCGTCGGTGGTCTGTGTCGCGACACTGCGGGCCATCAGGGCCACGGCCTCCGCCTGTCGGTGTGTGCCGGTCTTGGCGAGGAGTCGCTTGAGGTGCGAGCGCACCGTGGCCATTCCGATGCCCAGGCCTGCGGCAATGTCCTCGAGTGGGCGTCCTTGTGCGAGGGCTGCAGCGACAAGACCTTCCGTAGGCGTCAGGCCGAACAAGTCGCGCAGGCGCGCCACGGCAACAGGCGCCTGCGGGTCGCGGATGAGGATCAGGCAAAAAGGCTGTTGTTCGCCCAAGGGGCACGCCGATGGGCCCAACGGCGCCACCTCGAGCGCGAGCGGCATTCGGTGCGCGCGTGGCACGGACAATGCCGTGGCCGCTTGGGCCATCCTGCCGCTCGCCACGTCCATCGCAGCGCCTACCAGCGTGCGCAGCCGATCGTGAAGCGCGGGCGGACGCAACCCGAAACGTCCGCGCACAACCGCAAGCTCCGCGTTCTCGCTCAGCAACGACCGGGCCATGGCGCTGGCGTGAACGATGCGGCACGAGGCATCGACGACAAGCACGCCGGTGTCGAGCCGGTCGAGTGCCTCCACCGCCGCCGCTTCAAGCCGAGAGCGCGCCGCAAGACGTTGGCCGAGACGCAGCGCGCGCTGCAGGTGCGGCAGCACCAGCGAGGCCTGCCGACGCTCCGCCGGCGTGTAGGCGCCGGCACCGCGCGGACGATGGATGCCGAGCACACCGATCATGCCGTCCGTCGCCGGAAACACGGCGCCCAGCATGTGATGAATGCCAAGGTGGCGCAACCATTCCCGATAGAAGCCGCTGCGCGTCTCTTCCGCACGCGTCACCAGGTCTTCGCTGGTCACGATGCGCGACATGCCGAAGGCGACCGAGCGTTCCACCCACATGTCCTGGCGGTGCCAATCATCCGCCCATGCCTTGTCGCGGTCGGACACGATCAGGTTGTCGGTGCATTCCAGCAACCTCACCGAGCCACCGTCGCCATGCAGCTTCAGGACGGCGCTCGTAGAGCCCAGCACGTCGGCGATGCGCGCAGCCGCGCCGCGCCACAGGGCGTCGTCCATCGCCGCGTCGTAAAGCTGGGCGATCAGCGCGTGGACACGGCGCTCACTACGTTCCTGTGACGACACGGCCCCTGTCCCGCTTCTACCCTGTATGGGGGAATACAGCCCGATGGCAGGACCGTACCATAGGCCGCGTATACGACAGGCCCGACTCGTCCCACTCACGTTACTGCACTGCGAAGATTCGATGAGGACGACGAGAGCACCCATCGCACCGCTGCTGCTGATTGCGGGTCTGGCCGCTTGCGACAGGGATGCAGTCGAATCTTCGAGTTCCCCCGTGACCGAGGCCGCAGCCCCCGTCATGAAGGCGGCCGTGCCGGCGGAAGGGTCGGCGGCCCCCGTTGCGACGTTACCGCTCAGGCTTGGCTACTACGTCGCCAGCGACACGCCGTGCAGCGAGGCCTCCAACGCGACTGTGTCGCTGCTCCGGCGCGGCGGCATCGGTGGGTCACGCGACTTCTGCGAGTTCAGGAAGATCGACCGGATCACGCCGAGCACCTATCGCGTGACGCAGGCCTGCAAGGACTTTCAGGACGGCGGCCCGCCGCAAGACAGCGTCGTGACCTACACCCTGTCGGGCGATGCGCGCTTCACGTCCCGGAACCGGCACGGCTGGGAATACAGCGCCCGCCACTGCGCCCAGTCGAGCATGCCGGCCTCCTGGCGCCAGAACGACATCCGTGAACCACCCGGCTGAAGCAGCCGGAGCGCGATGCGATGGGTCGGGGCTTCGCTCGTGTTCAATCTGTTCGACCCCGGGAGATACTGCCATGCACAAGGTTCTCGCTCATCGCTGCTCGGTGCTTCTCGCCGCATCGGCGCTTCTGGTAGGGGCAGCGCCGTCGCTTGCCGCGCCCGACTGGGACATCGTCGGCATCCGCCTCGGCATGACCCCCGCACAGGCGCGCGCTGCGCTGCTGGCGCATGCGCCGAAGGCGGAGGTCACGGAATTCACGCGCCAGTTCTCCTTCAACGACGGTGTCAAGGACCAGCAGTTACCGGGCTTCCTCGGATCGATCATCGCCCGCCAAGGCCCCACCCCCGGCAAATCCGAAACGCTGGAAGTGATGTTCTCGGCGCCACCGATGGAGCAGCGTGTCATCCGGGTCATGCGCACCTTGACGATGTACAACGATCCTTTGCCGCTGGAGCGTGCAGTGGCTTCGTTGAGGCAGAAATACGGCAAGCCGTCCGCAGTGATGGAGTCGCACACGGCCATGGGCAACACCTCACGCTGGGTCGAAGCCGGAAAGACGGTATGCGGCAATACGGCAGCCAATTCGCAGGACGCGCGGGAGGCGCCACAGGTGGACAACTCGCCGTCCGGACTCGGTCACTACAAGGCCTGGCACCAACGCAAGCTGGCGCCAGCCGACGCGTCGAACTGCAGTGCGGCCCTGGTGGTGAATCTTGTCACCGTAGCCCCCCGCAACCCTCTCGTGAGGGAAATGAAGTTCGTGATGACCGATCCGGGCCACGCTGTTCCCGCCATGCAAGCCGCCGCGAAGCAGATTGCGGACCTGCAAGCGCAGGCACGCAAGGTCCGCCAGAACTCGGGTCCCGTGCCGAAGCTGTAGGCCAGATGTACTTGCCGAATCGGGACACCGGGGCGTGCCGATGATGTTCGCGATGGTCGCGGCAGTCGATGGATGTCGATTGGCCCCGATGGGTGCCCGCGCGCCGCGCGGCGCACTTGCGTCCGGTCAATTCGGCTTCGCGAGCGCCTCCTTAACATGGGGTTCGCGGCGTGCTCCCCCTCGCCGCACAACCCTTTCGCATGGCGCGTGGTTCCGGCTTTCCGGACGCTGGCTGGAGGAGGCGGCGATCGTGCTCGAGCTGTCGGCGGCGATGAAGGCCGTGTGCCTGTCGAAGATCGCGATGACGCCGCTGAACCGGAACCGCGGCCCGCATCGGCCTCGCTGACGGGATGGCGCCATGGGCCAACGGACCCGACGCATGCCCGAAAGTCGTACCGCTTTGTCTGCCGGCGAGCGGCGCAGGATCGATGCCTATTGGCGCGCCGCCAACTATCTTTCGGTCGGGCAGATCTACCTGCTCGACAACCCCTTGCTGCGCGAGCCGCTCACGCTCGCGCACGTCAAGCCGCGGCTGCTCGGCCACTGGGGCACGACCCCGGGCCTGAACTTCATCTATGCGCATCTGAACCGCGTCATCAAGGCGCGCGACATCGACATGATCCACGTCACCGGGCCCGGGCACGGCGGTCCGGCGCTGGTCGCGAACGTCTATCTGGAAGGCACCTACAGCGAGGTCTACAGCACGGTGTCGCAGGATGCGGAGGGGATGAGCAAGCTGTTCAGGCAATTCTCGTTCCCGGGCGGCATACCGAGCCATGTGGCACCGGAGACGCCGGGGTCGATCAACGAGGGCGGAGAACTCGGCTATTCGCTCGCGCACGCGTTCGGCGCTGCGTTCGATCACCCGGGCCTGATCGTCGCCTGCGTCATCGGCGACGGCGAAGCCGAAACGGGACCGCTTGCGACCGCCTGGCACTCCAACAAGTTCCTGAACCCCGCGACCGACGGCGCGGTCCTGCCGATCCTGCATCTGAACGGCTACAAGATCGCGAACCCGACCATCCTCGCGCGCATTCCGCGCGAAGATCTCGCATCGCTGATGCGCGGATACGGCTACGAGCCGCGTTTCGTCGAGGGCTCCGAGCCGGACGCGATGCACGAACAAATGGCGGCGACGCTCGACGAGGTGCTCGACCGCATCGCCGAAATCCAGCATGAGGCGCGCACGCGCGGCAACGTCGGCGCGGCGCCGCGATGGCCGATGATCGTGCTCGCCACGCCGAAGGGCTGGACCGGGCCGAAGGAGGTCGACGGCAAGAAGACCGAAGGCTACTGGCGCAGCCATCAGGTGCCCCTCGCCGAGCTGGCGGCCCGCCCCGCGCACCTGAAGCTGCTGGAGCAGTGGATGAGAAGCTACCGGCCCGAGGAACTGTTCGACGCCGACGGCCGCCTCGTGGAGGAACTGCGCGCGCTCGCGCCGAAGGGGGACCGACGCATGGGCGCAAATCCGGTGGCCAACGGAGGTCTGCTGTTGCAGGACCTGAAGCTGCCGGACTACCGGATGCACGCGGTCGATGTGCCACGACCCGGCGGCGCGGTGGCCGAGGCGACGCGCGTGATGGGAGAGTTCCTGCGCGATGCGATGAAGCTCAACGCGAGCCGGCGCAACTTCCGCGTGTTCGGACCCGACGAGACGGCCTCCAACCGGCTCGGCGCGCTGTTCGACGTGACCGGCCGCACCTGGCTCGCCGAGCGCCTGCCGTACGACGATCATCTGTCGCCCGACGGGCGCGTGATGGAGATCCTGTCCGAGCACACGTGCCAGGGATGGCTCGAAGGCTACCTGCTCACCGGTCGCCACGGCGTCTTCTCCTGCTACGAGGCGTTCGTCCACATCGTCGACTCGATGTTCAACCAGCACGCGAAGTGGCTGAAGGTCGCGCACGACATACCGTGGCGGCGCCCGATCGCCTCGCTCACCTACCTGCTCACTTCGCACGTGTGGCGCCAGGATCACAACGGCTTCTCGCACCAGGATCCGGGCTTCATCGACCACGTCGTCAACAAGAAGGCCGACGTGATTCGCGTGTATCTGCCGCCGGACGCAAACACGCTGCTGTACGTCGCCGACGCGTGCCTGCGCAGCCGGGACTTGATCAACGTCATCGTCGCCGGCAAGCAGCCGTCGCCGCAGTGGCTCGACATGGACGCGGCGATCAGGCATTGCAGCGCCGGCATCGGCATCTGGGACTGGGCATCGAACGACAGGGGCACGGAGCCGGACGTGGTTCTTGCTTGCGCCGGCGATGTGCCGACGATCGAGACGCTCGCGGCGGCTGCGCTGCTTCGCGAGCACCTTCCTTCGCTGAAGGTGCGCGTGGTGAATGTCGTCGATCTGATGACGCTGCAGCCTCGCGAGGAGCACCCGCACGGGCTCCCGAATCGGGACTTCGATGCACTGTTCACCACGGACAAGCCGGTGATCTTCGCCTACCACGGCTATCCGTGGCTGATCCACCGCCTCGCCTATCGCCGCACCAATCACGACAACCTTCACGTGCGTGGCTACAAGGAGGAGGGGACGACGACCACGCCCTTCGACATGACGGTGCTGAACGACCTGGACCGCTTTCATCTGGTGAGCGATGTCATCGACCGCGTGCCTTCGCTGGGCTACCGTGCGGCGCACGTCAAGCAGCTGATGCGCGACAAGCGCACCGAGCACAAGCAGTACATCGTCGAGCACGGCGAGGACATGCCCGAGATACGCGAATGGATGTGGCCCGGCTGAGGGCGGGTCGCTCGTCGTCGGGGCTGCGCAGTTCGATCGCGATCCGGGAAGGCGATCGTCACGGCGATGCTGCCGGCCCCACTGGGTCGGACTGCCGTGGCACACCCTGGCCAGCGTCGGGCGGCGGCGCGCGCTGAAAGGAAGATTCTCGCGAAGAGCTCCCCAGCAGACGCTCCAGCCTTTCCAGGCGATGCCGGTGCAGCGTGGTGATTGCGTAGAAGTTTTCGTGCAGCTGGCTGGACTGGCCCAGCACGGTGAGGTGGCCGGCGCGCAGTTCGTCCTGCACCACCACCTCGGGCAGCACGGTCAGCCAGCCGCTGTCGCGCGCAATCAGGCGCAACATCGCCATGTCGTCCACCTCGGCGCGCACGCGCGGCTTGACGTCGGCGGCCATGCACAGCGCATCGAACTGGCCGCGCAGCGCATGCCGCGGCCCGGGCAGCGCCACGTCGAGACCGTCGAGGTCCTCGGGCACGCGTAGCGTTCGACCCGCCCAGACCGCTGTCGGGCCCATCAGGGAGATCGCCTGGCTGCCCAGAAAGCGGCAGTGCAGCGGTCGTTCCGCGTCGGCGGGCACCGCCTCGTTGGCCAGCACCACGTCGAGTTGATGCTGGAGCAGCCGCTCCAGCAGGTACTCGAGCGTGCCCGACTCCAGTGTCAGCGTGACTGACGGGTCGGCCAGCAGCGGACGGATCCAGTTCTCCTTGTAGTTGCGCGACAGGGTGCTCACGCCGCCCACCCGCAGCCGCTCCAGTCCTTCGGTTCGGCCCTGCAGCCGTCCCAGCATCTCCTGCCCCAGGCCGAAGATGTTCTCGGCGTAAGCCAGAACCATCTGCCCGGTCTCGGTGAGGGCGAGGCGCCGGCCCTCGCGTGCGAACAGCGCCTCGCCCAGCCGGTCCTCGAGTTGGCGGATCTGGGCCGACAGCGCCGACTGCGAGGTATGCAGCTCCTGTGCCGTCCGCGTGAGGTGCCTGGTGCGCGCTACCCGCCAGAAGTAGAAGAGATGGTGGAAGTTGAGCTGTTCGAGCTTCATTGTTCGATTAAATATATGGTTGTGTTCATTTCATTGAATTTTACAGAATTATCCGGGGTCGCCACCATTCCGACTATCGACCGCCCTGGGGATCCCGATGACAGCGTTCACCTTTCTGGCCCTGGCCGGCGCGCTGGCACCGGCAGCCCTGATGGGCGCGGCTGCGCTTGCAGCGCGCTCGCTGCCGCGGCCGCCCGTTGCCTGGGCCGTCTTCCAGGTGCTGTCGACCATTTCGCTGCTGGCGGCCGCGGCTTCCCTGGCTGCCGTGCTGGCACCGGGCTCGGTCGCAGCCGCCGCACTCGCGCCCGGCCTGGCGTCGAGCCTGCCGGGCGCCTGGATGGCCGTGCTGGTGCAGCTGCTGGGCCTGGTGATCGGCGCCTTTTCGGCCCGCTACCTGGAGGGCGAGCCTAGCCAGCCGCGCTATGTCGCCGCGCTGGCCGGTGTGCTGGCTGCCGTGCACCTGCTGCTGCTGGCCGACCACTGGCTGGTGCTGATCGCGGCCTGGGCGGCCGTGGGTCTGGCGCTGCAGCAACTGCTGTGCTTCTACGCCGACCGCCCATTCGCGCTGTTGGCCGCGCACAAGAAGCGCATCGCCGACCGTGCGGCCGATGCGCTCCTGCTGTGCGCGGCGGCGCTGGCCTGGTCGCAGGTGGGTAGCGGTTCGCTGACCGAGCTGAGGGTGCATCTCGCCGCCGTCGAGGCCTCCGTCGCGCTGCAGGCCAGTGCCGTATGCCTGGTGCTGGCGGCGATCCTGCGCACCGCGCTGCTGCCTGTGCACGGCTGGCTGATCCAGGTGATGGAGGCACCGACGCCGGTGTCGGCGCTGTTGCACGCGGGCGTGGTCAACCTCGGTGGCTTCGTGCTGATTGGTTTTGCGCCGCTGCTGGAAGCCGCGCCGCTGGCCCGCGGGCTGCTGGTGGTGTTCGGCCTGGCCACCGCAGCGCTGGCCGGACTGGTGATGCTCACGCGCGTGAGCATCAAGGTGCGGCTGGCCTGGTCCACGGTGGCGCAGATGGGCTTCATGCTGCTCGAATGCGGCCTGGGCCTGTATACGGTGGCGCTGCTGCACCTGATCGGCCATTCGCTGTACAAGGCGCACACTTTCCTGGCCTCTTCCTCGGTCGTGCGCGACAGCAAGCTGCAGGCCATGCGCGGCCACTTCGTGCCCGCGGCTCCGAGTCTGCTGACTGCGCCCCTGGTGGCTGGCGGCATCGTCGCATCGATCGACCTCGTGCTGATCTCGCTGAGGGGCGCCGCCGCCTGGCCGTGGTGGTGGAGCGCGGTGCTGGGCCTGGCCTGGGCCCCATTGCTGTGGCTGCCCGCCGCGCCCCGGCAGGGCATGGCGCGCGCCCGTCTCTGGCAGGCGGCAGCGGGCGTGATGCTGGTGGCTCTGCTTACGGTGCTGGCCGGCCTGGTCCACGTGGTGCCGCTGGGCGTGCACGACGCGCCGAACCCGCTGGCCGGTCTGCTGGCGCTGGCCGGCATGGCTGCCCTGTACCTGTGCCTGGCAATGCTGCAGTGGCGGCCGCGGGCGCTGTCGGCCTGGCGCCACTGGGCCTACGCCGGCTTCTACGTCGACGAGTTCTACACCCGCCTGGCGCTGCGCCTGTGGCCCGGTGGCTGGGCCCTCCCGGCCGCACATGCTGCGCCCGCCCGGCTGAGCGGCACGTGGCCGCTCACCGCTTCGAAATGACTTCGCGCCACGTGGAGATCTGCATGGACACCATCGAGACGATCGCCGCGCACGACCTGGCCGCCGCCCGCGACGCCGCCGCTGCGTTGCGCCCGCGCATCGAGGCCGCCTGCGAGCAGGCGTGCCGCGCGATCGCGCCGGCCTGGCCGCTCGACCGCGCGATCGCCGTCAACCCGTATTGGTCGCGCATCGGTCGCCCGGTGCGCGAGGTGGCCGCCCGGATGGCGGTGCTGGGCGGCATCCGGGTCCTTCCGCCGCGGACCTACCTGAAGCAGGCCTGGGAGGAAGGGCGCATCGACGACAGTGACCTGGCCTGTGCATTGGGCGAGCTTTCCGCCGCACGCACTGCGGGCCTGACGGCCGCGCACTGCATCGAGGCGCTGCAGCGTGCCGTGCCGGTGGTGCAACTGCCGCTGCTGATCGACGTGCTGGACGATGACCCGGCGCGCCATGCGCGGCTGTCGTGGCGGCAGGCCATCACGCATCAGGTCGGCCAGACCTGTGCGGCCTACTTCGACCAGCAGCAAGCCGATTGGCGGCCCGAGCGCGCGCAAGGCCTGTACGCGTTCTGGCGCGACACGCTCATGCACGACCACAGCATCGGCGTGCTGATGGGCCTGCCCGAACTGGGCCGCAGCCTGGCAGCGTTGCCCCAGGCCCGGCAGGATGCCGAGCAGTGGGTGCTGCAGCGCCTGGGCCTGCCCGAGGTGGTGTGGGCCGATTACCTCGAGGCGGTGCTGCTGACCGTGAATGGCTGGGCGTCGTGGTGCGCCTACCTGGGCTGGCAGGCCGGGCTGGAAGGCCGCAGCGACGCGCACCTGCGCGACCTGCTGGCCATCCGCCTGGCCTGGGGCGTCATCCTGCTGGAGTGCAAGGACGATGCCGGCGCCCGGCGCGCCTTCGCGGCCCTGCAGGCCGACTGGTCCCAGGCCCACACGCGGCTCCTGCAGGCCGAGCGCGCACTGCTGGTCGACGAGGTCTGGCAGGGTGCACTGGAGGTTGGCTATCAGCGCGAACTGGCCCGGAAGCTCGGCATGGCCACCGGTGCTGCCGCGGAGATCCAGGCCGCCACGCCGGCCGTCGAGGTGCAGGCGGGGTTCTGCATCGACGTGCGCAGCGAGCCCATGCGCCGCGCACTCGAGGCAGTCTGGCCCGCCGTGCAGACGCTGGGCTTCGCGGGCTTCTTCGGTCTGCCGGTGGCCTACACGCCGCTGGCGACATCGGTGCGCCGGCCTCAGTTGCCGGGCCTGCTGGCGCCCGCGATGGAAGTCACCGACCGGGTCCTCGCGGCCGACGACGATGGCGCCGACGCCGGCTTGCAGGACAGCGCCGCGCAGGCCCGGCGCCAGCGCTTTGCCGGGTCCCAGCCGTGGCAGGCGGCCAGCCGCTGGCCTGGCGCGGCCTTCTCCTTCGTGGAAGCCGCCGGGTTCAGCTACCTCGGCAAGCTCGGCCGGTGGCTGCGCCCGAACGCGGCCGCCCGTGCGCGCGACGACCTGGAAGGTCTGCCCGCGCGCTATCGCCCGGTGTGTCGCCCGTCGCTCGCCGGCCTGGACATCGAGGCCAAGGTGGCCCTGGCCGCGCGCGTGCTGCACGCGATGGGCCTCGACACTGACATCGCGCCGTTGGTGCTGCTGGTCGGCCACGGCAGCCAGAGCGAGAACAACCCCCAGGCCGCCGCGCTCGATTGCGGCGCCTGCTGCGGCCAGACCGGCGAGGTCAATGCCCGCGTCCTTGCGCGGCTGCTCAACGAGCCGGCGGTGCGCGAGGGCCTGCGCGCACAGGGCCTCGACATCCCGGCGGCCAGCCGCTTCGTGGCCGCGCTGCACAACACCACCACCGACGAGATCGAGGGTCTGGACCTCGATCTGCTGCCGCCCGATGCCCGCGCGCGCTGGGAGCGATTGCAGGCGGTGTTCGCACAGGCCTGCGACCAGGTGCGGCGCGAACGCGCGCCCAGCCTTGGTCTTGACCCTCGCCTGCCGCACGCGCAGCTGCTCGCCCAGCTGCGCCGCCGCGCCAGCGACGGTGCGCAGACGCGGCCGGAGTGGGGGCTGGCGGGCAACGCCGCCTTCGTCATCGGGCCGCGTCACCGCACCCGGGGCGTGGTGCTCGACGGCCGCAGCTTCCTGCACGACTACGACGCTGCGCGCGACGCGGACGGCAGCGTCCTCGAATTGCTGATGACGGCGCCCATGCTGGTCACGCACTGGATCAACTGGCAGTACCACGCCTCCACCTGCGACCCGCAGCGCATGGGCAGCGGCAACAAGGTGCTGCACAACGTGGTGGGCGGCCAGATCGGCGTGTTCGAGGGCAACGGCGGCGACCTGCGCATCGGCTTGTCGCGCCAGTCGCTGCACGATGGCCAGCGCTGGGTGCACGAACCGCTGCGGCTGACCGTGGTCATCGACGCGCCGCGCGAGGCGATCGAGCGGGTGATCGCGCGGCACGCGGTGGTTCGCCAGCTGCTGGACCATGGCTGGCTGCACCTGTGGCGCTTCGATCCGGAGCAGCTCGTGCGCTATTCGGCCGGGGATTGGCTCGCGCTGGGTCAGGCGGCCTCGTAGGGCGGGGGAGGGGTTCGCAGGATGAAGATCATTCGCGGCCCTACCGCTGGCATGTCGGCGATGCCGAAGAGGTGTTCGGCGTGAACGCAAAGAAGATATACTTCGCACGCACCTTTAACCCGGAACCGGAGAATCCGCAACCATGAGAGAAATCATCCGCTCGAGAACAGTGGAGATCGCGGCGGCAAGCCAGGCGGTCCTCTCGACCATCGACGTCCGCACGATCGCGCCGAACGAGCGTCACGACCTGATCTTCTCCTCCTTCAATGCCCTGCCGCAGGGAGCTGCTCTGGAACTGGTCAACGACCACGATCCGTCGCCGCTGCATCGCCAGTTCAAGTCGAATTACCACGGTCTCTTCACCTGGGACTATGTCGAGCAGGGACCGGATCTCTGGCGCGTACGCATCGGGAAGGCCCCCGGCAACTGCTGCGGCAGTTGCAGCTGATCGAACGTCGCCAGCCTCCGATATCTCTCAACGCGCAGGGCGGCGCGGCCCCTTCCGGTCCGGCTTCGGACTCCCGCGCGGCGGCGGCGGGCTCTTGCTCGCCACGAGACTCAGCGTCTGTCCGCGCAGTCGCACCCTCGACAGCCGCTCGATCACCGCCCGCGGCAGCGCCGCGGGCAGGCGGACCAGCGAGTAGTTCGCGCGGATGTCCACGCCATTGATCTGCGACCCATGCAGCCGCGCCTCGTTGGCGATCGCACCCACGATGTGGCCGGGCTGCACGCCGTGCCGGTGGCCCACCTCCAGGCGCCAGGTGATCTGCCGGCCATCGTCCTCGAACTCGTAGCCGCCCTCCGGCACCGGCGGCAGGTCGCTGCCGGGCTCCGAGTCGCCGCGCGGCCTGCGCGGTGCCTCTTCCCCGGCCCGCATCGACTCACCGGCGGGTGGCGCACCGGTGCGCGTGGGCGCCGCGGACTGGACGGGTGCGCCGCCCTCGACCAGCGAGGCGATCGCGGCCGCGACATCCAGCAGGTCGGCGCCGGTCTCCAGCGCGACCTCCTGCACGGCCTTGCGATGGAATTCCGCCGAGCCGGCGGCCAGCGCCTCCCCGATGCGCGCCTTGAACTTCGCGAGGCGCCGGGTGTTCACGTCGTCGACCGTCGGCAGGCTCAGCGGCTCGATGCTCTGGCGCGTCGCGCGCTCGATCAACCGCAGCAGGTTGCGTTCGCGCGGCGCGATGAACAGGATGGCCTCGCCGCTGCGTCCCGCCCGGCCGGTGCGGCCGATGCGATGCACGTACGACTCGGTGTCGTAGGGCACGTCGAAATTGACCACATGCGTGATGCGATCCACGTCGAGCCCGCGCGCCGCGACGTCGGTGGCGACGAGGATGTCGATCTTGCCGGCCTTGAGCTGGGCGATCGTCCGTTCGCGCTGCGACTGCTGGACGTCACCGTTGAGCGCCACGGCCGCGAAGCCTCGCGCCTGAAGCCGCTCGGCCAGGTCCACGGTGGATTGCCTGGTGCGCACGAACACCAGCATGGCGTCGAAGTCGGCCACCTCGACGATGCGCGTGAGGGCGTCCAGCTTGTGCAGCCCGCTGACCAGCCAGTAGGACTGCCGGATGTTCGCCGCCGTGCCCGATTTGCCCTTGATGACGATCTCGCGCGGGTCCTTCAGGTGCGTCTTCGCGATGCGGCGGATGTCCGGCGCCATCGTGGCCGAGAACAGCGCCACCTGCTTCTGCTGCGGCGTCTGCGAGAGGATGGCCTTCATCGCATCCGCGAATCCCATCGCGAGCATCTCGTCGGCCTCGTCCAGCACCACGCATGTGATGCCGTCGAGCTTCAGCGTGCCGCGGTCCAGGTGGTCGATGACGCGGCCGGGCGTGCCCACGATCACCTGCGGGCCACGCTCGAGGGCATTGAACTGGGGTAGGTAGCTCTGGCCACCGTAGATCGGCAGCACGTGGAAGGCGGGCTGCCCGGTCGCGTATTTCTGGAATGCCTCGGCGACCTGGATGGCGAGCTCGCGCGTGGGCACCAGCACCAGCGCCTGCGGAACGCGCCGCTTCATGTCGATCCGCGCGAGGATCGGCAGCGCGAACGCCGCGGTCTTGCCCGTGCCGGTCTGCGCCTGGCCGAGGATGTCCGCCCCCTCGAGCATCGCCGGGATGGTGGCGGCCTGGATCGGCGAGGCGGTTTCGTAGCCAATGGCCCTCACCGCGCGGACGATGACCTCCGGCAGGTCGAGGTCGCTGAACAGGACGGCGTCGGTATCCGAAATCATCGGGAGGGCTCGGTGGCAGGCGAACCAGAGAGTGTATTCGGGACGCCGGCCCTTCACTTCACCGTATAACCGCGGCCCTCCATGCAGGCTCCCACCGCACGGTTGTAGGTATCGATTTGCGAAGTGCGAGCGCCCTGTGCCTGTTGCTGCTGGGCCTGGGCTTGCGCCGCCTGATTCTTGCGTGCCCTGGCGCCGCCCGCCATGCCGCCGATCATCGCTTTCATGCTTCGCATGTTCCGTACCTCCTTCACTGCTCGATGCCCACGTAGCGGGAACGGCCAGGATCAATAGACCACGACCCGGTCGCCGACCTTCACCTGCTCGTACAGCCACTTGGCGACCCGGTAGTCGCGCAACTGGCTGCAGCCGTGCGAGCCGCTCTCGTAGCCCTTGTCGGCGAAGTCCTGCGAGAAGTGGATGGCCACGTTGCCCTGGTAGAAGATCGCGTAGGGCATCGGGGTGCGCTCGCCGAAGATCTTCGAGACCGTGTCGCTGTTCATGTACCAGATGCGGAACTCTCCCTCGGGGCTCTCCCAGCCGGGCATGGCAAAGCGCGCCTCGCGCGTGAAATGCACCTTGCCGTCCACGGCGCCCTGGTACAGGCCGACCTGCCGGAGCCGGTGCTGCAGCTCCTTCATGTAGCCATCCTGCGTGCGGGCCGTGAACCAGGGCCCGACGTCGACGCTGTTCAGCTCGGCCTCGGTGGGGCGGCGCGAACGCGCCAGCAGGGCGTCCCAGGTGGGCTGATCGACCACGCCGGTGGTGCGCAGGCCGCTGTCTCGCTGCAACCTGGGCACCGCCTCGCGCGTGAGCATGCCGAAGCGGTCATCGACGTCATGGATGGCCAGGTACCTAGCGTGGCGCAGCCGTACCTGCAGCTCGCACACGCGGGGCGATCGCATGCGAAAACGCAGTTCCGGCCCGAGCGGATCAGGGTTGGCGAGCGAGCCCGGTGTGGCCTTGGCCGCACTGTAGGTCCAATGGGCGGACGCCGGCATGAGTGTGGCCTGGGCAGAGCGAGCCTGTACGGGCCAGGCGACAAGGCCGAGTGCCGCCGCCGTGGCGGCGGCGAGAACGGAGTGGGAAAGACGCCGGGATGTCATGAAAGAAATATTATCCATGTCCCTGGCGTACGGCCGCAATCATCGCCTCCGGTATCCGCCGCTGCACGTGGAATGGACACGCCGTGCGCCGACAGGACCGGCACGCCGACCCGCAACGGCGCGCGAACGCGGGTTGCTCGCCGTGCCGGCGCGAATCCTGGCATTTGTCGCCTTTTCGGCGGACACGATGCCGACCGAGGCGCGCATCGAAATCGACGGTACGATCGTTCGCGTGACGAAGGGTGCTGGCGCGTCGTGGCCGATGCCTGCGGATTGCCGCAGGCCGCGCGACGGGCGCTGGACCAAAGGCCTGGATGCTCGTCGAGGCGCTGGCGCTGCTTGCCTTCGGTTGGTACCGCTTCGGGCTGGAAGACGACGCCGGGGGCGACAGACCTTCGCATTCCAGACGCTGCTCTTCTTCGCATTGTTTTCGCTGGTGTCGATTCGGGAGCGACGCGCCTTCCAGGCGTCGCGACCCGGCCGTGCGCTGGCGATCGCGATGCTCGCCGATGCCTCTGCTCGCTCTGGTCCAACGATCGTGTCAAAGTGGCGATGCTGGCGCGCAGCTGAGCGATTCCTGTCCCGTCCCGATATCGGTCACCCCACGATGTACATCCCCGCGCACTTCGCCGAGACCCGGCCCGAACATCTGCAACGCATCATCCGCGAGCACCCGCTCGGCGTGCTGGTCACGCAGGGCAGTGCCGGACTGGACGCCGATCACGTTCCGTTCGAGTTCGACCCCGATGCGGGAACGCACGGGGTGCTCCTGGCTCACGTGGCCCGCGCGAATACGCTGTGGCAGCGCTGTCCCACCGGCACGCCGGTCATGGTCGTCTTCCGCGGTGCCGAGGCCTACGTTTCGCCCAACTGGTACCCGAGCAAGCACGAGGCGCACCGCCAGGTTCCGACCTGGAACTACGAGGTGGTGCACGCGCACGGCACGATCACCGTGCACGACGACGAGCGGTTCGTGCGCCGCCTGGTCGCGCGCCAGACGCGCCGGCACGAGGCGGCCGAACCCGTGCCCTGGAAGATGGGAGACTCCGCGCCCGAGTTCATCGACAGCCTGCTGCGCAACATCGTGGGCATCGAGATCGCGGTCACGTCGTTGACGGGCAAGGCCAAGCTCAGCCAGAACAAGGAGGCACGCGATCGCCTCGGCGCCGCCGCCACCCTCGATTCGCACGGCCTTCAAGAACTGGCCGCAGCGATGCGCGAGACCGGCTGAGCGTCGGGCGCACTTTCGACTCGACGGGCGGACGGAAGCGAGCGCCGCTCAGCGCCCCGAAACCGCCTTCGCAACGAAGTCGGCCACCGCCTCGATCTGCTGCTCGCTCAGCTGGTCGGCAAACCTGGGCATCACGCCGATTCCGGTGCGCACGGCTTCCATGACGCGCGCCTTGTCGGGCTTGAGCTCGTCCAGCGACGGGCCGATGGTTCCGGTCGCGCCGGCCGCCTCCAGCGTATGGCACAGCGCGCAGGGCGGCTGCGCAGCCTCGGTGAACACCTTGCGTCCCAGCTCGTCGGCGGAGGCGGTGCCGGCGAGGGCCAGCAGCCACGCCAGCCCCGCAGCCTGCAACCGCCTCATGCGACGGTGACCGCGACCGCGTGGTCGCGCCAGCCGTTGTGCGCATAGGCGCGCTCGTTCTCGACGCGCAGTTCGGGCTGCACCGTGCCGTCGACCGCGATCGCCCGGCTGGTGATCAGGTGCTGGCCGGCTCCGAGCGTGACCTGCGCCACGAACTGCCGCCAGGCGTAGCGTCCGAGGTGTGGCCCGAAGAGGGTGGCCGCCTGCCACGACTTGCCGCCGTCGACCGACACCTCGACCGCCTTGATCGGGCTGCCGCCGGTGAACGCGACGCCGTGCACCTGCACCGGGCCGGCACGCAGGGTCTCGCCGCCGGCCGGACCCGTGACGAACGACTTCAGGTTCATGTGCCACATGGTGGGCTGGGTCGGGTCGCCCTTGCGGCCGATGTCGCGCACCCGGTAACCCGACTTCTGGATCGTCGCGGAGGTCTCGTCGACCGTGAAGGCGACGCGCTTCACGTACTTGACGTTGTTCACGCCGTAGTAGCCGGGAACGATCAGGCGCAGCGGACCTCCGTGCGCCAGCGGGACCGGTTCGCCGTTGAGTTCCCAGGCGAGGAGCGCTTCCTCCATCGCGATCCAGGGCACCGAACGCTCGACCATCACCTTCTGCGGGTCGATGCCCGGCGGGAAGGTTTCGCCGCCGGTGCTGGTCATGTAGCGCATGCCCTCGCGCACGCCGCCGAGTGCGGCGACGACGTCCCTGACCGGCACGCCGCTCCATAGCGTGTTGCCGGCCGCGCCGACTTTCCACTGCGATCCGGAGGCCTTGTGGGCGAAGAAGCCGCGCCCGTTGCCTGAGCATTGCAGCACCATCGCCACGCTGGACAGCCCGATTCGCTTGAGGTCGGCGAGGGTCAGCGTGCGCGGCTGCGTGACGCCGTCGATCTGCACTTGCCAGGCGTCCCGATTCGCCACGATTGCCGCATCGGGAGCGGCGATGTTGTTGCGCAGGAAGAGGATGTCGGTGTCGGTGATCCCGCTCGTGCCGAACGCGCTGCGCTGGGTCTCGATCCCGCTCGCGCTGTGCACGATCACGCGGCTGGCGTCCTTGAACGAGGCCACCGGCGGCAGTGGCCTGGCCTGCGCCAGGCTGGGGCTGCTGAAGCCGCCCAGACCGGCGGCTGCGCCGCCGGCGCTCGCGGCCAGCAGCCAGCGACGTGCGACATTCACTTCGAGGGCTTCTTTCATGACGTTCCTCCTCCTTGTCCTTGTTCCGTGAGGCTGGCCACGGCTGCCGGCGGGTTCCGGAGCCAGTTGTAGAGCGGGTCGAGCGCGAGCCGCCGCGCCGGATCCAGAAAGACCGCGAAGAACCTCATCCCGCGCTCTCGCCGGCGCGCCGCCGCGGTCCGCAGCGCATCGAGCAAGGGGACGAGTGCTTCGGGTTCGGCGTGCCCCAGCGATTCGAAGCCGTCGAACAGCAGCACGTGCCCCGGAGCGGGCGACCAGGCCGGATCGGCGAGCGCCGTGGCGAACCCGTGCCAGCCGGGCGTGGCGGAGAGGGCAAGTGCCTCGACACAGAGCCGCTGCAGGTTTGCGCGATCGGCATCGCCCAGCCGAACCCGCGCCATCGGATAGCGGTCAATCGCTGCCGCCTCCTCGAGGGCATCGATCGTCTCGACCCGGTAGACGCCCGAGCGCCGCTCATCGGCGAGGCGTTCGGCGAGCTTTCCCATCGACAGGCGGAGAACGGCGCATGTGGCGACCATAGCCATGCGCAATGATTCAGGTCAAGACTGACCACAATAGAAACGCGGTCGAGCGCTGGCGCAGGCAACGCGAAAGCCGCAGCCTGCGCCGGCTGGTGACTGCCCGCGGTGATATCGTTGCGATCCCTCCGGCCACCAGCAGGAAACCCGAGCACTTGTCGCCCGATGCGGCCAGCGATGCGGAACAGGCGCAGTTCGACCGCGCGATGATGCGTCTGGCGATCGACCAGGCACGCAACGCCTGGGCGGTCGGCGAGGTGCCCGTGGGCGCGGTGATCGTCCGCGAGGGCAGGGTGCTCGCCACCGGGTTCAACCAGCCGATCGGCGCCCACGACCCGACCGCACATGCCGAGATCTGTGCAATGCGCGCGGCCAGCGAATTGCTGGCCAATTACCGGCTGATCGACTGCGACCTGTACGTGACGCTGGAGCCCTGTGCGATGTGCGCGGGGGCGATCATGCACGCGCGGCTGCAGCGGGTGGTCTACGGGGCCCGCGATCCGAAGACCGGTGCCGCCGGCAGCGTGGTCGACCTGTTCGGCCAGGAGCGGCTGAACCACCACACCGAGGTGATCGGCGGTGTGCTGGCCGACGAGTGTGGCGCGCTGCTGTCGTCGTTCTTCGCAGAGCGGCGATCGGGCCGCTGAGAAGCTGTGAACCAATCACCCATGCCCGTCTTGCGCGCCCAGATGCGCCCATTCTTCGTTGCAAATGCTCGCCATATCCCCGATATGGCTGCGCTTTGCGCCTCGATCGGACGCATCTGGGCACGCCTTCCGGGCACGGCCGATTGATTCACAGCTTCTGAGACGACGAGGGCCGCTCGACGAGCGGCCCTTCGGGTAGCCTGCGGCGCGAGCCCGCGCGCTGCAACGTCCCCTTACTGGATCTTCGCCTTCGCGCGCAGGCTCTGCTGCAGCTCCTGCACGCGGCGGCGCTCGATCTCCTGCTGGATCTGCGGACGCACTTCCTCGAGCGGCGGAGCCTTGGCTTCGCGGGTGTCGTCGAGGCGGATCACGTGGTAGCCGAACTGGGTCTTGACCGGCGTTTCGGTGAACTTGCCTTTCTCCAGCTTGACCATCGCGTCGGAGAACTCCTTCACGAAGGTCTGCGGGGTGTTCCAGTCGAGGTCACCGCCCGATTGCGCCGAGCCGGTGTCCTTGGACTTCTTCGCGAGATCCTCGAACTTCGCGCCCTTCTTCAGCTGGTCGATGATCTGCTTCGCTTCGTCCTCGCTCTCGACCAGGATGTGGCGCGCGCGATATTCCTTGTCGCCGGCCTGCTTGCGGATCTTGTCGTACTCGGCCTTGATCTCGTCGTCCTTGACCGGGTGGGCCTTCAGGTGGTCGCGGATCAGCGCGCGGATGAGCACGTCCTGGCGCAGGTTGTCGAGCTGGCGCTGCACGTCGGCATTGCGGGTGAGGCCCTTCTTCTCGGCCTCCTGCACGAACAGCTCGCGCGCGATCAGCTCGTCGCGCACCGCGGCGCGCAGCTCCGGCGTGTCGGGGCGGCCCTGCGCGACGAGCGCCGCGACGAAGTCGTCGACGCGCTGCTTCGGGATCGGCTTGTTGTTGACCACCGCCGCGTTCTGGGCGAAGGCGACCGAAGCGATCGGCAGCAGGGCGGCGGCCGCGATCTTCGCCAGCCGGAGCGACAGGGAGGGGTGCGACATCGTGGGTCCTTGTGGCAATCGTGGAGTGACCGGCGCGCGCCGGTGACGGGCGGCGGGCCTGGCGTCAGGACGCCTCGGCCGGAGTACGGGCATCGATCACGAGCGCGTGTACGCGCTGCGGCATCCAGTCGTGCACGGCATCATACACGAGGCGATGTCGAGCCACGGTGCCCAGTCCGGCGAAGCGCTCGCTGACCAGACGGACGCGAAAATGCCCGGCACCGCCGGCGGCTCCGGCATGCCCGGCGTGCAGGTGACTGTCGTCGATCACTTCGATCGTCGCGGCCGGAAAACGCTCGGCGAACCGCTCGCGCAACTCTTCGACCGACGGCCGCATCAGCCTTCCTCCTGGATATGGCGGCCGAGCCAGAGCGCCTGCGCGATCACGAACGCGATGGTGAGACCCATCGTGCCGAACAGCTTGAAGTTGACCCAGACGTCGGTCGGGAAGCGGTAGGCGACGACCAGGTTCAGGGCGGCCATTGCGACGAAGAACGCGATCCAGGCGATGCTGAGCCGGTGCCAGACCGGTTCGGGAAGCGCCAGTTGCCTGCCCATGACCGACTTGACCAGGTTGCGGCCGAACATCATCCGCCCGCCGGCCAGCACCGCCGCGAACAGGCCGTAGAGGACGGTGGGCTTCCACTTGATGAAGGTTTCGTCGTGCAGGAACAGTGTCATGCCGCCGAAGACGACGATGATCGCCAGGCTCGCCCACTGCATGCCTTCGACCGGCCGGGCGCGCAGCTTCAGCCAAAGGATCTGCGCGACGCTGGCGGCGATCGCCACCGCCGTGGCGACGTAGATGTCGGCCAGCTTGTAGGCCAGGAAGAACAGCAGGATCGGGAACAGGTCGAACAGCAGCTTCATGCGCGCAGTATAGAATGAGAGGTTTGATTGCGCCCCACGGGGCAACCCAGGAGTCTGACGATGGCCGAACGCACCCGCAACCGCCGCAACACGCTCGAGCGCCGTTGCCTGCCCAAGTCGCTGAAGCGGCTGTTCAAGGGCTCGAAGCGCCCGGTGTTCCGGATGCTCGAGAAGGTCAAGAAGGCCTGAGTTCCCGCGCTTCGAGCGCTTCAGCCTTGCGGCTCGAAGCGCAGCGACGCCGAATTGATGCAGTAGCGCAGGCCGGTCGGCGGCGGTCCGTCGTCGAACCGGTGGCCCAGGTGCGCGTCGCAGGCCGCGCACAGCACTTCGGTGCGCACCATCCCGTGGCTCGCGTCGCGCCGCAAGGCCAGGTTGGCCTCGTCGATCGGCCGCCACCAACTCGGCCATCCGCTTCCCGATTCGTATTTTTCCGACGACGCGAACAGCGGCGTGCCGCAGCACACGCACAGGTAGCGGCCCTTTTCGTGGTGGTCCCAGTAGCAGCCGGTGAAGGCACGTTCGGTGCCGTGGCGGCGCGCGATCCGGTATTGCTCCTCGGTGAGCAGCGAGCGCCATTGCTCGTCTGTCTTCTCGACACGGGCAGGCGGGCGGGCGGCGGGTTTCGTGACAGTCATGGCGGGCAGCTCGATGGCGCAGCCCCGACGCCCGGTCGGGCGCAGGCGCGGCGGTTGTCGTGATTCTATGCGGTCGGCGTCGCGGGCATCGACCATCTCCCCGCGGGACTCGCTAGAATTCCGGCGATCCGCACGCGCGCGTGCCTGACAACAACGGAGACACCCCATGCAAGGACTGATGATGGACATGCCGCTGCTCGTCTCGGGCATCCTGCAGCATGCCGCGCGCCACCATGGGGACACCGAAATCGTCTCGCGCCGCGTGGAAGGCGACGTTCACCGCTACACCTACACCGACTGCGAGCGCCGCTCGCGCCAGCTGGCCGACGCCTTGTCGCGCGAGGGGGTGGCGATCGGCGACCGCGTCGCCACGCTCGCCTGGAACGGCTACCGGCACATGGAGCTGTACTACGCAGTGGGCGGCATGGGTGCGGTGATCCACACGATCAACCCGCGACTGCACCCCGAACAGATCGCCTGGATCGTCAACCACGCGGGCGACGTGCACCTGGCGTTCGACCTCACCTTCCTGCCGATCATCGAGGCGATCGCGGCGCACTGCCCGAACGTCAGGAGCTGGATCGCGATGGTCGACGAAGACCGCCAGCCGACGTCCGGCAAGGTGGCCAACCTGGTCAACTACGAGCAGCTTCTCGCCCGCGGCTCGACCGACTACCGCTGGCCCGAGATCGACGAGCGAAGCGCCGTCGGCCTGTGCTACACCTCGGGCACCACCGGCAACCCGAAGGGCGCGATGTACACGCATCGCTCCACCGTGCTGCACGCCTATGCGGCGGCCTTGCCCGACGCGATGGGCGCATCCTCGCGCGACTGCATCCTGCCGGTGGTGCCGATGTTCCACGTCAACGCGTGGGGGCTGCCGTACACCTGCCCGCTGGTCGGGGCGAAGATCGTCTTCCCCGGCGCGCAACTCGACGGCAAGTCGCTGTACGAACTGTTCGAGAACGAGGGCGTCACCTACTCGGCCGGCGTGCCCACCGTCTGGCTCGGCCTGCTGCAGCACGTCCGGCAGGCCGGCGTGAAGTTCTCGACCTTCAAGCGCACGGTGATCGGCGGCTCGGCCTGCCCGCCGGCGATGATCCGCGCGTTCCACGACGAATTCGGGGTCGAGGTGATCCACGCCTGGGGCATGACCGAGATGTCGCCGCTGGGCACGCTGTGCCGGTTGCAGAACAAGCACCTGGGGCAATCCGGGGCCGTCCAGCAGAAGATCCTCGAGAAGCAGGGCCACGTGATCTTCGGCGTCGACATGAAGATCGTCGACGACCAGTACCGCGAACTGCCGTGGGACGGCACGACCTTCGGCAACCTGCTGGTGCGCGGTCCCTGGGTGATTCGCGAGTACTTCCGCGGCGAGGGCGGCGATCCGCTGAAGTACGACGCCGACGGGCGCGGCTGGTTCCCGACCGGCGACGTGGCGACGATCGACGCGGACGGCTACATGCAGATCACCGATCGCAGCAAGGACGTGATCAAGTCCGGCGGCGAATGGATCAGCACGATCGACCTGGAGAACCTGGCGATCGGGCACCCGGCGGTGGCCAACGCCGCGGTGATCGGCGTGCCGCATCCGAAGTGGGACGAGCGGCCGCTGCTGGTGGTGGTGAAGAAGCCCGGCGCGGAAGTCACCAGGGAAGAACTGCTCGCCTTCTACGAGGGCAAGGTGGCCAAGTGGTGGATGCCCGACGACGTGCAGTTCGTCGAGTCGATCCCGCTGGGCGCCACCGGCAAGATCCTGAAGACGAAGCTGCGCGAGCAGTTCCGCGACTACAAGCTGCCCGGCGCCTGAGGGGGCGCTCCGGGGGTGTTTCCCCGATTGCGGCGCCGGGCCGTTCGGTTATGATCGTCCGGCACCCGGCGGCCCGAGCGGCCTACGATCGGGGCCGGCCAATTACAACGAGGAGACACCCATGACCGGATTCCGTTCCGCAGCGGCGGCATTCGCCGCGTCCGTCGTTCTTGCGTCCCCCGCAGCCTTGGCGCAGTCGGGCACGGTGAAGGTGGCCTGGATCGACCCGCTGTCGGGAATGATGGCGCCGCTCGGCCAGAACATGGTGCGCAGCTGGCAATACGTGGCCGACCTTGCCAACCAGCAGAAGTGGGCCGGCGACGTGAAGTTCGAGGTGGTGCCGTTCGACAACAAGCTCAGCCCGCAGGAAAGCCTCACGGCGCTGAAGTCGATCGTCGACCAGGGAATCCGCTACGTCGTGCAGGGCAACGGCTCGGGCGTCGCGATCGCGCTGTCCGATGCGGTGGCCAAGCACAACGAACGCAATCCGGGCAAGGAGATCGTCTTCCTGAACTACGCGGCGATCGAGCCTTCGCTGACGAACTCGCGCTGCAACTTCTGGCATTTCGCGCTCGACATCAACGCCGACATGAAGATGGAGGCGCTGACTTCCTACATGGCCAAGCGTCCGGAGATCAAGAAGGTCTACCTGATCAACCAGGACTACGCGTTCGGGCATGCGGTCGAGAAGGCCGCCGAGGAATACCTCAAGCGCAAGCGCCCCGACATCCAGATCGTCGGCAAGGACCGCCATCCGCTCGCGCAGGTGCGCGACTTCGCGCCGTACGTCGCCAAGATCAAGGCGGCCGGCGCCGACACGATCATCACCGGCAACTGGGGCGCCGACCTGGCGCTGATGGTCAAGGCCGCCAAGGATGCCGGGCTGAACGCGAACTTCTACACCTACTACGCGGGCACCACCGGCGTGCCCACGGCGATGGGAGCCGCCGGCGCCGACCACGTCCGGCAGGTGAGCTACTGGCAGCCGAACGACTCGGTCGTGAATCCGCAGCCGATCATCGAAGGCTTCAAGAAGAAGTTCAACGACGACTACTACGTGATGGCCACCTACACCGCCTTCAAGTTCCTGTCGGAGGCGATGAAGAAGGCGAAGTCCACCGATCCGCTGAAGGTGGCCTTCGCGATGGAAGGCCTGAAGGTGCAGTCGCTGAACGGCGAGGTCGAGATGCGCGCCACCGACCACCAGGCGCAGCAGTCGGTCTACATCTCGTCCTGGCAGAAGGTCGACGGCAAGGCCGTCAAGTACGACCAGGAGAACACCGGCTACGGCTGGCGCACCGAGGCGAAACTCGACAGCTACGTCGCGTCGCAGCCCACCTCGTGCCAGATGAAGCGGCCAGCCGCGCGCTGAGGCACGTCGCCCGCGCACACGCCGCCGGCCCGGCGGCGTGTGCCGGCGCGGGCGCGCTCGCCTGCGCCCGCCGCTGCCCGCCATCCGGGATATCCGCCGCTTGGAATTCGTCGTCATCTCGCTGCTGAACGGCATCAGCTACGGGCTGCTGCTGTTCATGCTCGCCTCGGGGCTCACGCTGATCTTCAGCATGATGGGCGTGCTGAATTTCGCGCACGCGTCCTTCTACATGATCGGCGCCTACGTGGCCTACCAGATCAGCACCTGGCTCGACGCGCTGTTGCCGGGTACCGGCTACTGGATCGCGCTGGTGGCGGCGCCGCTGGCAGTCGGTGCGCTCGGCGCGCTGGTCGAGCGCTACGGCCTGCGGCGCGTCCACAAGTGGGGTCACGTGCCGGAACTGCTGTTCACCTTCGGGCTGTCCTACATCGTGGTCGAACTGGTCCAGATCGTCTGGGGCAGGGCGGCAGTGCCGTACCGGATCCCGCCCGAGCTCGACGGGGCGCTATTCACCGTCTATTCGACGCACTTTCCGGCGTACCGCGGCTTCATGATGCTGGTCGCGGCCCTGATGCTGTTCGCGATCTGGCTGATGCTCACCCGCACCCGCATCGGACTGGTGATCCAGGCCGCGCTCGCGCATCCGGAGACGGTGGAGGCGCTCGGCCACAACGTGCCGCGGGTCTTCATGCTCACGTTCGGCGGCGGCACGGCGCTGGCCGGCCTGGCCGGAGTGATCGGCGGCAACGCGTACGTCACCGAGCCGTCGATGGCGGCGCTGGTCGGCTCGATCATCTTCGTGGTGGTCGTGGTCGGCGGCATGGGCTCGCTCGCCGGCGCGTTCATCGCGTCGCTGCTGATCGGGCTGCTGCAGACCTTCGCGATCGGCATCGACTGGGCGCCGGCGGCGCTGCTGCAGTCGCTGGGCTTCGAGATCGGCCCGGCGACACCCCTCTACAGCCTGTGGTCGCTCAAGCTGTCGCAGGTCGCGCCGGTGCTGCCGTACCTGTTGCTGGTGCTGGTCCTGATCCTGCGGCCCAAGGGCCTGATGGGCACCCGGGAGAACTGAGGTGGGCGAGACCGTCCGCTTCGCGCCGATCGACGTCGGGCGCTGGTTCGTCTGGGGAGCGACCGCGCTGCTGCTGGCGCTGCTGCCGCTGGTGTTCTCCAGCGGCTTCGCGATCACGCTGCTGTCGCAGATGGGCATCATGGTGGTGTTCGCCCTGTCCTACAACATGATCTTCGGGCAGGGCGGCATGCTGTCGTTCGGCCACGCGGTGTATTCGGGGCTCGGTGCGTTCTTCGCGATCCACGCACTGAACTGGATCGGCGCGGGCGAGTTGCGGCTGCCGGTATCGCTGGTGCCGCTGGTGGGCGGCCTGGCCGGCGCACTGTTCGGCGTCGTGTTCGGCTACGTCACGACGAAGAAGGCCGGAACCCCGTTCGCGATGATCACGCTGGGCATCGGCGAAATGGTGTTCGCCGCCTCGCTGATGTTTCCCGCGTTCTTCGGCGGCGAAGGAGGCATCTCCAGCAACCGGGTGGCCGGCCAGCCGTTCCTCGGCATCACCTTCGGCCCCGGCATCGAGGTCTACTACCTGATTGCGGCCTGGTGCTTCGCCTGCATGGTGGCCATGTTCGCATTCACCCATACGCCGCTCGGGCGCATCGCGAATGCGGTGCGCGACAACCCCGAGCGGGCCGAGTTCATCGGCTACAACACGCAGCGGGTGCGTTTCTTCGTGCTGACGGTGTCGGCGTTCTTCGCGGGCATCGCCGGCGGCCTGTCGGCGATCAACTTCGAGATCGTCACCGCCGAGAACGTCTCGGCGATCCGCTCGGGCGGCGTGCTGCTGGCCACCTTCATCGGCGGGGCGATGTTCTTCTTCGGGCCGATTCTCGGCGCGGTGATCTTCGTCTTCTTCGCAGTGGCACTGTCCGACTACACCAAGGCCTGGCAGTTCTACCTGGGCGTGTTCTTCGTCGCGATGGTGATGTACGCGCCCGGCGGCGTCGCATCGCTGCTGCTGATGAACCTGAGGGTGGCCCGGCACCGGCTGTTCGGACGGCTGCGCGATCCGTATGCCGGCGTGCTGCTGTCGGGCCTGATCCTGCTGGTGGGCGTGGTGATGGTGGTCGAGATGAGCTACCACCTGACGCTGAACTTCGCGGCCGGTTCGAAGATGAGGCTGTTCGGCTTCCCGGTCGACAGCGCCGCTCCCGAAATCTGGGTGCTCGCCGCCGGGGTGCTGGCGGCCGGTGCCTGCAGCTTCGAGGTCATGCGGCGCTACTTCGTCCGCGAATGGGGCGCGGTGCAGGTTGCGATCGAGGAACAGCTGCAGCGCGAGGCGGGCGTGCGATGACCGCGACGACCGCCCTGAACCTGGTCGACCTGCGCAAGAGCTTCGGCAAGACCGAGATCATCCGCGGCGTGAGCCTGTCGATACCGCGCGGCCAGCGCCACGCAATCATCGGGCCCAACGGCGCCGGCAAATCGACGCTGTTCAACCTGGTATCGGGACGCTTTCCGTCCACCAGCGGCCGCATCGAGCTGAACGGCGAGGACATCACCGGGCGGCGCCCGTTCGAGATCAACCGCAAGGGGCTCTCGCGCAGCTTCCAGATCACCAACATCTTTCCGCGGATGTCGGTCTACGAGAACATCCGCTGCGCGACGCTGTACGCCCTTGGCTACCGCTACTCCTGCTGGCACCGGCTCGCGAAGCTGGCCGACGCGGCCGAGCGCGCCGAAGAGGTGCTGCGCCGGATCGGACTGCGCAACCGGCGCGACACGCCGGCGTCGACCCTCACCTACGCCGAGCAGCGCGCACTCGAGATCGGCATCACGATCGCCGGCGGCGCCGACGTGATCCTGCTCGACGAGCCCACTGCCGGGATGAGCCGGTCCGAGAGCGACCGGGCCGTGGAGTTGATCCGGCGTGTCACCGAGGGCAAGACGCTGGTCATGGTCGAGCACGACATGAGCGTGGTGTTCGGCCTGGCCGACCGCATTTCGGTGCTCGTGTACGGCGAGATCATCGCCACCGACACACCGGCCGCCATCCGGGCCAACCGCGCGGTGCAGGAGGCCTATCTCGGCACCCCGGCAGCCGAACCCGGGTCACACGCATGAGCGCGCCGATCCTCGAAGTCGAGAACCTGCACGCCTACTATGGCAAGAGCCACGTGCTGCACGGCGTGGACCTGTCGGTGGGCGCCGGCGAAATCGTCAGCCTGCTCGGTCGCAACGGCGTCGGGCGCTCGACCACGGTCAAGGCGATCATGGGGCTGGTCGCCGCGAGCGGGCGCGTCGACTTCAAGGGCCGTCCGATCCTCGGGCTCGAGGCCTACCGGATCGCGCATCTCGGACTGGGCTACGTGCCCGAGAGCCGCGACATCTTCCCGACGCTCACGGTCGAGCAGAACCTGGTCCTCGGGATGAAGGGCCGGCGCCCGGGCCGCTGGTCGTTCGACGACATGTACCGGATGTTCCCGCGGCTGCGCGAGCGCCAGCACACGCAAGCCGGCGTGCTCTCCGGCGGCGAGCAGCAGATGCTGACGCTTTGCCGCACGCTGATGGGCGACCCGGATCTGATCATGATCGACGAGCCCACCGAAGGGCTGGCGCCGAAGATCGTGGAACTGGTGGCCGACTACCTGAACGAGTTGAAGAATCGCGGCATCTCGGTGCTGCTGGTCGAGCAGAAGCTGGCGATCGCGATGCGGATCTCGCAGCGCGTCTACGTGATGGGGCACGGGCACATCGTGTTCGAGGGCACGCCGCAGCAGCTCGAGGCGAACGCTCAGGTCCGGCGCGAGTGGCTGGAGGTCTGAGGGGCGTCGCGGCAGGTGATGGCTGGGCGGGCTGTGGCCCAAGGGCTCGGCCGGAGGGCGGCGCAAGGGGCTGGGCGCAGCGGGGCGCTGACGCTGGCGGTCGGTGCTTCGCACCGACTCCCCTCCGCTGCTCGCCTCGGGGTCGTGCGGCGCAACTCGCTGCGCTCGCTTCGCGAGCTCCGCTCAGACACGGCGCCGCAAGTCAGAAGTACGAAGCGCGCTTCGCGCGCCGACCCCGAGGCTGCGCTGCTCGGCGCCGCCGACAGCGCCCCGCTGCGCCCAGCCCCTTGCGCCGCCCTCCGGCCGAGCCCTTGGGCCACAGCCCGCCCAGCCATCACCTGCCGCTCGAGCAAGCTTGATGGTGTTCGGACCCGAGACGGAGCCATTGCCTGCGCGGACCATCGCACGCGAAGCGACCGCCCGTCGACGCGAGCGGGTCAGGTTAAACTCGAAGCTCATCGCATTACGGGAAGCTTCCATGAGCCAGGCCCACTACACGACACAGGGCGAGGTCGCGGTCATCACGATGGACAATCCGCCGGTCAACGGGCTCGGCCTTGCGCTGCGCACCGGGATCGTCGAGGGCGTGCGGCGCGCGCAGGCCGATCCGGCGATCAAGGCGATCGTGCTCACCGGCGCGGGCAAGGCGTTCTCGGGCGGTGCCGACATCCGCGAGTTCAACACGCCGAAGGCGCTCACCGAGCCGACGCTGTTCACGGTCATCCGCACGGTCGAGCAGTGCACCAAACCGGTGGTCGCGGCGATCCACAGCGTGGCGATGGGCGGCGGGCTGGAGCTGGCGATGGGTTGCCACTACCGGGTGGCGGTGCCGGGCGCGCAGATTGCATTGCCGGAGGTCAAGCTCGGCGTCATTCCGGGGGCGGGGGGTACGCAGCGCCTGCCGCGACTGATACCGCTCGAAATGGCGGTGAACATGATCGTCTCCGGCAACCCGGTGAAGTCCGAGAAGCTCGAAGGCACTCGCCTGTTCGACGAGATCGTCGAGGGCGACCTGCTGGCGGGGGCGGTGGCGTTTGCGCGCAAGGTGGCTGCCGGGAACCGCGGGCTGCCCCGGGTGCGCGACCTGAAGGTGGAGCACGAAGACGCCGAGGCGTTCCTGCAGTTCGCACGCAACACGGCCAGGGCGGTGGCGAAGAATTTCCCGGCGCCTGCGCGCTGCGTCGACGCGATCGCCGGGGTGCTGGGCGAGTCGTTCGACGCGGGCCTGGCGCGCGAGCGGGCGATGTTCCTCGAAATGGTGCAGACGCCCGAATCGAAGGCCTTGCGCCACGCGTTCTTCGCCGAGCGCGCGGCCAGCAAGATTCCCGACGTGCCCGAAGACACGCCGATGCGGCCGATCGCTACGGCCGCGGTGATCGGCGCCGGCACGATGGGCGGCGGTATCGCGATGAACTTCGCCAATGCTGGCATTCCGGTGAAGCTGCTCGAGGTGAAGCAGGAGGCGCTCGATCGCGGGCTCGCCACGATCCGCAAGAACTACGAGAATTCGGCGAAAAAGGGCCGGATGAGCGCCGAGGACGTCGAGAGGCGCATGGGACTGATCCAGCCGACGCTCGCCTACGAGGGCATCGGTTCGGCCGACATCGTGATCGAGGCGGTGTTCGAGGACATGCCGGTGAAGGAAGCGGTGTTCCGCAAGCTCGACGAGGTGATGAAGCCCGGCGCGATCCTCGCGACCAACACCTCGACGCTCGACGTGAACCGCATCGCCTCGTTCACGAAGCGCCCGCAGGACGTGATCGGCACGCACTTCTTCTCGCCGGCCAACGTGATGAAGCTGCTGGAGATCGTGCGCGGCGAGAAGACCGCGAAGGATGTGCTGGCGACGACGATGCAATTGTCGAAGAAGCTGCGCAAGACCGGCGTGGTATCGGGCGTCTGCGACGGCTTCATCGGCAACCGGATGCTCGAGCAGTACCTCCGCCAGGGCCTGTACATGCTGGAGGAGGGCGCGAGCCCGCAGCAGATCGACCGCGCGATCGAGAAGTTCGGTTTCGCGATGGGTCCGTTCCGCATGAGCGACCTGGCCGGCAACGACGTGGGCTGGTTCATCCGCAAGCGCCGCTACGTCGAGCAGCCAGACCTGAAGTATCCGAAGGTCGCCGACCGGCTGTGCGAGCTCGGCCGCTTCGGCCAGAAGACCGGCGCCGGCTGGTACCGCTATGCGCCGGGCAAGCGCGATGCGCTGCCCGATCCGGCGGTGGACGAACTGATCGCCGCGCACCGCAAGGAGATCGGCGTGGCGTCGCGGCGCATCTCCGACGACGAGATCGTCCACCGGCTGGTGTTCGCGCTGGTGAACGAGGGCGCGAAAATCCTCGAGGAGGGCATCGCGGCGCGCGCCTCCGACATCGACATGATCTATCTCACCGGCTACGGCTTCCCGCTCTGGCGCGGCGGGCCGATGCTGTACGCCGACATGGCGGGGCTCTACAACGTGGTCAACCGGATGGCCGATTTCGCCGCGAATCCGCATGGCGACGCCGCGTTCTGGACGCCAGCGCCGCTGCTTGCGCGACTGGCGGCCGAGGGCAAGGGATTCAACGGTTGAGACACCTGGGGACAGCGAATCATGCGTGAAGCAGTCATCGTATCGACCGCGCGCACGGGCCTGGCGAAGTCCTGGCGCGGCGCGCTGAACATGACCCACGGCGCGACGATGGGCGGGCACGTCGTGCGCGCGGCGATCGAGCGCGCCGGCATCGAGCCCGGCGAGGTCGAGGACGTGCTGATGGGGTGCGCCACCCCCGAGGGCGCCACCGGTTCGAACATCGCGCGGCAGATCGCGCTGGCCGCGGGTTGCCCGGTGACCGTGTCGGGCGTCACGGTCAACCGCTTCTGCTCGTCGGGGCTGCAGACGATCGCGATGGCCGCCCAGCGGATCATCGCCGCTGAGGGCGACATCTTCGTCGCCGGTGGCGTCGAGTCGATCTCGTGCGTGCAGAACGAGATGAACACGCACATGATCCGCGACGCCCGGTTGCTGAAGACCAAGCCGGAGATCTACTGGTCGATGCTGCAGACCGCGGAGATGGTCGCCAGGCGCTACAACATCCCACGCGAGCGGCAGGACGAATACGGCGTGCAGAGCCAGCAGCGCGCCTGCGCGGCCGCCGCGGCCGGCAGGTTCACCGACGAGATCGTGCCGATCACCGTGCGCATGGCGGTGGCCGACAAGGCGACCGGACAGCTCGGCACCCGGGAGGTGACGCTGTCCGACGACGAGGGACGGCGCGCGGACACCACGCTCGAGGGCGTCTCGCAGATCAGGCCGGCGCTGCCCGGCGGCGTGATTGCGGCGGGCAACGCGAGCCAGTTCTTCGACGGCGCCGGCGCCTGCGTGGTGATGGACGCGAAGCTCGCCGAGAAGCGCGGCCTGAAGCCGCTCGGCTGGTTCCGTGGTTTCGCGGTGGCCGGCTGCGAGCCCGACGAGATGGGAATCGGCCCGGTGTTCGCGGTGCCCAAGCTGCTCGCACGCGCGGGCCTGAAGGTCGACGACATCGACCTGTGGGAGCTGAACGAGGCGTTCGCGGTGCAAGTGCTCTATTGCCGCGACCGGCTCGGCATCCCGAGCGATCGGCTCAACGTGAACGGCGGCGCGATCGCGGTCGGGCATCCGTACGGCGTGAGCGGCCAGCGGCTCACCGGACACGCGCTGATCGAGGGCAAGCGCCGCGGCGCGAAACGTGCGGTGGTCACGATGTGCATCGGCGGCGGCATGGGCGCGGCCGGCCTGTTCGAGATCGCCTGAGCGGGCGCGAATGCCGCAGTCCGGCAGGGTCCGCCCCGACGGCGCCAACGAAGCCCGAGCGAGCATGGACCCGTTGCGCACTCCCGACGAACGCTTCGACGGATTGGTCGACTTTCCGTTCGCGCCGCATTACGTCGACGACCTGCCCGGCTACGAAGGGGTGCGTGTGCACTACGTCGACGAAGGTGCGGCCCACCGTGGCACCGTGCTGTGCCTGCACGGCAACCCGACCTGGAGCTACCTGTACCGGCGCATGATCCCGGTGTTCGCCGAGGCCGGCCTGCGCGTGGTCGCGCCGGACCTGATCGGCTTCGGGCGCTCCGACAAACCGGTCGACGAGGCGGTGCACGGCTTCGAGTTCCACCGCTCGATGCTGATGCGCTTCGTCGAGCGACTCGAGCTGCGCGACGTCATGCTGGTCTGCCAGGACTGGGGCGGGCTGCTCGGGCTGACGCTGCCACCCGACATGCCGGGTCGCTTCACGCGGCTGCTGGCGATGAACACCGCGCTCGCGGTCGGCACCGCGCCCACCCGCGGCTTTGCCGAGTGGCGCGCGTATTCGAACCGCACGCCCGACCTGGCCGTCGGCAGGATGCTGATGCGCGGCAAGCCCGACATGAGCCCTGCCGAGGCGGCAGGCTACGACGCCCCGTTCCCGGACGCGCGCTACAAGGCGGCGCTGCGCGCGTTCCCGAACCTGGTGCCCGATTCGCCCGACTCGCCCGGTGCCGAGATCTCCGCGCGCGCCAGCCAGTGGTGGCGCGAAAGCTGGACCGGGCACGGTTTCATGGCGATCGGCCTGCGCGACCCGGTGCTCGGCGAGGAGTCGATGCTGCCGCTGCGCTCGATCATCCGCGGCTGCCCCGAGCCGATGCGGCTCGCCGACGCGGGGCACTTCGTGCCCGAATGGGGCGGCCCGGTCGCGCGCGCCGCACTGGCGGAATTCGACCTGCGCGGCCTGCGGCACTGACACACAAGGAGACCAGCATGTCGTTGAAGCAAGCGCTCGACCTGAGCGGTCGCAAGGCCATCGTCACCGGCGGTTCTCGCGGACTCGGGCTGCAGATCGCAGAGGCGCTCGGCGAGATGGGCGCCGAGGTGCTGCTCGCCGCGCGCAAGCAGGACGAGCTCGACGAGGCGGTCGAACACCTCGCGAAGATGGGGGTGAAGGCACATGCGGTGGCGGCCGACCTGGGCAAGCCGGAGGCGGTGCACGCGCTCGTCGATGCGGCGCTCGCGAAGCTGGGGCACTGCGACATCCTGGTGAACAACGCCGGGACCACCTGGGGCGCCCCCGCGGCCGAACATCCGCTCGACGCGTGGCAGAAGCTGGTGAACCTGAACCTGACCGGCGTGTTCCTGCTGACGCAGGAGATCGGCAGGCGATCGATGATTCCGCGCAAGTACGGCCGGATCCTGATCGTCGCGTCGATTGCCGGGCTGCGCGGAAATCCGCCGGGCACCAACCACACGATCGCCTACAACACGACCAAGGGCGGGCTGGTGAACTTCACGCGCGCGCTCGCCGGCGAGTGGGGCGAGCACGGGATCACCGTCAACGCGCTGGCCCCGGGTTTCTTCCCGTCGAAAATGACGAAGGCCACGCTGGCGGCGATCGAGGACCGGGTTAAGGAGCGCACGCCGCTGCACCGTCTCGGCGACGACGAGGATCTGAAGGGCGCGGCCGTGCTGTTCTGCTCGGACGCCGGAAAACACATCACCGGGCAGATCCTCGCGGTCGACGGCGGCGTCACCGCGGTCTGAATCGAAGCGAGAGAGGAGGACGGCGCCATGAGCGAGAAGAACCGGCAGATCCTGCTGGCCAGCCGGCCGAAGGGCGAAGTCACGCCCGCCGACTTCCGGCTGGTCGAAGCGGAGATCCCCGCGATCGGGCCCGGCGAGGTGCTGGTGCGCAACCATTTCCTGTCGCTCGATCCGTACATGCGCGGCCGCATGGACGATGCGAAGTCGTATGCGGCCTCGCAACCGCTCGACGAGGTGATGATTGGCGGCACCGCGGGCGAGGTGGTCGAGAGCCGCAATCCGGAGTTCGCGGTCGGCGACCGCGTGATGGGCATGCTCGGCTGGCAGCTGTACGGCAAGGACGACGGCCGCATGATCCGCAAGGTCGACACGTCGCGGGTACCGCTGTCCGCGTACCTCGGCGCGGTCGGGATGCCCGGCGTCACCGCCTGGTACGGCCTGAACCGCATCATCGCGCCCAAGGCCGGTGAGACCGTCGTGGTGTCGGCGGCCAGCGGCGCCGTCGGCTCGGTCGTCGGGCAGCTCGCCAGGCGCAAGGGTTGCCGCGTCGTCGGGGTCGCGGGCGGCGCGCAGAAGTGCGCCATCGTCGTCGACGAGTACGGGTTCGACGCCTGCGTCGACTACAAGGCAGGGCAGCTGTACGCCGACCTGCGCGCGGCCACGCCCGACGGCATCGACGGCTACTTCGACAATGTCGGCGGCGCAACGCTCGACGCGGTGCTGCGCCGGATGAACGCGTTCGGACGCATCGCGGTCTGCGGCCTGATCTCCTCCTACGACGGCCAGCCGATGCTCTTGCAGAATTTCCGCTCGGTGCTGGTCAACCGCCTCCGGGTCGAGGGCTTCATCGTCTCCGAGCACATGGAGGTGTGGCCCGAGGCGCTGCGCGAGCTGGGCACGCTCGTCGCCACCGGCGAACTGAAGTACCGCGAGACGATCGCGCAGGGTCTCGAGAATGCGCCGGAGGCGTTCATCGGCTTGCTGAAAGGGCGCAACGTCGGCAAGCAGCTGGTGAGGCTGATCGCGCCATGAAAGACTTCGCCGGCAGAGTCGCCGTCGTCACCGGGGCCGCCAGCGGCTTCGGCCGCGAATTCGCGCGCATCGGCGCGCAGCTCGGAATGAAGCTCGCGCTGGCCGACATCCAGGCCGACGCGCTGGCTGCCACCGTCGACGAGCTGCGCGCGCAGGGCGCGCAGGCGTTCGGCGAGGCGGTCGACGTGAGCCGCGCCGCCGACGTCGAGCGGCTCGCGCAGCGCACGCTCGACGCGTACGGGGCCGTGCACCTGGTGTTCAACAACGCCGGCGTCGCGGCCGGCGGGCTGGTCTGGGAGCAGACGGTCAAGGACTGGGAGTGGGTGCTCGGCGTGAACCTCTGGGGCGTGATCCACGGCGTTCGCACCTTCGTGCCGATCATGCTGGCGCAGGGCGACGAGTGCCACGTGGTCAACACCGCGTCGGTCGCCGGGCTGCTGTCGCCGCAGCTGATGGGCGTCTACAACGTCAGCAAGCACGGCGTGGTTACCCTCACCGAGACGCTGTACCAGGACCTTCGCGTGACCGGCGCGCGCATCGGCGTGAGCCTGCTGTGCCCCGCGTTCGTGCCCACCGGCATCGCGCAGTCGCACCGACACCGGCCGGCTTCGCTGCGCGACGAGGCGACTCCTACCGCCTCGATGATCGCCGCGCAGAAGGCCTCGGAGAAGGCGGTGTCGTCGGGGCGGATCAGCGCCGGGGAAGTCGCGCAGATGACCTTCGACGCGATCCGCGAGAACCGTTTCTACGTGATCACGCATCCCAGGATCCTCGCTTCGGTCGAGTTGCGGCTGCAGGACGTGATCGCGCAGCGCAATCCGAGCGACCCGTTCAGCCTCGAACCCAGGGTGGCGCCGCAGCCCCGGTGATGCGAGGCCCTGCCGCATGAGCGCCGGCTCGCCGCCGCCCGTCACCACAGGCCACTACCTGCGGGTCGCGCCCGAGGTCCGGCTCCACTACGCGTCGTGCGGCGAGCCCGGCGCCCCGCTGATGCTGTTCCTGCACGGCTTTCCGGAGTTCTGGTACGCGTGGCGGGCGCTGCTGCCGGCCTTCGGCGAGCGCTTCCACGCGGTCGCGCCCGACCTGCGCGGCTACAACCTGTCGGACAAGCCTGCCGACGTGCGCGCGTACCGCGCGCCGGCGCTGGTGGCCGACATCGACGCGCTGGTGCGCGGGCTCGGCCACGAACGCTGCGTGCTGGTCGCGCACGACTGGGGCGGCGCGGTGGCGTGGTCGTACGCGATCGCGCACCCGGAGCGCATCGCGAAGCTGGTGATCCTGAACGCCCCGCATCCGGTGCCGTTCGCACGTGCGCTCGCCGCCGACCCCGCACAGCAGGCGGCCAGCCAGTACATGAACTGGCTGCGCCGGCCCGATTCCGAGGAGGCGCTGGCGCGTGACGGGTTCGCGCGGCTCGACGCGTTCTTCCTGCGCCCGGGCGGCGCGACCTGGTTCCACGGTGAGGTGCGCGACGCCTATCACGCGGCCTGGGCGCAGCCGGGTGCGATTGCCGGCGGCGTGAACTTCTATCGCGCGTCGCCCCTCTATCCGCCGGCGGGCGACGATCCAGGTGCCGCGCGGCTGGCGCTCGACGAGGCCGACTTCGTCGTGCGGGCGAGGACGCTGGTGATCTGGGGCGACGGCGATACCGCGCTGCTGCCGGTGCTGCTCGACGGACTCGATCGCCTGGTGCCCGACCTGCGCATCGTGCGGCTTGCCGATGCCACGCACTGGCTGGTGCACGAGCAGCCGCAGCGGATCGCCCGCGAGATCGCGGAGTTCGTCGACGATGCCGCTTGACCCGCAGGTCGAGAAGATCGTGCACTGGGCGCAGCGCGCGTCGGTGCCTCCGTACCCGGAGCTTGGCGCGGTGCAAGCGCGCGAGCACTACGCGAAAGCGTCGGCCACGCTCGACATCGTGCCCCCGCCACTGCACGCGGTGGAAGATCACGAGGTCGAACTGCCCGGAAGGGTGCTGCGCGTGCGCCAGTACGCGCCGTGGCCGCACTCGTGGGCCGATCCGCGGCCGGCGCTGCTGTACTTTCACGGCGGCGGCTTCACCATCGGCTCGGTCGAGACGCACGATCGCGTCTGCCGGATGCTCGCGTCGGGCGGCGACTGCCTGGTGTTCTCGGTCGACTACCGGCTCGCGCCCGAGCACCGTTTTCCGAGCGCGCAGGACGACGCCTTCGACTGCCTCGCGTGGCTGCGCAACGAATCGACGGCGCTCGGCGTCGACCCGGCGCGCATCGCGGTCGGCGGCGACAGCGCCGGCGGCACGCTCGCCGCAGCCAGCGCGATCCATGCGCGCGATCGCGGCTGGCCGCTGGCGCTGCAACTGCTGATCTATCCGGGGGTTTCGAGCCACCAGGACAGCGATTCGTACCGGCGCTTCGCCACCGGCTACCTGCTCGACGCGCAGACCGTGCAGTGGTTCTTCGCGCAGACGCTGCGCGACGAGCGCGACCGCCTCGACTGGCGCTTCGCGCCGCTGCGTGCGCCCGACCTGCGCGGCGTGGCGCCCGCCTGGATCGCAGGCGCCGAGTACGACCCACTGATCGACGAGAACCGCGCGTACGCCGAGCGGTTGCGCGAGGCGGGCGTGCCGGTGCGCTTCGTGCAGTACGATGGCATGATCCACTCGTTCTTCCAGCACGCCGGCTTCGTGCAGGCGGCGCGGCGCGCGCATCGGGACGCCTGCGCGGCGCTGCGCGAGGCATTCGGGCATCCCGAGGCGGAGCAATGAGATGAACCGCAGCGACGACCACGGCGAGCCGGAGATCGAACTGCGCACGGGCACCTGGGCCCAGCTGGGCGAGGCGGCCGGCGCGCTGCGCCTGGCAGTGTTCGTGCGCGAGCAGGGCATTCCGGCCGCGCTCGAATACGACGCATGGGACGCGCGCTCGGTACATTGCGTCGCGTATCTCGACGACGAGCCGGCCGCCACTGGCCGGCTGCTGCCCGACGGCCGCATCGGACGCATGGCGGTGCGCGCCGATCAGCGCGGCCGCGGCATCGGCCGGCGCGTGCTCGAGGCGCTGCTGGCCGTCGCCAGGGAGCGCGGCGACAGGAGTGTCGAGCTGAGCGCACAGACCCAGGTCGAGGCGTTCTATCGGGCTCAGGGTTTCGTGCCGGTGGGCGAACCCTACGAGGAGGTCGGGATCCCGCACCTGAAGATGCGTCGCAGCCTGCTGGCGCTCGCCGCATGGGCAGGCGCGGCGGCAATCGCCGGTGGCGGCGCGTCGCCCGCGCGTGCCGGCGCGCTCGATGCGGTGTCCAGTGCGGATGCGACCAGCGCGCTGCGCGCGACGCTCGAGCGCGGGGCCGGGCAGGCGGTCGCGCGCCTGGGCAAGCCGGGGGGCTTCCTCGACGATCCCAAGGTACGTATTCCGTTGCCCGACGGACTGCGGCAGGCCGAAGGATTGCTGCGCGCCACAGGCCGCGGGCGCGACCTCGACGAGCTGGTCACCTCGATGAACCGCGCCGCCGAGCAGGCGGTGCCGCAGGCGAAACAGCTGCTGGTGGCGGCCGTGAAATCGATGAGCGTCTCCGACGCGAAGGCCATCCTCACCGGCGGCGACGACTCGGTCACGCAGTTCTTCAAGTCGCACACGCAGGCGCCGCTCACCGAGCGCTTCCTGCCGATCGTGACGCAGCAGGTGTCGCGGCTCGGTCTCGCGAAGCGCTACAACGCGCTCGCCGGCCAGGCCTCGAAACTCGGGCTGCTGAAGGAGCGCGACGCGTCGGTCGAGCGCTACGTAACGTCGCGCGCCCTCGACGGCCTGTACCTGATGATTGCCGAGGAAGAGCGTGCCATCCGCCGCGATCCGCTGAAGGCGGGCTCGAAAGTCATCGAGCGGGTGTTCGGCGCACTGCGTTGAAGCGCGCGCGCCGGTCGCCGGCGATGCGCACCGAGTCGCCGTCGGGGGTCCAGCTGCGCTCGACCGTCTCGATGCGTCCATCGCGCCGGATCGCCACCAGCGTCGACGCGCGCGTGCCGTAGCCCAGGCCGGGCGCCACGATCATCGCCGGCGCCAGGACGCGCTCGCGCTCGAGTCCGATGCCGGTGTCGGGCAGCACCTCGTCGGGCGGCTGCGAGCGATCGGCCAGGGCTTCGAGCAGTACTGCGTCGACCGGCGCCTGCGGGTCGTCGAGCGCGTCGGCGATGCGGCGCCTCAGGCTGTGGACCTTCGGCCAGTCGGTGTCGAGCAGGTGGTTCGACAGCCCATGCACGCCAGGCGGCACTTCGAGCACGCGTCGTGGATGCCGGTTCGACACGTAGAGCGCAGGCTGCGCGGCGCCTGGGTCGAACAGCAGCAGGTTGAAGCCCGCGTAGTCGTCGCCGCGAGCGGCGACCTGTGCCGCCCAGACGTCGATCGGGACGTCCGCACCGACGAAATCGGCGACCAGTTCACCGCGCGAACGGCGCCCCGGTGCGGCGCCGGGCTCGCGCACATTGGTGACCGCCGCCAGCCGCCCGTGCCGGTCGATCGCCAGCCAGCTGCCACCGGCGACGCGGTCGCGCCCGCCCCAGACCGGGCCGCGGTCGCCCCACCAGCCCGCGGGATCGGCCTCGCGCGCGTAATACTCGTCGCGGTTGGCGGCCAGCAGCAGCACGAAATCGTCGTGCGCATCGAGTGCGAAGCCGATCAGGCACATCGGGGGAGGTCGGCCAGCTCAGTCGATCCAGTCGAACGCTTCGACGTGCCGGCCGTTGAGCGCCAGCGCGTCGAGGCCGAGGGCGTTCGCCTCGGCCCGCAGCGCCGCGACGAAGGCATCGCATTGGGCGGCGGCCAGCGGCTCGTAGGTTTCCAGCCAGGTCCGGTAGCCGGTTTCGTCGCGCCATCCGGCGCGCGCCTCGATGCGATGCGCGTCGGTGAGGCGTCGGCCCAGTTCGGCCAGCCGCTCGCGGCAGGCGTCGTCGTCGGCGCGATCGGCGCGAAACCAGACCATGACCACGCGACTCACGATGGCCCCTTCAGCCGTCCGCCGGCAGCGCGTAGGGCAGCGGCTCGACGCGCAACGGGCGATCGCCGATGCGCAGCGGTGCGCCGCCTTGCGCGATTGCCGCAGCCTGCGCCTCGAACAGCAGGTCGGTGCCGCCGCCGGGAGCAGGGGCTGCGAGCGCGACCACGCCGACCGCATCGGCCGCGTCGGCGAAGATCTCGGTGCCCGGTGCCGGCTCTGCGCCATCGAGGTGAGCGAGAAAGACGCGGCGCTTCACCTTGCCGAGATAGTGACTGCGGGCGACGATTTCCTGGCCGGGGTAGCACCCCTTGTCGAAGCTCACGCCGCCGATCGTGTCGAAGTTGATCATCTGCGGCACGAAGCGCTCGACCGTGGCCGGCACGATGCGGGCCACGCCGCTGCGCACCTCGGTCCAGCGCCAGGCCGCACTGCCCACCGCGTGCAGCGAGCCTGCCAGGCGCGCCCACAGCGCCGCCAGGGCAGCGGCCGGCACCACGAGCAGCCAGCGTCGCAGCGACGCCGTGTCGCCGGCCTGGCTGCTTCCGATCGGCGCGAGCCCGACCACCGTGGCCTGCGCCTCCGGGTCGGTGCCGAGTGCCGCCTGCGCGACTTCGAAGGCCGCCGGCACCGGCAGGCCGAGCGCCGCCAGCGCCTCGCCGGCACGCTCGCCGCACAGCCCGAGCACCGCATGCGCATCGGAGCGGTCTTCGACCTTCACTTTCGCGCGCAGAACGTACATCGACAGCCGCTTGCGCACCGCTTCGGCCTGCGGCCGCGGCAGCAGCAGCCAGATGGCGGCCGGATCGCGCCAGGCGAGCATGGTGGCGAGCAACCGGCCCTTGGGCGTGCACAGGCCGTGCCAGCGCGCCTGGGAGGCCGGCTGGCGCTCGACGTCGTTGGTGGTCATCGAGTGAAGGAAGCGCACCCGATCGTCGCCGGTGAGCGAGACCAGGCCGTGGTCGGGCAGCAGCGCGACAGCGCCCGACAACAGTTGTTCGAAGCCCGCCGCGGCGGCGTCGCGTGCCGCCTGCGGGCCGTAGGCGTCGGTGTCGAAGCGTGCGCCGGAGGTTTCGACGGCGGATCGGGCGGCGCTGTCGTCGGCGATGGCAGGGGTAGCGGCGAGCATGGCAGATCCGGTAGGGGTCGGGATTATTATAGGCACCCCCCTTCGCCCGACGAGGCCATGACCGCTGTGCCGCAAGGCCGATTCGTACGCCTGCTGATCCTGCTGCTGGTGCTGGCGGCGGGCGCCTGTGCCTGGGGCTGGTATGCCTTCACGGTCCAGCCGCTGGGTTTCGCCGCGTCGCCGGTGCGCTACGTGGTGCCCAAGGGCGCCAGCGTGCGCACCGTCGCGGCCGGCCTGCGCGCGCAAGGGGTCGACATCTCGACGACGCGCCTGTGGCTCTGGTACAAGCTGCGCCGCTACGACGGGCGACTGAAGGCCGGCACCTATGGTTTCGCCGCGCCGCTGACGGTGGATGCGCTGCTCGACAAGCTGGTGCGTGGCGACGTGCTGCTCACCGAGATCCGTTTCATCGAAGGCTGGACCTTCCGCCAGATGCGCGATGCGATCGACGCGCATCCCGACCTCGTCCACGACACGCGAGGGCTGGCCGAGACGGCGTTGCTCGGGCTGATCGGCGCCGACGAACGCCGCGCGGAAGGGCTGTTCTTCCCCGACACCTATACCTTTTCGCCCGGCGCGAGCGACATCGAGATCTACCGGCAGGCCTACCGCAAGCAGCAGCAGGCCCTGCGCGCCGCCTGGGAGGCGCGCGATCCGTCGCTGCCGTACGGCACTCCGTACGAGGCGCTGGTGATGGCCTCGATCGTGGAGAAGGAGACGGGCCATGCGGCCGATCGCGAAAAGGTCGCGGCGGTGTTCGTGAACCGGCTGCGCCGCGGCATGATGCTGCAGAGCGATCCGACGACGATCTACGGGATGGGCGATCGCTTCGACGGCAACCTGCGCAAGCGCGACCTGCAGGCCGACGGCCCCTACAACACCTACACGCGCGCGGGCCTGCCGCCGACGCCGATCGCGCTGCCGGGCAAGGCCTCGATCGACGCGGCACTCGAGCCGGCGAACGTGGGCTCGCTGTACTTCGTCGCGCGTGGCGACGGCACCAGCGAATTCTCCGAGGACCTGTCCAGCCACAACCGTGCGGTGTCGCGCTACCAGCGCAACGGCCGATGACCGGACGCTTCGTCACCTTCGAGGGCATCGACGGGGCCGGCAAGAGCACCCACGTCGACTGGTACGTCGAGCGGCTGCGCGCGCGCGGCATCGACGTGGTGCTGACTCGCGAGCCCGGCGGCTCGGAGCTCGCCGAGACGCTGCGCGAACTGCTGCTGCGCCGGAAGATGGGGATGCAGGCCGAACTGCTGCTGATGTTCGCCGCGCGCAGCGATCACCTGGAACGGCTGATCCGCCCGGCGCTGGCGGCCGGGCAGTGGGTCGTCTGCGATCGCTTCACCGACTCCACCTGGGCCTATCAGGGAAGCGGACGCGGCGCTCCGGCCGAGCGGATCGCCTGGCTCGAAGCCTGGGTGCACGACGACCTGCAACCCGACCGCAGCTATCTGTTCGACCTGGCGCCCGAACTGGCCGCGCAGCGGCGCGCATCGGTACGGGCGCCCGATCGCTTCGAGTGCGAAGACGTGGCTTTCTTCGAGCGGGTGCGCCGCGGCTACCGCGAACGGGCGCAGGCCGACCCCGAGCGCTTCGTCGTGCTGGATGGCGAAAGGGCCGTTCCTGAAATTCGTGTAATACTCGAAGAAGACATCGTAGAGCTTTGTAATACATGATTTATAAGTGGCTGGTGCCGGCCTGGCAACAACTGCTTGCGCAGCGCACCACGCTGCACCACGCGCTGTTGATCCACGGTCCGGCCGGCATCGGAAAATCCGCGTTCGCCGACGAGCTGGCGCGATCGCTGCTATGCGAGTCGCCGCTGCCCGACGGTGCCGCCTGCGGGCGCTGCAGCGCCTGTGGCTGGTTTGCCCAGGGCAACCATCCCGACTTTCGCAGGCTGGCGCCGGCGTCGGTCGAGGAGGGCGGCGACAGCGACGCAGGCGCGGGCGCGGGCGAGGAACCGGCGGGCAAGGCCGGCGGCCCGAGCGGGAGCAAGAGCGGCGGCAGAAGCGGCAGCAAGCCATCGCGCGATATCCGCATCGACCAGGTGCGGGCGCTCGAGCGCTTCACCGAGGTCGGCGGTCATCGCGGCGCGACCCGCATCGTGCTGATCGACCCCGGGGACGCGATGAACGCGGCTGCCGCGAACGCGCTGCTCAAGACGCTCGAGGAACCCAGCGGCGGCACGCGCTTCGTGCTGGTCACCGACCGGCCGGACGCCTTGCCGGCCACGATCCGTTCGCGCTGTCGCACGCTGGCCCTGTCCCTGCCGCCCGCCGACGAGGCTGCGGCCTGGCTCGCGGCCGACGTCGGTGTCGATCTCGCGCAGGCACGGGCCTGGCTCGCTGCGGCCGGCGGTGCGCCGCTGCGCGCGCGCCGTTTCGCCGATCCCGCCCAGGCCGCCATCCATCGGCTCGTCGTGGAGACGGTGGCCGGCCTTCCCGAGACTGGCGTCGTGCAGGCAGCCGATGCGCTGGCCGACGTGCCTCCCGCGATCTGGGTGGCGACGCTTCAGGCCTGGGTCGTCGACCTGCAAAGGGTATGCGTGGGCGCGCCGCCGCGCTACTTCCCCGATCGGGCCGAACGCCTCGGGGCGCTGGCACGGCGGGCCGGACTGGCGGCGCTCGACCGCCTCGCCGCCCGTCTCGACCGGTCGGCCAGGGCGGTCGATCATCCGCTGAATCCGCGGCTGATGGTCGAGGATGCCTTGCTGGACGTTCGTGCGGCGCTCACGGCCCGTGCGGTGTAGGAACCCGGCGCTGCTGCCTGGCAGGGCGGGAAACAGGGGCAAGCGATGGATGGGCTTTTCAAGTCGACACTCGGCGGACCGAACACCGGCACGGGCCTGGCCGCCACGCTCGAACCGGTGACGATGCCCGGGGTCGGCGCACCCATGGCAGCGGCTGCAGCCCCGGCCGCCGCACCGGCGCGCAATGCTTCGGCGCGGCCCGGCGTGGTGCAACTCGCGATTCGCGAGAAGGCGGCGCTGTATGCCGCCTACATGCCGTTCATCGACGGCGGCGGCCTGTTCGTGCCCACGACCCGCTCGGTCAACCTGGGCGACGAGCTGTATCTGATCCTGTCGCTGATGGACGACCCGAACAAGCTCTCGGTCACCGGCAAGGTCGTCTGGATCACCCCGACCGGCACGCCGGGCAGGCAGCAGGGACTGGGCGTTCAGTTCGCCAAGGACGACGCCGGGGCGCAGGCGCGTGCGCGGATCGAGAACCTGCTGGGCGGCGTGCTGAAGGCAAACCGGCCGACGCACACCATCTGAGCCCCGGGCTCGCGGGCAGCAGCCGATACAATGCCGGGTCCTCCCCGGCAACGCGGCCATGCTCGTCGATTCCCACTGTCACCTCGATTTTCCGGAGCTTGCGGGCCGACTCGACCAGGTGCTCGCCGAGATGTCGGCGCACGAAGTCGGCCACGCGCTGTGCGTGTGCGTCTCGCTGGACGAATTCGACCGCGTGCTCGAACTCGCGATGCGCGACCCGCGCCTGAGCGCCTCGGTGGGCGTGCATCCCGACCACCACGACATGCGCGAACCCGACGTCGCGACGCTGGTGCGGCTGGCCGCCCATCCGAGGGTGGTCGCGATCGGCGAGACCGGCCTCGACTACTACCGCGCGGAAGGCGACACCGAGTGGCAACGAGAGCGCTTCCGCGTGCACATCCGGGCCGCGCGCCAGGCCGGAAAGCCCCTGATCATCCACACGCGCGCGGCGGCGGCCGACACGCTGCGGCTGATGCGCGAAGAGGGCGCGGGCGAAGCCGGCGGCGTGATGCACTGCTTCACCGAAGACTGGGACACTGGCCGGGCCGCACTCGACCTCGGTTTCTACCTGTCGTTCTCGGGGATCGTCACCTTCAAGAACGCAGCTACGCTGCGCGAGGTGGCGGCACGGGTGCCCGACGACCGCCTGCTGATCGAAACCGACGCGCCGTACCTGGCGCCGGTGCCGCATCGCGGCAAGACCAACGAGCCGGCGTTCGTGCGCTTCGTGGCGGCCTGCCTGGCCGAACTCCGGCAGCAATCGATCGATCGGATCGCGGAAACGACCACCGATAATTTCTTCCGTCTTTTCAAGCACTCGCAGAGATCTTCTCATGCGTAACTTGAATTCGAGGCGGGCCGTTTTGCGCCTGGCAACAGGGCTGCTGCTGTCAGGGCTGCAGGCGGGGCTGCCGGCCGGAGCCGTGGCTGCGGCGTCGCAGGCACCGCAGCGCGCTTCGCCCGAATTCTGGGAGGCGATCGCCCGCGACGACGTCGCGCGCGTGCAGACACTGCTGCTGCGGGGCGTGGACACCAATGCGGTGCATCCCGAGCTGGGGCCGGCGATCGTCGCGGCCGCGCGCGAAAAGGCGTGGAAAACGGTGACGCTGCTGGCGGGACTGGCCGGCACGCGGGTGGACGTTCCCAACCGGCGTGGCGAAACCGCGCTGATGCTGGCCGCGCTGCACGGGCAGCTGGACGTCGCCAGGCTGCTGGTGCGCAAAGGCGCCGAGATCAACCGGAGCGGCTGGACGCCGCTGCACTATGCCGCCACCAACGGCCATGCCGAGCTGGTGCGCTACCTGCTCGACGAGAACGCCTACATCGACGCCCAGTCGCCCAATCGCACCACGCCGCTGATGATGGCCGCGCGCCACGGGCATTCGGAAGTCGTGCGCCTGCTGGTGCAGGCCGGCGCGGATCCGACCGCGCGCAACGAAGCCGGAATCGACGCCGCCGGCTACCTGCAACGTCAGGGCCAGCCGGAACTGGCCCAATGGGTGCGCGAGCGCGCCGCCGACTACGCGCGGCGCTACGGCACGCTGGAGCGGCCGCGTACCGTCGAGATGATCGAAGAGGAAAGACGGCGCGCCGAACGAAGCGGCGCCCCGAGACTGCCCGGCGCGCGCGACTGAGCGCCGCGCCGCCCAGGGGCGGCCTCTCGTCAGCCGATGGCCACGTCCAGGAAGAAGGTCAGCGCGAATCCGACGAACAGCGCCGCGGTGGCGCTGTCGCCGAAGCCCGCGCGATGCGTTTCGGGAATCACCTCGTCGCTGATCACGAACAGCATCGTGCCGGCGGCGAACGCGAGAGCCAGCGGCAACATGGCCTGCGAGATTGCGAGCAGCCCGGCGCCGGCCAGCCCGCCCACCAGTTCGACCGCGCCGGTCAGCGCGGCCACGCCCACCGCCCGCCCGCGGCTGTAGCCGAGGCCGGCGAGCGACATCGCGACGGCGAGTCCTTCCGGCAGGTTCTGCAGCCCGATCCCGAGGGTGACGCCGAGGCCGATCGCTGCGTCGCCGCTGGCGGCGCCCACGCCCATCGAAAGCCCCTCCGGGAAGTTGTGCACCGTGATCGCGAAGACGAACAACCAGACGCGCGCGATGCGCTCGGGGCCGGGGCCTTCGGGGCCCTTCTGGAAATGTTCGTGGGGTACGAAGCGGTGGATCGCCGCCATCATCAGCCCGCCGGCGATCAGCGCCGCGACCACCGCCAGCGCGGCCGCCTTGCGGCCGCCGAACATCGGCTGGGCCAGCGCGAACCCCGGCAGCAGCAGCGAGAAGACAGTCGCAGCGAGCATCACGCCCGCTGCGAACGCGAGCATCGCGTTGCTGGCGCGAGGGGAGAGCCGGCCGACCACGAGCGCCGGCAGCGCCCCGACGGTGGTGGCGATCGTGCCGCCGACGAGGCTCGCCAGCAGGGCGAGCGTCAGTGGCGAGGCGGAATGGAGGAGATCGGGCAGGGTCATCGCGGGGTCAGCAGTCGGCCGATCGAAGATTAGCAAGATCGCTTTGCCGCACCGGGCTCATGGGCGGGCGCCGAAAGGCCTGTCGGCCGCGCCGCGACAGACGCCGCAGTAGCCGACTGCCGCAGACCGGCGGCCGCGCCGAGGGAGGGGATATGAACCGGTCGTTTCTCGGTTTCGCCAACCTGCTGCTTGCGGCTCTGGTCATCGGCACGACCTTCGGAATCTGGCTCGGATACGATCCGGTCGGCCTCTCGGGTCCGGCCTGGGTCGAACAGCAGCAGCATGCGATCGCTGCGCTGAACACGAGCCTGCCCGCGCTGGGCGCCGCAACCATCGCGTTGACGCTCGTCTCGGCGGTGCAGGCGCGCGGTGAACGCCGGGCTTTCGCGCTGCTGATCGGCGCCATCGGCTGCTTCGTGATCGTGGCGTTGCTCACGCGGCTGGCGAACCAGCCGATCAATGCCGTCGTCATGACCTGGCCGTCGGCGCAGCCGCCGCCCGACTGGGGCGCACTGCGCGACCGTTGGTGGCACTGGCATGAGCTACGCACCGCCGTCGGCGTGGGCGGGCTTGCCCTGCTGATTGCCGGCCATCTCGCCGCGCAGCGCCGCTGAACGTTCAGGATGCGAGCAGGTCGATCAGTGTGGGGACGGTCGATCGGGCGTGCCCCTCGGCGGCGCGCGCGTAGGTTTCGCGCACCGCTTCGGCCGTGATGCGCACCGCGCCCAGTTCGCCGGCCATTCCGGCGTAGTAGCCCATGTCCTTCTGCGCGTTGGCGATCGTGAAGCGAAAGCCCGAATCGTCGCGTGTTTCGATGAAAGGGCGCAGCCGCTCGAGCACCACGCCGCCGCCGCCCCCCTTGGCCAGCACCTGCAGCAGCACCTCGCTGTCGATGCCCGCTCGCCGCGCGCAGGCGAGCGCTTCGGCCAGCACCGCGGCGAAGCCGAGCGACACGTAGTTGTGCAGCAACTTCAGCGCGTGCCCAGAGCCGACCGGCCCGGCATGGACGATGTTCTCCGCGAAGCAGGCAAGCAGCGGACGGCATTCGGCAAAGAGCGCCGGATCGCCGCCTACGATCAGGTTCAGCCGTCCCTGCGCCGCCTCCTTCGGGGTGCGCGTCATCGGCGCGTCCAGGAACCTCGCGCCTGCCGCCTCGAGAGCGGCGGCGATGCGCGCCGTGGAGGAGGGCATCGCGGTCGAGCAATCGATGACCACTGCGCCCTGACGGAGCCCGGCGAGCACGCCGTCGTCGCGAAACAGTGCGTCCTCGACTTCCGGTGAGCCGGTGACACAGAGAATCACCACGTCGGATGCGGCCGCGACCGCCGCGCCGCTCATGGCGGCGCGCGCGCCGGCTGACAGAAGGTCGGCGGTGGGCCGATTGCCCGGATGATCGAGGAAGGTGAGCGGAAGACCGTGCCGGAGCAGGCTGGACGCGATGCCATGGCCCATCAGGCCGACTCCGACCATTCCGATGCGCTTTGTTTGCGTCATGCTCGCCATCCTCGTCGCCATGGCGGTGACTTTACCCGTTCGCGCGCGGCGGGTGACGGCCGATGCTGCGCCGCCCGAGCGTAAAGTCGAACTCGGGAGTCCACGGCAGAATGCGGAGGCGGTCATGACGACGATCAGGATCAAACGCGTCTACGAGGCGCCGGCCGACAGCGACGGATTCCGGCTGCTCGTCGACCGCTTGTGGCCGCGCGGGCTCACGCGCGAACAGGCGCGGATCGACGCCTGGCTGAAGTCGGTCTCGCCATCGAATGAGTTGCGGCGGCGCTTTCATCACGATCCGGCGCAGTGGGACGACTTCCGGGCAAGCTACTTTGCCGAACTGGAAGCCGCGCCGTCCGCGATTGCGGAACTTGCCGATCTGCTGCGCAAGCACCGGGTGGTCACTTTTCTGTACGGCGCCAAGGACGAGACGTTCAACAACGCGCGGGCGCTGGTGGAGTTCGTTGGGGCGAAGAAAGGGGCTGGTGTGTCGTAGCGGGAACAAAGCCGGGCTCTTTTCCCGGCCAAGCTTTCGATCCCCCCACAAATCCCCCGCGCAAGAGGTCGGGGGGCTTGTGGGGGGGTCGATGATCAGGAAATGCGCGGGCGCGGCAGCCCCATGCGGCTCTGTTTTGCAGGGTGTGCCGCGCATCGCGCGGCGACGGCCGTTCGACTTGCACGGATGCTGGGTGATTCGCACCGGGGCTATGGTCGACAGATCTGTTTCGCGCAGCATCAGCAGCTCGGGGACCCACCACGGCGTGCGCCGCTTGCCGGTCATCCAGTCGTGAACCGTTCTCGGGTGGCGGCGCAGCTGCCGCGCGATGGTTCGCAGGGGTTTTCCTGCCGCGTAGGCCCGCAGGGCGGCGGGGTCTCCGTATCGGAGGTTCGGGTAGATCATGAGGGCTCCACAAACGCGACAGGCCCGAAATACCCTTGGGCTCCGGGCCTGTCTATGAATTCGTTTGCAAGTGCGCATAATGTGTATTATGTAAAGTCATTGGGCCTCCAGGCTGCGGGGACACCGTCGCGCTGCCTGACCGGATTCGTTGTGCCACCCTGCCGACCTGATCAAGTCGATCGCCATCAACTCCTCAACGCGGCGTAGCGAACCATCCATCGATCCGGCGCCGGAAACACCAGGTTGCGCAGGTGTGAAAGGTGGCACCCAGAATTCTTTCGTACTAACAGCGTCTTAGATCTGCAAACTGTAGTGCTTTATGAATATTTGCGTCGCGAATGACGAATGCCTTGGCTCAGCGGCAAGGCGGCGGAATTACTTCGTGTGAATTAAGATAAAAGCGGTCTACCACATTGATTACATGGCATATATTTGCGAGCGCTCTGCCCTAAACAGTCGATCTCGGTGTGGGCGCCTCGTTCGACCTTAAGCACCGCCCAGCGGAATTGGCGAATTGCCAGGCAGCGAATCGTCGCCGTGTCGAGCGCAGGCGCGCAGCGGACCTGACCTGCTGAGTCCGTTCGAAGCCGCGCCGGGATCCTGAGGCGCGCGAATGGCTGGCGTTGGGCCATCAAGAGCTCGCCCTGAGCGCGGGCTCGGTGCGCCGCTTCCACAGTCGCCACCCGAGAAAACCTACCAGCGCGGTGTTGCAGACGACTACCAAGGCGCTTTGCCAGGTCGGTTCGTGCCAGAAGTGCCGCAGCTCGAACGGCACGTAGATCGCCCCTCCGAGCGCGCCGAGCCATTGACCCCATGCGCGGTCGAGCCACAAGCCGCACGCCTCGATCCAGCGCAGCCCGATATAGGCCGAGCCGAGCAGGACGGTCGTGCGCAGCGGCGTGACATTCAGTTCGTCGACGTAACGAAGCAGCAGCGCCGGATAGTGCGTCGTGGGATCGAGCTGGAAATGCCCGATCAACTCCAGGGCCAGTCGGTGGACATCGTGGTGCACCAGGCTCAGCCAGCCGAGCAACGCGGCCAGCGCCGCCAGGCCCTTGGTCGCTTCGAAGAGTGCAACGCCTTCCAGCGCGACCCGCGTCGCACGATGCCTCGGTGCGATGACCTCCGGAGTGGCGTGTCGTGACGAACCGATTCGAAGCATCCACCCTTCTCCGGCCTGCGCCGCCGTGTCGACGCGCAGGCCGGGCCGACGTGCGTCAGGCGTTCGGAGCGTACAGCACTCGCCGCGCGTTGCGCTCGGCGTCGCTCATCGTGGCGGCTTCGCGCCGCACCTGTTCGCGCGTGAGCGTCGACGGCGTCATCCGGGTCGGCGGAGCGAATTCGTAGCTCGCGGCGATTTCGCCGCGGCGCTGCGCGTCCCGAAGTTCGGCGATCACTGCTTCGCGCGTCAGCGTGCCGGGCGAGACGACCAACTGCTCGCCGATCTCGTTGTTGACGAAACGCACTTCGTCGGCCAGCGCGGGGGCCGACGACACCGCGAGCAATAGCGCGGCAAACGGGAGTGCAAGCCTGGACATTCGAAACTCCTTCGCAAGATGATGGATACGGCCGACCCGCTCCGGGTCGGTGGACAGGCATCGCGCCCGTCGTACCTCATTAGACGAACGAGCGAGCGAAAAGTTCCGGCGATCGCCGTCGCGCGCCGCACTCCCCGCAGGCATACCGGTTCGATTTGGCGAAACATGTGGCGTGTAGCGGGCGCGCGTCTCGAGACGCAAACCTTTGCGACTTCGGGCATGTCTTCGCCCGGGCATCCGGCAGAATGCCGCGATGCGCACGCTGCTGCCTCCGCTCGGTCGGTTCACGAAGGAATGGCTCTTTCTCGGGGGCGCACTGCTTGTGCTGGCTGGCTTTCTCGTCTGGTCACTGGTCAGCGAGCGTGCAGCGATCGAGGCGCGCGAACGAGACCGGCTGGCGGTGCAGGCGCGGATCATCCGCGACGGCGTCGAACGTCAGCTCGATGTGGTGAATCGCGCACTGGCGAGCGTGCGTGCCGACCTGCCGAGCTGGCAGGCACTGCCCGACGGCATGCGCCTGGCGAGCCAGCGCCTGCGCGCATTTGCCGACGCGATGACCGGCGTGCGCTCGATGATGGTGCTCGACGCACGCGGCACGGTGGTCGCGGCAAACTGGCCCGAACTGATCGGCACCGATCTGTCTGGTCGCGCCTACTTCCAGGTTCCGCTCGCGCACCCGGATCCGGACACGCTTTACGTGAGCGCGCCGTTCATGTCCGCCCTGGGTATCTGGGCAATGAACCTGGTGCGGATGATCCCCGGCCCGGCAGGCGAGTTCGCCGGCATGGTGAGTGCGACCCTCGACCCCGACGAGTTCGAGCGACTGCTCGGATCCGTGCGCTACGCCGACGACATGTGGACCGCGCTGGTGCACGGCGACGGCGCGCCTTTCCTCATGAATCCAAAGCGCGAGGAACTTCCCGACAGGAACCTGGCACGGCCCGGCTCGATGTTCCAGCGCCATCTCGATAGTGGGCGCGAAACCAGCGTGCTGACCGGCACCGTGTTCGCGACCGGCGAGCGGCGGATGGTGGCGCAGCAGACGATCCAGCCGCCCGACTTGCGGATGGACAAGCCGCTGGTGGTCGCGGCCAGTCGCGACCTTGGGGCACTCTATGGCGCCTGGGCAGCCGAGGCGCGCATGTTCGGGGGCTTCTACGCACTGCTCGCGGGCGTGTCGATCGCGGGCCTGCATGCGTTCCAGCGCCGGCGCCGCCTTGCCGAGGCACAGGCCGCGCGTTCGGCCGACGCGCTGGCCGAGCGCGAGCGGTTCCTGCGCGCGCTGGTGGACACCATTCCGGGCATGGTTGGCTACTGGACCGCGGACCTGCGTTCGGCCTTCGCCAACAGCGCGTATCTCGAATGGTTCGGCAGGACGCCCGAGCAGATGCAGGGCATCCGCATGCAGGATCTGATGGGCGAGGATCTGTTCCGCCGCAACGAACCGTACGTGCGCGGCGCGTTGCGCGGCGAGCGGCAGCGTTTCCAGCGCACGCTCACGAAGGTCGACGGCACTGTGGGCTACACCTGGGCGCACTACATTCCCGACGTGGTGGATGGACATCTGCGCGGCTTCTTCGTGCTGGTGTCCGACATCACCGAGCTCAAGCGCACGGAACTCGCGCTGCGCGAGGCGCTCGCGGAGGCCGACCGATTCCGCCAGGTCGCCGAGGAGGCCAGCCGCGCCAAGAGCGAGTTCGTCGCGAACATGAGCCACGAGATCCGCACGCCGATGAACGCGGTGCTCGGGCTGCTGCAGTTGCTGCAGGGCACCCGGCTCACCGAGCGCCAGGCCGACTACGCCCAGAAGGCGCAGGGGGCCGCGCAATCGCTGCTCGCGATCCTCGACGACGTGCTCGACTTCTCGAAGATCGAGGCGGGCAGGATGGTGCTGGAGAACGTACCGTTCCGGATCGACAGCCTGCTGCGAAGCCTCGCCGCGACGCTGTCGGCCGCCCCGGGGAACAAGGATCTGCAGGTGATCTTCGAGATCGATCCGGCCGTGCCGCGCGTGTTGCGCGGCGACGCGCTGCGCCTGCAGCAGGTGCTGCTGAACCTCGCCGGCAATGCGGTCAAGTTCACCGAGCGCGGCGAGGTGCTCGTCGCGGCGCGGCTGGTCCAGGCGGACAACGACTCGGCGAGCGTCGAATTCTCGGTGCTCGACTCCGGGATCGGCATTGCGGCCGATCGGCTGGGTGCGGTCTTCGACAGTTTCATGCAGGCCGAGAGCTCGACTGCACGGCGCTATGGCGGAACGGGGCTCGGCCTGGCGATCAGCCAGCGACTGGCGCGCATGATGGGCGGCGAAATCGGCGTCCAGAGCACGCCTGGCCGAGGCAGCCTGTTTCATTTCGCGCTCGAGTTCGCTCGCGATCCCGATGCGCGGGACACCGAGGGCGAGGCGCTGCGTGCCGCGGCGCTGGCGGTGCAACCGCGTCCGTTGCGCGCGCTGGTTGCGCACCCATCGGCCGCCGGGCGCGAGATCCTCGTCGAGATGACGAATGCCTTCGGATGGAGCGCGCAGGCCGCGGCGAGCGGCGCAGAGGCGATCGAGCAGACGCGATCGGTGCTGGCCGGCGGCACGACGTTCGACCTGGTCTGCCTGGGCCTGAAGATGCCGGACATGGACGGTCGGCAACTCATCGAGAAGTTGCGCGAACTGCACGGCGGTGCCGAGGCGCCGATCGTGCTGCTGCTGGCGAATCACGCGCGGGAAGTGCCGGCCGAGCCGGTCGCGCCCGGGGTCGTCGACGCCGACGAAGTGCTGCTCGGGCCTTTCACCGCCTCGATGCTGCTCGACGCGTATGCAAAGGCGGCCAGGGCACGGCCGGGCACGGCGGTCGGCGCGCAGGCGCAGCGGGCTGCCGTGGTGCCGGCGCAGCCGGCCGGAGGCGCGCCGCTGGCCGACCTGCGCATCCTGGTCGTGGAAGACAATCCGCTGAACCAGCAGGTCGCGCAGGAGCTGCTCGCCGGCGCGGGGGCCGTCGTCCAGCTCGCCAGCGATGGCCGCCAGGGAATCGCCTGCGTGCGGGCAGCGAAGCCGCCGTTCGACGCCGTCCTGATGGACGTGCAGATGCCCGAAATGGACGGCTACGAGGCGACCCGCCGGCTGCGCTCGGGCGGCGCGACGCTGCCGATCATCGCGATGACCGCCAATGCGTTGCCCGCCGATCGCGCAGCGTGTCTGGATGCCGGCATGGACGACCACGTGGGCAAGCCGATCGATATCGAGGCGCTCGTGGGCACGCTGTTGCGGCATTGTCGCCACGGGGCTGCAAGCGGGCCGTCGCCCACTTCGGGCAATGTCGCGGGACAGCCGGCCTCATTGGCCACGCCGCCCTCGTCGCTCTCGTCGACGTCGCCGCCCTCGCCCGACATCGACCTGGCCAGCGCGCTCGCCGCGCACGGCGGCGACGCCGCGCTGCTGGCGCGGCTCGGCCGGCGCTTCGCGTGCGAGCAGGACGAGATCGTCGCGCGCGCCGATCGGGCGCTGCGCGAAGGCAACCACGCGGCAGCCGCGCGTGAACTGCACACGCTCAGGGGACTCGCATCGACCTTCGGTGCGCAGGCGCTCGCCGAGGCGGCCGGGATCGCCGAAGCGCGCATCCGGACATGCACCGGCCCTGTCGACGCGGAGCAGGTGCTCGACGCGGTCCGCGACCGTATGGCGCAGGCGGCGGCGTCGCTGGCCTCGCTGCCACTGGCCTGAGGCCTGTTCACACTACGAACGACCTCGCGCGGCCCGGTCGGCCGCGCTCATCCGAGGAACTTCAGCAACTCGCGCAGCGGACGCGTATTGAGCACGTCGTCGCGTTCGAGCCAGCCGCGGCGGGCCTGGCCGATGCCGAAACGCAGGTTGGCGAATTGCGCGACGTCGTGCGCATCCGAAGTGATCGCGACCGGCACGCGTTCGTCCTTCGCCATCCGGCAATGGGTGTCGATCAGGTCGAGCCGCTCGGGGTGTGCGTTCGATTCGAGGCTCACGCCGTGCTCGCGCGCCTTGCGGATCACCTGCGTCATGTCGACGTCGTAGGGTTCGCGCTGGCCGATCAGCCGGCCGCTCGGGTGCGCGAGCAGCTTCACCCGCGGATGCGCAAGCGCACGCAGGATGCGCTCGGTCTGCTGCGCGCGGCTCAATTCGAAGCGGCTGTGCACCGCGGCCACGACGATGTCCAGTCCGGCCAGCGCGCTGTCGGGCAGGTCGAGGTTGCCGTCCTCCAGGATGTCGACCTCGATGCCCTTCAGCAGCCGGAAGCCCTTCGCCTGCCGATTGAGCCGGTCGATCTCCTCGCCTTGCGCGCGCAGCCGCTGGGCATCCAGTCCGTGCGCCATGCGCTGGCGGCGCGAGTGTTCGGTGATCGCCAGGTACTCGAAGCCGAGTGCGCGCGCGGCCGCGGCCATCTCCTCGATCGTGTTGTGGCCGTCGGTGGCCGCCGTGTGCGCGTGCAGGTCGCCGCGCAGGTCTTCGGGCGCCACCAGTTCCGGCAGGCGGCCAGCGGCCGCAGCGTCGATCTCGCCGCGATCCTCGCGAAGCTCCGGCGGAATCACGGGCAACCCGAGCGCGCGGTAGACCGACTCCTCCGTCAGCCCCGCGACGCGTGTGTCGCCGCGGAACACGCCGTATTCGTTGACCTTCAGGCCACGCTCCTGCGCGCGCCTGCGCAGCGCGATGTTGTGCGCCTTCGATCCGGTGAAATAGGTCAGCGCCGCGCCGAAGCTCTCGGGCGCGACCAGCCGCAGGTCGACCTGCAGCCCGCCGCGCAGACGCACGCTCGCGCGCGTGCCGCCGCGCGAGAGGACTTCCTCGACCTCGCGGTAGCCGGTGAAGTGCTCGATCGCCGCGTTGCCGCGGCGCGCGGTAACCAGCAGGTCGAGATCGCCCACGGTCTCGCGCATGCGCCGGTAGCTCCCCGCGACGACCACGCGATCCACGCCGGGCGCGCCGCGCAGATGCTCGACCAGCGCATCGGCGTAATGCCCCGCGGTCGCCAGCGGCAGGCGCCGCTGTTTCGACAGGTGCGCGGCTACTGCCGACTCGATGCGCCGCTCGGTCTTCTCGCCGAAGCCCGACAGCGCGCGGATGCGGCCATCGCGCGCGGCGCGCAGCACCTGCTCGGGCGTCTGCACGTCCAGGTCGTGCCAGAGCACCGCGACCCGCTTCGGACCGAGCCCCGGGATTTGCAGCAGTTCGGTGACCGCCGGGGGCATTTCCCGGCGCAGGCGCTCGAGCAGCTCACAGCTGCCGGTTGCGGCAATTTCGCGGATCTTCCCTGCAAGATCGGCGCCGATGCCGCGCAGTTCGGTCAGGTCGCGGCCCTGCTCGACCATCGCCGCGATATCGCCGCTCAGCTCCTGCAGCATCCGCGAGGCATTGCGATAGGCGCGGATGCGAAACGCGTTCGCGCCCTGGATGTCGAGGCGGTCGGCGATCTCGTCGAAGACCGCGGCAACCGCGAGATTGCGCACCGGCATCGTCACCCTCCCCGTCCGTGGACTGCGTATCGGCCCTATCCGCGCGTCCTGGCCAGCCGTTGCGCCAGCTCGGCCAGCGCGATCGCGCCCTGGCCCGCCGCCTTGCGTGCCCTGCGCAGCGCCAGCCGTTCGCGCTGCAGCGTCGCCACCAGGCAGCGCTGGTAGAACGCGGGCAGGTAGATCGCGTCGCCCTCGGTCTCGAGCAGCCCGTATTCGGCCTCCGCGGCGACCAGGGCGGGATCGAGCCTGGGAATGCGCAACGTGCGCGTGCAATCGGGAAGATACGCTTCGAGTTCGTCGAGCCGGCTGCCGCGTGGCGCGGCGGCGAGCAGCTTCAGCGCGAGCGCCCGGTGCGTGCGGTGGTGCACAGCGGCCGCAAGCCGCGAAGCCTGCTCGACTTGCCCGAGCGCGGCGATCGCGGCTGCACGTTGGGCGGCGCGTTCGGCGGCGCGCTCGATGACGCTTGCCTTCCGGGCGCCGCATCGCCGAACCGCAGGCAAGACGGCAGCCAGCTGGTCGAACGATTCGATCGTCACCGGACCCGCCTCGGTGGTCAGCGCCCAGGAGACCACGCTCGCCTTCGTGCCCTCGATCGCCGCGCAGCCCCGCGCGAACCCCGGCGGCGGCTCACCGCGCGCAAGCGTGTGCTCGACGAGTGCGTCGAAGGCTGGCTCGCCCCAGGTTGCGAAGCGCAGCGGTTCGTCATGGCCTTCCAGCCCATGTTCGAACAGCGTTCGCGAGACGGTGAGCAGGCAGGGCGGCAACCCGGGCACGCCGCTCACCCGCAGCGCGGCGCCGTGCGCGGTGCGCACGATCTCGCTGCCGAGCGACTTCAGCCAGGCCGAGCCGGCGAGCAGCGAGAACACCTGGTCGAGCGTGATCGGCAGAGGCTGCGCAGCCAGTTCGTCGCCGATCTCGCGATACAGCGCGTGCAGCGTCGCGGCGCCCGGAATCATCGATTCGGTGCGTTCGTGCGCATTCTTCAGCCGCGCGCGCACGAGCGCTTCGAGCTGCTCGGTGCTCAGCTCGCCGGTGGCCAGCCGACGCAGATCGGCCGGCTGCACCGGAAGCACCACGAAGGGCGGTGCACCCACCGTGGCCGCCGCAGCGCGGATGCGCCGTTGCAGGCGCACGTGGATCTCCTCCTCGACGGTGCCCGGATAGGCGAGATTCATCACATGGACCGTCGCGTGACGCTGGCCGATGCGGTCGATGCGGCCGATGCGCTGTTCGAGCTTCATCGGGTTCCACGGCAGGTCGAAGTTGACCAGCAGGTCGGCCGATTGCAGGTTCAGTCCCTCGGCGGCCGCGTCGGTACAGAGCAGCAGGTCGATGTCGCCGCGCACGAAGCGGCGCTTGACCTCCTCGCGGTTCGACCCGTGCCAGGCGCCGCCCGCGTCGGTCCAGGCGCAACGCGGGCCGGAAAACACGCCGAGGCGCAGCGGCCCGGCCTCGCGCTCGAGCCAGCCCTGCAGGTCGCACAGCGTGTCGTAGAAGCGCGTGAACACCACCATCGGACGCAGCCGGCCGCTGGCCATGCGGCGCGCACGCACCGTCTGCAGCAACACGCGGACTTTCGACGACGGCCGCTGCGCCAGCGTTGCGAGCTTCGCCAGCAGCGCAGCCAGTTGATCGGCTTCCCATTGGAGGTCGGCCGGCTTGCGATCGAGCAGGCCCGCGCCCAGCGCCTCGTCGCCGGGCACGTCGCCCTCGTCGTGGAGCCGCTCCTCGGTGACGTGCTCGTCATCCTCGTCCGTGCCCTGCTCACCGTCCGTGCGCTCCGCATGCGCTTCTGCGCCGCGCTCGTCGTGGCCGGCGTCCCGGGCTGCGGCCCCGGTCAGATGGTTCTGCAGCGCCGCGAGCACGCGTTCGCGCCTGCGCGCCAGCGTGTCGTGGATCGCCTTGTAGCTGGATGCGAATCGCAGGCCGAAGAAGCTCAGCATGAAGCCGACGGCGATGCGCTGGCGGCCATGCGAACCGACCTGCACGGCCAGCGCCCGGCAATACGGGGCGAACAGGTCGTAGACCGCCTGCTCGTCGGACGCCAGGCGGATCGCGGGAAGATGCACCCGGCGCCGTGGAAGCGCCGCCGGCAGCCTCCCCGCCTGCCGATACTTGCGCAGCAGCCCACGGTCGTGGCGCATCATCGCGCGCGACAGGGGCGCGAGCGCGAACAGCAGCCGCGGCACCGCGCGACGCACACTGGCCGGAGGCGCCGCCCCCGGCTGCCCTGCTCCCCGGAGCCAGCGCCGCAGCGTCGCGCCCGCGCGGCCGCGCAGCAGCGTGCGCTCGACGAAGGCCGCGGTAGCGGCGTCGAAGCGCAGCGCATGGCGCGCTGCCCTGGCGAGGAAGCGCCATTCGAGCGGCGCGAGTTTTCCCCCCTGTCTCAGCGTGTCGAGCAGCGCGTACCACGCGAGCGCCACCTGCGGCTCGAGCGCGAAAGGACCGAGCCGGCGGGTCAACCCGGCCAGGTCGATCGCCTCGATCGGTTCGAGCTGCATCGGCGTGGCCGTCGCGAACCACATGGCACCCGCCCTGGGGCGCAGCAGATCGCGCGCGATCCTGTACAGGCGCGTCCAGCGCGCCGGTCGCTCGGCCCGCGCGGTGGGGTTCGAGCGGCGCGCGCAATGCGCTTCGTCGAGCAACACCAGATCCCAGCCGGTCGCGGCCCTCAGTTCGGCCTGCCGCTCGCGGCGCGTGAGCAGCCCGGTGGACACGATGACGAGATCGGGCTCGAAGAGCGAAGCCGACGCGCGCTCATGCTCATGTGGCAACAGCCACGCGTGGCGCGACTGCGCCCCGCCACAGGCCCGGGCGAAAGGCAGCAGGAACTTGTCGGCCATCTCGCGCTGCCACTGGCCCACGAGGCTCGCCGGCACAGCGACCAGCGCGCGCCCGAGCAGCCCCGACAGGCGCAACGCGCGCAGGGCCAGTCCGGCCTCGATCGTCTTGCCCAGCCCGACCTCGTCGCAGAGCATCCACGACAACGGCCAGCCGTCGACCAGGCGCCGCGCGACGATCCGCTGGTGCGGCCAGGGTTCGACCGGCGCGGTCTCGATGCCCAGGTATTGCCCGTTGGGCATTCGCGGCGCATCGCGCACGAAGGCGAACGCGAGCCATTCCGAGGGGCTCGGCCCCGGAGCCGACGCCGCGTTATCGTCCATGATGATGCATTTTCGTCAGCTTGCCACAGCCATCGGGCGATGCCGCGCTTCCGCTTCCACGCCGAGCTGAACGACCTGCTGCCGCCCGCATTGCGCGGTCACACGTTCGAGCACGCCTGCGCCGAGCGCGCCACCGCGAAGCACGCGATCGAGGCATTGGGCGTGCCGCACACCGAGGTCGGGCTGATCCTCGTCGATGGCCAGCCCGCCGAGCCGGGGCAGTTGTTGCGCGAGGCCGATTCGCTCGAGGTGTTTCCAGCGGCGCCGCCGCCCCTTTCGGCGGAGGCGCCGCTGCCGCGCTTCCTCGCCGATGCACATCTGGGCGGGCTCGCACGGCGCCTGCGGCTGCTGGGCTTCGACACCGAACTGGCGCGCGATGCGCCCGATCGCGGGCTCGCCGACCTGGCCGACGGCGACGGGCGCATCGTGCTGAGCCGCGATCGCGAACTGCTGAAGCATCGGCGAGTGGCACGCGGACGCTACGTGCGCGCGCTCGACACCGACGGGCAATTGCGCGAGGTCGTCGCGCATTTCGGGCTGCGCGAGCGTATCCACCCGTTCACCCGCTGCCTCGAATGCAATACCTCGCTACGGCTTGCGAATCGCGCCGAGGTCGCCGATCGACTGCCGCCTCGCGTCGCCGCCGAGCAGACCGAGTTCACTGCGTGCGACGGCTGCGGACGCGTCTACTGGGGCGGCTCGCACTGGCGCCGGCTGCGGTCGGTGGTCGATGCAGTCGCCAAGTTGGGAGGCAGTAGGGGGCAATCGATCATGACCATGCCGGAATGTTGGAAATCTTGACACTGACCTCCAGGCGGCGGCGCACACGGCTCGGCAAGTTCTTGAATTTCCGGAATTCGCCTCGGAAAGGCACGAAACGTGCTTCAGGCTGGGCATGGTTCGCCCATGCGAGGAAGGCATCATGTCCATCAGGAAAGCCGCCACTGCCGCGCTGTTTGGCACCGCGCTCACGCTGGCGTCGGCAAGCCAGGCTGCCACTTTGTTCCAGGACAGCTTCGACAGCGATTCTGGGAGCAGTACCCTCAATTTCAATTCGCTGACGAACTGGACGGTCTCCGACGGCACGATCGACTACATCCGCAGCGGCGGCTACGGCATCAGCTGCTCCGGCGGCACCGGCGGCTGTCTCGACATGGACGGATCGACGAGCAATGCGGGCCGAATCACCAGCACGGCGACTTATTCGCTGACCGCGGGCGTCACCTATACGCTGAGCGGGCTGATATCCGGCAACCAGCGCGGCGGGGCCGACGACAGGCTTACGATGGGCTTTCTCGATGCAGGCACCGGCACGTCGCTCGTGAGCTTCACGTTCGCGGCGATCGCGCCCGGCGCGGCGTTCGGCACGCAGTGGCTCGCGGTGACCTTCGCAGCCAACCAGACTATCCGGCTGTTCTTCGAAGGGTACGGCGGCGACAACTTCGGAGCGATCCTCGACAACGTGCTGTTCGTCGACGACGGAGGCTCCACTACGGTGAGCGAGCCGGGCACCCTGTTGCTCGCCGGCGTCGGCCTGATGCTTGCGGCGCTCGGCCGAAGGCGCGCGCGCTCCCAGGATCCCTACCCCGGCCGTGGCAGTTCGCCGGCGAGGTAACGCTGCCGATAGGTCTCGAACGGCATGTCGTCGGCGGCCTCGATGCGCCGCTGCTCGGCCAGTGACTCTTCGGCCATCCGCGCGAAGCGCACCTGTGCGTCGCGATCGAACGGCAGCGCGAGCAGCGTGTGGTGGTGCTGCTGTGATTGCGCCAGCGCGAAGCGGGAAAACGAGTTGTCGAAGCGCTGCGCCATCGTGCGCAGGGTGTGCGCCGACGGCGTGAGTGCCGGGTCGTCGAGAAGCGCCGCAGCCGCGGCGAGCGCGTCGCGGTGGCGGGTAACTGCCGCCGGCGCGCCGGTGGTGGCCGCGTGCGCCGACCCACCGGCCGATGCGGCGGCATCGAGCGCGTCTGCGATCGGCGCGCAGTCGCGCAGCACTTCCCTGCCCCACAGCGCCAGCTCGATGTCCGCGTCGCCGCGCTGCAGCCGCAAGCCCGGTTCGCGGCCGTGCTGCGCGACCTTGTGCTGGTTGCGCGACATCGCGGCGATCTCCTCGGGCGTATCGGGCGGACTCACGTCGAGCAGGCAGTAGAGCAGGAACACGTCGAGGAAATCGAGCGTCGGCGCCTCGATGCCGATCGGGCTGAACGGGTCGAGGTCGAGGCAGCGCACCTCGACATACTCGACGCCTCGTTCGGCCAGCGCGCGCAGCGGTCGCTCGCCCGGGCGGATCGTGCGCTTGGGCCGGATCGTGCCGTAGAACTCGTTCTCGATCTGCAGCAGCGTCGCGGCCAGCTGCCGGTACAGTCCGTTGCCGTCGTGAATGCCGATGCGCTCGTAGGCCGGATACGGTTCGCTGAGCGCGCGCGACAGCGACTTCGAGTAACTCTCCAGGCAATTGAAGCTCACCGCGAGCGACGACTGCACGTCGCTCTGGTAGCCCAGCGGCCCCATGCGCAGCGACGTCGCGTACGGCAGGTGCAGGGTGCCGCCCTCCAGGCTCTGCAGGCCGTGCGGATGCCCGGCGAGGAAGGTGCTGCAGGTCGCCGGCGACGCACCGAACAGGTAGAGCAGCAGCCACGAGCGGCGGCGGAAATTGCGGATCAGCGAGAAGTACGCGGCGGTGCGGTAGTCCTGCTGCGATCCGGTGTCGCCATCGGCCTGCTGCAAAATCGGCCAGGCCGCCTGCGGCACCGAGAAGTTGTAGTGGATGCCCGAGATCGTCTGCATCCGCCGGCCGTAGCGATGCGACAGGCCCTGGCGGTAGACCGTCTTCGCGCGCCCGACGTTCGAGGTGCCATAGCGCGCCAGCGGAATCGCATCGTCGGGCGGCAGCCCGCAGGGCATGCTCGCCGCCCACAGGATCTCGTCGCCGATCTGCCGATGCACGGCCTGGTGGATCGCGGTGAGCTCGGCCAGGCACGAGCGCGCATCGGCGTGCACGCCGGTGATCAGCTCGAGCTGCGACTCGCTGAAGTCGGTGGTGATGTGCGGGTGCGTGAGCGCCGAGCCCAGGCCGCGCGGGTGCGGCGTGTCGGCCAGCGTTCCGTCGGGGCGCGCGCGCAGGCTCTCCTTCTCGATGCCGCGCGCGAGCCTTCCCAGGACATCGGGCGAAAGGCGGTGAAGCCGGTCGGTGAGGCGGTTCGAGGGCACGATCGAATCCGTTCGGAGCCGTCGGGCATCCGTGAGGGGAACCAGCAGCGATCTTACGCGCTTGCCGGCGCGGTCGAGGCGAGGTGGGAAATGTCTCGCCCGCCGGAGCGTGGGCTCACGGCATCCGCGAAGGCAGGCGGATCGTCTCGCCATCGACGGTGAACGTGCCGTAGCCGCGATGGTGAAAGCAGCTGCCGATTCCGACCACCGTCCTGGCCATTTCGACCTCCACTCGCGAAAGTCAGCGTCGATCCGCTCCGAACAACGGTTCGCTGGAGAATTCGCGCACCAGGTCGAGCGTCGAGCGCCGGCCGATGTGCGCGAAATTGTGCGCGAGCCAGGCATGGGCGGCCGACGCGCCCAGGCGGTGAAGGCGCGCCAGCGTAGCCGGATCGGCCGCCATCCTGCTGCTGTCGCCGAGGCGCGCGATTTCGGCGCCGCCGTCGAGCCGGTGCAGCCGAAGGTCGTGAATCCGCTGGAACATCGGTTCGCGATAGCGTTCGATCGGCCGGCCTTCGTCGCGCAGCAACCGCTTGAGCAGCGCGATCGAGCGCATCTCCTTGATCAGGCTGCCGTTGAACGTGATCTCGTCGATGCGCGCGAGGATGTCGGGTGCCCGCGTCGGCACCTCGGCGCGCTCGATCGGGTTGACCTGCACCAGCAGCACGTCGGCGGCGGTGGCCTCGTCGACCAGTGGCAGCAGCGTCGGATTTCCCATGTAGCCGCCGTCCCAGTAGGCTTCGCCGTCGACTTCGACGGCCTGGAACAGCATCGGCAGGCAGGCCGAGGCGAGCACCACGTCCACGCTCAGCTCGGGGTTGCGGAACACCCGCAGCCGGCCCGAGCGCACATGCGTGGCGCCGACGAACAGTTCGATGCGGTCGCAACGCCGCACCGCGTCGAAATCGACGGCATCGGCGATCACCTGGCGCAACGGATTGAGGTTCAGCGGATTGAGCTGGTACGGCGAGAACACCCGGGTGGCAAGATCGAGGTACTGGCCCACCGGCGACCATCGGGCCGCGCTGGCGAACAGCGTGCCGAACAGGCCGCCATTGAGCGGATTGAGTTGCGCGGAGGCGCCCACGCTCGCCCAGAATGCGCGCAGCGCTTCGCGCGCCTGGCGGCGCCCGCCCGCCATCAGGCCCGCGGCCATGACCACCGCGTTCATCGCGCCGGCGCTCGAGCCGCTGACCGCGCTGATCTCGAGGCGATCGTCTTCGAGCAGCCGATCGAGCACGCCCCAGGTGAAGGCGCCATGCGCGCCGCCCCCCTGCAGGGCGAGGTCGATCTTCTTGCGATGGCGGGGCGTGCGGCGCGCGTTGCTCATGGATAATCGGCAGTGACGGCGCGCACCGCGATACGATCGAAGGGCCGCGCCGAGCCGGGGTCGGCACGATGATAATGGACGGCGCACGGGGAGCTGCGACGATGAACGAGGGCTTGACGCTGTACATCGGGAACCGGAACTACTCGTCGTGGTCGATGCGGCCGTGGGTGCTGATGCGCCAGGCCGGCATCGACTTCGACGAGGTGATGGTCCGCTTCGACTCGTCTGCACCCGACTCCGAATTCAAGCGGCGGCTTGCCGCAGTGAGCCCCGCCGGCAAGGTGCCGGTGTTGCAGGCGGTGGTCGACGAAACCCCGCTCGCGATCTGGGACACGCTGGCGATCGCCGAATTCCTGGCCGAGCGCTACCCGACGCTGCACCTGTGGCCCGCTCAGCCGGCCTCGCGCGCGCGCGCCCGCTCGATCACCGCCGAGATGCATTCGGGCTTCACCGCGCTGCGCAGCCGCTTCGGTTTCAACGTCGAGGCGAACCTGCCGCAGATCGGCCAGCGCGCGCTAGCCGAAGACCCGGCGTTGCGCGCCGACGTCGCCCGTGTCACGCAACTGTGGGCCGACTGCCTCGCAGTCTCGGGCGGGCCGTTCCTGTTCGGCGGCTTCGGCATCGCCGACGCGTTCTACGCGCCGGTGGTGCTGCGCTTTCGCACCTACGGCGTGCCGCTCGACGCGGCCTGCCTGGGCTATGCGCGACGGATCGTCGAATGCGTCGCGGTGCGCGAGTGGATCGACGCGGCGCTGGCCGAGCACGACTTCCTGCCGTTCTACGAGCCCTATCGCAGCGTGCCGAAGGGCGCGCAGGGCTGAATCGATCGAATTCAACGCAACCCGGGAGAATCCTGCCGATGAGTGCCGAAAGCGTGACCGTGCGCCTGGCGCAGCGCCACGATTACCAGTTCGAGGTTCAATACGGTGCCGGCGTGCCGGCCGTCGTGGGCGACGAGCCGCCGCCGCTGGGCCAGGGGGCGGGCCCCTCGCCGATCCAGCTGCTCGCATCGGCGGTGGGCAACTGCCTTTCGAGCTCGCTGCTGTTCGCGCTGCGCAAGTTCAAGCAGACGCCCGAGCCGCTGTCGGCCGAAGTCACTGCCGAGATCGGGCGCAATGCCGAGAACCGGCTGCGCGTGCTCGCGCTGCGCGCGCGGCTGACGGTCGGCGTGCCGGGTGCCTCGCTCGCACACCTCGATCGGGTGCTCGGCCAGTTCGAGCAGTTCTGCACCGTCACGCAGAGCGTGGCGGCGGGCATTCCGGTGACGGTCGAGGTCTTCGACTCGCAGGGCGCGCAGCTGAAGTGAGTGACCCGACGGGCCCGGCCCACCGCGGGCCAGGCCAGGCGTGTCTCAACGCCGCCGCCGCAGGCGCGCGATACGCGGTTGCGGCGTACCCGACCAGGTGAACCGCCACCCCTCGCCGCGGCGCACGTTGCCGACAACGGGTGGCCGGAAGCAGGCCAGATTGGTGCCCTCGGGGCGCCGCGTGCCGGGATAGACGACGCCGATGGCGCCCGCGCGCATCAGCCGTCCGGCGAGCTTCTGCGACGCCCGGTAGCTGCGCGGATCCAGGCACGACGCAAAGCGCGGGTCGCCGCGCAGGTCGTGGAATTCGTGCGTGAAGTCGGCCAGGAACGCCTCGTAGGTCACGCTGTCCTCGTAGCGCTCGATTTCGGCATACTCCACGCTCTTGTGGAACGCGACCTCGGCCAGCGCGGTCTCGATCTCGAAGCTGCAGTACCACGCACCCCGTTCGGGGCCGTTGAACCGGCTACCTTCGGGACGGGCGTGCGTGAAGGCAGCGTTGACGATGCGGAAGTTCGGCACGCCGAAGACCAGCTCGTCGATGCCGATTCCCGGCAGGAGTCCGCGCTCGGCGCGCAGCCGCTCGTTGGTCGCAGCATCCAGCTCGAACAGGTCGGCGAGGTGCGTATCGTCGGTCGCGAGCGCCGCCAGCACCGAATCTTCGACCGCCGCGAAGCGCGACGGGATCAACCTGACCGTATCGAACTGGCGCAGCAGCGTCGTGCGCGGCAGCGGCGCGCTCACACGCCGCCCCGGCGCGCGTCGAGCAGCTTGCGCACCGTCTGCATCGCGAGCAGCCCGCCGGCGATCATGTAGGCGAGCGGTGTCGCCCCGCCGAAGATCGGGTTTCGGTTAGGCAACCTGACCCACTCGTCGGCGAGTTCGTCACCGTGCAGGATGTGCAGCGCCTTGTAGATGCCGACGAGATACGAGATGCGCGTGATGCGATCGACGTCGAGCAGGCGATCGGGCTTCTTCTTCCACTCGTACCAGGCGCTGCTCGACAGGCCGCCGAGCAGCTCGCGCGCGTCCTCGTCGCGCAGCTTCCAGCGATCGGCCAGCGCGAAGAAGCCGAGCAGCGCCGAACGCGAAAGTCGCGTGCGCTGCTCCTTCGACGAGAGGTCGACGACCGGGTCGGGCGCGAAACGGCTCGATGGATAGGAAGGTTGGGAAAGGCTCAAGGTGCTCTCCGGATACGGAGATTCTAGACTCCGTATCCGGATTCCACAAGGCATCGGATCGATGCCGGGGAACCTGGCGGCAGGCGATGCGCCCGCCGGCCGCCCTGCCCTCACTTCGCCAGGGGACGGATCGGCTGAGGCCGCGTCAGTTCCTCGGGGCGCATGACCCGGTCGAGTTCCTCGCGCGACATCAGCCCGCGCTCGAGCACGATGCGGTAGACCGAACCGCCGGTCGCGTGCGCTTCGGCCGCCACCGCGCTCGCGTTGGCGTAGCCGATGTAAGGGTTGAGCGCGGTGACGATCCCGATCGAGTTCTCGACCATCGCGCGCAGCCGCTCGCGGTTCGCGGTGATGCCGCGCACGCAGCGCTCGGCCAGCGTGAGGCAGCCGTTGCGCAGGTGCGTGATGCTCTTGAACAGGCTGTGCGCGATGATCGGCTCGAAGGCGTTGAGCTGCAGCTGTCCGGCTTCCGCCGCGTAGGTGATCGTGACGTCGTTGCCGATCACCTCGTAGGCGATCTGGTTGACGACTTCCGGGATGACCGGGTTCACCTTGCCGGGCATGATCGAGGAGCCGGCCTGCATCGCGGGAAGGTCGATCTCGTTCAGCCCCGCGCGCGGACCCGACGACAGCAGCCGCAGGTCGCTGCAGGTCTTCGACAGCTTGACCGCGACGCGCTTGAGCACGCCGGACAGCTGCACGAATCCGCCGCAGTCCTGCGTCGCCTCGATCAGGTCGGGCGCGGTGATCAGCTGCACGCCCGAGATCTCCGAAAGGCGCCGACAGACGAGCGCCGCGTAGTCGGGATGCGCGGTGATGCCGGTGCCGATGGCGGTGGCGCCGAGGTTGATCTCGCGGATCAGGTCGGCCGCCTCGCGCAGCCGATGCTGGTCCTCGCCGAGCATCGTCGCGTAGGTGCTGAACTCCTGGCCGAGCGTCATCGGCACGGCGTCCTGAAGTTGGGTGCGGCCCATCTTCAGCACGTCGGCGAATTCGAGCGCCTTGTCGGCGAACGCGCGCCGCAGCGTTTCCATCGCCTCGACCAGCCCCGCGATGCCGAACCAGCAGGCGAGCTTGAGCGCCGTCGGATAGACGTCGTTGGTGCTCTGGCTCATGTTGACGTGGTCGATCGGGTGCAGCGCCGCGTAGTCGCCGCGTGCGCGGCCCATCAGTTCGAGCGCGCGGTTGCAGATCACCTCGTTGGCGTTCATGTTCGTCGAGGTGCCGGCCCCGCCCTGGATCACGTCGACGACGAACTGGTCGTGCAGCCTGCCCTGGCGCACCTCCTCGCAGGCGCTCACGATGAAGCGGGTGCGCTCGCCGTCGAGCAGGCCCAGTTCGTTGTTCGCCACTGCCGCTGCCTGCTTGATGCAGGCCAGCGCGCGGATCAGTTCCGGATAGATCGAGATCGGCGTGTCGCTGATCGGGAAGTTCTCGAGCGCGCGCAGCGTATGCACGCCGTAATAGGCGTCGTCGGGAACGGCGCGATCGCCGATCAGGTCGTGTTCGATGCGGGTGCGTTGCGGGGGCATGGGTCCGTTCGGGTGGGGTCGGGAACCCCGATGGTACCCGCGCCCGGCTCCCCGCCGGGGCCTGGTGCCGGCCACCCGCCTGGGCGGCACTAACCCGGCTTGCCGTCCAGGCGCGGGCGCGTGAGCACCGGCCAGTAGCGCACCGCGTAGAGCCCGAAGCCGGCGACCCAGAGCAGGCCCGACACCTGCACGCAGGCCAGGTACTGGCTGGGCAGCAGCATCGGCCCGAACACGCGCACGAGCGCCGCGGCGAACACCAGCAGGTAGGCCGTGGTCTCGTAGCCGTCGGCCTTCAGCGGGCGCGCGGTGTGCCCGCGCGCGGTGCGGGTGATCATGCCGATCGTGAGGCCGCCGATCGCCCCGACCGTAAGCGCATGCAGCGCCAGCGGCTCGGCCACCCAGCCGGCGGCGGCCATTGCCCGCAGCAGCAGGTGCACCACGATCCAGGCGTAGGCCAGGTGCAGCACCCACACCAGCGGCGTGCCCAGCGTGCGCCAGCCCTGCCACAGCGCCAGCCGCACTGCATGCACGATCGCCGCGACGAGCGCGACCGCTGCGGCAATCCACGGCATCGACTGCACGTGGTCGGCGAGAAACAGCGCGATGATCGAGCCGAGTGCCAGTCGCTCGACCCACGGGCGGCGCGTGGCGTGGGTGCCCGGCACGCCGTTGTTGGTGAACATCGGCACGACGCGCCCGGCCATCACCGCCATGACGAACAGGACCACGTCGATCGCCAGTTGCAGCGCGAAGCGCGGCTGCAGGTCGATGACCCCGTTCAGCGCCGCGTGGGTGGCCAGTGTGATCACGCCGAGCAGCGCGAGCAGCACGATGAAGAAGTAATTTCGCTGGTTGCGCGAGCGCACGATCGGCCTGGCGATCGCGACGGCCACTGCCAGCGGAAACGCGGCATTGACCAGCGCGGCGACCAGGCTCCACGGGGTGAGCACGAGAATGCGTCCGGCGACCCAGAGCATCGCCAGCGCGGCCAGCGGCGCGCCGGCAGGCGTGGGCAGTCCGGTCCAGTTGCGCACCGCGGTGAGCAGGAAGCCGGCAATCACCGCCACCGTGTAACCGAACAGCATCTCGTGGCCGTGCCAAAGCGGCCCCTTCAGGTAGGCGCCACCCAGCCAGCCCGAGTACTGCAGCGTCCACAGGCCGACGCTGAGCACCGCGAAGACGCTGGCCAGCAGGTAGAACGGCCGGAACCCCAATTGCCAAAGCGCGAACGCGGGCACGGCCGGCTGCGCGGCCGCCCTGCCCGGTCGCTTCAACTGCAACTCGTCCATCTCGCCTTGCGGGTCTGCGGTTCAGTAGAGGATGCGACAGCGGATCGTGCCGTCGATCGCGCTGATCTCGTCGAGCGCGACCTGGCTGGCCGACGCGTCGACGTCGATCACCACGTAGCCCAGCAGTGCGTCGGTCTGCAGGTACTGGGCGGCGATGTTGATGCCGGCGCGCGAGAAGCGCTCGTTGATGCGCGCGATGATACCCGGTACGTTGCGATGGATGTGCAGCAGCCGGCACTTGCCGGTGTGCTCGGGAAGCGACACCTCGGGGAAGTTCACCGCGCTCATGGTGGAGCCGTTGTCGCTGTAGCGCAGCAGCTTGGCGGCCACCTCGCCGCCGATGTTCGCCTGCGCCTCGGAGGTCGAGCCGCCGATGTGAGGCGTGAGGATCACGTTGTCGAAGCGCGTGAGCGGCGACTCGAACACGCCCTCGTTGCCCTTGGGCTCGACCGGGAACACGTCGATGGCCGCACCACGCAGGTGCCCGTCGTGAAGAAGGGCGGCCAGCGCGTCGATGTCGACGACGTTGCCGCGCGAGGCGTTGATCAGGTGGCTGCCGCGCTTCATCTTCGCGAGCTGCGAGGCGGTGATCATGTTCTTCGTGGCAGGCGTCGCCGGCACGTGCAGCGTGACCACGTCGGATTCGGCGAGCAGCGCATCGAGCGAGGCGGCCTGCCGGGCGTTGCCCAGCGGCAGCTTCTTCTCGATGTCGTGGAACAGCACCGACATGCCGAGCTGTTCGGCGAGAATGCCGGTCTGCGTGCCGATGTGGCCGTAGCCGACGATGCCCAGCGTCTTGCCGCGCACCTCGAACGAGCCGGCCGCGCTCTTCTCCCATCCGTTGCGATGCAGCTTCGCATTCTTCGCCGGAATGCCGCGCATCAGCATGATGATTTCGCCCAGCACCAGCTCGGCGACACTGCGCGTGTTCGAGAACGGCGCGTTGAACACCGGGATGCCGCGGCGTGCCGCCGCCTGCAGGTCGACCTGGTTGGTGCCGATGCAGAAGCAGCCGATCGCGTTCAGCTTGGGCGCTCGCGCGATCACCTCTTCGGTGAGCTGTGTGCGCGAGCGGATGCCGACGAAATGCGCGCCCTCGATGGCGCGGATCAGCTCCTCGCCCGACAGCGACTGCTTGAAGGTTTCGACGTTGGTGTAGCCGTCGGCGCGAAGCGTCTCGACTGCCGAGGGGTGGATCCCCTCGAACAGCACGAACCTGAGTTTTTCCTTCGGGACGGAGAGGCGGGCGGGAGGCGGGGGTGGAGGCGTCATTCCGGAATTGTAGAGTTCGCCGCTCGGGTATTCTTCCAGTACGGGTATTGCCGCGCCAGGAGTCCGACCATGCCGACCATCTTCGAGCGATTGCACGCAGGCGAGCTGCCGTGCGCGCGCGTCTACACCGACGAGCACGTGTTCGCGTTCATGGACGCGGGCCAGGTCAACGACGGCCACGTGATCGTGGCGTCGATCCGCCCGTACGAAACGCTGATGGACGCCGACGAGGAGACGGCGGCGGCGATGATGCGGGCGGCACGCCGCATCGCGATCGCGGTGGAGCGCGAATTTGCCGCCGACGGCGTGACGATCCTGCAGGCCAACCGTGTCGCAGGCTGGCAGACGGTGCCGCACCTTCACCTGCACGTGCTGCCGCGCCGTCAGGGCGATGCGGTCACCCTCGGCTGGCCGCGCCGCGATCCGCCGTTCGAGGCGCTGCAGGCGATGGCCGCGCGCATCCGCGTCTGAGCGACGACACTCCGGCCAGGCTTGCCTGACGACATGGCGGGGTTCGCGGGCCTGGGCGGCGTTCAGATCGCTGCAATCCTGGTCGTCACCCTCGCGGCCGGACTGCTCCGCGGTTTCTCGGGCTTCGGCTCGTCGTTGCTGCTCGTGCCGGTACTCGGGCTCGCCATGGGACCCGTCCCTGCCGTTGCGATCGGCACGCTGCTCGAGGCATTGGCGACGCTGATGCTGGTGCCGTCCAGCCTGGCGCATACGACCCGGCACCGGCTGGTGACGATGGGCCTGTCGGCGCTGGTCGCGATCCCCGCGGGACATTTCGCGTTGCGAGAGCTGGACCCGTTGCTGAGCAATCTCGCGATCAGCGCGGCGGTCGTCGCGATGGCAGGGCTCATGTGGCGCGGGGCGGCCCTGCCGTTGCCTCGCGGAGCCTGTGGGGAGACCGGAGCCGGCATGATGTCGGGGTTCCTGACGGGCTTCGGTTCGATCGGCGGGCCACCGCTCGTGCTTTACATCCTCGCGGGGAACGACCCGGCCCGGCGCAAGCGTGCAGACCTGATCGTCGTGTCGGGGGTCGCACAGCTGGCCGCAGTCGTCTCGATGATGCTCTTCGGCCTGCTGACCTTCGAAGGCGCGAGCAGTGCCGCCTGGCTCGTCCCGGTGTTCTTTGGAGGAGGCGTGCTCGGCGCAAGGCTGTTCAGGCATGCGAGCGAGCGCACCTACCAGCAGGTTGCACTGGGCGCGCTGTTTCTGGCAGCCGTCGCGTTGTTGTGCACGAACCTGGCGAGACTGCTGCTTTAGGGCCTAGCCAAGCAGCGCGCGCGCCGCGCCCAGCACGATCGCCGTTGCCACCACCGCCATCGGCGGCCATCGCAGCCGCATCAGCAGCAGCGCCAGCGCAGTTGCAACGAGCGCATCGAGCACCGATCGCACTGCGCCGGTGGCTACCGGATCGATCAGCGCGGCCAGCAGGATGCCGACCACCCCGGCGTTCACCGCGGCGAGCGCGGCGCGCAGCGACGCGCGCCGCCGCAACCGCGTCCAGGCCGGCAAGGCCCCCGCCACCAGCAGCAGGCCCGGAAGGAACACCGCGACCAGGCAGGCGGCCGCGCCGAGCCAGGCCCCGTGCGGCCCGAACGGGGCCTGCGCCGAGCCGCCGATCACCGCACCGAGGTACGCGGCGAAGGTGAACAGCGGCCCCGGCACCGCCTGCGCCGCGCCGTAGCCGGCGAGGAACGCCGACTCGGACGCCCAGCCGGGGCCGACCACGCCCGCCTGAAGCAGCGGCAGCACCACGTGCCCGCCGCCGAAGACCAGCGCGCCGGCCCGATAGAAGGCTTCGAACAGCTGCAGCCACGGCTGGGCCGACGCACGCGCGGCCAGCGGCAACGCGGCCAGCAGCACGAAGAACATCGCCAGCGCGATGCGCGATGCGCGCGAAGCGCCCTGGCCGTCGGCCGGCTCGGGAAGCGCCAGACCGGCCGGAGGCACCGAGCGGCGCCATCCGGCGAGCGCGCATGCGCCGAGTGCAAGCAGTTGCCCGGCCGCGCCCGGCCAGCCGAGTGCCACCGTGGCTGTCGCCAGCGCGAGCGCGCGCCGCGGCCAGTCGGGGCACAGCGCCTTCCACATCCCCGCGACGGCCTGGGCCACCACCGCCACCGCGACGATCTTCAGCGCATGGATCACCGACGAGAGGATCGGGCTCGCCTCGGCCCGGGCGAGGCCGAGCGCGAAGAGCACCAGCAGCAGCGCCGAGGGCAGCGTGAAGCCGAGCCAGGCCGCGAGCGCCCCGCTCCAGCCGGCGCGACGCAGGCCGAGCGCGAAGCCGACCTGGCTGCTGGCCGGGCCGGGAAGGAACTGGCATAGCGCGACCAGTTCGGCGTAGGCGTGCTCGTCGAGCCAGCCGCGGCGCTGCACGAACTCGTGCCGGAAATAGCCCAGGTGGGCGATCGGGCCACCGAACGAGGTCAGCCCGAGCCGCAGGAACGCGCCGAAGACTTCGCGGGCGCTGCCGGGAGGTGGCCCAGATCGCATGGGCGCGAAGATACCGCATCGAAGCGGCGCAGACGCCGCACGATCGACGTATGCTGTCGGTCCCGCGGACCCGTCGCCGCCCGTCGCGTCACGCCATGCCCCTGCCCGGTTTCGTCGATGTCCAGGCCGCTGCCGAGCGGCTGCGCGGCCATGCGCACCGCACGCCGGTCCTGCGCTCGGCCACCGCCGATGCGCGCAGCGGCGCGTCGCTGTTCTTCAAGTGCGAGAACTTCCAGCGGATGGGCGCGTTCAAGTTCCGCGGCGCGTTCAACGCGATCGCCAGGCTGTCGCCGGCGCAGCAGCGCGCGGGCGTGGTCACGTTCTCGTCGGGCAACCACGCGCAGGCGATCGCGCTGGCCGCGCGCGAACTCGGCGTGGCGGCGACGATCGTGATGCCCTCGGACGCGCCGGCGGCCAAGCTCGCCGCCACCCGCGACTACGGCGGCGAGATCGTCGCCTACGACCGCTTCACCGAGGATCGCGAGGCGCTCACGCGCCGCATCGCCCGCGAACGCGGCGCGACGCTGATCCCTCCGTACGACCACGCCGACGTCATCGCCGGCCAGGGCACCGCGGCGCTCGAATTGTTCGAAGAGGCGGGCGCGCTCGACGCGCTGTTCGTCTGCCTGGGCGGCGGCGGGCTGCTCGCGGGCTGCGCGCTCGCGGCGCAGGCGATGGCACCAGACTGCGCAGTCTACGGTGTGGAACCCGAGGCGGGCGACGACGGTCGACAGTCGCTGCGCGCGGGCCGCATCGTGACCATCGCGGTGCCCATGACGATCGCCGACGGCGCGATGACCACGCATCTGGGCGAGCTGACTTTTCCGATCATCCGCGAGCGGGTGCGCGACATCCTCACCGTGGACGACGGGCAGCTGGTGGAGACGATGCGCTTCTTCGCCGAACGAATGAAGATGGTCGTCGAGCCCACCGGCTGCCTGGCGGCCGCCGGCGCGTTCGCCTCGGCGCCGCAATGGCGCGGGCGGCGCGTGGGCGTGATCGTCAGCGGCGGCAACGTCGACCTCGCCGCCTACGCGGGCTGGATCGGCAGCCGCTGAGGCATCCGCCGACCCTGCTCCCACCAGAGCAGCGCCACCAGCAGCAGGGCCGGAATGTAGACCCAGTGCATCGACGGTCGCTCGGTCGGCACGAGCACGCCGCCGACGGTCCAGCCGATCTCGAAGCCGTTCTTCTTCGCGCGGCTGCCGAAGCGCACGTTGGCGATCTGCACCTGGTCGCCGAGCGCGGTGACCGTGAGCCCCGCCTCCTGCAGGCGCTTGCGCCCGTCGCCGGGCTCGCGCAGCTGCACGCCGACGGTCTTGCGCACGTCCTCGCCCTCGAGGTTGGTGCCGCTGATGAGCAGCACGAGGCGGTCGCCCTCGCCCAGGCGCTGCGCCACGTCGAAAATGCGCGCGGCCGGCACTTCCTCGTAGGGCGGCGCATAGCGGTCCATGAACCAGTCGGGGCGGAACAGCGCGAACGTGGCCAGCAACAGGGCCACGACCTCCCACCAGCGGCAGCGCACGCGGAACCACCCCATCGTCGCCGCCGCGAAGGTGAGCGACGCGACGATCGCCGCGACAGCGACGATCGCGACCTCGAACCATCCATGCACGTCGATCAGCAGCAGCGCCGGGTTGAACACGAAGACGAACGGCAGCACCACGGTGCGCAGCGCGTAGAGCGAACCCTGGATGCCGGTCTTGATCGGATCCTCGCCCGAGATCGCCGCGGCGGCGAAGGTCGCCAGCCCCACCGGCGGCGTGATGTCGCCCATGATCCCGTAGTAGAAGACGAACAGGTGCACCGCGATCAGCGGGATGATCAGCCCGCTCTGCGCGCCGAGGTCGACGATCACCGGCGCCATCAGCGAGGCGACCAGGATGTAGTTCGCCGTGGTCGGCACGCCCAGGCCGAGCACCAGGCAGACGAATGCGGTGAACAGCAGCATCACGATCACGTTGCCCTGCGAGACGACCTCGACGAAGTCGGTCATCCGGAAACCCAGGCCGGTGAGCGTGATGCCGCCGACGATGATGCCGGCGGTCGCCGTGGCGATGCCGATCGCGATCATGTTGCGCGCGCCGTCGTTCAGGCCCTGCACGACTTCGCGCACGCCGGTACGCCACTCGGGCAGCGTCGACTGGCTGCGGAAGAAGGCGATGATCGGGCGCTGCGTGAGCATCAGCGCGATCAGCGTGACGGTCGCCCAGAACGCGCTCAGCGCCGGCGACATCTGCTCGATCATCAGGCACCAGATCAGCACGCCGATCGGGATCAGGAAATGCAGCCCGGCACGCACCGTCGGCCAGGTGTCGGGCAGCACCGGGTTGTCGATGTCGATGTCCTGCGGCAGGTCGGGATAACGGGCCGCGATGCGCAGCAGCCAGACGTGCGTCGCGAGCATCAGTGCGCCGGCGATCCACGGCGCGTTCGCGCCGAACAGCGCCTGCGCGCCCAGCGCGATCCAGTAGACGAGCGCGCAGACGGCAATCGTGCCCGACAGCCCCAGCCCCCAGCCGATCAGCCGCTCGCGCATCGTGCGCGGGCGGCGCGTCGCGCTCGGGTTCATGCCCAGCTTCAGCGCTTCGAGGTGAACGATGTAGAAGAGCGCGATGTACGAGATCGTGGCCGGCAGGAACGCGTGCTTGACGATGTCCGAATACGGAAGGCCGACGTACTCGACCATCAGGAACGCGGCCGCGCCCATCACCGGCGGCATGATCTGGCCGTTGACCGACGAGGCGGTCTCGATCGCGCCGGCCTTGATGCCGCCGTAGCCCGCCTTCTTCATCAGCGGGATCGTGAAGATCCCGCCGGAGACGACGTTGGACACCGACGAGCCGGAGATCAGGCCGTTGAGCGCGGAAGAGACGACGGCGACCTTCGCCGGGCCGCCGCGCAGGTGCCCGAGCGCTGCGAACGACACCTGCATCATGTAGTTGCCGGCGCCGGCGCGGTCGAGCAGCGAACCGAACAGCACGTAGATGAAGATGAACGCGACCGACACGCCGAGCGCGACGCCGTAGACGCCCTCGGTGGTGAGCCACATGTGCGAGATCATCCGCTCGAGCGAGGCGCCCTTGTGCGAGACGACGTCGGGCAGCCAGGGCCCGAGGAAGATGTACGCGAGGAAGACCAGCGCGAGGATCGTCATCGGCATGCCGACCGCGCGGCGCGTGGCTTCGAGCAGCAGCACCATGCCGACCGTGGCGACCACGATGTCCTGGACGATAGGCACGCCGGGGCGCGTGGCGAGCTGGTTGTAGAAAAGCAGCAGGTAGGCGCCGGCGAAGGCTGCCACGAAGGCCATCACCCAGTCGGTGACCGGAACGCGATAGCGCACGCCGCGCCGGCGGGAGCCGGGATACGCGAGGAAGGCGAGGAACAGCGCCAGCGCAACGTGAAGCGCCCTCGCCTCGGTGTCGTTGAGCAGGCCGAATCCGAGCGAGAACGGCAGCGGCGACGCGTACCAGAGCTGCCACAGCGACCAGGCGATCGCGACGAAGCTGATGACCGCGCCCGAGAACCCGGCGGCGGCGCGCCCGCCGGTGTCGACGTCGGCGACGAGTTGCTGCAGTTCGGCCGAGGGTTTGACGCTCTGGCTCATCCGGGTCTCCCGATCGATCGCGTTGCGCGCGCCGATACGAAAAAGCGGGCCCCGGGCCCGCTTTTTCGAACCATCGGCTCAGGCGTTCACTTCACCCAGCCCTTTTCCTTGTAGTAGCGCAACGCGCCTTCGTGCAGCGGCGCCGACAGGCCGTCCTTCACCATGTTCTCCGGCTTCAGGTTGGCCAGCGCCGGGTGCAGCTTCTTGAACTCGTCGAAGTTGTCGAACACCGCCTTCACCACCTGGTAGACCGTGTCGGCCGGCGTCTTCGCCGAGGCGACCACCGTGGCGAGCACGCCGTAGGTTTCGGTCGGCTGCGGGTTGTTCGGATACAGGCCGCCAGGGATCGTGGCCTTCGCGTAGTACGGCTTGTCGGCGAGCAGCTTGTCGATCGCCGGGCCGGTGAGCGAGACGAGCTTCGCGCCGCACGAGGTGGTCGGGTCCTGGATGTTCGCCGACGGATGGCCGACCGCGTAGAAGAACCCGTCGATCTTGCCGTCGCACAGCGCCGGGCCGTGCTCGTCGGCCTTCAGCTCGGCGGCCAGGCCGAAGTCGCCGAGCTTCCAGCCCATGGCCGCCAGCAGCTCTTCCATCGACGAGCGCGTGCCCGAGCCGGGGTTGCCGACGTTGAAGCGCTTGCCCTTGAAGTCGGCGAACGTCTTGATGTTGGCTTCCTTGCGCGCGACCACGGTGAACGGCTCGGGGTGCACCGAGAAGACGGCGCGCTCGTCGGCGTAGGGGCCGGCGTCCTTGAACTGGCCGACGCCCTTCAGCGCGTTGTACTGCACGTCGGATTGGGCAAAGCCGAGGTCGAGCTCGCCGGCCTTGATCGTGTTCACGTTGAACACGGAGCCGCCGGTGGACTCCACCGAGCAGCGGATGCCGTGCTTCGCGCGGTCCTTGTTGACCAGCCGGCAGATCGCGCCGCCCGCTGCGTAGTAGACGCCGGTGACGCCGCCGGTGCCGATGGTGATGAACTTGCTCTGCGCCGCGACCGGCGTCGTGAACGCGGCGGCCGACAGTGCGGCGCCGACGATCGCGGCGAGCCGCGCAGCCTTCAGGGTCTTGCTCATTCGTGCGACTCCTTGGATTCCTGCCGTTGAGACGGCGCCATTATGCTGATTAGGCAGCGCGAGGCAAGTCGGGAACACCCCGACGGGCTGCGGCGGCCCCGGGCGGCGCGGCGAGACCGCGCCGGTGCGGGTCAGCGTGCCGCAGGCGCCAGCGCCGCGATCGAGGCGTCGACCGCCTCGCCCAGCCGATCGACGATCTGCCCGACTTCCCGTGGCGTGACGATGAACGGCGGGGCGAGCAGCACGTGATCGCCGAGCCGCCCGTCGATCGTGCCGCCCATCGGGTAGACCATCAGGCCGCGCGCCATCGCCTCCTGCTTGATGCGCGCATGCAGCTTCAGCGACGGGTCGAACGGCGCCTTCGTCGCGCGATCGGCCACCAGCTCGATCGCCCGGAACAGGCCCCGGCCGCGGATGTCGCCGACATGCGGATGCGCGCCGAATCGCCCGGCCAGGGCCTCGCGCAGCTCTTCGCCACGCTGCACGCAGGCGTCGAGCAGCCGGTCGCGGCGGATCACCTGCTGCACCGCCAGCGCGGCCGCGCACGCCACTGCGTGGCCCAGGTAGGTGTGGCCGTGCTGGAAAAAGCCGGTGCCGCGCGCGAACGCATCGACGATGCGCTGCTGCACCAGCACCGCCCCGATCGGCTGGTAGCCGCCGCCCAGGCCCTTGGCGATCGTCATCAGGTCGGGCGACACCCCTTCCTGCTCGCACGCGTGCAGCGTGCCGGTGCGGCCCATGCCGCACATCACTTCGTCGAGGATCAGCAGGATCCCGTGGCGATCGCACAGCTCGCGCACGCCGCGCAGGTAGCCGGGCACCGGGGTCAGCGCGCCGGAAGTCGCGCCGCCCACCGTCTCGGCGACGAACGCGATCACGTTGCCCGGCCCGAGCCGCTCGATCTCGGCCGCCAGCTCGGCCACCAGGCGCCGCCCGTAAGCTTCCGGCGTCTCGTCGGCGCCGCGGTCGCGGTATTCGTAGCACGGGGCGACGTGCGGGACGTCGATCAGCAGCGGCGCGAACTGCGCGCGGCGCCAGGCGTTGCCACCGACCGCGAGCGCGCCCAGCGTATTGCCGTGATAACTCTGGCGGCGCGCGATGAAGTGCCGCCGCTCGGGCTGCCCGATCTCGACGAAGTACTGGCGTGCCATCTTCAGCGCCGCCTCGACCGCCTCCGAGCCGCCGGAGACGAAGTACACCTGTCCGATACCCTCGGGCGCGTCGGCCACCAGCGTGTCGGCCAATTGCTCCGCGACCTCGGTCGTGAAGAAGCTCGTGTGGGCGTACGAGAGCCGGTCGATCTGCGCGTGCATCGCGGCGACCACGTCGGGATGGCCATGGCCGAGGCAGGAAACGGCTGCGCCGCCCGATGCGTCGATGTAGGCCTTCCCGTCGGCGTCGCGAAGCACTGCGCCGCTGCCCGAGACGGCGACCGGATACCTGCGCCCGAGCGTGCGGTGGAATACGCGTGTCATGGCGTGCAGCATAGCGCACTCGCCGCGCGCGTCCGCGGCACGCATCACGGCGCCCGCCCGCCGCGCGCGCCCCCTTACTGCGACGCGAGGACCTGGTCGAGCGCGCGCCCGGTACGCTCGGTGATGCGCATGCGCACCGGCACGATGCGCTGGTCCAACGCGAGCCAGACGTCGATCGCCGGGTCGTCGCCGCCCGTGCTCGCGCGGTTCAGGCGCAGCGTGCGGACCGCGCCGGTGTCGGTGTCCACCGTCTCCTCGCCGATCACGACCCAGTCCACCGGCTCTACGCTCGAACTGCCGAGCATCGGCAGCCGGATCCTCGCACCCGGCTCGAACTGCGCCGGCCGCGACTGTCGCATCAGTGCCAGCTGCACCGTCACCGACAGTCGGTCCTGCACGCCCGCGGGCGCTTCGCGGCGTTGGCCCGACCCGAAGACCACCTCGCCGTGCGCGGCGTCGATCGTGGCCGAGCGCGGCGGGCGGTCGCCGCGGCGTTCTCGATAGCTCGAAGGAGCGAGGCCCGCCGCCGACACGGTGCCGACGCTGTCCTGCACCAGCGAACCGCGATAGAACCACGACACCAGGCCCTTCGCCCTGCCTTCGCTGTGCAGCCGGTAATGCTGCGGGCCGATCTCGAACGACTGCTCGAGCGTCGCCACCACGTTGCCCTCCAGCGGATCGCCGTAGTGCACCAGGTAACGCACCTCGCCCGATTGCGGCGTGACCACGATCGGCGCTTCGGCGGGCGACGCGGCCGGCGCGGTTTCGGGCAGCGAAGCGCCGGCCTCGGCGGGCGGCTGCGCTTGCGCCGCCGCCTCTTGCGACGAGGCCGTCGACGACCCGGGAGCCTCGCCGGAACCCGCCTGCGCCGCCGATTCCGCCTCGTCGGCCGGCGATGCGTCGCCCTTCCCCAGGTCGAGCATCGCGCCGAACGGATCGGAGTCGGCGAGCGAGGCTTCGGGCGGCAGCGCCTGGGGCGCCAATGCGGCAGGTGCCGCCGGTGCCGGTGCCGCGCGCGGCGCCGGGCGAGGCCTCGGGCGCGAGGCCGGTTTCGGCCGGACCGGTGCGGCGGCGGGGACGGCCTCGGGCGGAGGAGCCGGGGCCGGCGCCGGCACGATCAGGTCGACCGTCACCGTCGTGCGCTCGCTCGGCGGCGCCGCGAACCAGCCCGATACGCTCGCGCCGCGCAACACGACGAGGTGCGCGGCGATCGAGAACAGCAGGAAGGCGATGACGGCCGGTGCGCGTGCGACCGGTCGCGCAAGGGCTCGCATCATCGTGCGATTCTATCCGCGGGGGTGGTGCAGGCGCCGCAGGCTGCGCGAACCCTCCGGCCGCCGTGCCTGCCGCCCGCTCAGGCGCTACGCAACCGGGCCAGCCGCACCAGCATGATCGTGCCCAGCGGCGCGACGAGCGCGATCAGCAGCACCACGAGCATCAGTTCGCCCAGCTGGCTGTAGTCGGCGGGCGTCGAGATCGCGCCGCTCACCGGATCCTTCACCTGCCGCGTGACCACGAAGACCTGGTTGAGCCACTTGGTGCCGAGCTGCGACGCAGACAGCGCCAGGTTCGTGAACGAGGCCATCACCGCGAAGTAGGTCGCCTTGAGCTTCTCGGGCGCAGAGTTGGCGATCCAGGCGAGCATCGGCACCATCGCGATCTGGCCCAGTGGCGACTCGATCGCGGTATCCACCAGCGCGATGAAACGCGCATCGACCAGGCCTGCGGTGTGCGCGGCGGTCCACTGGTGCAGGCCGTAGTACATGCCGACGATCGGCAGCATCAGCAGCATGCCGATCACCGTGAGGAAGCCGACGATGTAGTAGATCGAGCGCTCGGCCATGAACCGCCTGAAGACGAACAGGCCCGCCAGCGTGAGCGCGCTGCCGATCACCGAGAGCACCGACAGGAACTGCTGGTCGAAGCCCAGGTCGTCGATCATCCACCAGGTCTGGCCCGCGCCGGCGGTGGGGGTGGCGCGGAACACGAAGACCACCAGAGCGGTGCCCAGCAGCGTGGCGCGCGCCTGCGGCGCGAGCTCGCGCAACAGCCGCCACATCAGCGCGACGACGATCGCCATCGATGCACCGAAGATCAGCTCTTCGCTCCAGCGCAAGTCGCTCAGTCCGACCGTGACCGAGACCACCGCGAAGGCGAGCCCGCCGCCGAGCACCCACCAGTTCACCGGCGGACGCTGCGGATGCACGTCGAGCCGCGCGGCAATCTCGGCCTCGGTCAGGCCTTGCGCGCGCAGCCTGCGGCGCATGCGCCGGCTCAGCCAGGCGGCGAACACCACGCCCGCCACCGAGACCGCCGGAATCAGCAGCGCCAGCTGGTGCACCAGCACGTAGACCGCGACTTTCTGCGCCTCGGGCAGCGTGCCCGCGCCTCGCAGCAGGAACACGTTGGCCAGCGCCACCAGCACGCCACCGCCGATGATCGCAACGCGACCGAGCGTCTGCATCGTGGTGTGCATCGAGCGCCTTCGCTCGTCGTCGATCGGCTCGCCGGCCTCGTCGTGGCGTGGTACCGCCTCGACCGTCATCGCGTCGGCAACCACGTCCTGCGTCACGTAGCCGATCGGCGCCAGCAGCGAGGAGAGCACGTACCAGGCTTCGGCGCGCATCATCGTGGCCATCGCGCGCGGATCGGCGAGCAGACCGATCATGATCAGCAGGCTCGCGGCGATCAGCGAGGCGCCCAGCCAGACCAGCCAGGCCTTGTAGCGCCACATCAGGTCCACCAGGTGGCCCAGCGGCATCTTCAGCGCCCACGGCAGCCCGGCCCAGAAGCCGAGCGCCGCGAGGAATTCGGCCGACAGGCCGAGGTATTCCTTGACGAAGAAGGTGCCGACGATCGCGGTGAGCCCGGAGATGCCCGCCGCCATGTAGACCATCAGCGGCGGCAGGTACGACAGCCGCATGTCGCGGCCGAGCGACAGGACGTTGTCGTCGAACCAGCGCGCCAGGCGCGCAAGACTACCCATCGGCGCCTGCCGCGGCTGCGCCTCAGTGGGCGTCACGCTGCTCGCGCTGGATGTCCTCGGCGGTCCAGAACGACAGCGCGGCGATCGCGATGCCGCAGGCGAGCGCGTTGATCATCGCGAGGCGCTCGCCGTCGTAGCCGAACAGCCAGGGCGAGGCCGCCAGCCCGATGCCCACGGCCAGGTTGCCCCATTCCTCGACGATCTCGGGATAGTAGAAGGCCTCGACCGCAAGCGTGACGACGGCCACCCCCGCCAGCATCGCCGACCACGCGGCCGGCTGGCGCGTGATGCCGAGCACGAACGGCGAAGCGACCAGCCACAAGCCCAGCGCCACTTCGATGCGATCCTGCCAGTGAGCCCTGATCATCGGTTTCGCCCTCGACTGCGATGCCTGCACTGTAACCTAACAGCCTGTTCACCCGGACATCCCCGTGCCCCCCCGCTGCGTCCGTGGCGGCGCGGCTGTCATCGACGCCATCGACTGCTCCATGCCCGCCTTCGCCCCCCATCCGCCGCTGGTTTTCGACGAATCGGGCACGCCGCTGAGCACGCTCTACGGCGACGTGTTCCGCAGCCGCGCCGGGGCGTGGGAGGAGGCGCGCGCCGTCTTCGTCGAGGGCTGCGCGTTGCCGCAGCGCTGGGACGAACTCGCCCGCGACCCATCGGGCGCGTCGTTCACCGTGCTCGAACTGGGTTTCGGGCTGGGCGTGAACTTCCTCGCGACCCTGCAGGCCTGGCGCGAACGCAGCGGGCCGCCTGCCCGCCTGCACTTCTTTTCGGTGGAGGCCCATCCGCTGGGCCGGCACGACCTGCGCCGCGCGCTCGATGTGCTGCGTGCACCGCCGGCCGATGTGCAGCGATTGCTCGCCGGTTGGCCCGCTGCGCTGCCGGGCATGCACCGCGTGGCCTTCGAAGCCGATGCGGTCACGCTCACGCTGTGCTTCGGCGACGCGTTGGCGCTCGTGCCGAAGCTGCGGCTGGGCGCCGACGCCTTCTTCCTCGACGGCTTCGCGCCCGCGCGCAATCCGCGCATGTGGGATCCGGCACTGCTGCGGGCGCTGGGCCGGCTCGCACGCCCGGGCGCGACGCTGGCGACCTGGTCGGCCGCCGGCGCGGTCCGCGAGGCGCTCGCCGGCGCGGGGTTCGAGGTCGAGCGCGTGCCCGGCCACGGGGGCAAGCGCCATCGATTGCGTGCGCGGCATGCGCCGCGCTGGCGCGGTGCGCGGCTGCCCGAGCCGCCGCCCCAGTGGCCGGCGCGCACCGCGCTGGTGATCGGCGCGGGCCTGGCCGGCGCGGCCACGGCCGCAGGCTTTGCGCGCCGCGGCTGGCAAGTCACCGTGCTCGAAGCCGCCGGCGGGCCGCTTCGCGGGGGCTCGGCGCAGCCGCTGTGCGCCGATCACCTGCACCTGTCGCCCGACGACAATCCGCTCGCGCGGCTCAGCCGGGCGGCACTCGAATGGCGCCTGAGCGATCCCGCGATGCCGGTGCGTGCAGCGCTCGGCAAGCTGCTGGTGGACGCCGACGAGCGCGAGGCTGCGAGTCGCGCGACGATGCTCGAGCGCCTGGGCTTTCCCGAGTCCTTCGCGCGGCAGCTGACGCCGGCCGAGGCCTCGGACGCGGCCGGCCTGCCGCTGCCGCGCGGCGGACTGTGGCTGCCGGGCTGCGATGCGTTCGACCCGACCCTCCCGGCCAGCGGCTGGCTCGCCACACCGGGCGTGGTGCTGCGCACCGGCAGCCCGGTCGCCTCGCTCGAACCGGCTCCCTGCGGATGGCTGGCCCGCGGCCCGGATGGCCGCGTGCTGGGTGAAGCCGCGATCGCGATCCTGGCCAACGCGGGCGACGCAGTGAGGCTGGCGGCGAGTGGCTCGCTCGCGATGCGGCGCATTCGCGGACAAGGCACGCTGGTGGCGCGCGAGCGCATCGGGGCGCTGCGCACCGTGCTGAGCGGCAGCGCCTACGCCGCGCCTCTGGGCGACTGGATCCTCGCGGGCGCCAGCTACGACGACGGTGAATCGCTCGAGCCCTCGCGCGAAGTCGACGCCGCCAACCTGCGCCGGCTCGCGCGGATGATCGCAGGCGATGCGGCGTCCTGGCTCGAGGGTGCGCGATCGGGTCCGGTGGGCCATCGCTTCGCCAGCGCCGACCGGATGCCGGTCATCGGCCAGCTTCCCGACGAGCCGGCGGCGCTGCACGATGCCCCGGCCTTGCTGCGCAACGACCGGTTGCCGGTGCCGCGCGCGGCCGGTCTGTATGGTGCCTTCGCGTTCGGCTCGCGCGGGCTGCTGTGGTCCGCGCTCGCTGCCGGGTTGCTGCCCGCGCTCGTCGAAGGCGATCCGATGCCGCTGGAAGCCGACCTGCTGCGCGCGGTCGACCCCGCACGCTTCGTCAAGCGGATGCTGCGCCGGCGCGCCGCCACCTGAATCGCGCCGACACCGTGGTGGCAGCACCCGCACGCGCCGCCGCCCTGCACCGGCCCGCGCTACACTTGCGCTCCCGCCGATCGCCACCACCGCCCCGATGCCAGCCTCCAAGCCCGCGAAGATCACCTACGACTGCTCGAAGTGCCCCGGCTATTGCTGCAGCTATCCGCGCATCGAGGTGAAGGACAGCGACCTCGCGCGGCTCGCAAGGCATTTCGGCCTGTCGGCCGCCGAAGCGGAGAAGCGCTTCACGCGGCGCTACCGCGACGAGGACAGCGACGAGCGGATCCTGCGGCACCGCAAGGACGAGATCTACGGTTCGATCTGCCGCTTCTTCGACACCGACGCGCGCCGCTGCACCGTCTATGCGGCGCGCCCCGCCGTGTGCCGGCAGTACCCGAACGGCAGCAAGTGCGGCTACTACGATTTCCTGCGCTTCGAACGCAGGCACCAGGACGATCCCGACTTCATCCCGTCGGCCTGAGCCGGGGGCCTCACGAGGCCGGGCGCTGCGGCTGCTGCGCCAGCCAGCGCGCCGCGCACGGCGCCAGCGCGTCGAGCGATCGATCGTAGACGTCGGTGGCGATATCCATCACGCCGAGCACCGTGTGGAAGAGATGGTCGTGCGAGACCGGTTCGCCGGCGCGCGCGCCCAGGCAGTCGCCGCCCAGCCCGCTGCGCTCCCGCAGGCCCGGGGACAGCCACAGCACCATCGGCACCTGCGTCTGCTCGCGTGGCGCGAGCGCCCGGGCCACCCCGTGCAGGTACAGCCCGTTCTCGCCCAGCGACTCGCCGTGGTCGGACACGTAGACCAGGCCGGTATCCCAGGCGCCGGCGTCGGCGCGCGTCTTCAGCCACTGCAGCGCCAGGTCGAGGAAGTGATCGGTATAGGCGATCGTGTTGTCGTACGCATTGCGCAGCGACTCGGGCGTGCAGTCCGACAGCGTGTTGCTCGCGCACTCGGGCTGGAACGGCTTGCGCCCGGGCGGCGTACGCTTGAAGTAGGCCGGACCGTGGCTGCCCATCTGGTGCATCACCACGACCACGCCGCGCGCGCGTCGTTGCACGTCCAGCGCGGCGATGCGCCGGTCGAGGTCGCGCAGCATGACCTCGTCGAAGCACTCGCCGCCGTCGCACAGCCCCGGGATCCGCAGGGCGGTCGTGCTGACGGTCGGCACGCGCGCGCACACCCCCTTGCAGCCGGCCTGGTTGTCGATCCACAGCACGGCCAGCCCGGCCCGCTGCAGCACGTCGAGCAGGTTCTCGCGATCGGCGCTGCGATCGCCGCCCTGCTCGCGCGCGAGCGGCGAGAACATGCAGGGCAGCGACACCTGCGTGCTGGTGCCGCAGGACTCGACCTGCCCGAAATTGACCAGCCCCTGAGCCGCCTGCCAGCGCGCGAGCGCCGGCGTGGTCTCGCGCGGATAGCCGTTGAGTCCGAAGTTCTGCGCGCGGGCGGTTTCGCCCACCACGACCAGCAGCAGCGGCGGGCGCCGCTGGCCGGCATAGCTCGCACCCGGCCGCGCGTCCTCGCCGGTTGGCAGCAGTTCGCGTCCCTCGTCCTGCAACCGGTCGGTCGCCAGCCGCGTGGCGGCGTAGACCGTGTTCAGTGGATTGATCATGTAGCGCAACGACTTCTGGTTGCGCATCAGCGAGGCCAGGTCCTGGTACGCGAACAACGCTGCCAGCGTCACCAACGCAAGGCCGGCGACGGCCCCGAGCGCATTGCGGCCGGTCTGCGGCATCCAGCCGCGACTGGCGAGCGGCCGCTTCCAGATCCACCACGCCGGTGGACCGGCCACGACGAGCACGGTGAGCAGCAGCGACCAGGAAAGCAGGTCGCGCACTTCGCGCAGGTCGGTCTGCGCGACGTTCGCCAGCATGCCGCGGTCGATCACCACGCCGTACTGCAGCATGAAATAGGTGTTCAGCGCGCTCACCAGCGCCAGCGCGGTGGCCACCGGTCGGAACACGCGCGGCCAGGCCGCAAGCGACAGCAGCGCCGCCGTGCCGCCCGCCACCATCAGCCCCAATCCTCCGAAGAGCGCCAGTTGCCGGGAGGTCGAACCGGCCAGCGTGGCGACTTTCGCCCACAGCGGCAGGTTGCCGGCCACGGCCAGCCACAGCGACAGCGCCCAGACGGCCGCCGCCGGCCGGCGTCGATCGGGGAGCCGCGATGCGGTTCGTGCGCCCGACCCCATCGGCCTCAATGGATGCGCGCAGTCGCGGGCGTTTCCGCGCTGCCCGCCGCGGCATCGCCCGCGGTGCGCAACGCCTGCACACCCTCGGCCGGCACGGCCCGATAACGTCCCGTCTGGATCAGGTCGTCGGCGCGCTGGTAGCCGGCGATCGCGAGCGCGGCTTTCGCCGCCTCGACCGGCACGCGTCGCTCGACGCCGTCGGGATCGACACGGAACTGCGCGATGCGGCGCATCGGCGACAGCACCACCAGGTCGCGACTGCCCTGCTCGCCCGGCGTGAGCAGGCCGATCTCCTGGTAGTTGGCGATCCAGGCGCGTTCGCGCACCGCGGGGCCGAACAGGTTCTGGCCGAGGAAACGCCCTTCGTCGTCCAGGCCCAGCCAGGCCATGATGGTCGGTGCCAGGTCGATCTGGCTCGCCATCGTGGACACGGTCGCCGCCGGCAGGTACTTCGGTGCGTAGAAGATCGCCGGGATGCGGAAGTGCGCCGGCGGCAGGCGGGTCTTGCCCGCCACCGATGCGCAGTGGTCGGCCACGATCACGAACAGGGTGTCGTCGAACCACGGGTGCGAGCGGGCCTGCTCGATCAGGCGCCCGATCGCCCAGTCGGTGTACTTGACCGCCCCGTCGCGCCCGGTCTTCGAGGGGATGTCGATGCGACCGTCCGGATAGGTGTACGGACGATGGTTCGAAGTCGTCATCAGGTGCAGCAACTGGCGGTGACCCGTGGCGGTGGCGCGATCCATCTGCTCGAGCGCGTCGTCGAACAGATACTCGTCCGCGATGCCCCAGATGTTGGCGAAACCGATGCGCTCGGACGGGATGTCGTGGCGATCGCGCACCCGGTAGCCGTTGGCGGCGAAATACGCGTTCATGTTGTCGAAATACCCGTAGCCGCCGTACAGGAAAGTGGTCTCGAAGCCGTAGTTTCGCAGCGCCGCGCCCAGCGTGAACAGCCCGGCGTTGCCCGGACGATGCACCAGCGACTGCCCGGGCAGCGGCGGCAGCGCCGCCGACAGCGCCTCGAGCCCGCGCACGGTGCGCGTGCCGGTGGCGTAGAGGTCGGTGAACAGCACGCCCTCGCCCGCCAGCCGGTCGAGGTTCGGCGTGAGTCCCTTCGGGTTTCCGAACGCGCCGAGGAACGCGGCGCTCAGGCTCTCGACCTGCACGATGACGACGTGGCGCGGGCCTCGACCGCTCACCGGGGCCCAGCCTGCCCGCACCGGCGCGGCCGCCGGCCGCGGGCGCGGCCACGGGCCTGCCAACCGCAGCGCCTGAGTGTCGTCGAGCGTGGCATAGAAGCGCCGGAACGACAGTTCGTTGTCGCGCAGCGCGGCGACGAAGCTCGCCGGCCCGTTTCGTGCCAGCTCCTGGTTGCGCGCGTTCGCACGCAGGCCGCTCGCCGATTCCACGCCGTCGTTCAGCGCCATGCCCGCGCGGCCGGCACCGACCGCGGCCGCGATCGCCAGCAGCGCCACCGAAAGGCGTGCCCGCCACGGCCACGCGGCTTGCCCGCGCACCGGCCAGGCGCGGGCACGCAGCCATGCGGCGGCGACGCCGAAGAGCGCCACGCCACCGAGCAGCGCCGGCACCGGGTAGGACTCGCGGATGTTGCCGATCACCTCGAGCGTGTAGATCAGGTAATCGACGGCGATGAAATTGAAGCGCGTGCCGAACTCGTGCCAGAACAGCAGTTCGGCGACCGCGACGAACCCGGCCGCGGCCGCGGCCAGCGCGAACCAGAGCGCCCGCCGCGCCCGCCGCAGCGCGCGTTCGCGCGGAGCGAAGTGCGCGAGCGCGCCGAAGGCGAACACGACCAGTGAAGCCGACAAGGCCGTCGCGGCGTCGATCGCCGCGCCGTGGCCGAAGGCGCCGAGCAGCGCCGAGGCATCGTGATCGAGTTCGTCCCATCGCAGCGCCGCCAGTGCGACGCGGACGATGGTCGAAACGCACCACAGCACGACGAACAGCGCGAGTGCGGTGTTCGTCGCCTGGTGCGACAGCACGCGCGCAACGCGCGCAGCGGGAGAAGCTCGGGCAGGCATGGCGCGCAGCTTGCCTGCCCTGCCGTGAGACAGACGCGTCGTCGATGTGAGGAATTCGTGAGCCCGACCGGGTGCGCCGCGGATGCGCCGCGCCGGGCTGGCTGCCTTCAGGCCGGTCGCCGATCGGCCGGATGGCCTGCCTGTGCGATCGCGAGCGCGACCCGGGTGCCCCGGCCCGGCGCGCTGTCGATGGTCAGGTGCCAGCCGGCGGCCTCGCAGATGCGCTCGACGATGCTCAGCCCGAGCCCGAAGCCGTCGCCGCCGCCGGTACTCGTGCCCTGGCGCCGCGCACCGGGATCGCGAGCGGCGTCGAAGCCCTGGCCGTCGTCCAGGACCGTCAACACGCCGTCGCTCCAGTCGACGCTCACCCGGGTGCCGCCGCTGTGGCGAATCGCGTTGCGCAGCAGGTTCACCAGCACGATCCACAGCGCGTCGCGATCTGCGGCGCCGCTCGTCCCCTGGGGGATCTTCGTCGAGACCGCGATCGATCGGGCACGCGCTTCCGGTTCGAGGTGTGCGACGACCTCGTCCGTCAGCGCCCTCAGGTCGAGCGGTGCGCCCGCCGCCTGCATGCCGCCGCGCGCCACGCGAAGCAGGCCCGCGGTGAGCATCGTGATCTCGGTGAGGCTCGCCCCGAGCTGGTCGACCCGCGCACGCTGGCGCTCGTCGAGCCCGGTGGTGCGCAGCAAGTCGAGCGTGCTGGCGGCGCGCATCAGCGGCGTGCGCAGTTCGTGGCTGGCCGCCGCCGAGAAGGCGCGCTCGCGCGCCAGCGCGGCATCGAGCCGGCACCGCTGGTCGTCGAGCGCCCGCGCCAGTTCGGCGGACTCGGCGTGCCGGGCGAGTTCGGCGAACTTTCCGCTCGCGCCGGTCGTGCTGTCGCCGCGTACCGCAAACGACAGGCGTTCGAGGTCGCCGGTGAGGCGGGTCGCGAGCCAGCTGCCGCTGGCGAGCACGGCCAGGGCGATCATCGCCACCGAAGCAGCCAGGACGACGATCACGTTTCGTTGCCGGCGCTCGTGGTCGGCGACGTCGTAGACCAGGTAGAACCAGCGGTCGCCGTCGGGGGCCACCGCGACGTGATACTCGATGCCGACGTCGGGATGCAGTTCGTGGCTGCCGGAGACCTGCGGCAGGTCACGCAGGTAGGGCGGCAGCGCCGAGCGGTCGCCGTCGTTCGTGACGTACAGCCGCATGTCGGGTGTGTTCGGCTGGGCCCGCGCCGGATCGAGACGGTATTGCGCGATGCTCAGCTGCAGCTGCTCGGCGGTGATCTCGTCGATCATCGCCTCCTCGGCGTGGTAGCCCGTGAACCAGACCAGCGCGGCCTGCGCGATCGCGACCGCCAGCGCGAGCGCGGCGAAGCTCCAGGCCAGCTGCCGGCGCAGCGACGGCCGGTGCGCGCTGTGCGGCACCTGCCCGTTCATCGGGCGCGCAGCCGGTAGCCGTGGCCGTGCAGCGTCTCGATCGGATCGAGCCCGCAGCCGGCCTGCGCGAACAGCCGCCTCGTGGCGGCCACCAGCGTGCGCAGTGCCTCCGAGCGGAACACCTCGTCGCCCCAGATCGCGCGCTCGAGTTCCTCGTGCGTGAAGACCTTCTCGGCACGCTCGGCGAGCAGTTCGAGCAGCCGGTACGGCTTCGGAGGCAGCCGCACGGAAGTGCCGTCGACACGCACGCTGCGCGCCTCGCGGTCGATCTCCAGCCGCCCCTGCCGCAGCACGCCGCCGAGCGCCCGCCCCTGGGCACGGCGCAGCAGCGCATCGACGCGCACCGCGAGTTCGGCCAGCGCGAAAGGCTTGACCAGGTAGTCGTCGGCGCCCGCCTCGAAGCCGGCCAGCCGGTCGTCGAGCGCGTCGCGCGCAGTGAGCATGATGACCGGCGCGTGCCCCTGCAGCTCCTGCCGGTAGCGCCGGCACCACGCGAGGCCGTCCATCCGCGGCAGGTTCAGGTCGAGCACCACCAGCTCGGGGGCATGGCTTGCGGCGAGCGCCAGCCCGACGTAGCCGTCCGGGGCCCAGTCAGGGTCGTGGCCGCGCCCGCGCAGGAAGTCGCAGACGTTGGCACCGATCTCCGGATCGTCCTCGATCACCAGCAACCGCGCCAAGCCCCCTCCCTCCGCGACGGTCCTACTCGATCCCCTGGCTCGCCAGGTAGCGTTCGTAGTCGCCGCGATAGTCGACGATGACGCCGCCCGTGCGCACCTCGATCACCCGGGTGGCCACCGCGTCGACGAACTGGCGGTCGTGCGAAACGAGGAACAGCGTGCCGGCGAACTTCTCCAGCGCCAGCTGCAGCGATTCGATCGACTCCATGTCGAGGTGGTTCGTGGGTTCGTCGAGCATCAGCACGTTGTGGCGGCCGAGCATCAGGCGGCCGAAGCTCATCCGGTGCTTCTCGCCGCCCGAGAGCACGCGCGCCGGCTTGCGCACGTCGTCGCCCGAGAACAGCAGGCGCCCGAGCACGCTGCGCACCGTCTGGTCGTCGTCGCCGGCCTTCGTGTAGCGGCCGATCCACTCGGTGAGCGTGTCGTCGCTGTCGAGGTCGGGGTGCACGTCCTGTGCCATGTAGCCGATGTCGGCGTTCTCCGACCACCGGACCGTGCCGCGCGTGGGCGTCAGGCCGCCGAGCGCCGCGCCTGCGAGGCAGCGCAGCAGCGTCGTCTTGCCCGCGCCGTTGGCGCCGACGATCGCCACCTTGTCGCCGGCCTCGACGATCGTCGAAAAACCGCTGAACACCGGTTGCTGCGCGCCTTCGTAGCGGAACTCGAGCCCCTCGACTTCCACCGCCAGCCGGTGCATCGCCCGGGCCTGCTCGAAGCGGATGTAGGGGTTCTGGCGCGACGAGGGCTTCACTTCGCCCGTCTCGCTGCGGATCCTGGCGATCAGCTTCTGGCGCGAAGTGGCCTGGCGCGCCTTGGCCTTGTTGGCCGCGAAGCGCTGGACGAATTCCTGCAACTCGGAGATGCGCTCCTTCGCACGCTCGCTGGCGGCGAGTTGGCGTTGCCGCGCCTGCGCCGAGGCGAGCATGTAGTCGTCGTAGTTGCCCGGGTAGACGCGCAGTTCGCCGTAGTCGAGGTCGGCCATGTGCGTGCACACCGAGTTCAGGAAGTGCCGGTCGTGCGAAATGATCACCATCGTCGAATCGCGCTCGTTGAGCACGTTCTCCAGCCAGCGGATGGTGTCGATGTCCAGGTTGTTGGTCGGCTCGTCGAGCAGCAGCACGTCGGGGTCGGCGAACAGCGCCTGCGCGAGCAGCACGCGCAGCTTCCAGCCCGGCGCCACCTCGCGCATCGGCCCGCCGTGCTGCGCCGCCGGAATGCCCAGCCCGAGCAGCAGCTCGCCGGCGCGCGCCTCGGCGGTGTAGCCGCCGAACTCGGCATAGCGCGCCTCGAGCTCGGCCGCACGCATGTAGTCGTCTTCGCTCGCCTGCGGGTCGGCGTAGATGGCGTCGCGCTCGCTCATCGCCTGCCACATTTCGGCGTGGCCCATCATCACCACGTCGAGCACCCGCCGGTCTTCGAACGCGAACTGGTCCTGGCGCAGCGTGCCGAGCCGCTCGTTCGCGTCGAGCATCACCTGCCCCGAGCTGGGCTCGAGGTCGCCGGCGAGGATCTTCATGAAGGTGGACTTGCCCGAGCCGTTGGCCCCGATCAGGCCGTAGCGGTTGCCCTCGCCGAACTTGACGGAAACGTTCTCGAACAGGGGCTTCGCCCCGAACTGCATCGTGACGTTGACGGTGTACAGCATCGGATCAGCCCACCCAGGCGCGGGCGTTGCGGAACATGCGCATCCACGGGGAATCTTCGCCGAGCGACGGATCGCGCCAGCTCATCTGGACCGAGCGGAACACCCGCTCCGGGTGCGGCATCAGGATCGTCGCGCGGCCGTCGGCGCTGGTGAAGCCAGCCAGCGCATCGGTCGAGCCGTTGGGGTTCGCTGGATAGGCGAGCGCCGGCGAGCCGTCGTTGTCGACGAAACGCAGCACCGCGGCGGCGTTGCGCTGCTGCTCGCCGGAGTCGAAGTCGGCGCGGCCTTCGCCATGCGCGACCACGATCGGCATGCGGCTGCCGGTCATGCCGGCGAACAGCACCGACGGCGAATCGAGCACGTCCACCATCGACAGCCGCGCCTCGTACTGCTCGGAGCGGTTGCGCAGGAAGCGCGGCCAGTGCGCCGCGCCGGGGATGATCGCCTTCAGTTGCGACATCATCTGGCAGCCGTTGCACACGCCCAGCGTGAAGGTGTCGGCGCGGCCGAAGAACAGCGCGAACTGCTCGGCCATCGCCGCGTTGAACAGGATCGACTTCGCCCAGCCGCTTCCGGCCCCGAGCACGTCGCCATACGAGAAGCCGCCGCAGGCCACCAGGCCGCGGAACCCGGCGAGTGAGTGGCGGCCCTCGACCAGGTCGGTCATGTGCACGTCGAACGCGTCGAAACCGGCGCGATGGAAGGCGGCAGCCATCTCGGTCTGGCTGTTCACGCCCTGCTCGCGCAGGATCGCCACGCGCGGACGCGCGCCGCGCCCGATGTACGGCGCGGCGATGTCCTCGGACGGATCGAAGCCGAGTTTCAGGTGCAGGCCGGGGTCGTCGGTGCGTGCGATGCGCTCGAATTCCTGCGCTGCGCATTCGGGATGGTCGCGCAGCGCCGCGATCCGGTAACTGGTTTCGCTCCAGGCCTGCTCGAGCGCGGCGCGCGGCGCGCCGTAGACGAGCTTCGCGTCGCGATAGAACTCGATCGCCTCCTTCGCCTGCGGCTTGCCGATCACGTGCGAGTGCTTCGACAGGCCTGACTCGCGCAGCACCCCGAGCACCGCGTCGCGGTCGGCGGCGCGCACCTGCAGCACCGCGCCGAGTTCCTCGTTGAACAGCGCTTCGAGCGTGAGTTCGTCGCGCTGCACCGAGACCTGCTCGGGGCGGATCTTGTAGTCGCCCCAGTCTTCGGCGTTCGGGTCGATCGTGAGCAGGTCGAGGTTCACTGCCACGCCGCAGCGGCCGGCGAAGGCCATCTCGCAGACGGTAGCGAACAGTCCGCCGTCGGATCGGTCGTGGTAGGCGAGCAGCCTGCCCTCGGCGTTCAGCCGCTGGATCACCGCGAAGAAGCGCACGAGCGCCTCGGGCTCCTCGAGATCGGGCGCCTCGTTGCCGACCTGCTGCGTCACCTGCGCGAGCGCCGAGCCGCCGAGCCGCCGGCGACCCATGCCGAGGTCGACCAGGATCAGCACCGAGTCGACGCCGCGCGCGAGTTGCGGCGTGAGCACGCGCCGCGCGTCGGTCACCGGAGCGAACGCCGTCACGATCAGCGAGGTCGGCGCGAGCACCTGCTTGTCGAGCGTGGTCTCGGCAATCTGGCCGCGCACGCGCTCCTGCCAGACGGTGCGCATCGACAGCGAATCCTTGCCCACCGGAATCGAGATGCCGAGCTGCCGGCACAGTTCGGCGCAGGCCTCGACCGCGTCGAACAGATCGGCATCCTCGGCGGGGTCGCCGCAGGCGGCCATCCAGTTGGCCGACAGCTTGATACGGCGAATCGACTCGATCGGCGCCGCTGCGATGTTGGTGACCGCCTCGGCCACGGCCATCCGCGAGGCGGCGCGCGGGTCGATCACCGCCAGCGGCGTGCGCTCGCCCATCGCCAGCGCGTCGCCGCGATAGCCCTCGTAGTCGACCAGGCCGACCGCGCAGTCGGCCACCGGCACCTGCCACGGCCCGACCATCTGGTCGCGCGCGCTCAGGCCGCCGACGCTGCGGTCGCCGATCGTGACCAGGAAAGACTTGCTCGCCACTGCCGGCAGGCGCAGCACGCGCACGGCCACCTCGGCGAGGTCGAGGCCGGCCGCCGCCACCGGCGGCAGCGCGCGCGCGCGGCGCAGCCCTTCGCGGTGCATCCGCGGCGGCTTGCCCAGCAGCACGTCGATCGGCATGTCTACCGGACGCAGCCGTGCGCCGTCGGCCGCGCTCGCCTCGACCACCAGCTGCCGGTCGTCGCTCACCTGCCCCACCACCGCGTACGGACAGCGCTCGCGGCGGCACAGGTCGTCGAAGGTGGCCAGCGACCCGGGCGCGATCGCGAGCACGTAGCGTTCCTGCGATTCGTTGCACCAGATCTCGGCCGGCGACAGCCCGGAGGCTTCGAGCGGCACCTTGTCGAGGTCGAAATGCCCCGAGCGGCCCGCTCCGTGGACCAGTTCGGGAAACGCGTTCGACAACCCGCCCGCGCCGACGTCGTGGACCGACAGCACCGGATTGTCTTCGTGCATCGCCCAGCAGCGATCGAGCACTTCCTGGGCGCGCCGCTGCATCTCGGGGTTGCCGCGCTGGACCGAGTCGAAATCGAGCTCGGCCGTGTTGGTGCCCGCGCCCATGCTGGAGGCGGCGCCGCCACCCACGCCGATGCGCATGCCCGGGCCGCCGAGCTGCACCAGCAGCGTGCCCGCCGGCAGGTCGAGCTTCGTCGCGTGACCGGCGTCGACGCTGCCCACGCCGCCCGCGATCATGATCGGCTTGTGATAGCCGCGAACCGTGCCGCCGACGTTCTGCTCGTAGGTGCGGAAATAGCCGAGCAGGTTCGGGCGGCCGAACTCGTTGTTGAACGCCGCCCCGCCGATCGGACCCTCGATCATGATCTGCAGCGGCGTGGCGATGCGCGACGGCAGCCCGTACGGCGCAGGCTCGCCGGCCTGCGGGTCGGCGGGCATGAGCACGTCGCGCGCGTTCTCCCACGGCTGCTCGAAGCCCTCGATGCGCAGGTTCGACACGGTGAAGCCGGTGAGGCCGTATCGGGGCCGTGCGCCACGGCCGGTAGCGCCCTCGTCGCGGATCTCGCCGCCGGCGCCGGTGGCGGCGCCGGGGAACGGGGAGATCGCGGTCGGATGGTTGTGCGTCTCGACCTTCAGCAGTGCGTGCGTGAGCCGCCCGGCCGGGCGATACAGGCCGTTGGCCGACGGCACCGGATGGAAGCGCTGCGCCTGCCCGCCCTCCAGGATCGCCGCGTTGTCGGCATACGCGACCACCGTGCCCGCCGGATGCGCCGCATGCGTGCTGCGGATCATTCCGAACAGGGTTTCCTCGCGCGGTGCGCCGTCGATCGTCCAGTTCGCGTTGAAGATCTTGTGGCGGCAGTGCTCGGAATTGGCCTGCGCGAACATCATCAGTTCGACGTCGGTTGGATCGCGGCCAGCGCGCACGAAGGCTCCGAGCAGGTAGTCGATCTCGTCGGCCGAGAGCGCCAGCCCGAGCTCGCGGTCGGCGGCTTCGAGCGCCGCGCGGCCGTCCCGGCCGATCGCGATGGTCTGCATCGGCTTGCCCGGCAGCGACGCGAACAGCGCCTCGGGCTGCGGCGCCTCGAGCAGCACGGTCTCGGTCATCCGGTCGTGAAGCGCGCCGGCGAGCGCCGACAGCTCCGCGGGCTCGAAGTGCGTGGCGCCCACCAGCCCCGCGAGCAGCCCGCTGCGCGCCTCGATCCGGTATTCGACACCGCGCTCGAGGCGTCGCACGCCGGCGATGCCGCAATTGCGCACGATGTCGGTGGCCTTGCTCGCCCAGGGCGAAACCGTGCCCAGCCGCGGCACCACCCAGACGGGCTGCCCTGCGGGGGACGGTGCATCGGCCGGAACTTCGAGCAGCGCGGCCATGCGCGCCTGCTCGTCGAGCGACAGCGGCGCGTCGCTCCAGATCGCGTAGACGAAGCGCGCGTCGAGGCCGACAGCGCGCACGTCGATGCGACGAAGCTGCTCGAGCAATCGTCCAAGGCGGAACTCGGACAGCGCGGGCTGTCCAGCAAGCATCAGGTACGCGGGCATGAGGCGGTCGCGGTGTGGGTGGGGCGCGCACCGCGCGATCGGCGGCCGCACGCGCTGGGAGAACCCGTGATTATAAGTCCTCAGGGCCTCCCGAACCCTCCGCCTCCGGGCGTCTCGACGACGAACAGGTCGCCGGCGGCCAGTTCGGCGCGATCGGCATGGCGCAGCCGCTCGACGCGCCCGTCGGCGCGCACCACGTAGTCGGCCCCGGGCGCACCGGGCTGGCCGCCGGCAGCACCGAACGCCGGGTGCACGCGGCCGTTGGCGAGGATCGACGCAGTCATCGGCTCGAGGAAGCGGATGCGCCGCACGCCGCCGTCGCCGCCGCGCCAGCGACCCGCTCCGCCCGATCCCGCGCGGATCTCGTAGCTCTCCAGGCGCACCGGGAAGCGCGATTCGAGAATCTCGGGGTCGGTGAGCCGCGAATTGGTCATGTGGGTCTGCACCAGCGAGGTGCCGTCGAAGCCGTCGCAGAGCCGACCCTCGTCGTCGAACACGCCGCCCGCACCGGAGCCGCCCGAGATCGTCTCGTAGTACTGGTAGCGCGCGTTGCCGAAGGTGAAGTTGCTCATCGTCGGCGCGCCCGAGGCCATCACGCCGAGCGCGCCGTACAGGGCGCTGGTGATGCACTGCGAGGTCTCGACGTTGCCGGCCACCACCGCCGCGGGGTAGCGTGGATTGAGCATCGAGCCTTCGGGCACGATCACCTCGATCGGCTTCAGGCAGCCGGCGTTCATCGGGATCTCGTCGTCGACCAGCGTGCGGAACACGTAGAGCACCGCCGCCATCGTCACCGCGTGCGGCGCGTTGAAGTTGTTCGGCTGCTGCGCCGAGGTACCGCCGAAGTCGATCGTGGCCGATCGGCGCGCGTGGTCGACCGTGATGCGCACGCGAATCACCGCGCCGTTGTCCAGCGGCAGCTCGAAGGCCCCGTCCTTCAGCGCCCCGATCACCCTTCGCACCGAGGCCTCGGCGTTGTCCTGCACGTGGCCCATGTAGGCGCGCACGACATCCAGCCCGAAGTGCTGCACCATCTTCAGCAGTTCCTCGCGCCCCTTCTCGTTGGCCGCGACCTGCGCGCGCAGGTCGGCCAGGTTCTGCCCGGGATTGCGCGCCGGGTGGGCTGCCGACGCGAGCGCCTGGCGCAACTCGGCTTCGCGCAGGCGGCCGGCGCGCACCAGCGGGAAGTCGGTGAGCAGCACACCCTCCTCGTCGATGTGTGCGCTGCCCGGCGGCATCGAACCCGGCGTGATGCCGCCGATGTCGGCATGGTGGCCGCGCGAGCCCACGTAGAACAGGATCCCGGCGCCCGCCGCGTCGAAAACCGGCGTGATGACGGTGACGTCGGGCAGGTGCGTGCCGCCGGCATAGGGGTCGTTGAGCACGTAGACGTCGCCAGGCTCGAGCGGTGCGGCGCCGCGCTCGCGTGCGTCTTCCCCCGTATGAGCGTCGATGATCGCGCGCACGCTCGCACCCATCGAGCCCAGGTGCACCGGCATGTGCGGCGCGTTGGCCACCAGGTTGCCGTCGCGGTCGAACACCGCGCAGGAGAAGTCGAGCCGCTCCTTGATGTTGACCGAGTGGGCGGTGTTCTGCAGCCGATAGCCCATCTGCTCGGCGATCGACATGAACAGGTTGTTGAAGATCTCCAGCATCACCGGGTCGGCGTCGGTGCCCACCGCCACGCGGCGCGGCCGCGGCTGGTGGCGCTCGAGCACCAGGTCGCCGCGCGCGCTCATCGTCGCGCGCCAGCCGGGGTCGACGACGGTGGTCGCGGTGGCTTCCGCGACGACCGCCGGACCGTCGACGATGTCGCCGGCGATCATCCGTTCGCGCAGGTAGAGCGGCGTGTCGTGCCAGCCGCCTTGCGCGAACACCCGCACGCGCGCCTTCGGTTCGAGCGGTCCATCGCGCCGGGCCGGCGGCGCGAGCGTCGCGCCGTGCCCCGACTCACCGAGCGCCTCGACGACCGCCGACTCGATCACCAGCGGCCGCTCGGGCATCAGGAACGCGAAGCGCTGCCGGTAGGCGGCCTCGAAGCGCTCGCGCATCGCCGGCTCGTCGGCCGCATCGACCGGCAGCGCGGTGTCGGTGCCCTCGTAGCGCAGGTGCAGCCGGTGGCGCACCCGCAGCGCCTGCGCGCTCTCGCCCTGCACGAGGAGTTCGGCGCGCGCCTGCGCGTCGAGTTGCGCGAGCGCGCGTCGCGCCTCGGCGATGCCCTCGGCGTCCAGACGCCGCTCGATCGAGCATTCGCGCATCGCGACCTGCTCGGCCAGGCCCATGCCGTAGGCCGACAGCACGCCGGCCAGCGGATGCGCGAGCACGCGCGGCATCGCGAGCGCGTCGGCCACTGCGCAGGCGTGCTGCCCGCCGGCACCGCCGAAGGTGGTGAGGGTGTAGCGGGTGATGTCGTAGCCGCGCTGCACCGAGATCTTCTTGATCGCATTGGCCATGTTGGCCACCGCGATATCGACGAAACCCTGGGCCACTTCCTCGGGGCTCATCGCGCGCGCGGCCTGCTCGCCGATGCGCGCGGCCAGCGCCGCGAAGCGCTCGCGCACCACGTCGACGTCGAGTGGCTGGTCGCCGCCGGGTCCGAACACCGCCGGGAAGAACGCCGGCTGCAGCTTGCCCAGCATCACGTTGGCGTCGGTGACGGTGAGCGGGCCGCCGCGCCGGTAGCAGGCCGGCCCCGGATCGGCGCCGGCCGAATCGGGGCCCACGCGCATCCGCGCGCCGTCGAAATGCAGGATCGAGCCGCCGCCCGCGGCCACCGTGTGGATGCTCATCATCGGCGCGCGCATCCGCACGCCGGCCACCAGCGTCTCGAACTCGCGCTCGAACTCGCCCGCGTAGTGCGAGACGTCGGTCGAGGTGCCGCCCATGTCGAAGCCGATCACCCGGTCGAAACCGGCGGCCGCGCTCACCCGCGCCATGCCGACGATGCCGCCGGCCGGACCCGAGAGGATCGAGTCCTTGCCCTGGAACGCGTGGGCGTCGGTGAGGCCGCCGTTGGACTGCATGAACTGCAGCCGCACGCCCGGCATCGCCGCGGCAACGCGCTCCACGTAACGGCGCAGCACCGGCGACAGGTAGGCGTCGACCACCGTGGTGTCGCCGCGAGCCACGAAGCGCACCAGCGGCGAGACTTCGTGCGACACCGACACCTGCGTGAAGCCGATCTCGCGCGCGATTGCCGCAACGCGTCGTTCGTGCGCCGGATAGCGGTAGCCGTGCATCAGCACGATCGCGATCGCGCGCAGCCCGGCGTCGAAGGCGCGCTGCAGCGCGGCGCGCGCTCCCGGTTCGTCCAGCGGGTGCACGACGCTGCCGTCGGCGCCGATCCTCTCGTCGATCTCGATCGCCTCACGGTGCAGCATCTCGGGCAGCACGATGCGGCGCTCGAAGAGCTTCGGCCGGTTCTGGTAGGCGATGCGCAGCGCGTCGCGAAAGCCGCGCGTCACCGCCAGCACCAGCGGTTCGCCCTTGCGCTCGAGCAGCGCGTTGGTGGCCACCGTGGTGCCCATCTTCACCACCTCGACCTGCGCGGCGGTGATCGGCTCGCCCGGCGCCAGCCCGAGCAGCCTGCGGATGCCTTCGACCGCGGCGTCGTCGTAGCGTTCGGGGTTCTCCGACAGCAGCTTGGCGCTGGCCAGCGTGCCGTCGGGACGGCGCGCGACGATGTCGGTGAAGGTGCCGCCGCGGTCGACCCAGAATTGCCAGGCGCTCATCGTGAAAGCCTCCCCGGTGGCGAAGATCAGAGCGAGGCCGCGGCGCGCGCAGCCTGGTCGTAGAGGCCGGACAGCGTGCGCAGCATCCGCGCCAGGTGGGCGAGCTCGGAGCGATCGTCGCGCGCCTCGCCGCGCTCGCGGCCGGCCGCGTCCGACAGGCTGTCGAGCCGGCCGGGGACGCTGGCGACCAGGCAGCGGTCGCGCACCGCGCGATAGCGCGCCACGAGCGCGGCGCCGGCCGGCGTGGTCGAGTGGAACACCTCCTTGCCGGTCTTCTCGCCGCGCACCAGCCCCAGGCCGGTGAGCTTGCGCAGCGCGTAGGCGACCACGTGCGCGTCCTCGTAGTTCAGCGTGAAGCAGATGTCGGCGAGCTTCTTGCTCTTGCCCCGATGATGCACGTGATGCAGCACCAGCACGTCGGTGATCGTGAGGTCGGGCATGCCGGCGGCTGCCATGCAGCGCACCGCCCAGCGGGCGAACGCGTGGTTGGCGACGATCAGCCCGAACTCGAACTCGGACAGTTCGCCCCAGTCGCCTTCGGCCAGGTGCGCGGAGGACAGGATGCGCAGCGGCGCCTCGGGCGCGGGCACGGATGCCGCCCCGGATCGCGAGCCGCGGGCTTTGGTAGCCATGGACGTCTCCGAAACGTTCATAAAACGTTGACAATTTATCTTCATCGCTTCTAAGCTTCAAGCCCGGTTATGCTGCGCCCGTGCGGCCTTCCGCCCGGCGTTGCGCGTTCCACGTCGCTCGTCCATCCAACGCACAGGAGACCCGATGAAACCCAGCCGATTCCTGCCCCTGCTGCTCGCCGTCGCGGCGGGCGCCGCGTCCGCCCAGGTCAAGTGGGACCTGCCCGCCGCCTATCCGGCCAACAACTTCCACACCGAGAACCTGGTTCAGTTCGCCAGCGACGTCAGGAAGGCGACTGCCGGCAAGCTCGAGATCACGGTGCACGCGAACGCCTCGCTCTTCAAGGCGCCCGAGATCAAGCGTGCGGTGCAGGGCAACCAGGCGCAGATCGGCGAAGTGCTGCTGTCGAACTTCTCCAACGAAAATCCGCTGTACGGCATCGACGTGCTGCCGTTCCTGGCGACCAGCTACGAGGCCGCGCACAAGCTCGACCGCGCCGCGCGCCCGGCGCTCGACAAGCTGCTCGCCTCGCAGGGCATGAAGCTGCTCTACACGGTGGCCTGGCCGCCGCAGGGCCTGTATTCGAAGAAGCCTCTCGAGGCGGCCAGCGACCTGAAGGGCGTGAAGTTCCGTTCGTACAACGCGGCCACCGCGAAGATCGCCGAGATGTTCGGCGCGCAGCCGGTCACCATCCAGGCCGCCGAGCTGTCGCAGGCCATGGCCACCGGCGCGGTCGAGTCGTTCATCACCTCCGGTTCCACCGGCTACGACAGCAAGGCCTACGAACACATCAAGTACTTCTACGACACGCAGGCCTGGCTGCCGAAGAACGCGGTCATCGTGAACCAGAAGGCCTTCGACGCGCTCGACAAGGCCACGCAGAACGCGGTGCTCCAGGCCGCCGCCGCCGCCGAGGCCCGCGGCTGGAAGAGCTCCGAGGAAAAAACCGCCTGGTACCTCGATCAGCTGAAAAAGCACGGCATGCAGGTGCTGCCCCCGTCGGCGCGAATGACCGCCGAGTTCAGGAAGGTCGCCGAAGTGCTGGCCGACGACTGGGTCAAGAAAGCCGGCCCCGAGGGCAAGGCGATCCTGGACGCGTACGGCAAGATGTGATGCGCGCAGCGCTCGACCATCTCTATGACGTCGCCGCGTGGATCGCGGCGGCGTTCATGGTCGGGCTGCTCGCGATGGTGCTGATCGGCATCGCCGGGCGCCAGTTCGGCTTCTACGTTCCCGGCACCGACGCCTACGCCGGCTACCTGATGGCAGGGGCCGGCTTCCTGTCGCTCGCGCACACGCTCAAGCGCAACGAGCACATTCGCGTGACGCTGCTGCTCGGGCTGGCGGGGCCGCGCGGGCGACGCGCCCTCGAGCGCTGGGCACTGGGCGTGGCGCTGCTGCTGGCCGGGCTGCTCGCCTTCTACAGCGTGCGCCTGGCCTGGCAGTCGTACCTGTTCAACGACATCTCCACTGCCAGCGACGCCACGCCCCTGTGGCTGCCGCAACTGTCGATGGCCATCGGCTCGCTGATCCTGTTCGTGGCCTTCGTCGACGAACTCGCGCTCGAACTGGGCGGCCGGCGCGCCGGCGCGCCCACCGCGGAAATCCAGCACGTCGAATGAGCGAAGTCGCCGTCACCCTGCTGCTGGTCGTGATGCTGTTTGCGCTGCTGGGCAGCGGCGTCTGGATCGGACTGGCGCTGTCGGGCGTGGCCTGGATCGCGATGGAGCTGTTCTCGTCGCGGCCCGCCGGCGACGCGATGGCCGTCACGATCTGGGGCGCCGCGTCGAGCTGGACACTGACCGCGCTGCCGCTGTTCGTCTGGATGGGCGAGATCCTGTTCCGCACGCGGCTCTCGGCCGACATGTTCCAGGGGCTGGCGCCGTGGATGAACCGGCTGCCCGGCCGGCTGCTCCATACCAACATCATCGGCTGCGCGATCTTCGCGGCGGTCTCGGGCTCGTCGGCAGCCACCTGCGCCACGATCGGCAAGATGACGCTGCCCGAACTCGCCCGGCGCGGCTACCCCGATGGCATCGTTGTCGGCACGCTGGCCGGAGCGGGCACGCTCGGCCTGCTGATTCCGCCGTCGATCATCATGATCGTCTACGGCGTGAGCGCCGACGTGTCGATCGCCCAGCTGTTCGTGGCCGGCGTGCTGCCCGGCATCCTGCTCGCAGTGCTCTTCATGGGCTACGTGATCGGCTGGGGGCTGCTCAACCCCGCGAGCGTTCCGCCGGCCGAGCAGGCGCTGGGTCTGCGCGAGAAGCTCTGGGCCTCGCGCAGCCTGATTCCGGTGGTGCTGCTGATCGCTGCGGTGCTGGGTGCGATCTACGCGGGCATCGCCACCGCCACCGAGGCGGCGGCGCTCGGCGTGGTCGGCGCGCTGCTGCTGTCGGCTGCGCAGGGCTCGCTCGACCGGCGCACCTTCGTCGAGTCGCTGCTCGGGGCGACGCGCCTGTATTGCATGATCGCGCTGATCCTGGCCGGCGCGGCCTTCCTCACGCTGGCGATGGGCTACATCGGACTGCCGCGCCACCTCGCCGAGTGGATCGCCTCGCTCGGCCTGTCGCGCTTCCAGCTGATCGTCGCACTGGCCCTGTTCTACATCCTGCTGGGGTGCTTTCTCGACGGCATCTCGATGGTCGTGCTGACGATGGGCGTGATCCTGCCCACCGTGCAGGCCGCGGGCATCGACCTGCTGTGGTTCGGCATCTTCATCGTGGTGGTCGTCGAGATGGCGCAGATCACGCCACCGGTAGGTTTCAACCTGTTCGTGCTGCAGGGCATGACCGGGCGGCAACTGCCGTGGATCGCACGGCAGTCGACGCCGATGTTCGCGCTGATGGTGGTCGCGGTGTTGCTGATCTACCTGTTCCCCGAACTGGTCACCTGGCTGCCGAAACAGATGCGCGCGATCGGGTGAGGTGACGCGCCGGCGATCTGCGCTATCGTTGCGCCGATGTCCGCTCTTTTTCCCACCGATTCGCTGCGGCGCCTCGAAGCGGCGGCGCTGGCCGGCTTGCCGCCGGGCACCCTGATGGCGCGCGCGGCGGAAGCGGTCGCCGCAGCCACCGCACGGCTGGCGCGCACGCTGGCGCCGGGGCGGCCGGTGCTGGCGCTTGCCGGACCGGGCAACAACGGCGGCGACGCGCTGCTCGCGGCGGCACTGCTGCGCGAGCGCGGCTACGCCTGCAGCGCAGTGGCGCTGCGCGGCACGCCCCCCTCCCCCGGCGATGCGGCCGGCGCCTGGCGCAGCGCGCAGGCCGCCGGGCTGCGCATCGAGCCGCCCGGGGCGCTGGATGCGCGACTGGCTGTCGCGCCGATCGTCATCGACGGCCTGTTCGGCATCGGGCTCGATCGACCCCTCGCCGGCGATGCGCGCCGCTTCTGCGAAGCGGTGGCGCAGGCGGCACTGCCGGTGGTCGCGGTGGATCTGCCCAGCGGCATCGATGCCGACACCGGAGCGATCGTCGGCGGCCCGGCCGGCTGCGCGATGCGCGCCACCCGGACGGTGACGATGATCGCCGACAAGCCAGGCCTGCGCACCGGCACGGCGCTCGATCACGTCGGCACGGTCGAGGTCGCCGCGCTCGGCCTCGAAGCCGCGCGCGAGACGTTCGCGCGCGAGGCCGGCAACGCGATCGGCCGGCTGTTCGATGCGGGCAGCGTGGCCGCGACGCTCGCGCCGCGGCCGCGCGACAGCAACAAGGGCAGCTTCGGCAGCGTGCTCGCTTATGGCGGCGCGCGCGGCATGCGCGGTGCAGCGCTGCTCGCGGCGCGCGGCGCGCAGGCGCTCGGCGCGGGCAAGGTATTCGTCGGTTCGCCCGACGGCGAGCCGTTCGACCCCGGCCAGCCACAGCTGATGACCGCGCCCGCCGAGCCCGACTTCGGCGCCTGCGACGCGGTGGCGATCGGCTGCGGGCTGGGCCGCTCGGAACCCGCGCGCCGGCGGCTGGCTGCGGCGCTGGCCGCAGCACCTGCGCTGGTGATCGACGCCGACGCGCTGAACCTGGTCGCGGCCGACCCGTCGCTGCTGGCCGCGCGACCGGTGGCGGCACCGACCCGCTGCGTGATGACGCCGCATCCGCTCGAAGCGGCGCGGCTGCTCGGCTGCGAGGCCGCGCAGGTGCAGGCCGACCGCCGGGCCGCGGCGGCCGCACTGGCGCAGCGCTACCGGATGGTCGTGCTGCTCAAGGGCGCCGGAAGCGTCGTCGCCGATCCGGACGGCGCCTGGTGGATCGTGGGCGCCGGCAGCCCCGCGCTGGCCAGCGCGGGCACTGGAGACGTCCTCGCCGGCATGATCGCGGCGCTGCTCGCGCGCGGCCACGATGGCCCACGAGCCGCCTGCCTGGCCGCGTGGCTGCATGGCCGCGCCGGCATGCACTTCGAGTCGGCGCGTGGCCATGCCGAGGGCCTGTCGGCGGCCGAACTGCCGCAATGGGTCCGCGAGGCGTTGCGCGAAACCGCTGCCTGAACCTGGAGGCACCGACGATGAGCGACGACAGACGCAGCGAAGCCTGGCGCGAAGTCGCGCACCGGGCGCGCGCCTCGGCGGAGGTCGACATCGCGTCGCTGCTGCGCGACGAACCCGACCGTGCACGCCGGCTGAGCCTCGACGCGGCCGGCCTGCACCTCGACCTGACCCGGCACCGCCTGCCAGGCCACGCGCTCGATGTGCTGCTCGCGCTGGCCGAGGCGTCGTCGCTCGCGGCGCGCCGCGACGCGATGTACGCCGGCGAAGCGGTGAATTTCACCGAGGGCCGCGCCGCGCTGCACGTGGCCTTGCGCGCGCCGGCCAGCGCAGCGCCGGACGAAGGCATTGCCGCCGAAGTCGCCGCGACGCTCGATCGCATGGCGCGATTCAGCGAGGCGGTACGCAGCGGCGCGTGGCGCGGCGCGACCGGCCAGCCGATCAGTCACGTGGTGCACATCGGCATCGGCGGCTCGCACCTGGGTCCGCAACTCGCCTGCGAAGCGCTGGTCGACCACGCCCATCCCCGGATCGGTCTTCGCTTCCTGTCCAATGTCGACCCGCGCGCCTTCGAGCGTGCGCTGAACGGCCTCGATCCCGCGACCACGCTGGCGATCGTCGCCTCGAAGTCCTGGCACACGCTGGAGACCGCGCGCAATGCGCAGGCGCTGCGGCGCTGGTTCGCCGCCGGCGGCATCGGGCACGACGATCTGCGCCATCACCTGGTCGGGATCACCGCGAACCTCGAGGCGGCGCGCGCCTTCGGCCTGGCGCCCGAAGCGATCTTCCCGTTCCGCGACTGGGTCGGCGGCCGCTACTCGCTGTGGTCGGCGATCGGGCTGCCGGCGATGCTGTCGGCGGGCCCGCCACGGTTTCGCGCGATGCTCGCGGGCGCGCACGCGATGGACCGCCACTTCGCCGAGGCACCGCTGGCCGCCAACGCGCCGGTGCTGCTGGCGCTGGTGTCGCTGTGGAACACGCTGGCGCTGCCCGGCTCGAGCGAAGTGGTCGTGCCCTACAGCGACGCGCTGCGCAGCCTCACTGCCTGGCTGCAGCAATTGCAGATGGAGAGCAACGGCAAGCGCGTGGGCCGCGACGGCGCGCCGGTGGCCTGGCCGACCGCGCCGGTGGTCTGGGGCGGCCCCGGCACCGACGTCCAGCATTCGTTCTTCCAGGCGCTGCACCAGGGCACCGGCGTGCACCCGGTCGAGTTCATCGTGGTCGTGCCTTCGGGGCCCGATGCCGAAAGTCGCGGCGATGCGCTGCTCGCCAGCGCGCTGGCGCAACGCGAGGCCCTGCTGCACGGGCGCTCCGGCACCGAAGGAGAGCCCGCCGCCCAGGGCGCGCCCGGAGCCGCCACGGGCAGCGCAGGAGCGACCGGAGGTGCCGAGGCAGCCACCCCCAGCGGCGCGCCGGCCTGGCTGGCCGCGCACCGCGCCTGCCCGGGCAACCGGCCGTCGAGCCTGATCCTGCTCGATCGCCTCGATCCGGAGCGCTTCGGCGCGCTGCTCGCGCTCTACGAGCACAAGACGGCGGCGCTCGGCTGGCTCTGGGACATCGATTCCTTCGATCAGTGGGGCGTCGAGCTCGGCAAGAAGCTGGCGGGCGACATCGAGCCGCTGCTCGATCCGGCGACCGAACTGCCTGCGCAGCTCGCGCCCGATCTGCGCGGGTTGCTCGAACGGATCCGCGCGGTACGCGCCAGGGGCCGCTGAATCGCCGGTTGCCGGGGCTGCCCACCGGCTGCCGGTCGCCGCCCTGCCGGCCGTTGCCCGCTCGCTGCCCGCCCCGTCCTGGTCAGGCGCCGACCGGCGCCTCGAGCCGGCCCGCGTGCAGCGCGAGTCGCCTGCCGCAACGGCCGGCGAGCTCGGCATCGTGCGTCACCAGCACCAGCGTCGCCCCCGCCTCGCGATTGAGTTCGAACAGCAGGTCGATCACGCGTGCGCCGGTGGCCACGTCGAGGCTGCCGGTGGGCTCATCGGCGAACAGCAGCCTGGGCTGCGGCGCGAACGCGCGCGCCAGCGCCACGCGCTGCTGCTCGCCGCCCGACAGCGTCTTCGGGTAGTGGCCGAGCCTCTCCCCGAGCCCCACCCGCTCCAGCAGCCCGCGCGCGCGTGCCGCAGGCTTGCGCTCACCGGCCAGTTCGAGCGGCAGCATCACGTTCTCGAGTGCCGTCATCTGCGGCAGCAGGTGAAACGACTGGAACACGAAACCCAGGTTGCGCGCGCGCCAGGCCGCGCGCCCGTCCTCGTCGAGTGCGAACAGCGACTCGCCGAACATCGTCACCGTGCCTTCGGTGGGCAGGTCGAGGCCCGCGAGCAGCCCCAGCAGGGTCGACTTGCCCGACCCTGACGCGCCGACGATCGCCACCGTATCCCCGGCGGCAACGCGAAACGACAGATCGTCGAGAATGGTGAGCCAGCCGTCCGCGTCCCTGACACGCTTGCCCAGATGCTCGACGATAATCGCGTCCATGCCTGATCGTTCCCTTCCATTGCGCCGACCGGCGCCCTGTCCGTCTTCGATGTCCGCCGCGGGCGCACCCGCAGGCCGATCCGGCCGGCGCAACCTGCTGCGCCTGCTGGCGGGCTGCGCGACCGCAGCGAGTCTACCGGTAGTCGGCCGCGCCGCCCCTCGCGGCCCCGACGCCGGCCGCACCCTGCTGGTGCTCGGCGACAGCCTGTCGGCCGAATACGGGCTGCGGCGCGGCTCGGGCTGGGTCGAACTGCTGTCGCGCCGCCTGGCGGCCCGCCGGCCGCCCTGGCAGGTGGTCAACGCGAGCATCAGCGGCGAGACCACCGCCGGCGGCGACAGCCGCATCGTCGAACTGCTCGAACGGCATCGTCCGGCGGTCGTGGTGATCGAGCTCGGCGGCAACGACGCGTTGCGCGGCCTCGACCTGTCGGCCACCGAAGCCAACCTCGCCGACATCGCGCGCGCCGCGCGCCGCAGTGGCGCGCGCGTGCTGCTGCTGGGCATGCAGGTGCCGCCGAATTACGGCCGCCCCTATGCGGACGCGTTCGCCGCACTGTTCCGCCGGGTGGCCGAGCGCGAAAAGACGTCGCTGCTGCCGTTCTTCCTCGACGGCGTCGCCGAGCGCCCCGACCTGTTCCAGCCCGACCGGATCCACCCGAACGAGAAGGCGCAGCAGCGGCTGCTCGACAACGTCTGGCCGGCGCTGCGGCCGCTGCTCGACTGAACCCGACGATGAGGCCGCCGCAGGCGCCCGCCGACGCCGACGCAGTGCCGGCGCACCTGGACACCGCGATGCCTGGAGACGGCGAAGCCTCGGGGCGCATGTCCTGGCTCGCCGAGGCGTCGGGCGCATTCGGCGACCTCGGCGTGCTGATTCCGTTCGTCACCGCGTACCTGGGCGTGCTCGGCATGGCTCCCGCGGGTGTGCTGGTGCCGATCGGCCTCGCATCGATCGCAGCGGGGCTCTGGTATCGCACGCCGTTCCCGGTGCAGCCGATGAAGCTGATCGGCGCCTCGGTGATCGTCTATGCCGGCTCCGGCGTCGGGATGACGCCCGACGTGGTCGTGGCTGCCGGCCTGTGCACCGCGGTGATCTGGCTCGCGCTGGGGCTCAGCGGCATGGCCGGACGACTGAGCGCGCTGGTTCCGCGCGAGGCGATGCTCGGCGTGGTCATGGGGCTCGGTTTCGGCTTCATGCTCGAAGGGCTGCGCACGATGTCCGCGATGCCGCTCGCCTCCGCGCTGACGCTCGCGCTCGCGATGGTGCTGCTGTCGCGACCGGCGATCCCCACGATGCTGCTGCTGCTCTTCGGTGGGGCCGCCGCGAGCCTCGTCGCCGGCCGCGCCGCCGGCCTCGACACCTCTCAGTGGGTTCCCGCGCTGTCGCTGCCCTCGTTGGCGTGGCCGCAGCTGTCCTGGCGCGCGCTCGAGCTCGGCCTGCTGCTGCTCGCGCTGCCCCAGTTGCCCCTCACCTTCGGCAACGCGCTCTTCGCGGTCGTCGACGAGAACAACCGGCGCTTTCCCGATCGCCCCACCAGCGAGCGCACGGTCGCGCTGTCCACCGGCCTGATGAACCTCGTCTCCAGCGCGCTGGGCGGCATTCCGTTGTGCCATGGTACCGGCGGCATGGCCGCGCAGATGCGCTTCGGCGCTCGCACCGGACGCGCGCCGGTGATCTTCGGCGCGACGATGCTGCTCGTGGGCCTGTTCTTCGCCGACGCGGTCACGCTGCTGTTCGCGCTGGTGCCGCCGGCCGTGCTCGGCGCCATCCTGTTCCTGGCCGGCCTGCAGCTCGCGCTCGGCAGCCGCGCCGCCGGCGGCGAGAAGGCCGAGCGCTTCGTGGTGCTCGCCACCGCCGGCATCGCGGTCTGGCACGCCGGGCTCGCGGTGCTGTTCGGCGTGCTCGCGCACCACGCGGCGCGGCGGGGCTGGGTCCGGCTGTGACAACGCGAGCGGTTCCGCGGTAGGCTTGCCGCGATGGATACCCGCTCGATCGTCGACGCACTGCGCGGCTACTTCGAGTCGCAGCCCGATGGCGTCGTCTGCGCCTGGCTGTTCGGCAGTGTGGCGCGTGGCACCGCGCGCCCCGACAGCGACGTCGACGTCGCGGTCCTGTGCGACCGCGACCCGCCGCAGACGCTCGAACGCTCGGCAGCGGCCATGGCCGGCGACATCGAAGCCGCGATCGGCCACCCGGTCGACCTGGTGGTGCTGAACCGCGCGCCAGTCGACCTGATCCATCGCGTGCTGCGCGACGGCGTGCTGCTCATCGAGCGCAATCGCGACGCACGCGTGCGCTTCGAGGTGAAGGCCCGCAGCGAGTACTTCGACCTGAAACCGCACCTGGACAGGTATCGTCGAGCCGGGGAGCACGCGCATGGTCGACCGTGACCTGGTGCTGAAGAAGCTCGCCTTCATCGAGACCCGGGTCGCCGAACTGCGCACGCAGGCCCGGCTCGACGCGATCGACCATGACATCCGGGAGGAGCGGTTCGTCGTTCACACGCTCCAGCTCGCCGCCCAGGCGGCGATCGACGTCGCCTCGCACATCGTGTCGGACGACCGGCTCGGCGAGCCGCGGACGAACGCGGAGCTCTTCGAGCTGCTGCATCGGGCCCAATGGATCGGTCCGGAACTGACCCGTTCGATGCGCGACCTCGCGGGATTCCGCAACGTGGTCGTGCACGGCTACGAGGACGTGGCCCTGGGCATCGTGAAGGACATCGTGCGCAACCGACTGCCCGATCTGATCGAGTTCGCGGCGACGGTTCGAGGCAAGCTCGGGAGCCGGTAGCGCAGCGCGTATCATGCGGAGCGCCCGCGCGGGTGACGAAACCGGTAGACGTAGCGGACTTAAAATCCGCGGCCGCAAGGCGTGCGGGTTCGAGTCCCGCCCCGCGCACCAAGGCTTTCAGCGATAGCACTCGCTAACTTGTTGCGCCGCGCAAGGCTCTGGTCTACACATGGTCTACACTTCTCGCTCGACCCGACTTCCCCCAGGGTAATTCGCCTCGACCATCCGGCCGATACCGCACTCGTCCGCGCCCCTGCTCCCAACCCACACCGGTCCGCCCAGTCGCTGAATCTTGCCTGGGTCAAGTGGACGGGGAACCAAAGCGCTTCGTCACATCCATGTAGCGCCCAATCGGCCGCGCGCGATCTGGTGCAGAATACGCCCTCGGATGGGCAGCCGGCCCGGGGGTGGCGGCGGTGCTCGACGCTAGGCAGCAACCGATGAAGTCAGACGCGACAGACATCCGCAATCAACCAGCGTACGGCCTCACGGAAGCCGCGCGCTACCTGCGCCTGCCCGCCGCGACTTTGCGGACGTGGCTGGTCGGGAGGGCCTATCCGCGTGGCGGTGAGCAGGCCACCTTTCATCCGCTGATCACGCCTGCGAACAGGCAACCCCTCCTGTTGTCTTTCTACAATTTGATCGAGGCACACGTCTTGCGCGCCCTGCGAACGGAGCACGGGGTCGCACTCAATGAATTGCGCAAAGCGATCTCCTACGCTGAGAAGAGACTCAATCTGCACCGCTTGCTGCTCAGTTCGGAATTGCGTGCCCACGCCGGGGAGATTTTCCTCGATCGATACGTGGAACTCATCAACCTAAGCGCGTCGGGGCAGCTGGCAATGCGCAAGATGTTTGAGGACCATCTGCGACGGGTCGAGTGGGACGAATGGAAGTTTCCGATTCGTCTATACCCCTACGTCGATGCTACGCACCGCGACTTAAAGCGGCCGATTGCAATCGATCCGCACATTGCATTCGGTCGACCGATTGTCCAGCGCGCTGGAGTCTCTACGGCGGCAATCACGGAGCGCATTGACGCAGGCGAGACGATCGAGGATTTGGCCAATGACTACGACCTCTCACCCGATGAGATCGAGCAAGCGGTGCTCTACTCTCGTGCAGCGTGAGCCGCGTTTATTTCACTGACCGCGACCTCGGCAAGCAGTTTCCGAGAATCCTTACCGACGCCGGGCTCTCGGTAAAGCGGCACGCAGATCTCTTCCATCAGGAAGGCAGCGACGAAGAGTGGCTCGAGTACTGCGGAAAGAACGACTGCATCGCGATTACCCACAACAGCCGGATTCGGTACGTTCCGAATGAGATCGCTGCGGTAGTTCGATTTAAAGTCCGGCTCCTCGTCGTCGTCGGGCACGCGACCAACGCTGAACTGGCCGGGAACTTTGTGAGGACATTGCACAAGATCGAATCACTGATGGCAGGCCGCAGCGGGCCACTGATCGTGAAGGTATACCGTCCGACACCGACTGAACTTCTGAAATCAACATACGCACCCGGCCGCGCGGAGGTGTGGTTCCCAAGACCATAGGCAGCCACTCGGCTGGCGAGACTTCCTAGCAGCCATCCCCCTACGCTGAAGCCCTGCAGACCACCGGCATCAGCCGGCAGACGGCGCACCGCTACCAGGCGCTCGCCAACGTGCCGAGCGACACGTTCGAGTCCGCGCTGCGCGATCCGGAGAAGCCGACGACGACAGGGGGCTGGCGGAGACCGAGGCGGCGCGCAGCGCAGACGCGCCAGGATCGCGCCCAGAGCGACGACCAGCTGCGGCCGCCACGCGCGGGCCCTCGGAACAAAAAAGCCGCCCGTAGGCGGCTCACTGTGAGACCCGCGCCGACTATACGCGTCGCGTGTTGTACGCGAGCCGAGTCGCTTCGATCGGGTCCCACTTCTCCTCGTGGATTACGTCTATACCGCAGCCGTAAATATTGGAGCAGAGCATGTGTGCGAGCGCGCGCAGGTAGCCCTCGGAATGCGCCGCCGACCGGTCGCGCAAGTTCGCGTCGAAGCTCGCACGGACGGCGTCGACGATCGCCACATAGTCGTTACCATCCACGCCGTCGCCGAAACGATCCCAGGTCGCGTTTGAAATCTCCGCCGTGGCAAAACACAGCTCGCGGAAAGCAGCGGCACCGGCCCTCACCTCCCGGGACGCTTGCAGCGAGAGTACGCGCATTGTCTGCGCCGGCTGGTCAGTGACAACCGCAAGGGGCTTGGCGTTCATCATGGCTCCTGGTCAACAAGGGTGAGCGGGACCGACGGAGTTGGCGTATCGGACGTAGGACCGACGAGCCCTGACGGGCTCCCCCGCCGGCCCGCCCATAGCGGAGCACAGCGAGCGGGCATGAAAAAACCGCCATTGCGGCGGTTGCCCGCCTACGTACCAGGACGCCAATCCCGAGCGCCGAAACCTCGGCGCTCACGAATCATGCTCCCGGCAGTGTCAGCCCGTCAAATGCCGAGGATGTACCCTTCGCCGCGCAGATTCGCCTCTCTGATTGCGGCTAGTGTTGAAGCCCGGATGTGCTCCCCAAACCTCGCCATCTGCGCGCGGTCGACGTTGCCGGCAAAGTTGTTCGTCACGTTGACGGAGAGCGACTTCCCACCAGCGCCATTCGGGATCACTGTCCCGGCGGACTTCGGCACGATCAATTCCGGCCCGCGCTCGCCAACCAGGTACGCCTTGCCGGGATAGACCGGGCCGCCCTCGGCGCGCGTACCGCCGAACAGCCCGGCGGCCCATTTGAGCCCCTCGCCCAGCCATCCACCGACATTGCCCGTTTTCGCGAAGTCGCCGAACAATGTGCGCGCCAGGTCCGCCGCTATCGCCTCGGCTGCAATCCGCTTGAGCATGGTCGAGAAGCTCTTGCCGATGTTGTCGAAGTTGCCGTCCAGCACGTTGTAGAGCTCCTGCCCCAGCGCGCTCTGGATGTTCTTGGCCGCCTGCACGGCCCAAGCGTCGGCCTCGTCGAGCGGCTGCATCGCTTTGGCCATACGCTTCTTGATTGCCTCGGCTTGGTCGTCGCTCAGCAGGCCGAACTGCAGCGCCCGCTCCACCTGCTCGAGTTGCCGGGTGAACTCGCGCATCGGGTCGAGCTGATCGAGCCATGCGTCTGCCTGCCGCTGCAGTGCCTCGACGGCATCGCTCCCGAGCTTCGTCGTGGACTTGGTGAGCTGCTGAACCGCCGCGTCATACTGCCCGGTGCTGATGGCGTTGTCGAAATAGAGCTTGTCGAGCCATTCCAGCGTCGCGGCGTAGTCTTTCGCCCGGGCCTCGAGGTCGCTGTACAGGCCCACAGCGGCGATCAGCGTGCGCTGCTCGTCGGTCAGCTCGGCTTGCTGGAACCGGACAGCGCCGGGCGGTTTAGTTGGCCCCGGCAGCTTCGGCGGCGCGGCCGGCGGCCGGCCGAATGCCGAGTAGTCGATGGTCGTCTCGTAGCCCAACATTTCCCGGCCAAGAACGCGCTGCTTGAGCTTCTCCAGCTTCTCCAGCTCGGCCTGCAGGCTCTTGACGTCGTTGCTGAACAGCCCGGTCCACTGGCCGGACTTCGCTCCCTCCAGGCGTCGCCGCACGTCGGCGATCTTCTCGTCGAGTGTGCCGAACCCTTTGATGTTCGCGGCGATGTCGAGCGCGTCAATGAAACCCACGCCCGCGGCACGCGCGTCCAGAAACCGCTGAGTCAAGTCCGCCAGCGGCGGAATGAGCCCCTGCAGCAACTGAACCTTCAGCCCCTCGGCGGACTTCTCCAGACGGGTCAGGTTGTCATTGAACCGCTCGGCCGCCTTCGCCGCCTGCTCGTCGAACACGACGCCCAGGTTGCGCGCTTCCTCGGCCATGTCGGCGAGCCCGCCGCGCCCGCTGTTCAACAGCGGGATGAGCTTCGCGCCAGAACGGCCGAACAGTTCGACAGCATAGGCGGTCTTGGTCGAGCCGTCGGCGAACTCGCTGAATCGCTCGGCAATGTCCTTCAGGACGTCCTCTGCCGATCGCAGCGCGCCGTCGCTGCCGCGCACCTGGACCCCGAGCGAATCGAAGATCGCGGTAGCTTCCTTGCTGCCCTGCGCGACGTCGGCCATCTTCGAGGTCAGCCGCGTGACGCCGGTCGCAAGATCCTCGGTCGAGACGTCGGAGAGCCTGGCGGCGTAATCCAGCTCGGTGAGCGACTGCACGCCGATGCCGGTTTGCTGCGCGAGCTTGCCGAATTGATCTTGCAGGTCAGCGACGGCTCGGACCTGGCCGACCAGCGCGCCGACCGTGAGTGCACCGCCCAGCGCGGCGAATCCCGCCGTGAGTGTGCCCACGGCGCTGTTCAATCCCTCGATGTGGCGCGCGGTCCGCGCAGTCATGTCTTCGACACGCTTCAGCCCCGTCTCCATGCCCGCGAGCTTGGTGTTGACGTCGATGGTCAAGGCGGCGAATGACATGTCAGTCTGTCCTCATTTCGTTTCGGATGTGCGGGCGGTCACGGCCGGGGCTCGAGCAGTTGCAGGCGAGCGTGCGCCAGACGCATGCGCGGCTCGGTGAATGCACCGGGCGAAGCGCTCGCCAGACGGGGCCTTGCGCCTCGTGCGAGCCTTTCGACCACCTGATCGAGCGTCTCGATGCCGTCGAGCATGCCGGCGCGCCTGGCGTCCGCGGGCGTCAACAGCCTGCCCTGCCCGAACCGCTCCCGGACGTGCTCCACCGACAGCCCCCGGTTTCCTGCGATCTGAGCGACCATCTCTGTGTACGCCGCATCGACGAGCGTCTGCAGTTGGCGCCGAGCCTCTGAGTCGAGCGGCGCGTGCGGATTGGCCTCCGCCTTGAACCGCCCCGCGGTCACGTAGCTGATGCGGCGCCCGGCTTGCGCGTCGGCTGTGCTGCGGTCTTCGTGCATCACCACGACACCCACCGAGCCCACGGACGCCGAGGGCGTCGCGATCACCTCGTCGGCTGCGGTCGCAATCCAGTAAGCGGCCGAAGCAGCGCTCGCGTTCGCCACCGCAACGATGCACTTTCCGCGACCGCGCGCGGCCCGGATCACATCGACCAGCTCGGGGGTTCCTGCGACCGACCCACCGGGGGATTCCACGTCGATGACGATGTGTGCGACTGACGGGTCGGCCATCAGGGCACGGAACTCGTGTGCGAACAGTTCGGTGGAGGTCCCGGCCCCACTCGAGGTTCGGGCGACCATGTGCGCCCGGTGCGCAATGACACCATGGAGCGGCAGCACGGCTACCGATCGGACCCGGCGCGCCGACTCGCGACGAGCCGCCATCCGTTCCGGTGCTCCCGCGACGGCCGCCTGCACCTGCTGCGGATCGAGCCGAGCACCGGACGCCCACCGATCGAGCGTGCCCGCCATCGCCGCCGCGAACGGCAGTGAGACGGCCCACGGCTGGCCGATGATCGTCTGCAGAAGCAGCGCCCCGTGCATGGCCTACGCAGGCAGCGCCTCGAACGGCGCGCCGATCAGGTTGCGGTAGGTGTCGCCACCGATCTCCCGGCACCGCTGGAGCGCTGCGCGCGCCGCCGCCTCGATTTCCGCGGGTGTGCGCTCCGAATAGCGCAGCGCCTCGAGCTCGTCGATCGCCGAGGCACAGAGTGCGGCGAGTTGTGACATGTTCGGGTTCTCCGTGTCGAGCCCGACCACCTCCGTCTCGCCAGTGAACCAGGATTTCCGAAGCCTCGGCGACTGTCGGATCAGCGTGCGGGCGTTGTCGCGCATCGCTTGGAGTGCCGCGAGCGCCCCGTCGAGCACACCGTTGCCCAGGGGGTCGAGCGCCTGCCTCAGCGCCCCCTGCTCCCTGCCGAGCCGAGAACTCGCTCCGTGGGCGGCCGCCATCGCGAGCCGCAGCCGTTCGTCGGCCGCACGGTGCTCGGCGTTGATGCGATCGAACGCGACCTGCGCCTCCCGCTGCACCGCCGACGCGGCTGCTTCCGCCTTCTCGGCGGCCGCGATCCGCTTACGGTGCTCCGAGAGTGCCTTGCGTCGCCGCTCGGCGCGCTTTGCGTCGAACTGCGCGGTTGCCTCGTCCAGTTGCGGTGCCAGGACGGATTCGATTCGGTCGAGCTTGTCGAGCCGCCGGTCGATCAGGGTCGATTGATTGAACATGTTGACTCCGATTGGTGGCGCGCCTGACCGCGCGGCTTCGGCTGCGCAGTTGAGCACGATAGGAGCACACGCATCGGCGTGCGCGTCATGAACTTGGGCCGGCTCGCTGCAGGCATCAGTGCCGGCCTGCGCGCAGGCGCGGGGGGAGGGATTGCGGCGTCGCGAGCTCGATCAGGACCGCGGCCAAGCGGCGCGCCGTCGCGGGTGAGATGCGCGCGGACAGGCGCGCCTGGCCGATCACGACGGCGACCTCGAGCGGGTCCGTGGCGAGCTCGACACGGGCACGATCATGGGGACGAGGCTTCATGATGAGCACGCTACGCGCACCCCCGTCATGGCCGATGACGGTGCGCACGCCGCCGCGCCTTGCGGATCGCCGAGGGGCTGGTCGGGGCATGCCGGGCGCGCAATTCGTCGAGATCATCGGAAAGACCCGGCGGGCACGCGCGCTCGCCCCGAAGCACCGCCGCTGCAGCCCGATCCGTGCCGACACGGGCCGCGAACGCCACGACGAGCCGATCGCGCTCATGTTGCGCGATGATCGCCTGCGGACGGCGGCGCGATCCGCGCTCGGGGCGCACGCCGAGCCGGCGTTCGAGATCACCGCCGTCGGTGAGCCAGTCGAGCAGTGCCTGCCCGAGGTACGACGCCGCGTAACGCGCCGGCACCCGTCCCGCAGCAAGCGCGCGGGCCGCCTGCACCAGCAACTCGACCCGCTCGGCGCGATCCAGCTCCGCCGGCTCGACGAGCGGGCGGCCCCAGGGATCGCGTGGAGCAGGCCGAGCCGCCATGTCAGCACGTGGCCCGCCCAGCCTGCATGCTCTTTCGGCGCCGGGCTCGACGGTTGAACTTGCGCCCGCTCATTCGTCCCTCAACGCGGGCTCGTCCGTCGTGCGCTTGACCCAGGCCACAAAGGCCGAGAGGTCCATCGACCCGCCGGTGTAATTGCCCCATACGCCGGGGCCGCCAATTTGAATGCATCGCTCTTCCGCGGCTCGGCACCGCCGCTCGATTTCGGCCGGGCCGACGTCTGCGTAACGCAGAGCGTCGATTTCGACGATTGCGTCATCGCAGCCCTTGGCGGCCTGCAAGGGGACCGGGGTATCGATCTCGGTCTTGCCGGTGGGATAGAAACGCGAGCCCCAGAATTCCACCGTCCCGGTGAAGCGGACCTGGTTGCGCGCATGCTGAGCCATCCCCCGCAGGCGGGCGATTGTGCCGTCGATCACCTGCAGGCCGAGTTCGGCAAGACGCTGGTCCCACGTCGTGCGCGCCCGGTCTACGCCGTACGAAGCCGCCCAGGCGGCGGCCCACGCCTCGCTCGCCGTGCGCTGCGCGGCGCCCGCGGCCTGGGCCGCCTTGCTGGCCTGCTCGGCCGCCACACGGTGCGCGGCTTGGGCCGCAACAGCCGCCTTCTCACGCTTGGCGATATCCCGCTCGCGCTCGGCGAGCACTTGCGCACGCTCGCGCGCGGCGGCGGCTTCCTGCGCCGCCTCGGCCTGCTCGATTTGCGGACCAAGGATGCGTTCGAGGTGCGCCAACCGGCGCACGGGATCTTTCTGGGTCGAGGTCTTCATGGTCGTTCCTTACGCGAGGGTGAAAGCGCGGCGCCGCGACCTTCGGGCCGATCGGCGTTGCGCGGGTGAAGAAACTTGCTCATCAACGCCCCTTGGGGGACGCGCCGGCATCGATCGTCGCCAGCTCGACAACAGCGCCATCAAGCCCGACCATGAGTAGCCGCGCGGCCAGTGGGCCGCTGACAACCCAATCCACCTCGAGGCGCAACGCCGCACCTTCGCGCAGACGCTCGTCGAGAGCCGCGCGCGCAGCCGGGTCGCGCGCGTGCACGTTGCGCAGAAAGGTCTTGATGAACTCGTCGATAGCGGCAATCGTGTTCCGGTTCATTTATCGTCTCAGGGCGATGTCTGGCGCGGCTCAGTCTTCGTCGCCACAGCTGCCTCGCCCGAAGTAGTGCGGGTCACGTTCGCGGATTTGACGGCGCCACTCCTGCGCTTGCGCCCACCCGATCGCGCCGGCAGAGGTCGGGGGGTACGGGCTCGGCCCGTCGTCCGCCTCGCTCGGCGCAAAACCCCAAGGGGGAACCTGCAGCTCGGCGCGTTCGCGCCGGACGCGTTCTTCAAGCTCCATCGCGTCGTGCCTCCAAGATCGCATCGATGCCTCCGCCGCCGCGCTCGCGCAGCCGCTTGGAGTCGGGGACGTACCGTGCCTGTGGCGTCAGTCGTAGTTTCGTCGCCAGCGACGCGATGCGGCCGGTTTCGCGCGCCAGCATCCGCGCGGCCCGTTCCAGTGCATCCACGTCGTCGGCCCGTTCCAGCAGAACCGCCACCGCATCGGCCAGCGCCAGGTGACGCGCCAGGCTCACCAGCAGCGGCACGTCGCACGGCTGAAAATGCTCGGCAGGCTTCGACGCCACCAGCGCCACGAAATGGTTCCGCTGAGCTGTCGTAAGGGCTCGTGGCGGCCTCAATCGTTCGATGGTGCGGATCCCCGGCAGGACGCTCAGAGAAGCGCTGGAACGGCGTGGCATGGCATACCTCGGTTTTGTCAGCAGGTAGCGAAAGGACCGGGGGAGCGCGGTTTCCGACCCTCGAGCCGAAGGAATCGCGCCCCCCTACCCCCTATCAGTCGGCGCCCGCGATGTCGTGCACCGGGTCGCGGTCCGCCGTGCGCTTGAGCCAGTCCGCAAACTCGCTCAGGTCGAGCTCGCGCCACTGCAACCCGGACCAGAACTCACGTGCACCGCACGCCAGGACTCGGGCGATGGCGGCGCGGCAGCGGGTCTCGATCGTGGCCGGCGAGACGGTCGCGTCATAGCGCAGCCCGTCGAGCTCGGCCAGCGCCGCCGCGATCACTTCCAGGGCCGCCTCGGGGGTCGAATCGCCCGGCACGGTCTTGCCGGTCGGGACAAATCGACGCTCAGCGTTGCGCCACAGGACCGGCGTGCGCTCGTAGCGTGCGCGGCAGTAGGTCGCCAGGTCGTGCAGCTTGACCGTCGCCCCGTCGATCGCCCGCAGGCCCAGGTCGAGCAGCTTGTCGTCGAAAGCCCGCCGGGCCTTGCTCGCCCTGGCGTCGTGCGACACGCAGGCGGTCCATGTCTCATTGGCGGCCAGCTGGGCGGCGCTCGCCGCAGTCGCGGCTGCGACCGAGCGATCCTTCGCCGCGGCGTGGCGGGCTTGCGCCTCGGCCTGTGCCGCGTCGAGCTCGGCGAGCCGTCGGGTGCGCTCGGCGAGCAGCTTGGCGCGATCGATCGCGGCCTGTTTGTCGGCGGCTTGTTCGGCTCGCTGAATCTGCGGGCCAAGCAGCGCCTCGATCTGCGCCAGCCGGCTCACGGGGTCTTTCACGGTTTTCATGGTGCCTTCCTTTCAGGGGAGATGCGGCGCCGCAGCCTTCGGGCCGATCGGGTCGCGGGTTGAGATTTGATTTGTTGATTCTTTTCAAAGGGGGAAAAAAATCTGTGCATGAGGTGGAGCGCGGTTTCCAGGCCTCGTTGCCCGAAGGATTTCCGCCCCCATACCCCCCACCCAGCCGCGGGCCCGGCAGGGGGGTAGAAATCTTCTGAGCCCAAGTCGGGAAACCGGGCGCGCAGTCGTTCTTTCGCACCGTCGAAATCGGGATCTGAAAATCATGTGCGCCTCCATTGCCGTCGCCGGCAGTCGTCGGACAGCTCGTGCTTGCGCGCGACGTGCGGCAGTCGTTCGAGCAGGCGAGCCAAGCGCCAGGACTCGCGAGCAGGTGCCGCGAGCAGCGCGACGATCAGCGGCCAGCGGTCGGCGGTTGCGGGTTTGTTCCAGTGCGGCGGTTGTGCGGCGGTGTGCGGTTCTCCCATAGGGGAGAGAACCGCCACACCTGCATTCCCGCATTGCCGCAGGAAAACCGCAGCATTCCCGCAAGCAATCCCGCAGTCGTCAGGCATGTTCGGCCTCGCCTTCTGGTGCGAGCAGCAGTCCGACGGCGCGGTGCCGGTCGGCCTTGCGCCACGGCAGCTCGGCGTTCGGGACGACGCGGCCGGCGTCGATCAGCGCGGCCAGTGCGCGCGCTGCGACGGCCACCGGCGCCTTGAGCGTTCCGGCTTTCGCGGCCAGCGTGACCAGGTAGTTGCGCGCCGTCGGGACGTGGCTTGTCGCCACCTGGCGCGCCGTGAACGTCGCCAGTGCTTCGAGCACGGCCGGCTCGGCGGCGCGGGCCGCGGCGGATTCATCGCGCCGGCTCTCGTCAATCTCGACCAGCGCGCCGTGCTGGTACTCCATGACGACGGATGCCTGGCCCGCATAGTTGGCCTTGCGACGGTGCAGCTCGATCAGCCCATCCTCGCGGCGCTCCATCCACAGACGCGTGCGGACGGCGGCCTCCCAGGCGGTCGAGCCGGAATACTCGGAGCCTTGCTGCTTGGCGACGTGGCCGAGCAGCAGGACGGCGCAATCGTGGCGGTGTGCGATGCCGGCGAGCAGGTTCGCGAACGCCGTCACCATGTACCGGTCGTTTTCGATGCCGCCGAATAGCTGCGCGATGTTGTCGAGCATCAGCGCCGACGGCCGGACGCGCTCGCACTCGCGCTCGATCGTGGCGAGGAACGGGCCCGGCACCGGCAGGCGGTCGGCGCCGAAGGTGAGCATGACGTTCTCGCAGCCGGCGCGACCGGCCACGAGCAGACCATCGGCCGAGTAGCTCGGCGAGCGACCCAGGTACGCGAGAATGTCGCGCTGCCGGCGGCGTACCTCGTTGTTATCGTCCTCGCACAGATAGGCGAGCACCGGCCCACGCGTGGCGGTGGAGCCGAAGATGCCGATTCCGTTCGCGATGCAGGTCGCCGCTTGCTGGATCAGCAGCGACTTGCCGATGCCGCCGCCGCCGAACAGTGCCGTGACAGTCCCGCGCGGCAGCCATTGGTCGATCACCCAGCGCCGCGGCGGCGGCGGGTTCGTGTCCAGGTCGGCCAGGCTCGCGTATTCCGGCCGCGGTTCAGGCTCCGGTTCGCGCGCTTGCGCCAGCAGCTCGGCCACCGCCTGCAGCGATCGCACTTGCTGGTGAAAGTCGTTCAGGTCGAAATTGGCCGGCGATCCCTCGGGCATTGCTACCCAGGCGCCGGCCACGGTTGCCGCGATGCGCTCGGAGTCCGTTTCCTTGCCGGCGTCGGCGACGATCAAGATGCGGGCCTTCGGGTGCCGCTCCTGCAGATCACGCGCGATGCGCTCGACGTTTCCTGCACCGAAGCAGACGACGGCCGGCTTGCCAGTCGCCTGATGCGCCGACCACGCCTGTCCGACCCCTTCGCACAGGTAGACCGGCTCGCCGTCGCGCGGTGCGCCGCCGACGATGAACGACGCGCCACGCATCGAGGCGCCGGGTGCGTTGCGCTTGTCGCCGGCCGGCGGGATCGCCTGCCACGATTGCAGCTTGCCGTCGGCGTCGAACGCCGGCACCAGCAGCGCGCCGTCGAGCGCCTGGCCGTTCAACGTCAGGTCGCCGCGATACACCCGCAGTCCGTCGGCCAGGCCGAGCTTGCGCTTGATGTACGGATGGTCGTGCGTGGCGGCCTCAGAATCGCGCCAGACGGCCGCGAAGTCGAACGCTTGACGCTCGGCCTTCGGCTCGGGCTTGCGCGGCTCCTGCGGCCTCTGGTGCGGCCTGCTGTGGCCGTTCATGGGTTCGCGCCATCCGGCATCGCGGGCCTTCGCGAACAGCGTTGCCGCCGTCACCGGACCCGGCTTGAACGATCGCCAGGTGTCGCGGCAGTCGCGCTCGCTGCGGAAGTTCGATGCGCCTTCGCTCCAGGCGATGAAGTCGTCGAGACTGCCGCCGGCATCCTTGAATGCCATGCCGATCATGGCCCACTCGGTACGCTGGCATCCGGGGTCAATCGCCTGCAGCGCGTTGCGGGCGCGGTCGGTGTCGTTCATCGCCGCTCCCAGGGCGGCCGACACTGTGCGTCGTGCCGCTCGAAGAATCGTTCGATCGCCAGTAGCGCCGCCGGTTGCGTGCGCTCGTCGCGCACCTCGGCGAAGCAGTCGGCGCACAGGCCGTAGCGGTATCGCCGCTGCTTGCCGGCAGGCGTGAGTCGGTGCGGCCAGTATTCGGCGAGCGCGACCACCGGCTCAGTGCCGCAGATGGCGCACTCGAGCAGGTCAATGGCGCGCGCCGTTCGGGTCGTCGTGCTCATTCCTCGGCCCCCTCGACCGCGCGCCGCTTCTTCGTCGCCGCGTAGGCGGTGAGCACCTCGGATGCGGTCAACCTCCAGCCGGTGCGCTCGGTGCCATCCTTCGCCGTCCAGTGCGTCTGTTCGAGCACGCCGCAGGCCGAGACAGCGCCGCCTGCGCGCATCTGCAAGAGCCTCGCTGCCGCCGCCTCGTTGAACGCGGCCAGGCCGATGAAGATCGCATCCTCGCCGGCTGCGACTCGCGCAGTCGCGGTGACGAACGGCTTTCCCTCGCGCGTCTGGCGCTCGACGGGATCGCCGACCAGGGTTCCGGTGACGATGGCGCCGATCACGATGCACCTCCATCCGTCGGGTATTTCGCGGCAGGCCCGGAAATGTGCCGCTTCCACTCCGCGTGGAACTGGCGCATCGACTCGACCTCGGCCCGTTCGACCGAAACTGCCCGGTCCCACGCGGCCAGGTCGATGTACTCGAAGATCGACTCGCGCACCCGCTCGCGGAGCAGGTTCGGCGACATTGCATCGAGTTCCCAACACCGCGCGCCGAACCGCCGCACGAACCAGCTGTAGCGCGCATCCCCGCTCTTGGTCGTCACGTCGAAGTGCGGCAGGCCGCCCAGATCGAAGTGTTGTAGCGCGATGCGGTCGATCGTCACCAGGCCGCCGTAGCGGCCCATCCTTTCGGGAAGATCGACCTCGGACATGAACATCCCGGACGGGTCGAAGTCGCCGATGTACAACGCGATGAACGGCCGCGTGTCCTCAGTCGACTCGTCGGCAATCGCGTTGATCGTCGTCGCACTGGCGAAGCCGTGCATCACGCGGAACGTCACGCCCAGCTCGTCGAGCACTGGCGCGATCGTGCCGCGCACCGTGCCCTTCTCGGACCAGACCTCGACGCGATACGGCTGGTCCTGCCAGTAGTCGCGCCGGTATCCGCGCACTGCGGCGGCGATGATTGCGCCGGGGTCCGACCAGGTGCCGACCCGCTCGGCCTCGCGGGTCTCGTCGACGACGTGCTCCCACGGGATGATTCCCTGCTCGCGCGCCCAGACCAGCTGCGTGCTCACCCGGTTGGTCGAGTTCTTCGACATGTCGGGGATCAGACCCATCGTGAACAGGCGATAGCAGACGGCGCGAACGCTCGCCGGCTGGATCTCGACGAGTATTTCTTGGCAGGCCTCGATTAACTCCAAGGTGGCCTGCGCCTTGCCGCGCCCGCGGCGTAGTTTGCGATCGGCGCCGCGCTCGGCGACAATCGGCTTGCTGTTCGCCCCTGCGGTTCCCCGGTCGCCCCCCAGCGGCCGGCCCGCGCCCTCACTCGATCGCATGGCCGACCTCCTGCAAGGCGAGCTGCACCCGCGCCGCGAACGCCCGCGCCCGAGCGAGCGAGCTCGAGCGTGCCATCTCGAATTGCTGGCCCAGGTCGTCGACGTGCATCGGCTCGCCGGCCGCGACCCGGCGCAGGTAGCTTTCGGCCTGGCGCTGGCCGGCGATTTCCTCGTCGCGGGTGAACGGGTGCGCGGCGCCGATCATGCCGCGACTCGCTCGCGCTTCGACAACGCATATCGGAGCAGCTCGCTCCGCAAGTGGCGCTTGCCGCGCGGCCCGAGCCAGATCGGCGCCGGAAAGTCGGGCTCTTTCTGCAGCTCCAGAAAGCGCGTCATGCCGACGTTGAGCAGGTTCCTGCCCTGCTCGTCGGTCAACAGCGGATCATCGGTGGCCCCTTCGCTCGGGGCGGCGCTCTTGCGAGACATTCGCCAGGCTCCTCTAAGGGTGCGGAGCCGGCGCGGCCTTGCATTTCGGCCGTGAGACAGTCGCTAGGCCCCGCTAAGTCTCGGAGCCGATTTCAGCAAGTGCGAGGGTCGGTACGCTAACCCGCGAGTTACCGTACCTTGCGCGGTCGCAGCGCGGCGGTGATTGCGTCGACCGTTGTGGCGCTGCCCGCCCGCTTCGGCTCGATCCTTTCGAGGTGTCGGCGCCACGCGGCTTTGACGGCGCCGACGGTCGTTTTCTTCTCCCTCGCTACCTGCGCGAAGATGCGCTCCGGCCCCCAGCGCTGGACCCCAGGCAATGACTTGTCGTGCTCCATGCGGACGTGAACGTCTGTGACCAGGTGCAAATGTCGCTTCGCCTTCGCCAGTGCCGCAGCGCCTTGCGCGCCGCCCTTCTCGCCTGTGAGTCCGAGGGCCTTTGCGACCTCCTTCGGCCCGCTCGCCGTCTGCAGCGCCTCGCCGAAGCAATCGAGCATCCGCAGCACGTCCTCGGGGATCGGCAGCTTCGCTTGCCGATACACCGCGTAAAGCTGCCAGACGATCAGATTGTTGCGGGTCGCTCGATAGAGCCGGCGCAGGTAGTTGGCTTGCTCCTGGGTGTTGAGCTCGAGCACTTCGCGCTCAAGCTTCGCTCGATCGCGGACAGCGCCGAAGAAAAGATCCTGCACACGCTCGTCGGCCGTTCGCTTGCTCATGCTGCCACCTTGCGAGCGCGTGGCTTCTTGATCGCGACGACGTTTGCTGCGGGTTTCGTCTGAAGCCACGCGGCCCAGGCATCGAGGGCCGCGCGCTTCTCCTTCAAGTACTCGTAGCGGTCGTAGTGCCGATCCTGTACGCCGCCCAGCCCGTGCGACTGGATTTGCGCGCGCAGGTCTTTCGAGACGCCCCGCTCGGCAAGGCGCGTTTCGCAGGTGCGGCGCAGGTCCGCCAGCTGGAAGTCGGCCGCCTCATTGGCGGCGAGCATTGCCCGGCGCACGATCTGCAGGAACTTGGACACGGTGCGCGGATCAAGCGACCGATCGGCGTCGGCCGGGAACAGGTGCGCAACCGTTGCCGCCTTAGCCGCCGCGGCGCGCGCTGCGACCAGCTCGGCCGCCTCTTTGCCCAGCGGCAGGACGTGCGCGCGCGGCTCGGTGCGCCGGCCCTTCGGATCGTAGAGGGTGAGCGTCGCGGCCTCGGCGTCGAAGTCCGCCACGCGAGCCCGTAGCAGTTGCTCGAACCGCTGCCCGCCGAGCAGCAGGGATAGCCGGATCGCCAGCGCCGACGGCGTGTCGGTGGCGGTCAGCCGCGCCCACAGTGCCCGCAGCTCGGACTCGGCCAGCGCGCGCGAGCGTGTGCGGTTGAACTGCGGCATGGCGGCCGTGTCGGCAATCGGATTGGCCTCAATCCCGAAACCGAGCATCTTCGCCGGTGCCGCCGGGTCGGACTCGGCCCGCAGCGCGAGCGCGAACGCCGCGCGCAGGTAGGAGCGCAGCTTGCCGGCGGTGCGGCCGTTGCCGCGCTCGACGAGACGGCGCACTACCTCGACAGCCTGGCGCCGGGTGAACTCGCGCGCCGGTGCGTCGGCATAGGCCGGGAACGCTTCGGCGACGTGCAGGCGCGTCATACCGCGAACGTCGCGCGCGGCCGGCTTGCCCTTCGCCTCGAGCGCGTCGGCATAGGCGAGCATCAGCGCGTGCAGGGACCGCTCGGGCGCTTCCTTGGCCTCCCGCAACTGGCGGCGGTGCTCGGCGTCGCGTGCGGCTTCCTGCAGCGCCAGGTGCCCGCGCAGGTCGCCGGCCGGCACGTCGGCGCGCTTCGCCGCGAGTCGGTCGCATTCGACGCGCGCGGCCTGCAGGGTGAACTCGTCGGCGCCGGTGCCGTAGGGCCCGATCGGAACGTAACGGTTCTTGCGATCCTCGGAGTAGCGGTAGTACCAGTGCGCCCGCCCGCCGGTGCCCGCCTTGAGCGACAGCGCACCGGCGCCGCGGCCGCGGCTTTCGTGTTTCCACGCTGGCGCGCCCCGCCTCTTCGCCGTCTTGATCGTCGCCGCAACCGCCGTATCCGTCAGTCTCGCGCCCATGTCACACCCACCGGATTGTTTATCCGCCGGGTGTCGTAGGCCGACCTCTGGTCTACACTCGGTCTACACTTCTCGCCCGGCTGCAATCGGAGTCTATCGCAGCTTGGCGACGCGACGCAACGCTAAGTCGTTGATTCGATTGGTGCGATTTCTGGCCTATCGGCGCCTGTCAAAGCTTGCCGGTGCCATTTCAAGGGACTTAAAATCCGCGGCCGCAAGGCGTGCGGGTTCGAGTCCCGCCCCGCGCACCAGCGACGACGCCGTCAGAACTCCACCGCGAACTCCGCCGCCTGCCAGATCGCGCGCTTGGCGTCGAGCTCGGCGGCCACGTCCGCGCCGCCGATCAGCGTATACGGCGTGCCCGCCGCTTCGAGCCCTGCGACCAGTTCGCGGCGCGGCTCCTGTCCGGCGCAGACGACCACCGTATCGACCTCCAGCACCCGCTCCTCGTCGCCGATGCGCAGGTGCAGGCCCGCGTCGTCGATCCGCAGGTACTGGCAGCCCCCCAGCATGTGCACGCCGCGTTTTTGCAGCAGCAGGCGCCGCGCCCAGCCGGTGGTCTTCGCGAGCCCCTCGCCGAGCTTCGTCGGCTTGCGCTGCAGCAGCCAGACCTCGCGCGGCGAGGCCGGCGGCTCGGGCTGCACGAGCCCGCCGCGGTTGGCAGAATAGCCGACGTCGATGCCCCACTCCTTGCGGTAGGTGGCGAGATCTCCGCCGGCGTCGGCGTGCGTGAGCAGTTCCGCGACGTCGAAGCCGATGCCGCCGGCCCCGATCAGCGCCACCTTCGCGCCCACCGGCCTGCGCCCCATGATCGCGTCACCGTAGCTCACCACCTTCGGATGCTCGATGCCGGGAATCGCCGGCCTGCGCGGCACGACGCCGGCGGCCACGACCACGTGGTCATAGCCCGACAGCTCCCCGGCACCCACGCGCCGCCCGAGTCGCTGCTCGACCCGCAGTTCCTGCAGCCGGGTGCGGAAATAGCGCAGCGTCTCGCCGAACTCCTCCTTGCCCGGAATCCGCTTGGCATAGTTGAACTGGCCGCCGATCTCGTTCGCCTCCTCGAACAGCGTCACCCGATGGCCGCGCTCGGCGAGCACCGTCGCCGCCGACAGGCCTGCCGGCCCTGCGCCCACCACCGCGACCCGCTTCGCCGCAGCCGTCGGTTCGATCGCCACGTCGAGCTCATGACAGGCGAACGGGTTCACCAGGCACGAGGCCACCTGCATCGAGAAGATGTGGTCGAGGCAGGCCTGGTTGCAGGCGATGCAGGTGTTGATCGCGTCGGCGCGGCCCGCGGCCGCCTTGTTGACGAACTCGGCGTCGGCGAGGAACGGGCGCGCCATCGACACCATGTCGGCGTCGCCGCGCGCGATGATGTCCTCGGCGACCTGCGGATCGTTGATCCGGTTCGACGCGATCACCGGAATCTTCACCTGTCCCATCAGGCGGCGCGTGACCTCGGCGAATGCCGCGCGCGGCACGCTGGTCATGATCGTGGGAATGCGCGCCTCGTGCCAGCCGATGCCGCTGTTGACGATGTCCACGCCGGCCTTCTCGAGCGCCTGCGCGAGCGCCACCACTTCGTCCCAGGTGCTGCCGTCGTCGACCAGGTCGAGCATCGAAACGCGGAAGATGACGATGAACTCGCGCCCGACCCGCTCGCGCACCGCGCGCACCACTTCGAGCGCGAAGCGGATGCGGTTCTCGAACGCGCCGCCCCAGCGGTCATTCCGATGATTGGTGCGCGGCGCGATGAACTCGTTGATCAGGTAGCCTTCCGAGCCCATGATCTCCACGCCGTCGTAGCCGGCGTGCCGGGCCATCGCGGCGCACTGCGCGAAGTCGGCGATCGTCTTCGCGATGTCGGCCTCGGTCATCTCGCGCGGCGTGGCCGGGTTGATCGGCGCCTTCAGCGGCGACGGTGCCACCGGCTGCTTCGTGTAGGCATAGCGGCCGGTGTGCAGGACCTGCAGGCAGATCCTGCCGCCGTGCTCGTGCACCGCCTGCGTGATCACCCGGTGCTTGTCCGCCTCGGCCTCGTTGTCGAGGATCGACGCGCCGCGCATCACGATGCTGTCCTCGTTCGGGGCGAAGCCGCCGGTCACGATCAGGCCCACGCCGCCCCTGGCGCGCGCCGCATAGAACGCGGCCAGCCTGTCATGGGCGTCGCCGACGTCCTCGAGGCCGGTGTGCATCGAGCCCATCAGGACGCGGTTCCGAAGCGTGGTGAAGCCCAGGTCGAGCGGAGCGAGCAGGTGCGGGTACGGCGTATTCATGTCGATGTCACGGGTTGCTGCGCGCCGGAGGGGCGCGCGAGGATGCAGACTATCATTTCAACCTACCGCCGCCGCCGACAGGAAGCGCTCCAGCCGCTGCGGTGCAGAGCGCAGCGCCGCGCTGCTGTCGCGCAACGCGATCCCGCCACGTTCGAGGACGATCGCCTCGTCGGTGATGCCGAGCACCAACGCGGGGTGTTGCTCCACCACGATCGCCGACAGGCCCTCGTCGCGCACGATGCGATGCAGCGCCGCGAGCAACTCCTCGACGATGATCGGCGCCAGGCCCTCGAGCGGCTCGTCCAGCAGCAGCAGCCGGGGATTGAGCACCAGTGCGCGCGCGATCGCGAGCATCTGCTGCTCGCCGCCGGAGAGCTGGTTGCCCAGGTGCCCGCGCCGATCGGCCAGTCGCGGAAACATCCGGTAGGCCCGCTCGGCGTCCCAGGGGCCGGGCCGCACCACCGCGGACAGGTTCTCGTGCACCGTCAGCGAACGGAAGATGTTGCGCTGCTGCGGCACCCAGCCGATCCCGCCGCTGCCGTCGGCGGGCGCCGCGCGCTGATGCGGCGCGAGCCGCTCGATCGAACGGCCGGCCAGCGCGATGCGGCCGGTCGCGCGCGAGGCCGAGAGCCGCGCGACGCCGACCAGGGTATCGATCAGCGTCGTCTTGCCCGCGCCGTTGCGCCCGAGCAGCGCCAGCGAGCGGCCGGCCTGCAGTTCGAACGAGATGCCCGACAGCACGAGCGCCTCGCCGTAGCCGCAGGCGAGCCCCTCGACCCGCAGCAGCGGCTGCGCCGCCCCGTTCGCCTCAGCCATGGCTGCCGCTGCCGAGATACACCGCCTTCACCCGCGGATCGCGTGCAATCTCGTCGGGCGCGCCTTCGGCGAAGACGCCGCCCGACACCAGCACCGTCATGCGACGCGCGAACCCGAAGACCACGTCCATGTCGTGCTCGATCAGCACGACGGCCACCTCCTCGGGAAGCGCATCCACCGCGTCGAGGATCTCGCGGCGCTCGGCGCCCGGCACGCCGGCCACCGGTTCGTCGAGCAGCAGCACGCGCGGCTCGCAGGCCAGCGCGAGCGCGATCTCGAGCAGCCGCTGCTTGCCGTAGGGCAGCTGGCTCACCTTCTGCCCCGCGACGTCGTCGAGACGGAACTGCCCGAGCAGCGCGTCGCAGCGCTGCGCGACACGGCGGTCAGCGCCCAGTCGCGTCCACCAGCGGCCGGCCACGCCCATCCGCGCCGAGACCGCGAGTGCGAGGCTTTGCAGCGGCGTGAAGCTGCCGAACAGCTGGTTGATCTGGAACGTGCGCACCAGGCCGCGGCGCGCGCGCTGGTGCGCCGCGAGTCCGGTGACGTCTTCGCCGAGCAACTCGATGCGCCCCTCGCTCGGCGCGAGCATCCCGGTGAGCAGGTTCACCAGCGTCGTCTTGCCGGCGCCGTTGGGGCCGATCAGCGCATGGCGCGCGCCGCGCTCGATGCGCAGCGACACGCGATCGGTGGCCACCAGCGCGCCGAACCGGCGCGTGAGGCCCTGCGTCTGCAGCACCACGTCGCTCACCGCGGCGCCTCCCGGCGGCGCAGCCAGGTCCACGGCTTCGCGATGCGATCGCGGCCGACCAGCATCAGCACCACCAGCACCGCGCCGATCCAGAAGGTCCAGTACTGCGGCGTGATCGACGACAGCAGGTCGTGCACCAGCTTGAACACGATGGCACCCACGATCCCGCCGTAGAGCCAGCCGGCGCCGCCGATCACCAGCACCAGCAGCACGTCGGCGCTGCGGTGGAAGTCGAGCACGTCGAGCGAGGCGAAGCCGGCAGTCTGCGCCAGCAGCGCCCCGGCCGCTCCGGCCAGCGCGGCACCCAGCGTGTAGGCCGCGGCCAGCCGCGCGTTGACCGACAGACCGATCGCGCTCGTGCGAAGCCGGTTGTCGCGCAGCGCCTGCAGCGACCAGCCGAACGGCGAGTGCATCACGCGGCGCACCGCGACGAAGGCCGCGAACAGCGTCGCGAGGCTGTAGGCGCTGGCCACGCGCCCGCCCAGGTCGAACTCGAAGCGCCCGAGCAGCGGCCCCATCACCACGCCCTGCAGCCCGTCGGCGCCGCCGGTCAGCCCGTCGAAGCGGTTGGCCAGTTCGTAGAGCAGCAGAGCCACGCCCAGCGTGACCATCAGCCGGGTCAGGTCGGTGCCGCGCACGATCGTCGGGCTGCATGCGGCGCCGAGCGCCGCGGCCAGCATCGAGGCGATCGCGAGGCCGGCCAGCGGATCGGGATGCACGTGCTTGGCGAAAAGCGCCGCCGCGTAGGCGCCCAGCCCGAAGAACGCGGCGTGCCCGAGCGAGACGATGCCCGCGTAGCCCAGGACCACGTCGAGCGACAGCGCGAACAGCGCGAGGATCGCGATCTCGTTGGCCAGCAGCGCGTATTGCGGCAGCACGGCCACGCCGGCAACGAGCGCTGCCCACAGCGCCACTTCGCCGGGGCGCACGCGCGCCGGGCGCGCAAGCGCTGCCGCGGCCCCGTTCACCGCCCGCGCTCCCGCGCGAACAGGCCATGGGGCCGGTACATCAGCAGCGCGATCATCACCAGGTAGACGACGAAAGCGCCCAGTTCGGGCACGTAGTACTTGCCGAACACGTCGGCCACGCCCAGCAGCAGCGCGGCCAGCAGCGGTCCGGTGATCGTGCTGGTGCCGCCCACCGCGACCACGATCAGGAAATAGACCATGAACTTCAGCGGAAAGGTCGGGTCCATGCCCAGCACCTCGGCGCCCAGCGCGCCGCCCAGCCCGGCCAGCCCCGAGCCCGCCGCGAAGGTGAGCAGGAACACGCGATTCACCGGAATGCCGAGACCGCCGGCCACGCGCGGATCGTCGACCGCCGCGCGCAGCCGCGATCCGAAGCGCGTGCGCATCAGGATCGCCTGCAGGCCGGCCGTCAGCGCCACGCAGACGACCACGATGAACAAGCGGTAGTGACCCACGCCGAGCGCGCCGCCGAGGAACTCGCTGCGCCCGCGCAGGAACGCGGGCAACTGCACGATCTGCATCGACGAGCCCATCGACCAGTCGACCGCCGCCACGGCCATGAACGTGAGCCCGATCGAGAACAGCACCTGGTCGAGATGCGGCTTCGCGTACATCGGCCGGTACAGCGTGCGCTCGAGCAGCGCGCCCAGCAGCGCGGTGACCGCGAAGGCCACCGGCAGGCAGGCGAGGAACGGCCAACCCCAGCGCTGAGTGAGCAGCACCAGCAGGTAGCCGCCGGCCATCGCGAAAGCGCCGTGCGCGAGGTTGATGAAGTTCATCAACCCCATCGTCACCGCCAGCCCGACGGCCAGCACGAACAACAGCATCCCGTAGGCGATGCCGTCGAAGAGAAGGGTCAGCACATCGTCGAGGCCGGATCGGGCCAGCGCCGGTTCGCGTCAGCCCCGGCCCGGGTCCTTCACTGCCTTCAGCGAATCGAACTCGACGTTGTAGAGCTGGCCGCCGACCCGCTGGACCTTGCGGATGTAGATGTCCTGCACGATGTCGCGCGTCTGCGCGTCGATCGTCACCGGTCCGCGCGGGCTCTCGAACGACTGCCCCTTCATCGCCGCGACCAGCGCCTCGCCGCCCGCGCCCTTCGTGGCCTCGAGCGCCTTGTAGATGACGCGCATGCCGTCGTAGCCGCCGACCGCCATGAAGTTCGGGCGCAGGCCGTTGTTCGCCTTGCCGAAGGCCGCGACGAAGGCCTTGTTCGCAGGCGAATCGTGCGCCGCCGAGTAGTGATGCGAGGTGACCACGCCCAGCGCCGCGTCGCCCATCTCGTTCAGGATGTCGTCGTCGGTCACGTCGCCGGTGCCGATCAGCCTGACGCCGGCCTTGTCCAGCCCGCGCTCGGTGAACTGCTTCATCAGCTGCGCGCCGACGCCGGAGGGCAGGAAGACGAATACCGCATCGGGCTTCTCGTCGCGCACCTTCTGCAGGAACGGCGCGAAATCGGGATTGCGCAGCGGCACGCGCAGCGAGTCGGTGACCTGGCCGCCGCCACGGGTGAAGCGCGCGACGAACACCTTCTCCGCGTCGATCCCCGGCCCGTAGTCGCTCACCAGCGTGACGGCCTTGCGGATGCCGTTCTTCGGCGCCCATTCGGCGATGCCGATCGTCGCCTGAGGCAACGTGAAGCTGGTGCGCACGATGAACGGCGACGCGTCGATGATGCTCGAGGTCGCGGCCGCCATCACCACCATCGGCGTCTTCGACTGCGTGGCGATCGGCGCGGTGGCCAGCGCGAGTGGCGTCAGGCCGAAGCCCGCCAGCACCGTCACCTTGTCGTTGACGACCAGTTCCTGCGCCAGCCGACGCGTCACGTCGGCGGTAGCGCCGTCGTCCTTGACGATCAGCTCGATCCTGCGGCCCGCCACCGTGTCGCCGTGCTGGGCGACATAGAGCTTCGCGGCGGCTTCGACCTGTCGGCCGGTCGACGCGAACGGACCGGTCATCGGCAGGATCAGGCCGATGCGGATCGGGCCGGACTGCGCGAACGCGGGCGCCGCGGCGCCGATCGGCAGCAGCACCGCGATCGCGGCGGCCGCCAGCCCACGCACGGTGATTCGCCTGTGCTCCATCGATGTCTCCTCGTCGATCCGCAGGTGGCGGGGCAGCTTAGCACGGCGACAAAGGGCCCACGACGCCAAAGGGCCCACGACGCGCGCGTCATGGCACGCGCAGGCCGCCAATCGAGGACGATGGAATTCGTGGAGGCGGAGGTCGGAATCGAACCGGCGTACACGGCTTTGCAGGCCGCTGCATAACCACTCTGCCACCCCGCCGGGTGGGCTCGCCGCGCCGCAAGAGCTGCGTGCGGCTCGCAAGAAAAAGGGAAGCGCGGGCTTCCCTTCAGGAACTGGAGCGGGAGACGAGTCTCGAACTCGCGACCTCAACCTTGGCAAGGTTGCGCTCTACCAACTGAGCTACTCCCGCGCGCTGAAAGCCCGCAATTATAGCTTGGCGATGCATGGTGTCAAACCGCGGGATCGTCCGCCGCCGACCCGGTTGGCCTCTACCCCTGGCCACCATGGCGGCCGCCGTCGCGCAGCACCGGCCAGGCGCGGCGCAGGTAGTACAGCATCGACCAGACCGTCAGGACCGCCGCGGCCCAGATCAGCCAGGTTCCCGGCCGGTGCGTGTGGAACAGCCCGTCGATGCGCGCGTCGTAGAGCAGCATCGGGATCGCGACCAGTTGCGCCACGGTCTTGAACTTGCCGATCGAGTGCACCGCGACGCTGGCGCGCGCGCCCATCTGCGCCATCCATTCGCGCAGCGCCGAGATCGTCAGCTCGCGCCCGACGATGATCGCCGCGACGACCGGATCGACACGGCCCAGGTCGACCAGCATCACCAGCGCGACGCAGACGATCAGCTTGTCGGCGACCGGATCGAGGAAGGCGCCGAAGGCCGAGGTCTGGCCCCAGCGCCGCGCGAGCCAGCCGTCGAGCCAGTCGGTGATCGCGGCGGCCACGAAGAGCACGGTAGCCAGCAGGTTCTGCGTGAACGGCGGTACCGGCAGGAAGAACACGGCCACCAGCAGCGGTATGGCGATTACGCGCGTCCAGGTGAGCAGCGTCGGGAGGTTCCAGTGCATGGCTCGGGCCGGGGGCCGCGGCCCGGGGCGTCCGGCCGCAACCGCACCGGCGTCAGTGCAGTCGTCGATAGATTTCTTCGGCAAGCGCGCGGGAGACGCCTTCCACCGAGGCGAGATCGTCGACGCTTGCCGCCATGATGCCACGCAGCCCGCCGAAGCGGGCGAGCAGGCGCTGGCGGCGCTTCGGTCCGATGCCGTCGATCTCGTCGAGCCGCGAGCCCTTGCGCGCCTTCGCGCGGCGCGAGCGCATGCCGGTGATCGCGAAGCGATGCGCCTCGTCGCGGATCTGCGCGACCAGCATCAGTGCGGCCGAATCGCGCCCGGGCGCGATCGGCGCCCGCCCGTCGGCGAACACCAGCGTCTCCAGCCCGACCTTGCGCCCCTCGCCCTTGGCCACGCCCACCAGCACCGAGATGTCCGCCCCCAGCTCCTCGAATACCTGCCGCGCCGCGCCGACCTGCGTCGTGCCGCCATCGATCAGCACGATGTCGGGCAGCGGGGCGTCGGAATAGCGGCGGGTGAGCACCTGGCGCATCGCCGCCGGATCGTCGCCGCCGACGATGTCCTCGATGTTGAAGCGGCGGTACTCGCCGCGCTGCATCGCGTGATGCTGGTAGACGACGCACGAGGCCTGCGTCGCCTCGCCCATCGTGTGGCTGATGTCGAAGCACTCGATGCGCAGCCGGTCGAGGTCGCCGCCGTCGTCCAGCCCGAGCAGGCGCGCCAGTTCGCGGGTGCGCTCCTTCTGCGACCCCTCCTCCGAGAGCAGCCGCGCGATGGCCAGCTGCGCGTTCTGCCGGGCGAGGTCCAGCCATTCGCGGCGCATGCCCTGCGGCTGCCGGATCCACTGCACCGGGTGGCCGGCCTGCTGCTGCAGCCAGTCGAGCAGCGCCTCGTCGGGCGCCGGGCCGTCGACCACCAGCACCGGCGGCACCGGCATGCCGTCGTAATGCTGCGCGACGAAGGCCTCGACGATCTCCGCGGGCGTGGCCGCCACGCCGCCCTCGGCCGCATGCACCGGGAAGCTCGGCTTGTCGCCCAGGTGCCGGCCGCCGCGCACCATCGCCAGGTTCACGCAGGCGCGCCCGCCGCGCACCACCGCGACGATGATGTCGGCGTCCACGTCCTGCCCGGCCTCCATCGACTGGCGCGACTGCATCCGCGCCAGGGCGCTGAGCCGGTCGCGCAGCTGCGCGGCCTCCTCGAAACGCAGCTCGGCCGCCGCGGCGTGCATCTTCGCCTCGATCGCGGCGAGCACCTCGCGGTGCCCGCCCTGCAGGAAGCGCACCGCGGCTTCGACGTCCTCGGCGTACGCGCGCTGGTCGATCAGCCCCACGCAGGGCGCACTGCAGCGGCCGATCTGGTGGAGCAGGCACGGCCGGGAACGATTCGCGAACACCGAGTCCTCGCAGGTACGCAGCCGGAACACCTTCTGCAGGGCCTGGATCGCCTCGCGCACCGACCAGGCGTTCGGATACGGGCCGAAGTAGCGATTGCGCTTGTCGACCGCGCCACGGTAATAGACGATGCGAGGGAACGCGTGTCCGGTCAGCTTCAGGTACGGATACGACTTGTCGTCGCGGAACAGGATGTTGTAGCGCGGCGCTGCGGTCTTGATCAGGTTGTTCTCGAGCAGCAGCGCCTCGGCCTCGGATCGCGTGACCGTGATCTCCACCCGCTCGACGCGCTCGAGCATGTGCGCGATGCGCGGGCTCTGCTGGCTGCGCGTGAAATACGAGGACACGCGCTTCTTCAGGTCGCGCGCCTTGCCGACGTAGAGCACCGCGTCGCCCGCGCCGATCATCCGGTAGACGCCCGGCCGGTTCGGCAGGCGCGCGAGGAAGTCGCGCAGGTCGAACGGCGGCGGCGACTCGGCCTGCTCCCGAGGCGACGCGCCCGGCTCGTCCGGCTGCGCGCCGGGCTCCCGCGGATCTTCTTCGCCGGCCACTGGCTACCGCGCGCTCAGCGGCGAAACAGCGCCTTCAGCCGTCGCGCGAAGCGCGGCGACGGGCTCCAGTCGAGTCCGTCGAGCAGCTGGTCGGCCAGGTCGGGGCGATTGCACACCAGCACCATGTCGCAGCCGGCGGCGAGCGCCGCCCGTCCGCGCGCGACGATGTCGCCGGCGACCGAGGCCCCCTCCATCGTGAGGTCGTCGCTGAAGACGAGTCCCTGGAAGCCGAGCTTGCGGCGCAGGATGTCGCGCAGCCAGCGTCGCGAGAAGCCGGCCGGCAGTGCGTCGACCTGCGGGTAGACCACGTGTGCCGGCATCACCGAGAGCAGTGCGTCGCCCAGCCAGCCGTACGGCGCGGCGTCGGCGGACAGCAGCGTCTCCAGGTCGCGTTCGTCGGTGGGCAACGCCACGTGCGAATCGGCATGCGCCCAGCCGTGCCCGGGGAAATGCTTGCCGCAATTGGCCATGCCGGCCAGCAGCAGCCCGTGCGCGAGGCAGCGCGCGAGCATCGCCACGACGCGCGGGTCGGCGTGCAGCGCCCGGTCGCCGATCACCTGCGAGCGGCCCCAGTCGAGGTCGAGCACCGGCGTGAAGCTCAGGTCGACGCCCACCTCGCGCAGCTCGGTGCCGATCGTCTGGCCGACCTCGGTGGCGCGCCGGCAGGCGCCGAGCACGTCGCGATCCCAGAGCTGGCCGAGCTCGCGCATCGGCGGCAGCCGCGTGAAGCCCTTCTGGAAGCGCTGCACCCGCCCGCCCTCGTGGTCGACGCAGATCAGCAGCCTGGGTCGCCGCAGCGCGTGGATCTCGTCGCACAGCCGTGCGAGCTGCTTGCGCGACTCGAAGTTGCGCGCGAACAGGATCACTCCGCCCACCAGCGGATGCATGAGCCGCTCGCGCTCGGCCGCGTCGAGCGCCGTCCCCTGCACGTCGATCACCACCGGACCGCGGGGCTGCTTCGCACGCTCGCCGGGCGCCTCCAGCCCTTCTTCCGCCACCGCCAGCTCCATCAGTGCCGCTCCTGCTCGAGGATCACGAATGCCACCGCGCTGTCGACCTCGTCCGACAGCGAGACGTGCGCGACCAGCCCGCGCTCGCGCAGGTACGGCTCGAGTTCGTTGCGCGCCCGCGCCACCGGCCTGCCGCGCGCGTCGTTGAGCACCTGCAGCGACTGCAGCGTCATCGGCGCGCGCAGCCCCAGACCGAGCGCCTTGGAGAACGCTTCCTTGGCGGCGAAGCGCTTGGCGAGGTAGCGCGCGGCGTAAGCGTTGCCGTGGCCGGTCTTGCCGAGGCGGCGGCCGTATTCGGCGAGCTCGTCGGGCCCGAGCACGCGCCGCGCGAAGCGCTCGCCGTACCGGTCGAGCAGGCCCTGCACCCGCTCGACCATCACGATGTCGGTGCCGATGCCGTAGATCATGCGGCGTATTCCGCGGCGCCCTCGCGGATCAGCCGCTTCATTTCGCGCACCGCCTCGCGCATCCCGGTGAACAGCGCGCGCGAGACGATCGCGTGGCCGATGTGCAGCTCGCGCACGCCCGGCAGCGCGGCCACCGGCTGCACGTTGAAGTAGTTCAGCGCATGCCCGGCGTTGAAGCGCATCCCCAGCGCGCGGACCGCCTCGCCCGCCTCGCGCAGCCGCGCCAGCTCGGCGAGCACCGCGGCGCCCTGCGCGTCGCGCCCCTGCGAATGGAGGGCGTGCGCGTACGGGCCGGTGTGCAGCTCGCAGACGCGCGCGCCGATGCGCGCGGCGGCCTCGACCTGGCGCAACTCGGCGTCGATGAACACGCTGGTCACGATGCCGGCGTCGGCCAGCGTCGACACCACCTGCGCCAGCCGCCCGGCCTGCGAGACGATGTCCAGCCCTCCTTCGGTGGTGATCTCGTGGCGCCCTTCGGGGACGAGCATCGCCATCTCCGGGCGCAGCTGCAGCGCGATGCCGACCATCTCGTCGGTGGCCGCCATCTCGAGGTTCAGCTTGATGTGCGTGAGCTCGCGCAGCCGCCGCACGTCGGCGTCCTGGATGTGGCGGCGGTCTTCGCGCAGGTGCACCGTGATGCCGTCGGCGCCGCCCAGGTGCGCCTCGACCGCCGCCCAGACCGGATCGGGTTCGTAGGTGCGACGCGCCTGTCGCACGGTGGCGACGTGGTCGATGTTGACGCCGAGTTCGATCATGGCGGGCGGTTCCGGGCCTCGGGGCCGAAGGCGGTTGCTCAGAGCTTCTGCAGGTCGATCAGGATCTGCCGGGTGTTCAGCGGCGCGCCCTCCAGGTGGTGCGAGAGGATCGCGCGCATCAGGTATTTTGCCTGTTGGCGACCCTCGGGGGACGCGAATCGCCCCGTTGCCAGCGCGCCGAGCGTCGCGCCGCTGATCGTCGCCTCGCCGTTGCCGCCGCGCGCCGGGTCCTCGGCGACGAAGCCGTCCGACGGGCTCCATCGATAGCGCCGATCGGGCTCGATCGGCCTGCCGGCCGCGTCGTGCCCGAGATCGGGCGCGTAGCCGATCTCGCGCAGCAGCTGCCATTCGAAGCGGCGTAGTGTCTCGTCGAGCGCCGAGCCTTCGGCGAGCCGGGCGATCGCTTCGCCGTAGGCATCGAACAGAGGCGGATGCGGGTCTTCGCGCGCAAGCAGGCGCATCAGCAGCTCGTTCAGGTAGAACGCGCACAGCAGTGCGTCGCCCTGCGGGGCCTCCTGGCCGCCGGTCCACTCGACCCCGGTGAGCGTGCGCAGCTCGCGCCGTCCCGTGTAGGCCACCAGCAGCGGCTGGAACTGCAGAAGCACCGCCCGCAGCGTCGAGCGCGGACGCTTGGCGCCCTTGGCAACGGCCGCGATCCGGCCGTGCTCGCGGGTGAACAGGTCGACGATCAGGCTGGTTTCCCGGTATGGCGTCGAGTGCAGCAGCCAGGCCGGTTCCGGCGTCCTACTCGTAGCCATAGGCCCGCAGGCTCTGCTCCGTGCTCGCCCAGCCGGACTTCACCTTGACGAACAGCTCGAGGTACACCTTGGTCCCGAACAGTTTCTCCAGGTCGATGCGCGCCTCGGTCGCGATGCGCTTGATCCGCTCGCCGCGCGCGCCCAGGACGATCGGCTTCTGGCTTTCGCGATCGACCAGGATCGCCGCATGCACGCGGCGCAGCTTCGGCGATTCCTCGAAGCGCTCGATCTCGACGGTGCTGGCGTAGGGCAACTCGTCGCCGAGCTGGCGAAACAGCTTCTCGCGGATCAATTCGGCCGCGAGGAAGCGTTCGCTGCGATCGGTGAGCGCGTCGGCCTCGTAGCGCGCCGGCCCCTCGGGCAGGCGCGCCGCGCACAGGTCGAGCAGCAGGTCGACCTGGCGCCCGGTGCGCGCGCTGATCGGCACCACTTCGTCGAATTCACGCACGCGCCGGGCCTGCTCGACCAGCGCCATCAGCCGCGCCTTGTCGGCGACCGCGTCGATCTTGTTCACCGCCAGCAGCACCGGCCGGTCCGAGGGCAGCAACCGCGCGATCTGCTCGTCGGCCTGCGTCCAGCGGCGGCCGTCGCACATCAGCACCACCACGTCGGCATCCTCGGCCACCTGCAGCGCCGTGCGGTTCAGCACGCGGGCGAGCGCCCCGCCGGTGCGCGTCTGGTAGCCGGGGCTGTCGAGGAACAGCAGCTGCGCGTCGGGCCGCGTCACGACGCCGACGATGCGATGGCGCGTGGTCTGCGGCCGGTCGGAGGTGATCGAGAGCTTCTGCCCGACCAGGCGGTTCAGCAGCGTCGACTTCCCGACGTTGGGACGGCCGACGATCGCGACATGCCCGCAGCGGAACATCCGGAAGTCCGTCGGAGGGGGATCGAAGCCGCGCCGCTCAGGCGGCGCGTGCGGGGCGCGGATCCTCGAGGCTGGCCGCCCGCGGCGGCGCCAGCGCCGCGCCAGCCTCGTCGGACGACGCGTCGTCGCCGTGCGTGCCGGCTCGCGGCCCGGCGTCTGTCGCAGGCTGGCCGGCCACGGCGTCCGCCGCAGCTTTGCCGGCTGGCGCGCCCTGCGCGGCCGCACGCGCGCCGCGCGGCGCCCGCGGTCGACGGCCCCCCGCCGGCACCAGCGCCTGCGCCGCGTCGAGTGCGCCGCGCGCGGCGGCCTGCTCGGCCGCGCGCCGGCTGGCGCCACTGCCCAGCACCTGGATCTTCAGTTTGGGGATCGCGCACTCGACCTCGAACACCTGGTTGTGCGCGGCGCCGTGCGTGGCCACCACCGCGTAGACCGGCAGTGGAAGCTTCTTGCCCTGCAGGTATTCCTGCAGCAGGGTCTTCGCATCCTTGCCGAGGGTGCGCGGATCGACCGTCTCGAGCACCGGACGGTATAACGCGACGATCACCGATTGCGCAGCCTCGAAGCCCGCGTCGAGGAACACCGCGCCGACGATGGCCTCGAGCGTGTCGCCGAGGATCGACGGGCGTCGGAAACCGCCGCTCTTCAGTTCGCCTTCGCCCAGCAGCAGGTACTGGCTCAGGCCAATGCGCTGCGCGATCTCGTACAGCGACTGCTGCTTGACCAGGTTGGCGCGCAGCCGCGACAGGTCGCCCTCGTCGATGCGCCCGAAGTGGCGATACAGCATCGCCGCCACCACGCAGTTCAGCACCGAGTCGCCGAGGAACTCCAGGCGCTCGTTGTTCGGCTGTCCGTGGCTGCGATGCGTCAACGCCTGCCGCAGCAGCGAAGCATCGGCGAAGCGATGCCCGAGTTGCTGCTGCAGGTCGTCGAGACTCATGGGGCGGCCCCCGTCATTGCGCGCTACCCCGGTACTCGATCACCAGCGAGGCCGGCCCGAACAGCGGGATGCGCTTCTCGTACTCGAACGAGATGACCGTGTGGCCGTCCGAACGCTTCTCCACCTGCAGGTCCTTGCCGGCGATCGACGTGATGTCGTCGATCGCCGCGTAGCGATCGAACGCCACCTGGTAGTCGCGGATCGAGTTGCCGCCCGCGGTCGCGACCTTGGTGATCGCACTGCGGATCGCGTTGTACTCGAGCGCCGATGGCACCACCTTCATCACCAGCAGCGCCGCGAATGCGATCACCGCGCCGCCCAGAAGCAGGCCGATCAGCGACAGGCCGCGCTGCGCGCGGCGGCGGGTCGGTGCGGAAGCGGAAGACGCAGGGCCGTTCACGATCATTGGAAGCGTCCGATGCGGCTCAGGTCGCCGAAGTTCATCCAGATGAAGAACGCCTTGCCGACGATGTTGCGCTCGGGGACGAATCCCCAGAAGCGGCTGTCCAGGCTGTTCTCTCGGTTGTCGCCCATCACGAAGTAGTTGCCGGCCGGCACGGTGCAGGTCACGCCCCGGCTCAGGTAGTGGCACTGGTCGAAGTGGGGAAAGCGCAGCACAGGCTGAATGTCAGACGGTTTATCCAATTCTGTCAATACCTTATGGGCGATATCTCCGATCTTTTCTGAGTATTGCGGATAGATCGCCAGGCGCCGCCGATCCTCGAATTCTCCGGCCGGCGCCAGCGGAACCTCGACGCCGTTGATCGCCAAGCGCTTGTTTTCATACGATATTTTGTCACCGGGCAGGCCGATCACCCGCTTGATGTAGTCCACCGACGGGTCCTGGGGGAAGCGGAACACCATCACGTCGCCGCGCTGCGGCAAGCCGACGTCCAGCACCTTGACGTTGACGACCGGCAGGCGGACCCCGTAGCTGAACTTGTTCACCAGGATCAGGTCGCCGACGAACAGCGTGGGAAGCATCGACTCCGACGGGATCTTGAACGGCTCGGCGACGAACGAGCGCAGCAGGAACACCACCGCGATCACCGGAAACAGCCCGGCCGTGTATTCGAGCCACAGCGGCTGCTTCTCGTGGGCGGCTCGCAGCCGCTGGCGTTCGGTGGCCACCGCGGAATCGCCCATCGACGCGCGCAGTCGCGCCGCGGCGTCGCGCTCGAAGCGCTGCAGCGCGTCCGCGGCGGCCCGCGCGCGCCGCCGCTGGAACACGAGGCGGTCGGCGAGCCAGGCGACGAAGGTCAGCACCAGCAGCAGGAACAGGATCAGGGCGAAGTTCATCGTTCTGGGTCTTCCGGTCGGTGCATCGGTGTCGTTCAGCGCTCGTCGACCTTGAGCACGGCGAGGAAGGCCTCCTGCGGGATCTCGACGCTGCCCACCTGCTTCATCCGCTTCTTGCCGGCCTTCTGTTTCTCGAGCAGTTTCTTCTTGCGGGTGATGTCCCCGCCGTAGCACTTGGCGAGCACGTTCTTGCGCAAGGCCTTCACGTTCTCACGGGCGACGATGTTGCTGCCGATCGCCGCCTGGATCGCCACGTCGTACATCTGGCGCGGGATCAGCTCGCGCATCTTGGCGGCCACCTCGCGGCCGCGACTCGGCGCCACGCTGCGGTGCACGATCAGCGACAACGCGTCGACGCGTTCGTTGTTCACCAGGATGTCGAGCTTCACCACGTCGGAGGCGCGGTATTCCCTGAACTCGTAGTCCATCGAGGCGTAGCCGCGCGAAGTCGACTTCAGCTTGTCGAAGAAGTCGAGCACGATCTCGTTCATCGGCAGTTCGTAGGTCAGGTGCACCTGCCGGCCGTGATAGGCCATGTTCACCTGCACGCCGCGCTTGTTGGTGCACAGCGTCATGACGTTGCCCACGTATTCCTGCGGCGTGAAGATCGTGACCGTGACGATCGGTTCGCGGATCTCCTCGATCTTCGACGGCTCGGGCATCTTCGACGGGTTCTCGACCCGCAGCACGGTGCCGTCGCGCAGCAGCACCTCGTAGACCACCGTCGGCGCGGTGGTCACCAGGTCCATGTCGAACTCGCGCTCGAGCCGCTCCTGCACGATGTCCATGTGCAGCAGGCCGAGGAAGCCGCAGCGGAACCCGAAGCCGAGCGCCTGCGAGACCTCCGGCTCGAACTGCAGCGAGGCGTCGTTCAGCTGCAGTTTCTCGAGGGCCTCGCGCATCGCCTCGAACTGGTTCGCCTCGACCGGATACAGGCCGGCGAACACCGACGGCTTGATCTCGCGAAAACCGGGCAGCGGCGCCTCGGCCGAAGGGCTGACCAGCGTGATCGTGTCGCCCACCTTGGCCGCCTTCAGCTCCTTCATGCCGGTGATCACGAAGCCGACCATGCCGGCGCTCAACGCCTCGCGCGGCGCGGACTTCGGCGTGAACACCCCCAGCTGCTCGCAGTTGTAGCTGGCACCGGTGGCCATCAGCCGGATGCGGTCGCGCGGCCGCAGCGTGCCGTTGAACACGCGCACCAGCATCACCACTCCGACGTAGTTGTCGAACCAGGAGTCGATGATCAGAGCCTGAAGCGGCGCAGCCGGATCGCCCTTGGGCGGCGGCACGCGCGCGACGATCGCCTCGAGGATCTCGTCGATGCCCATGCCGGTCTTCGCGCTGGCGCGGATCGCGTGGCTCGCGTCGATGCCGATCACGTCCTCGATCTCGGCGGCCGCCGAATCGGGATCGGCCTGCGGCAGGTCCATCTTGTTGAGCACCGGCACCACTTCGACGCCCAGCTCGATCGCGGTATAGCAGTTGGCCACCGTCTGGGCCTCGACGCCCTGCGACGCGTCGACCACCAGCAGCGCGCCTTCACAGGCCGACAGCGAGCGGCTGACCTCGTAGGAGAAGTCCACGTGGCCCGGCGTGTCGATCAGGTTCAGGTCGTACGCCTGCCCGTCGGCTGCCTGATATTTCAGCGCGGCAGTCTGCGCCTTGATCGTGATGCCGCGCTCGCGCTCGAGCGCCATCGAGTCGAGCACCTGCTCGGCCATCTCGCGATCGGTCAGGCCGCCGCAGCGCTGGATCAGGCGGTCGGCGAGCGTCGACTTGCCGTGATCGATGTGCGCGATGATCGAGAAGTTGCGGATGTGCTGCATCGGGAAGCGGGGAAACGGGAACGCCGGCGAAGTCGCGCGGCAAACGAAAAGCGCGCCGGGGGCGCGCAGGGGCGGCCAATTCTAACAGCGGCGCGCCATGCGGCGCGCTGCGCCGCTCCATGGCCGAAATAACCGTCATGCCGCGACGCCCCCTTGCGGGGGCGATCCTAGCGCCGCTCGGGCCGCACGGGCACGAACTGCGCGTTCTCGCCGCGACGCACCAGCAGCACCGCCGTCCGCGAGGGATCGAGCTTCGCGACCAGGCCGGCGAACTCGCGCGCGCTGCTCACTTCCTGGTTGTTCAGCGCCATCACGATGTCGCCGCTGCGGATGCCGGCCCGCGCCGCCGCGCCCTCGGCGGACTCGACCACGACGCCGTTGCGCAATCTCAGCTGCTGCTTGCGCTCGGCCGGGATGTCGGCGACGACGAGTCCGAGCGCGTTGGCCACCTTCGGCGGCGCGCTGCCCCCGCGCGGCTGCGGCGACTGGCGCCCGTTCGGGGTCGCGACCTGATCGGGCTCCATCTCGGCCACGGTGATCGACAGCGTCTTGTGCTCGCCGCGCCGCCAGACCTGCACGCCCACCTTCGTGCCCGGCCTGGTGCTGCCCACGAGTCGCGGCAGGTCGCTGGAGCGCTCCACCGGCTTGCCGTCGAAGCGCTGGATGATGTCGCCGACCTCGATGCCGGCCTTGTCGGCCGGCCCGCCAGCCTCCACGCTGCGCACCAGCGCCCCGGCGGCCTTCGGCAGGCCGAGCGGGCCCGCGACTTCGCGCGTGACCTCCGCGATGCCCACGCCGATGCGGCCGCGGATCACGCGCCCGCTGGTGCGCAACTGCTCGACCACGCGCATCGCCTCGTCGATCGGGATCGCGAACGAGATGCCCATGAAGCCGCCGGTGCGGCTGTAGATCTGCGAGTTGATGCCGACCACCTCGCCGGCCATGTTGAGCAGCGGCCCGCCCGAGTTGCCCGGGTTCACGGCCACGTCGGTCTGGATGAACGGCAGGTAGTCGCCGGTGTCGCGGCTCCTGGCCGAGACGATGCCGGCCGTCACGGTGCTGTCGAGCCCGAACGGCGAGCCGATGGCGATCACCCATTCGCCGACGCGCAGCTTGCGCGAATCGCCGATCGGCAGCTTCGGCAGGTCGGTGACATCGATCTTCACCAGCGCCACGTCGGTGCGGCGATCCGAGCCGATCAGCCGACCGCGGAACTCCCGCTTGTCGGCGAGCGTGACGTAGATCTCGTCGGCACCGTCGACCACGTGATGATTGGTCATCACGTAGCCATCGGAAGCGATCACGAAGCCCGAGCCGACGCCACGCGGCACCTCGTCGCCGTGGCCGCGCGGCGTCGGGGACGGGGACTGGCGCGGCGGGAAGAAGCGACGGAAGAATTCGTAGAACGGGTCGTTCTCGTCCATCCCCTCGGGCAGCGGGAACTGCGGCATCTGCGCGCGGTCGTTGCGCACGCGTTCGGCGGTGCGGATGTTGACGACGGCCGGCGCCGCGCGCTCGACCAGGTCGGCGAAATCGGGAAGGCGCGCCTGCGCCGCCGCCGGCGCCGGCGCCCAGGTGGCGGCGAGCGCCGCGAAGGCCAGCGTCCAGGCGAGCAGCAGTTTCGTCATCGTCGTCCGCGTCATCAACGATCCACCTCGATCGGAAAGGTAGCAGAGGAAATGGGATGCGGGCGCGCCGAATTCAAGCTGCACCGCGCTCCAGCCACGCCAGCCAGGTGCGCAGACTGCGCCACTGCGCCGGCTCGCAGGCGCCGCGCGCGATCAGGGTATCGCGCTGCCGCCCCGCGCCCTGTCCGGCAAAGCGGATCCAGACCAGGCGCTCGGTCGCGCACCAGCGCTCGATCCTGACGGGCTCGGCAACGCCCCCCTGCCCGCCCCGGGCTTGCCAGCAACCCTGCCCCGCGGAATCGACACTCAGCCGGCCCCAGGCCAGCCGGCGCCCGCCGCGTCGCCAGGCGACTGCGCAGGCGAGCGGGGCGGCAGCCAGCCAGGCGCCGGCCCACTGCGACGGAGCGAGCCAGGCGGCAAGCGTGAATCCTCCTGCCGCCAGCGCCACCGTGGACAGGCGCAACACGCGCACGGCCTCGCCGGGCGCCACATGCAGTTCGAAGGCGATCGTCATGGCCGTCGCGCCGGCCGATGTGCGTGGGAGCCGGGCTCAGACCCGGCGCAACACCAGCGTGCCGTTGGTGCCGCCGAAGCCGAACGAATTCTTCATCGCCACGCCGATCGGCAGGTCGCGCGCGGCGTTGGCGCAGTAATCCAGGTCGCACTCCGGATCCTGCTCGAAGATGTTGATCGTCGGCGGCGACACCTGATGGTGAATCGCCAGCGCGGTGAAGACGGTTTCGATGCCGCCGGCGCCGCCGAGCAGGTGGCCGGTCATCGACTTCGTGGAATTGACTACCAGCTTGCGCGCCGCGTCTTCGCCGAGCGCGGCCTTGATCGCGTCGGTTTCGTTCTTGTCGCCCAGCGGCGTGGAGGTGCCGTGGGCGTTCAGGTAATCGATATCCCCGGGTGCCACGCCGGCGTCACGCAGCGCGGCGAGCATGCAGCGCCGCGGCCCGTCCATGTCGGGCGCGGTGATGTGGTGCGCGTCGGCGCTCATGCCGAAGCCCGAGACCTCGGCATAGATGCGCGCGCCGCGACGCCTGGCGTTCTCGTACTCCTCGAGCATCAGCACGCCCGCGCCTTCGCCGAGCACGAAGCCGTCGCGATCGCGATCCCAGGGCCGGCTGGCCGTGGCGGGGTCGTCGTTGCGTGCCGACAATGCGCGCGCGGCGCAGAAGCCGCCGAGCCCCAGCGGCGAGATCGTCGCCTCCGAGCCGCCGGCGAGAATCGCGTCGGCGTCGCCGTAGGCGATCATGCGCGCGGCGTCGCCCACGCAGTGCAGGCCGGTGGTGCAGGCGCTGACGATCGCGTAGTTGGGACCCTTCAGGCCGGCCATGATCGACATCTGGCCCGAGATCATGTTGATGATCGAGCCCGGCACGAAGAACGGCGACACCCGCCGCGGGCCGCGGTGGGTCAGTTCGGCGTGCGTGGCCTCGATCAGCGGCAGGCCGCCGATGCCCGAGCCGATGATCACCCCGATGCGCTCGGCGTTGGCCTCGGTGACCTCGATCCCGCTGTCGCGCAGCGCCTGCAGCCCGGCGGCGATGCCGTAGTGGACGAAGGTGTCGAAGTGCCGCGCCTCTTTCGCCGGCATGTATTGCGCGACGTCGAAGTCGCGCACCTCGCCGGCGATGCGCGTGGGAAACGCGGAGGCGTCGAAGCGGCTGATCGCGGAAATGCCGGAACGTCCGGCGACCAGGTTCGCCCAGGCGGTGGGCACATCGTTGCCGACCGGGCAGACGATGCCCAGTCCGGTGATCACGACACGGCGCCGGCTCACTTGGATGCTCCTTGCCTGCGACGGGCCAGGTGGGCGAACAGCGGCGGCCTTGCCGCCGCGCGAACGCGCATCAGCCCTTCGAGTGCGACTTCACGTAGTCGATGGCCTGCTGCACCGTGGTGATCTTCTCGGCTTCCTCGTCCGGGATCTCGGTCTCGAACTCGTCTTCCTCGACCGTGTCGAGCGAATCGGCGCCGAGGTCGTCGACGAACGAGGACTCGTTCTTGATGTCGGCCTCGTTGACGCCGAGTTGCTCAGCCACGATCTTCTTGACGCGCTGTTCGATGTTTTCCATTCGGTGCTCCCGTTTGCTCTGCCTTCACGTGGCTTTGCGAACCGCCACGACTGTGTGCCGGCGCGGCGCGATTGTATAGCACTTCACGCCGCGCGATGCCGCGCTTCGGTCGCCTAATCCGCCCGGCCGATGGCCGTCGCGCGATATGGCGCCGATCTGCAGCGAACCCTCGGTCATTCCATGTACATCCCGCCGTTTACGTGCAGGGTCGCGCCGGTGATGTAGGCCGCCTGCGGCGATGCGAGGAAGGCCACCGCGGCGGCCACGTCCTGCGGCTGCCCGAGGCGGCCGGCCGGCACCTGCGCGATCAGCGCCGCACTCTGCTCGGCGCCGAGTGCGCGGGTCATGTCGGTTTCGATGAAACCGGGCGCCACGCAGTTCACCGTGATGTTGCGGCTGGCGACTTCGCGCGCCAGCGCGCGGCTCATGCCGGCCACGCCTGCCTTGGCGGCCGCGTAGTTGGCCTGCCCGGCGTTGCCGCTGGCGCCGACCACCGAAGTGATGTTGACGATGCGGCCGTAGCGCGCGCGCACCATCGCGCGCAACACCAGCCGCGACATGCGGAACACCGCCCCGAGGTTGGTGTCGATCACGGCGCTCCATTCCTCGTCTTTCATCCGCATCGCGAGGTTGTCGCGCGTGATGCCGGCGTTGTTGACGAGGATCGAGATGCCCTTGCCTTCCTTCTGCAGCGCCTCGACGAGCGCCTCGCTGCGCGCCGCATCGGTCACGTCGAGCAGCTCGCCGCGACCCGCGACGCCCGCTTCGGCGAGCGCGGCAGAGATCGCCTGCGCGCCCGCTTCGCTGGTGGCGGTGCCGATCACGGTCGCACCCTGGCTGCCGAGTTCCAGGGCGATCGCGCGGCCGATGCCGCGCGACGCGCCGGTGACCAGCGCCAGCTGTCCCGACAGGTTCGTCGCTGCCATGTTGGCGCCCTCCTTCACGCGAGCTCTTTCAGCGCCGCTTCGAGCGACGCCGGGTCGTATACCGCCGCGACCTGCAACGAGCGATCGATGCGCGAGACCAGGCCGGCCAGCACCTTGCCGGGCCCGAACTCGACCACGCCCGTCACGCCGAGCGCCTTCAGCCGCTGCACCACTTCGACCCAGCGCACCGGGCCGTAGGACTGGCGTACCAGTGCGTCGCGGATGCGCGCCGGCTCGGTCTCGATCGCGACGTCGACGTTGTTGACCAGCGGCACGCGCGGCGCGCGCAGCGCGACCGCGGCCAGCGCCTGCGCCAGCCGTTCGCCGGCCGGGCGCAATAGCGACGAGTGAAACGGCGCCGACACGGGCAGCGGCAGCGCGCGCTTGGCGCCCAGCGCCTTCGCACGCTCGCAGGCGCGCTCGACGGCCGCCTTGTGGCCGGCGATCACCACCTGTGCAGGAGCGTTGTAGTTCGCCGGCTCGACCACCTCGCCGGGCACGGCGCTCGCCGCTTCGACGCAGGCCTGGCGGACCTTGTCGTCGTCGAGACCGAGGATCGCGGCCATGCCGCCCTGCCCGACCGGCACCGCCTCCTGCATCGCCTGGGCGCGCAGCCGCACCAGGCGCAAGGCATCGGCCACCTCGACGGCACCAGCCATCGTGAGCGCGGTGTATTCGCCGAGGCTGTGTCCGGCCACTGCCGAAGGCTCCGGGCCGCCGGCATCGCGCCAGGCCAGCCAGCAGGCATAGCCGGTCGCGAGCATCGCCGGCTGGGTGTTCACCGTGAGTGCGAGCGTTTCCGCGGGGCCCTGGGCGATCAGCGCGGACAGCGACTCGCCGAGCGCCGCGTCGGCCTGTTCGAGCAGTGCGCGCACCGCCGCAGAGCCGGAAAAGGCGTCGAGCATGCCCACCGACTGCGAGCCCTGGCCCGGAAAGACGAATGCCAGCTTCATCATCGATTCTCCTGCCGTGCGCTCACATGCGCACCAGCACCGCGCCCCAGGTGAAGCCGCCGCCCACGCCCTCCATCAGCACGTTCTGGCCCGCACGGATGCGGCCGTCGCGAACCGCCAGGTCGAGCGCCAGCGGGATCGACGCGGCCGAGGTATTGGCATGCCGGTCGACGGTGACGATCACCTTCTCGACCGGGATGCCGATCTTCCGGGCAGCGGCGTTCAGGATGCGCACGTTGGCCTGGTGCGGAATGAACCAGTCGACGTCGACGGTCGCCATCCCCGCTGCCTCCAGCGTCTCGCGCGCAACCGAGTCGAGCACCGAGACCGCGAGCTTGAACACGGCCTGCCCGTCCATCGTGAGATAGGGATGCCCGGCCACCTTGCCGGCGCAGACGTTGCCCGCGGTACGCAGGATCGACTCGTAGCGACCGTCGGCGTGCAGCCGGGCCGCGAGCACTCCGGGACGCTCGTCGCCGGCCAGCACGACCGCCCCGGCCCCGTCGCCGAACAGCACGCAGGTGCCGCGATCGTTCCAGTCGAGAATGCGCGAGAACACCTCGGCGCCGATCACCAGCGCGCGGCGGGCCAGCCCGGTGCGAATCATCGAGTCGGCCACCGCCAGGGCGTAGGTGAAGCCGCTGCAGACGGCCTGGACGTCGAAAGCCGCGCCGCCCGGAGCGCCGAGCGCCTTCTGCACCAGGCAGGCAGTGCTCGGGAACACGAAGTCGGGCGTGGACGTGGCGACGATGATCAGGTCGACGTCGGTCGGCTGCAGGCCGGCCGCCGCCAGCGCGCGCCGCGACGCCTCGGTGGCCAGCTCGCTGCAGGCCACGCCCGCGTCGGCGAGGTGGCGCTGGCGAATGCCGGTGCGCTCGACGATCCATTGATCGGAGGTTTCGACCCCGCGCTGCGCCAGCTCGCGCACGAGTTCCTCGTTGGAGACGGCACGCGGCGGGAGGTAGCTGCCGGTTCCGATGATGCGTGAATGACGAAAGCTCATGGGGGAGGTTCGGACCTGGTCGGGAGTGCTGGGTGAAGTCTCCGGGCGGCGATCGGACCGGGCGTCGGCCTGGCCCGCGTCAGCCCGGTCCGGCGCCGTCGGGCGCGCCGGCCGCCGGAGCCTGGATGCGCGGCAGCGCCTGCTCGATGCGCCGCAGCAGGCCGTTGCGAACTGCATCGTACGCGCGGCGCAGCGCGAACTCGAAGGCGTAGGCGTCGGCCGAGCCGTGGCTCTTGATCACGACGCCGCGCAGCCCGACCAGGCTCGCGCCGTTGTAGCGTCGGTGATCGAGCCGCCTGCGAAACCGCATCAGGACCGGAAACGACAGCAGGGCCATCAGGCGCGTGAAGACGTGGCGCTTGTATTCCTCGCGGATGAACTCGCCGAGCATGCGCGCCAGCCCCTCGGAGGTCTTCAGCGCGACGTTGCCCACGAAGCCGTCGCAGACGACGACGTCGATGGTGCCCTCGTAGATGTCGTCGCCTTCGACGTTGCCACGGAAGTCGAGCGCGCTCGCGCGCAGCAACTCGGCGGCCTGCTTGACCGTGTCGTTGCCCTTGATCACTTCCTCGCCGATGTTGAGCAGGCCGACCGTAGGCCGCTCCCTGCCTTCGAGCGCAGTGACCAGGGCCGCCCCCATCACACCGAACTGCAGCAGGTGCTGCGGCTCGCAATCGACGTTGGCGCCGAGGTCGAGCATCGTGGTGGTGCCGCCGGTGCGGTTCGGCAGCTGGGTAGCGATTGCGGGCCGGTCGATGCCCGGTTGCATCTTCAGCACGAAGCGCGAAATCGCCATCAGTGCGCCGGTATTGCCGGCGCTCACGCAGGCGTCGGCTTCACCGTTCTTGACCAGTTCGACCGCGACCCGCATCGACGAATCGCGCTTGCTGCGCAGCGCTGCCGCCGGCGGGTCGTCCATCGCCACCACTTCGGAGGCGTGGCGAACCTCGAGACGGGTGGCGTCGACCGCCCGGGACTTCGCGAGCGCCTGCTCGATCGCCTCCTTCGGGCCGACCAGCAGCAGGCGGACGTCGTCGACCTGCCTGAGAAAGTCGAGCGCGGCGGGAACGGTGACCGGCAAACCGTGGTCACCGCCCATGCAGTCGATGGCGATCCGGACCGTCACGCGCGCGCCCGTGGACGAGGCGCGGGGTTACTCGTCGGCTTTGGTCTTGACGACTTTCTTGCCGCGATAGAAGCCGTTCGGGCTCACGTGGTGGCGCAGGTGCACCTCGCCGGTGGTCGGCTCGACCGCAAGCGGCGGATGGGCGAGGAAGTCGTGCGCGCGATGCATGCCGCGCTTGGACGGCGACTTCTTGTTTTGCTGGACGGCCATGTTTCGGCTCTCCCAAAGTCAATCTTCAATTATATCAGTATTTTGCGCACCATTCCTCAGCCGCCCGAGGGCCGCGAACGGGCGCGTGCGCTCGGCTTCCGCGCCCGGCGTCGCGGCGCCGGCGGCAGTCGCGGCCGCCGCCGGCAACTCGCAGCGCTCATGTCGCGGCATTGCCGGCAAGGCCATGATCGCCTCGTCCTCGACCAGCCCGGCCAGGTCGAACCGCCTGCCGCCGCCGAGCACGTCGTACTGCTGATCGTCGAGGTCGAGCCGCTCGGCGTCGGCCTCGCTGCGCACCAGCCGGTAAGCGCGCTCGGCCGACAGCTCGACCGCCACCGGCGCGTTGCAGCGCACGCAGGTCATCCGCACGGTCGCAGCGATCGAAAGCGCCATGAAGTCCTGCACGGTGCCATCGACTGCGCGCTCGCGCCAGCCGCGCAGCCGCCAGGCGAGCGATCCGTCGCCATCGGCCAGCAGCGAGCCCAGCCGCTGCAACTGCGCGAGCGGATACTCGCCGTGCAGTTCGCTGCCGGTGCGCGCCAGTTCGGAAGTGTCGATCGTCTGCTGCATGGTTCGGGCTTCCGTATCATAGCGGCCGGGCCCCGGCGACGTCATCGCCGCGCCCGGCCGGCGCGATGCGTGCCGGCGCCATTGCCGCCGTTTCTTCCGGACACCGAGTGCCGACCGCCCGCTCCGCTTCGCTGATCCTCGCCTCGACCTCGCGCTACCGGCGCGAATTGCTGTTGCGGCTGGGCCTGCCGTTCGCGGTCGAGGCTCCGGAGGTCGACGAGTCGGCACGCCCGGGCGAGCGCCCCGAGGCGCTCGCGCTGCGACTGGCCGGCGAGAAGGCCCATGCGGTCGCACACCGGCATCCCCAGGCGCTGGTCATCGGCTCTGACCAGGCCGCCACGCTGGACGGCGCGATCGCGATCGGCAAGCCCGGCAGCCACGAGCGGGCTCGCGAGCAACTGCGCGCGGCTTCGGGCCGCACGATGGAGTTCCACACCGCGCTGTGCGTCACCCGCGAAACCGATGGTTTCGACGAGCGCGCCAGTGTCAGTACCCGAGTGCGCTTTCGCCGCCTCGACGACGCCGAGATCGACCGCTACCTGCAGCTCGAGCAGCCCTGGGACTGCGCCGGCGCCGCCCGGGTCGAGGGGCTGGGCATCGCGCTGCTCGAAGCGGTGGTGGGCGATGACCCGACCGCGCTGATCGGCCTGCCGCTGATCGCGCTTACCGGCATGCTGCGCCGGGCGGGGCTCTCGCCGCTGGGCGGCTGAACGCCGCCGAGCCGCCGGGCCGCCTGCCGCACCACCCGCCACGATGCCGCCGCGCCGCCTGCCGTGATGCCGCCTGCCGTGATGCCGCCTGCCGCGATGCCGCCGGGCCGACTCTGGCTGGTCCCGACGCCGCTGGGCGCCGACAGCGACCCGCATCGCGTGCTGCCGGCCGACACGCTGGCCGCCATCGAGCCGCTCGACTACTTCGTGGTGGAGAACGCCAGGAGCGCGCGCGCGTTCCTGAAGTCGGCCGGCACACGGGCGCCGCTGCAGGCGCTCGAACTGCGCGAACTGAACGAGCACACGCCGCCACGCGAGATCCCGCTGCTGCTCGCGCCGATTCTCGCCGGACGCGACTGCGGCCTGCTGTCGGAGGCGGGCGTTCCCGCGGTTGCCGATCCGGGCGCAGCACTGGTAGCGGCAGCCCACGGCGCGGGCATCGAGGTGCGGCCGCTGATCGGGCCGAGCTCGCTGCTGCTCGCCCTGATGGCCTCGGGACTGAACGGCCAGCGTTTCTCGTTCGCCGGCTACGTGCCCGTGCAGGCGGCCCCGCGGCTCGAACGGCTGCGCGAGCTCGAGCGGCGATCGGCGCGCGAGGACGAGACGATCCTGATCATCGAGACGCCGTACCGCAATCAGGCGCTGCTCGATGCGGCGCTGCAGGCGCTCGTGCCATCGACGCGGCTGATGGTGGCGAGCGACCTGAGCCTTCCCCGCCAGCGCATCGTGGTCGACACGATCGCCGGCTGGCGCGCCGCGGCACGCGAACTGCCGAAAACACCCGCCGTCTTCGGGCTTCAGGCCGAGGCCGCGCGGCGCCCGCTGCGTGGCGCTGCCTCCCCGGCGTCAACGCGCGATGAGCGCCGACCCCGAAGGCGCTGAGCCGACGCGCCGCGTCGGCGAGCGAAGGCGCATCGGCGTCGCGCTGGGCAGCGGCTCGGCGCGTGGCCTCGCGCACATCGGCGTGATGCGCGCTCTGGTCGAAGCCGGCGTCGACGTCGACGTCGTCGCCGGCACCAGCATGGGCGCCTTCGTCGGCGCGATTTTCGCCGCCGGCAAGCTCGACCGGCTCGAGGCCGACTTCCGCGGCTTCGACTGGGCCAGCATCGCCGCGCTGCTCGACCCGGTGTTCCCGCGCTCGGGCCTGATCGACGGCCGCCGGATCGGCGATTTCATGCGTTCGCAGGTCGCAGTCGAGCGCGTCGAGGACCTGCCGATCCCGTTCCGCGCGATCGCCACCGACATCGGCAGCGGCGAAACGGTGGCCATCGACCGCGGCGACCTGATCGCGGCGGTGCGCGCGAGCATCGCCGTGCCGGGTATCTTCACCCCGGTGCGCAGTGACGGGCGCATCCTCGTCGACGGCGGGCTGGTCGAGCCGGTGCCGGTGAGCGCCGCGCGCGCTCTCGGCGCGGACCTCGTCATCGCAGTCGACCTGAACCATGACATCGTGCTCGAACGGTCGGCGCGCGTCGCGCAGGAATCCGCCCCGGGCGCACTGGCCCAGGCCGTCACGCAGGTGCTCGCGAACTTCGACTCGCTGCAGCTCGGGCCGCTGGCGCAGTTTCGCGAGTGGCTCGAGCGCGACCCGCTGCCCGGTATCTTCGAGGTGCTGCTCGCATCGATCTACATCATGCAGGCGCGCATCACGCAGGCGACGCTCGAGCGCGACCGGCCCGAGATCCTGATCCAGCCCGCGCTGGGCTCGGTGCGCTTCATGGCGTTCGACCGCGCCGAGGAGATCGTCGACGCGGGCTACCAGGCCGCGAAGCGGGCGCTGCGGGACGCCGCCACGCTGATCTGGCCGACCTGAGCGAATGCGTCGGCGAGCGTCGCGGCGCAGCGCTCAGCGCAACGAGGGCATCTGCGCTGCCGCGCCCAGCACTCGCGCCATGGCCTCCCCGGCCGTGGCCCCGAAGCGTCGCGCCAGGCGTTCGGCCAGGTTCTTGCGAGTGGAGAAATCGACGACCTCCTCGGCCTTGATGACGTCGCGGGCAACCGAATCGACGGTACCCAACGCGTCGGCCAGGCCCATCTCGATGCTGTGCGCGCCGGTCCAGACCAGGCCCGAGAACAGGTCGGGGGAATCCTTCAGGCGGTCGCCGCGGCCGGTTCGCACGACCTGGATGAACTGCTGGTGGATTTCGTCGAGCATCGACTGCGCGTGCTGGCGCTGCTCGTCCGGCAGCGGCGAGAAGCTGTCGAGGAAACCCTTGTTGCGGCCCGCAGTGAGCAGCCTGCGCTCGATGCCGAGCTTCTCCATCGCGCCGACGAAGCCGAAACCCTCCATCAGCACGCCGATCGAGCCGACCAGGCTCGCCTTGTCGACGTAGATGCGATCGGCGGCGGCCGCGACGTAATAGCTCCCGGAGGCGCAGACCTCTTCGACCACCGCATAGAGCGGCGTGTCGGGGTGCAGCGAACGCAACCGCCGGATCTCGTCGTGGATGATGCCCGACTGCACCGGACTGCCGCCCGGGCTGTTGATCCGCAACACGACACCGGCCGTCCTGCTGTCGTCGAACGCGGCGCGCAGCGAGGTGACGATATCCTCGGCCGCGGCTTCGCTGTCGGCGGCAATCACGCCCCTCAACTCCACCAGTGCGGTATGCCGGCCGGTGCTCACCTTGGCCTCGTGCCCGAGCCAGCCGCCGGCGAGCAGCAGCGCCACGGCCACCCAGGCGAAGGTGAGCAGCTTGAAGAAGATGCCCCAGCGACGCGCACGCCGCTTCTCCTGGAGCGTGCCGAGCACCAGCTTCTCCAGCACCTCGCGCTCCCACCCTCCGGCCGACGGCTTGCCGCCGGGCGGGACGTCCTGTTCGGTCATTTCGGTATCCCGGAAATCATCGATCCGGCGGCGGCTCGGCCGCAACCCTCACCCGTCCGCCGCGCTCTTCGCAGCGCAACGCGAGCAGCGCAGCGCCGCGACACGGCCCGGCCACGCAGGCGCCGCTGTCCGGCTCGTAAAGGGCACCATGCGTGGCGCAGATCAAGTATAGGCCCGCCTCGTCGAAGAACCGCCCCGGCAGCCAGTCGAGTTCCATCGCGACGTGCGCACAGCGATTGAGGAACGCTCGCGGCTGCCCGTCGAAGCGCACCACGAACGCGGGCAGCACTCCACCCCCCTCGCGCGGGTCGAGCCACTCGAAGCGCACCCCATCGCCCCCCTCCACGAGCTCCCCGGAAGCACAGACGTCGATCCATCCCCCGATCGCTTCCGCAACACTCATCCCCTCCTCCATGGCCTCCCGCAAGACGCCCCTGCTCCCTTCCCGTCCTCACACCCTCGCCAGCAGCATCTCCCGCAACTCCGACACCGTATCGACGATCGCCAGCGCGGGTTCCGTCTCCAGCGCCTCGCGCGGGTGCGCGCCGTAGGCGACCGCGATCGCGGACGCGCCTGCCGCGCGCGCCATCCCCAGGTCGTGCGTGGTATCGCCGATCATCACCATCGCGGAAGGATCGATCCCGAGTTCGTCACCGATGTCGCGCAGCATCCAGGGATCGGGCTTCGGAGCGCCCTCGTCGGCGCAGCGCGTCGTGAGAAATCGGGCAGTCCAGCCCATCTGGTCGAGCGCGCGGTTCAGCCCGACCCGCGACTTGCCGGTGGCCACCGCAAGCCAGGCGCCGCTGTCGGCGAGTTCCGAAAGCAGTTGGGGCACGCCGTCGAACGGTGCGAGGTCGGCGTCACGCCGCAGGTAGTAGTGGCGGTAGCGCTCGATGTAGGCCGGCATCCGGGCCCGGTCGATGGTCGGCACGGCTGCGCGAATCGCCTCGAACAGCCCCAGTCCGATCACGTGCGAAGCCTGCTCGCGCGTGGGCACCGGCAGGCCGAGGTCGGCCGCCGAGGCACGGATCGCGTGCACGATCGCCGCGGTCGAATCGATCAGCGTGCCGTCCCAGTCGAAGACCACCAGGCGAAAGCGCTGCTTCATGCGCCCTCCTCGCCCGATGCACGCGGCTCGCCGGCTGCCCGCGGCTCGCCCGATGAGTGCTGGTCGCCCGATGAGCGCCGCTCGCGCGCTGCCCGCTGCGGCTGCGGGTCGCGTTGCGGCGGTGAGGTCCAGGCCGCGCCGCCGGCGCGCAGCAACGCGGCGAACTCCTCGGGCAACGGCGCTTCGACCAGCATCGGGCGGCCCGCGTCGGGATGGCGAAACAGGATCGAGCGCGCATGCAGGTACATGCGCCTGAAGCCGCGGCGCGCCATCTCGCGGTTCAGCTCGAAGCGCCCGTACTTGGGGTCACCGACGATCGGGCAACCGGCATGTGCCAGGTGGACGCGAATCTGGTGCGTGCGCCCGGTCTCGAGCCGGGCCTCCACCAGCGAGAATTCGCCCAGATCCGGAAGCTCGAAGCGCAGCAAGCCGGTCACCCGGGTTACCGCCTCCTGGCCGCCCGCCTGCACGGAGACGCGCCGGTCGCCGTCGGGTGCTTCGTGGCGATGAAGCGGAAAGGCCAGCGTTCGCGTGCGCAGCGGCCAGCGCCCGGCGACGATCGCCAGGTAGCGCTTGTCGGTGCCGCGCTCGCGCAACTGCGCATGCAAGCCCACCAGCGCGGTGCGCCGGAGCGCAACCAGCAGTACGCCGGAGGTTTCGCGATCGAGCCTGTGCACCAGTTCGAGGAAACGTGCCTGCGGCCGTGCCGCGCGCAGCTGCTCGATCACCCCGCTCGAGACGCCGCTGCCGCCGTGCACCGCGACCGAGGCCGGCTTGTCGATCGCCAGCAGTGACGCGTCTTCATGCAGCACCGGCAGGCGCCGCGCGAGCTCCGCCCGGGTGCGCCGAACCCGCTCCTGCCCGGCGCTTGCGGCCTCGTGGCCCGCTGCCGCTGCCGCGGAGGGCAACCGTATCGGCGGCACGCGCACCGAGTCGCCGGCCTGTAGCCGGTAGTCAGCCGCCTGGCGCTTGCCGTTCACCCGCAACTGGCCGCTGCGGATCAGCCGGTAGAGGTGGCTCTTGGGTACGCCGCGGCACAGCCGCACCAGGAAATTGTCCAGGCGCTGGCCGGCGTCGTCGTCGCGGATCGGCACGTGGCGGACTGTCTCCACGGCGTCCGCGGCCCCGGGCTTTGTGCACAATGGGCTCACGTTGCTATACTTTGACTGTTGTGTGCGATCCCGGCCCGACCGGAACAGCCGCCATCCCGGGCGGCTCCTCGCGTCCACGGATGCTTCGGCGAAGCGCGTCGAACCAGCAGTTCCGCGCATCGAATCCCGGAATCCCGTATCTCGAGATCCGATTGTACCGGGCCGGTTCCGCGAAGGCGGATCGAAGCCGGTCGCCACGACAGGAAGAACACTTCAACCGCGGTTCCCCGGGCCGGGGAACGCGGATCGATGCGGAATTTTCCGGAATGAATGCGAGCCGGCGGCCCGAAGGCGGCCGGCCAAGCCAGTGCGATCCCTGAACACCATGTCTGCGTACGCTGTCGTCGATCCGGCCGGGCCATGCCCGCCCTCGGCGCGCGCCCGCTCGCCTGGGCGGGTCGCCCGCGCATAGCGCCTCCCACCGCGCCGCGTTCCTTCCGCTTCCGTTCGCATCGGCCCGCTGGCCGACGCGCGCCGCCACGCCCCGGGCGCGCAACGGAGTCATTTGCATGAAGCGAATGCTGTTCAACGCCACGCATGCCGAAGAGCTGCGCGTGGCGATCGTCGATGGCCAGAAGCTGATCGACATCGACATCGAATCGGCGGGCCGCGAGTCCCGCAAGAGCAACATCTACAAGGGCGTCATCACGCGCGTCGAGCCCAGCCTCGAAGCCTGTTTCGTCAACTACGGCGAAGAGCGCCACGGCTTCCTGCCGTTCAAGGAAATCTCCAGGGCCTTCTTCAAGAGCGGGATCGACGCGTCGCGCGCCCGAATCCAGGACGCGGTCAGCGAAGGCCAGGAAGTCATCGTCCAGGTCGACAAGGAGGAGCGCGGCAACAAGGGTGCGGCGCTCACCACCTACATCTCGCTGGCCGGGCGCTATCTGGTGCTGATGCCGAACAACCCGCGCGGCGGCGGCGTGTCGCGCCGCGTCGAGGGCGAAGACCGGCAGGAACTGCGCGAGACCATGGACAAGCTCGAGTACCCCTCGGGCATGAGCCTGATCGCGCGCACCGCGGGCATCGGCCGGGCGGCCGAAGAACTGCAGTGGGACCTGAACTACCTGCTGCAGCTCTGGAAGGCGATCGAGGCGGCGGCGGGCTCGGCGCCGGGTCCCTTCCTGATCTACCAGGAATCGAGCCTGGTGATCCGCGCGATCCGCGACTACTTCACCGCCGACATCGGCGAGATCCTGATCGACACCGACGACATCTACGAGCAGGCGCGCCAGTTCATGGCGCACGTGATGCCCGACAAGGTCGACCAGGTCAAGCGCTATCGCGACGACACGCCGCTGTTCTCGCGTTTCCAGATCGAACACCAGATCGAGACCGCCTATTCGCGGATCGTGCCGCTGCCCTCGGGCGGCGCGGTGGTCATCGACCACACCGAGGCGCTGGTGGCGATCGACGTGAACTCGGCCCGCGCGACCAAGGGCTCCGACATCGAGGAGACCGCGCTGCGCACGAACCTCGAGGCGGCCGACGAGGCGGCGCGTCAGATGCGCCTGCGCGACCTGGGCGGGCTGATCGTCATCGACTTCATCGACATGGAGAACGCGAAGAACCAGCGCGAGGTCGAGCAGCGCCTGAAAGACGCACTGCACTATGACCGCGCGCGGGTCCAGACGGGCAAGATCTCGCGCTTCGGCCTGATGGAGTTGTCGCGCCAGCGGCTGCGCCCGGCGCTGGCCGAGGGTTCGCACATCACCTGCCCGCGCTGCAACGGCACCGGCGTGATCCGCGACATCGAGTCGTCGGCGCTGCACATCCTGCGCGTGATCCAGGAAGAGGCGATGAAGGAGAACACCGCCGCCGTCTATGCGCAGGTGCCGGTCGACGTCGCCACCTACCTGCTGAACGAGAAGCGCAGCGAGCTGAACAAGCTCGAGGCGAGGCTCAAGGTCGAGATCGTGCTGATCCCGAACACGCATCTCGAGACGCCGCATTACAAGGCCGAGCGGCTGCGCCACGACGACGAGCGCCTGTCCGGCTACCGCGCCAGCCACACGCTGGCCGAAGCGCCCGCCGAGGACAACTCCTACCTGGAGAGCAAGCTCGAAGCGGTCAAGCCGCGGCAGGAGGCGGTGGTCAAGGGCATCACTCCGCAGCAACCGCCGCCGGTGCCGGCAGCCGCAGCGCCCGTGGTCGCCGCCGCCGAGGCGCGTCCGGCCGCGCGCACCGCGGTGGTCGCACCGGCCCCGGCCGGGGACGACGGCCTGCTCGGGCGCATCCTAAACTGGTTCCGGCGCAAGCCGGCGAACGAGGCGAGCGCAACGCCGTCCGCGGCAGCCGAGACCACCGGGGCACCCGAGGGGGGCGAAGCCGGGCGGCGCGCGCGCCCGCAGCGTGAGGGTCGCGAACGCGCCGGTGGCCGCGAAGGTCGGGAGCGCCGCGGCGAGGGTCGCGAGGGCCGCGAAGGCCGGGAGGGTCGTGCAGCACGCGAGGCCCGCGGCGAGCGCACGCCCGGCGGCGAAGCCGAGGGCCGCGGACCGCGTCGCGGCCAGGAGCGGCGCGAGCCGCGCGAAGGCCGCGAAGGCCGCGAAAGCCGCGAAAGCCGCGAAAGCCGCGAAGGCCGCGAACGTCGCCCCGAGCGCGAAGCGCAAGCGCGCCAGCCCGACGAGGCAATGCGCCCCGAGCGTGGCGAGCGCCCCGAGCGCGGCGAGCGCCGCGGCGGGCGCGATCGACAGCGTGCCGAAGCGCGCCCGGAGGGTGCGGCCGCGCCGGCCGATCGTGAAGCGCTGGTCGGCGCAGCCGCCGAGGCCGTCGTGCCGGTCTCGGCAGCGGTTGCAGGCGAAGCCATCGAGGCGGCTCAGCTGTCCGAGGGCCTGCCGGTCGGGGTCGAGGCGCACGCCGAGGCTGCCGAGGCGGGGGCGGCCGACGAGACGCGCCGCGGTCGCGGTCGCCGTCGTCGCGGTCGCCGCGGCGGCGAACGCGGTGGCGAGCGCGAAGCCGCAGCCGTGGCCGGCGAGGAGCCGACCGAAGCAGTAGCCGACGAGGCCGGCGAGGCCATCGCCGCGGAGGCCGTCGAAGCGCCGCTCGAGTCGGCGCCACTGCCGGCGGAGGCCGAGGCGCCCACGACGCCCGCGGTGCAGACCCTGCTGCCGTTCGCCGCACCCGTAGCCGAGCTGCCGGCGCCGCAACCGGAACGAGCGGCACCTGCGGCTGCGGCGGAACCACAGTCTCCGGCCGAAGCAACGGAGCCGGCAATGCAGACGGAAGTGGCGGCTCGAGCCGGGCACGCACGCCCGACGGTAGCTCCGCCCGAAGCAGTCCAGCCGATCGTCCCGGTCGAGGTGCCGAAGGCCGAGCTCGAGCAGATGCTGGCTGGTGCCGGACTGCAGTGGGTGGAAACGGTCGCGCGTCCCGAAGCCGAGCAGATGACCGAGGTTCCGGCGCCCAAGGTTCCGCGCGTGCGGCGTCCGCGCAGCGTGGCGGCGTCCGAGCCGCTTCAGCAGGTGGAGACCCGCCTGGACGAGGAGGGTTGAAGCGAAGGCGTCCGGCATGAGCCGGACGCCATGCAGTCCCGGGCGCCCTGCGCCCGGGTAACCGCTCCGGCTTACGCGGCAGCCGGCACGGCCGCGGAGCTCAGCCCTGCACCTGCGCCGCCGATCCGGCGGCCCTCGCTTCGCCCTGCGCCGAACGCTGCGCAGGAATCTTCCCGGCCTTGATGTCGTCGTACCAGTAGGCGTGGTGCTCCTTCGCCCAGGCCTCGTCGACGTAGCCGGTCTTCATCGCATCGAGCGCGCCCTGCATGCCGATCGTGCCCAGGTATATGTGTCCCATGATCACCGCGATGAAGAGCAGTGCCGCGATCGCGTGGATCGCCCAGGCGTCCTGCATCTGGCCTCGCGTCTGCCCGTAGTTCGGGAAGTCGAGGATGAAGCCGGTGACTGCGACGATCGTGCCGAGCAGCACCAGCCCGCCCCAGAACATCAGTTTCTCGCCGCCGTTGAAGCGATGACTGGGCACGTGCACGTTGCGCGACAACATGCCGCCGCCCTTCAACAGCCAGGTGAAGTCATAGGCGCGCGGGAAGTTGTCCTTCACGTAGGTGAGGAACATCGCGATCAGCGTTACCGCGAACAGCGGGCCGACGAAGTTGTGGACGGTCTTGGAGAGCGTGGCCAGGATCGAGAACAGCGTGTAGCCGAACACCGGCAGCAGCAGGTGCTTGCCGAACAGCATCAGGATGCCGGTGAGCCCGAGCACGACGAAGCACGCGGCGTTGATCCAGTGCGCCGCGCGCTCGACCACCGTGAAGCGCTCGATCGTGCGCCCGGTGGGCTGGCCGCTCGTCCTGATCGGTCCGTGCAGCAGGTAGTAGGCGGCGATCAGCAGCAGCACCGCCACCAGGGCCCAGCCGCCGTAGACGGTCACCGGCCCGTTGCGCAACTGCCGCCAGTCCTCGCCGGCCGACTGGATCAGGACGCCGCCCTCGTGCTCGGGCAGGTTCGTGAATCCGCTGGCTGCCGAGTTGGCTTCGCGCCAGATCGGAGCGTTGTTCAGCGGCTGCACCTTCTGGCGCGCCGCCTGGTCGTTGCGGCTCGCCTCGAGGATGTTCTGCGGCTGCGGTCCGCCGGAGGCGGCCGCGCCTTGCTGCTGCGCGGCAGCCGCGACGCCCCACAGTCCGAGCAGCAGCACAAGCAAGCGGATCGCGCGGCTCATCACTGGCCTCCGATGCGGACGTATTCGTTCTGGCTCTGCTGGCGCAGCTTCAGCGAATTCTCCCAACTGGCCTTGTCGCCCCGGGTGTACGGGGCCTGGAAGGTGAGCGGCTCCCCCTGCCATGGCTTGGTGTCGCGGGTGACGGTGGTCCCTGCGGTCTTGTCGCCCAGGGTCTGCGGTTTTTCGCTGCAACCGGCCAGCCCGAAGACGAGCGCAACGGCCGCGGCAACGCATGCGACGTTCCTGGTCTTCATGTCTCAGCTCCCCTGCTTGGCCGGCGCCTGCGCGCCCGCACGCCCCGGACCGTAGGCGGTCCCCCAGCCCCAGACCTCGGCGCCCTTGCCGCGCGCCATCACGCGCTGCCGGTAGATGTCGGCGAGCATGTCGCCGTCGCCACCCAGCAGTGCCTTGGTCGAGCACATCTCGGCGCACACCGGCAGCTTGCCCTCGGCGAGGCGGTTGCGGCCGTACTTGGCGAACTCTTCCTTCGAGCCGTCTTTCTCGGGGCCGCCGGCGCAGAAGGTGCACTTGTCCATCTTGCCGCGCAGGCCGAACGCGCCGGCCTGCGGAAACTGCGGAGCGCCGAACGGGCAGGCATAGAAACAGTAGCCGCAGCCGATGCACAGGTCCTTGTCGTGCAGCACGATCCCTTCGTCGGTGCGGTAGAAGCAGTCGACCGGGCACACCGCCATGCACGGCGCATCCGAGCAGTGCATGCACGCGACCGACACCGAGCGTTCTCCGGGCAGCCCGTCGTTGAGCGTGACCACGCGACGGCGGTTCACGCCCCAGGGCACCTCGTGCTCCTGCTTGCAGGCCGTGACGCAGCCGTTGCATTCGATGCAACGCTCGGTGTCACAGATGAATTTCATTCGGGCCATGTGTCTTCCCCTTGGTCTTTATGGTCTGTGACGCCGGCGCTCAGGCCGCGGCCTTCTCGATCTGGCAGATCGTCGTCTTGGTCTCCTGCATCATCGTGACCGAGTCGTAGCCGTAGGTCGTGGCGGTGTTGACGGCCTCGCCGCGCACCACCGGGGCGGCCCCCTCCGGATAGAACTCCTTCAGGTCGCGCCCCTGCCACCAGCCTGCGAAGTGGAACGGCATCCACGCAGTGTCGGGCCCGACGCGCTCGGTGACCAGCGCCTTGACCTTCAGCCGCGCTCCCGTGGGCGTGGACAGCCACACGTACTCGCCGTTGCGGATGCCGCGGTCATTGGCTGCACGCGGGTTGATCTCGACGAACGCGTCCTGCTGCAGTTCGGCCAGCCACGGGTTGGAGCGGGTTTCGTCGCCGCCACCCTCGTATTCGGTCAGCCGCCCGCTCGACAGGATCAGCGGGAACTTCTCGTAGAGCTTCTCCTCGACGTTCTTCTGCTGCAGCGACTTGTACAGCGTCGGCATGCGCCAGAACTTGGTCTTGTCGTCGTGCGTCGGATACTTCGCCACCAGGTCGGGCCGCGTGCCGTAGATCGGCTCCCGGTGCAGCGGCACCGGGTCGGGGAAGTTCCAGACCACCGCGCGTGCCTTCGCGTTGCCGAAGGGGTAGCAGCCGTGCCTGGTCATCACCACGCGGATGATTCCGCCCGACAGGTCGGTCTTCCAGTTCTTGCCTTCGGCCGCCTGCTTCTCGGCGTCGGTGAGCTCGTCCCACCAGCCGAGTTTCTTCATCAGCGCGTGGTCGAACTCCGGATAGCCGGTGTGGATGTCGGCACCCTTGGAGTAGGAGCCGTCGGCCGCCAGCAGCGAGACACCGTCGCGCTCGACGCCGAAGTTGGCGCGGAAGTTGCCGCCGCCGTCCATCACGTGCCGGTCGGTCTGGTACAGGTTCGGCGTGCCCGGATGCTTCATTTCCGGGTTGCCCCAGCACGGCCACGGCAGGCCGAAATACTCGCCGTCGCACGGCCCGCCCTTCGCACGCAGCGTCTTCACGTCGAAGGTGGCCATGTGCTTCATGTGCAGCTTGAGCCGCTCGGGCGACTGCCCGGTGTAGCCGATCGTCCAGATGCCGCGGTTGATCTCGCGCAGGATCGACTCGGGCTCGGGCTCGTGCCACTCGATACCGTGCTTGTTCACGGTGATCATCTTGTAGTTCTTCGACAGCTGCTCGCCGAAACCGAGCCGCTCCGCGAAGGCCTGCATGATGGTGTGATCGGGCATCGACTCGAACAGCGGCTCGATCACGCGCTCGCGCCATTGCAGCGAGCGGTTCGACGCGGTCGCCGACCCCGAGGTCTCGAGTTGCGTCGCCGCCGGCAGCAGGTAGACCGAGCGATTCGGGTTGACGTCCTTCGGATCGCTGGTCAGCGCGGCCATCGCGGCGGTGGCCGACGGGTACGGATCGACCACGACCAGCAGGTCGAGCTTGTCCATCGCCTTTTTCATGTCGAGGCCGCGCGTCTGCGAGTTCGGCGCATGCCCCCAATAGACGACGCCACGCAGGCTCGACGGCTGGTCGAGCGTGTCCTTGGCGCCAAGCACGCCGTCGCACCAGCGCGAGACCGTGATGCCGGGCTTTTCCATCATGCCCGGGGCGAACTGGTTCTTGATCCAGTCGTAGTCGACCCCCCACACCGCCGCAAAGTGCTTCCACGAGCCGGCAGCCACGCCGTAGTAGCCGGGCAGCGAATCGGGATTCGGGCCAATGTCGGTGGCGCCCTGCACGTTGTCGTGGCCGCGGAAGATGTTCGCGCCGCCACCCGAGACGCCGACGTTACCCAGCGCCAGCTGCAGGATGCACGAGGCGCGCACCATCGCGTTGCCGATCGAGTGCTGGGTCTGGCCCATGCACCAGACGATGGTCGAGGGCCGGTTCTTCGCCATCATCTCGGCCACGCGCGCCAGTTGCTCGCCCGGCACGCCGCTGGCCTCCTCGACCGCCTCGGGCGTCCACTTGGCAAGCACCTCCTCCCGGACCTTGTCCATCCCGTAGACGCGGTCGTTGATGTACTTCGTGTCTTCCCAGCCGTTCTTGAAGATGTGGTACAGGATGCCGAACAGCACCGGGATGTCGGTGCCCGAGCGGAAGCGCACGTACTCGTCGGCCTTGGCCGCGGTGCGGGTACGGCGCGGATCGCAGACGATCATCTTCGCGCCGTTCTCCTTGGCGTGCAGCATGTGCACCATCGACACCGGGTGCGCCTCGGCGGCGTTCGAGCCGATGTACAACGCGCACTTCGTGTTCTGCATGTCGTTGTACGAGTTCGTCATCGCGCCGTAGCCCCAGGTGTTGGCCACGCCGGAGACTGTCGTCGAGTGGCAGATGCGCGCCTGGTGGTCCATGTTGTTCGTGCCGAAGAACGACACGAACTTGCGCATCAGGTACGACTGCTCGTTGCTATGCTTGGACGAACCGATCCAGAAGGTCGCGTCCGGGCCGGATTCCTTCCTGATCTGCAGCAGCTTCGCGCTGATCTCGTCGAGCGCCTGCTTCCAGCTGATCCGCTGGTACTTGCCGTCGACCAGCTTCATCGGCGTCTTGAGCCGGTACTCGCCATGGCCGTGCTCGCGGATCGACGCGCCCTTCGCGCAGTGACCGCCCAGGCTGATCGGCGAGTCGAACACCGGCTCCTGGCGCACCCAGACGCCGTTCTCCACGACCGCGTCGATCGCACAGCCCACCGAACAGTGCGTACAGACGGTGCGCTTGACCTCGATCTTCGTCGCACTCGCCTGCTGGGCCTCGGCCTTGCCGATCATGTCGAACGACAGCGCGCCGGCGGCCGCACCGGCGCCGATGCCGATACCCGAGCGCTTCAGGAAGCTGCGACGGTCCATCGTGCTCGCGAGTGCCGAGCGCACGCCCCGTGCCAGGCTCGCCGTCAATCCACCGGGCGCCGCGGTGGCGCCGGATCTACGCTGCAGTTGCATGCCGTGTCTCCTCGTTGTCGGCCAGATGCTCAGACGGTGGTGCTGCGGTAGTAGCGCCGGACATGGTCGGTGACGTGATAGCCGCCGCCGCCCCGCTCGTGCGTCTGCGGTTTCGTTTCGGCCGTCGTCCCCTGCGCCGCGCCGCCCCGGGTGGCGACCACGGCGGCGCCCGCCGCGCCGGCCAGCCCCGCGCCCATCAGGAAGCCCCTGCGTCCGGCAACGGTCTTGTTCGATGTCTTCTCGCGATTCATCGGATCACTCCTTGTGGGCCATTCGTTACGGAGAGTCGAAATCGAAACCCTGCCGCTCGACTGCGAGGAATTCGCGCAGCAGCCGGCCGGCATGCTTGTAGAAATCGGTGACGCCGCTGTGCTCGATCGTGTCGGCCAGCGACTCGTACCAGGGCGCCACGAACCTGGAAAAGAACGCGCGCTGCGCCGGGTAGTCGCGCGCCGGGCCGGCGTCGCCGGCGATCAGCCAGGCCATCGTCTCGCACAGTGCGGACAGGTGGTCTTCGGTTTCGCCGATCTCGGCGCGGCGCGACAGCCCGAGGCCGGCGAGGTGCTCGCGCAACTCGATCAGCGGCCGGTCGTTCAGGAAACCGCTGAGGTGGTACGACGCGTACGGGATCACGTCGGCCTTGCCCACGCCGACGAAGGCGGTGTCGAACTCCTCGCGCACTGCACCCGCGTCGGCCTGCGCACAGGCACGGGCAAAGTCGTTCCAGGCACGGCCGAGCGGACTTTCGTCGTCGGCCGATTCGTCCCCGCCGTGGGTCGACGCGATCGCCGTCAGCCATTGCGCCGACGGGGGCGCGCGAAACAGGGTCGCGAACAGGCCATACCAGCGCGCGCGCGCCGCGTCCTCGGGTGCGACGGCGGCGAGGTCGACCGCAATGGGCGTCGCGGCGCTCATGACGGCCTGCCCCCGGTGTAGTCGAAGACCGTCGACTCCGACGCGTTCGAGACCATGTCGACCACACGACAGTCGGCGCACATCTGCAGGCGCCGCGTGGCCTCGCCGCCGAACATCGAGTGGCCCGCGAGGCGACCGAGCATGCGGTCGATCATCTGGCGCGTGCCGAACGGCTTGCCACACGAAATGCAGGCGAACGGCTGCGCCTCGTTGAGTACTACCGGTGTTCGTGTCTCCTCGGTGAACACGTACCTCGGCTCCAGCGTGATCGCCTGCTCGGGACAGGTCTTCAGGCACAGGCCGCACTGCACGCAATTGCGTTCGATGAACCGCAGTTGCGGCGAATCGGGGTTGTCGAGCAGCGCCGATTCAGGACAGGCACCTATGCATGCCAAACATAAGGTACATGCATCACGATCGACCTTCAAGGCACCGAAAGGCGCGCCGGCCGCAAGCGGCACGCTTTGCGGCACCGTCACGCCGCTCGATCTGGCCGCATCGACGAGATGGTCGAGCGCGAACTCGATCGAGCGCCGCTTGTCCTCCGACAGTGCGAACGTTGCCGGCCGCTCAATACCCATGACGGGTTCGAGGTCGAAGAGTGCGTCGGACCAGTTCGGGTCGGCGCCGTCGATCACCGCGAAATGCCTGCCGCGATGGCCCAGCGCGGCCAGCAGTTCCTGCGCGATCGCGAACTGCCCCTCGGTCGCCTCGCGATATTGCGGCGCGATGCCCGGGCTCGCCAGCACCACCACCTGGCTCGCGCCGAACGCGATCGCCGACAGCGCGAGGTCGATGCCGAACGAGCCGACGTGATGCACCGCCAGCGGAATCACGCGTGCCGGCAGCCCGCGCCCCGGCGGCGCGGCGCTGGCGGGGCCGCGCAGCCGCCCGGCCGGACGCGCGAGCGCCTCGATCAGCGCCTTGCCGGCTTCGCCGTCGTGCACGAGCAGGCACGCGTCGCGGCCGCCGCGGTCGCGATACGCGGCCAGGCCGTGGCGGATCTGCGTGCCCAGCCGCATCGGTGTCGGATACGCATAGCTGATCGCCCCCGACGGGCATACCGTGGTGCAGCCGCCGCAGCCCATGCACAGGTGTGGCTCGACGCGAATGATGTCGCCCGCCGACTCGATCGCGCGCGTGGAACAGACTTCGATGCAGGCGTTGCAGCCTTCGATGCCGTTGCGCCCGTGCGCGCACAGCTTCTCGCGATAGCGGAAGAACTTCGGCTTCTCGAATTCGCCCACCATCGCGACCAGTCGTAGCGCCTGTTCCATGCGCGCCGACTCGTCGCGACCGGGATGGAAATAGCCCTGCGGCGGCTGGTGCACGTCGAAGGCCGCGCCGGCACGGCTCATCAGCGGACAGCTCTCGCACATGCCGGACTGCGGCGCCGCCTTGCAGTCGAACATCGAGGTTTCGCGCAGGTCGAAGACCAGGTCGAACTTCTCGGTGCGCTCGCGCTCGGCACGCGTGAAGTCGATTGCACCGACCTCGCCGCAGGCGGCGACACAGGCACGGTGAGAACGGCAGCGCAGCGTGTCGACCTGGAAGTCGGCGCCGATCGCGCCCTCCGGACAGGCCTCGATACACGCGCCGCAACGCACGCAGGCATCGAGATCGATCGGGTTGTCCAGCCGCCAGCGCGCCTCGAATTCGCCGAGCCAGCCGGTGAGCGAAAGCAGCGTTCCGGACAGGATCGGCCAGTCGCGCGAAGCGGGCAGCGCGGCCCCGCGCGAGCGGGTCATCAGCACGGTGACCGAGAGCTGGCCCGCGAGGCGACCGGCCCACTCGAGCGCATCGGGTCCTTCGCCGACCACCAGCACCCGGCCCGACGAGCGGTACGAAACCGCCGGCACCGGATCGATGCCGGCCACCGCGGCCATGGCGACCAGCGCCGCGATCTTCGGGCCTGCGGCCGCGCCCTGCTCGCCCCAGCCGGCCTGCTCGCGGATATTGACGAAGCGGATCGGCGCCGCGGCACCGCGAGCGCCGGCGATCTCCGAGAACAACGCCGACTCCTGGGTGCAGGTGACCAGGAGATCGTCGGTGCCTTCGAGTTCGTCGAGGAAGCGGGAGACTTCGCGCCGGCACAGTTCGCGCGCCACCGGCAGCGCCTTCACCGGAACGGGGAACGCCCGTCCGAGCGCGGCGCTATCGAGCGCGATGGTGCCGTTGCAGTTGCATGCGAGGAGCCTGGTCTTCACTGCGGCGATTCCTTCGGCCCGATGGGCGCGGCACCGCCGAATATATCAGTACCTATGCAATTTCGAGCATGGGTCCGTGTCGGTTCCAGGGCCGGATGCGCGAGCAGCGGAGTCGTCCGTTGCGGGCGCCTCGCAGGCTTGCGCCGCCTCGCCGCCCCGCAGCCCGGCGGCCTGCGCTTCCCGGCTGTCGGCTGCAGCGCCGCCTGCGCCATGCCCTGCCGCTGCATCCGCCGATGCGACGCGTTGCGCATCGGGCAGCGCGTCGGCGGCCCTGTCGTCGTCGCGGTCGGCAGGGCCCCCGGGCAGGTTCCCGGACAGCTCCCCGGCCAGGCGCGGCGCGTGCGCTTCGATCAGGCGCGCGAGCAGTGGCGGCGGGATCGGCTCGGTCTTGCCGTAGTCGTCGATGTAGACGTCCAGGCCATCCATCACGTTGAACTGCGGGTCTGCGAACAGGCGCTTGAGCGCCGCGTTACGCGTTGCCGAATCGGTGCCCGCGCGCATGAACGGCCGGAAATCGGACTCGGGGGTCAGCGATTCGACCGGCGGCAGCGCCGCCTCGACCGCTGCCGGATCGGGCTCGCGATCGCTCGCCGCGGGCGAAACCGATGCCGAGTTCGCTGCGGGTGATGCCGACGCCGAGCCTGCTGCGGGTGATGCCGACGCCGAACCTGCTGCGGGCGATGCCTGCGGCCGGACGGGATGGCGATCTGCATCCGGTGCGGCATCGGCCACCGGCGGCACGCCCGGCGTCGCCGCTGCGTCGTTCGCATCGCCGGAACCGGCTGCGCCCTGCTCGCGACTGCGTTGCTTGAGCCGCGACCAGCGCGCGAGAAAACCGGCGTCGCGTTCGCTCATCGATCGGCCTTGCCCGGTCGATCGGGGTTTTCCCCGAGATCCGCCGATCCGGCCGGCTTCGGCGCGTGGATCGCCCGCTCGCGCTCGGCCATCGCCTCGTATTCGTTGCGATGCATGAACGACGGCCGGTTGCCCTTGCGCTTGCGGCCCTTCTCGGGCACGTAGTGCAAGGTCGTGTACTCGGCCACCCACGACTGCATCGGCTCGGGCATCGGCACCGGATCGACGCGCTCGCCGCCGTCCATCCAGCGGCCCGCTTCGTTGTAGCTGGCGGTCACCGCCAGCGCATGAGGCGGGGTCGGATCGCCCTCGGCGATCACGCCCGAATCGTCGGCAGGCATCCGCCAGAGCACGAAGATCGACGGATGCTCGGTGGTGAGGTTCAGGTAGTAGCCTTCGGTCTCGTCGAGCGTCAGGCGCACCGCCAGCGGCGAATCGGCTGCGGCGGGCTCGATCGCGCTGGGGCGCCAGATCACCGGCTGCCACGGGCTGCCGGTTTCACGGCGCTCGAAGACGACGCGCACCGGCACCGGATCGACCTCGGTCAGCGGCTCCATCCCGGGCGGACGAAAGTCACGCTGTTCCAATGACTTCTCCGGAGCCTGGCTTGCGGATTGCTACCATGCGGTCATCTTAGCGAATTCACCATGAGCGAACGCAACGTCCCCATCGCCGACCGACGCTATGCCGCCGCCGTGCCCGAAGTGCCCGAGCGGCCGCAGGCGCCTACCGGGCAGCTCACCGACCGGCGCGGCCGGCGCCTGCACGACCTGCGCATCTCGGTCACCGACCGCTGCAACTTCCGCTGCACCTATTGCATGCCGAAGGCGGTCTTCGGCACCGACTACGCTTTCCTGCCGCAGGCGTCGCTGCTCACCTTCGAGGAGATCACGCGGCTCGCGCGACTGTTCGCCGCGCACGGGGTCGAGAAGCTGCGCCTCACCGGCGGCGAGCCGCTGGTGCGCCGTGACGTCGAGCGCCTGATCGGCATGCTCTCTGCGCTCACCACCCCGGCCGGGGTACCGCTCGACCTCACGCTGACCACCAACGGCTCACTGCTCGCGCGCAAGGCGCGCGCGCTGCGCGAGGCCGGACTGCAGCGCATCACGGTGAGCCTGGACGCCCTCGACGACAAGGTGTTCCGCGCGATGAACGACGTCGACTTCCCGGTCGCCGACGTGCTGGCCGGCATCGACGCCGCCGAGGCCGCCGGGCTGCACCCGATCAAGATCAACATGGTGGTCAAGCGCGGCGTGAACGACCACGAGATCGTGCCGATGGCGCGGCACTTCCGCGGCAGCGGCCGCATCCTGCGCTTCATCGAGTTCATGGACGTCGGCGCGTCCAACGGCTGGCGCATGGACGACGTCGTGCCCAGCGCCGAGGTCGCGCGCCGGATCGGCGAAGTCTTCCCCGTCGAGCCGGTCGAGCCGAACTACCAGGGTGAAGTCGCCGAACGCTGGCGCTACCTCGACGGCCAGGGCGAAATCGGGCTGATCTCCTCGGTCACGCAGCCGTTCTGCGGCGGGTGCACACGCGCGCGCCTGTCCACCGAGGGCAAGCTGTTCACCTGCCTGTTCGCCACCGCCGGCAAGGACCTCCGTGCGCTGCTGCGCGGCGGCTTCGACGACGCGCAGATCGCGGCGGCGATCGGCGCGATCTGGTCGGTGCGCGACGACCGCTACTCCGAGTTGCGCTCGGCCGCGACCGCCGGGCTGCGCAAGATCGAGATGTCCTACATCGGCGGTTGAGGCGCCTGCGATGCCGATTCCCACCCTCACCAGCCAGGCGCGCCCGAGCACCTTCCAGGTCGAGGCGCTCAACGAACGCGGCGAAACGGTGCCCACCGCGATCGCCGGCGAGCACGCGCTGACGCTGTATCTCGACAAGCGCGAGCTGGTCACGCTGATGACGCTGGGCGCGGCCCCCGAGCACCTGGCGCTGGGCTACCTTCGCAACCAGCGACTGGTCGCCGACATCGGCGAGCTGGCCGCGGTCCAGGTCGACTGGGACACCGGGTCGGTGGCGGTCACCTCGCGTTCGCTTGCCGAGCGCGGCGTGACGATCTGGGACGACGCCGAGCGCGCCGGCGCGCTCGCCGGGCGGCTCGGCCGGCGCACCGTGACCACGGGCTGCGGCCAGGGCACGGTGTTCGGCGACCTGATGGAGGAGATCGACCGCATCGAGCTGCCGGCCGGCGCCCGCCTCAGTGAGGAGGTGCTGTACACGGTGATGGACCGCGTGCGGCGCCACGAGTCCATCTACAAGGTGGCCGGTGCGGTGCACGGCTGCGCGCTGTGCTCGAATGTGGGCGACACGCGCGGAGAGATCCTGCGCTTCGTCGAGGACGTCGGGCGGCACAACGCGGTCGACGCAATCGCCGGCTGGATGTGGCTCGAGTCGATCGACGGCGCCGACAAGATCTTCTACACCACCGGGCGCCTCACCTCGGAGATGGTGATCAAGTGCGCGCAGATGGGCATCCCGTTCCTGCTGTCGCGCTCCGGGCTCACGCAGATGGGCTACGAGATCGCCCGGCGCGTGGGCATCACGATGGTCGGGCGCTGCCAGGGGCGGCACTACCTGCTGTTCACCGGCGGCCAGCGCTTCGTGCGCCAGCCGGTGACGGCGCTGGCGTGACCGCACCGGCCGGTCGCTCGCCGATGCCCGCGCGCCGGATCGACCGCAGCGAGATCACCGGCATCGTGCTCGCCGGAGGGCTGGGCCGGCGCATGAGCGCCGACGGCCAGGGCGTCGACAAGGGTCTTCAGCCGTTTCGCGGCCGCCCCATGGCGCAGCATGCGATCGAGCGTCTCGCGCCGCAGGTGGCCACGCTGCTGGTCAACGCGAATCGCAACCGCGACCGCTACGCAGAATTCGGCTGGCCGGTCGTCGGCGACGCGATCGAGGGCTATGCCGGGCCGCTGGCCGGCCTGCATGCCGGCATGCGCCACGCACGCACCCGCTACGTGGTCACCGTGCCCTGCGACTCGCCGTTCCTGCCCGCCGACCTGGTCGAGCGGCTCGCCAAGGCACTGGCCGCCACGCCCGGCGCGCGCCTGGCTGTCGCGCGCACCGGCGAGCAGGCGCATCCGGTGTTCGCGCTGGTCGAGTGCTCGCTGCTCGCCGACCTCGAAGCCTTCCTCGACAGCGGCCGGCGCAAGATCGATGCCTGGTACGCACCGCTCGGCGTGGTCGAGGTCGAATTCGACGACGAGACGGCGTTTCGCAACATCAACACGCCGCAGGAATTGAGCGAACAGGAACCCGAGTGAACATGAGCGCGCCGCAGACCCTCGCCGAGGCGATCAGCTGCCTGTCCGACTACGACCCGAACGCGCTGCCGGTGGCCAGGGCGCGCGAGATCATCGACCACGTGGTCGTGCCGGTGGAGGCAATCGAGCGGGTCGCATTGCGCAGCGCGCTCGGCCGCGTGCTCGCGCAGGACATCGCCTCTCCGATCGACGTCCCGGCCGCCGACAACTCGGCGATGGACGGCTACGCGGTGCGCGCCGCCGACCTCACCGCCGACGCGCCGACCACGCTCACGATCGCCGGCACTGCGCTGGCCGGCCGGCCTTTCGACGGCGTCGTCGGTCCCGGACAGGCGGTGCGGGTGACCACCGGTGCGGTGATGCCGCAAGGCCTCGACACCGTCGTGATCCAGGAGGTGGTCACACTCGATGGCGATCGCCTGACCGTCCCCGCAGGGCAGAGGCAGGGCCAGCACCGCCGGCTGCGCGGCGAAGACCTCGCGCGCGGCAAGCCGGCGCTGTGCGCGGGCAAGCGGCTCGCACCGGCCGACCTCGGGCTGCTCGCCTCGCTCGGCTTCCCCGAAGTACCGGTCCGGCGGCGCCTGCGGGTGGCGTTCTTCTCCACCGGCGACGAGTTGCGCAGCGTCGGCGAGCCGCTCGGCCCGGGCGAGCTCTACGACAGCAATCGCTACACCCTCTACGGCATGCTCGCGCGGCTGGGCGTCGAGCTGATCGACCTGGGCGTGGTGCGCGACGACCCCGATTCGCTCGAACAGGCGGTGCGGATCGCGTCGGAGTGCGCCGACGCGATCGTCTCCTCCGGCGGCGTGTCGGTCGGTGAAGCCGACTTCACCAAGCGGGTGATGGCCAGACTCGGCGACATCGCGTTCTGGACCATCGCGATGCGCCCCGGGCGGCCGATGGCCTTTGGCCGCATCGGGCGCGCGAGCTACTTCGGCCTGCCCGGCAACCCGGTGGCGGTGATGATCACCTTCTACTTCTTCGCGCGCGATGCGCTGCTGCGCCAGATGGGCGCCGAGCCTGCGCCGCTGCCGCTGGTGCGCGCGCGCTCGCTGAGCGCGTTTCGCAAGCGCCCGGGCCGCACCGAGTACCAGCGCGCGCGGCTCACACTCGAGGCCGACGGCACGATGTCGGTGCGCAGCTTCGGCAGCCAGGGTTCGGGCGTGCTGCGCTCGATGGCCGAGGCCAACTGCGTGGTCGTGCTGCACCACGAGCAGGGCCCGGTCGAAGTCGGCGACGCGGTCGACTGCATCGCCTTCGAAGGACTGGTGTAGGGCCTGTTCACACTACGATCGTCAGTCGAGCCGGTGATCGCTGATCAGGATGCCGTCGTCGTCGGCATAGCACCAGTCGCCGGGCGCCACCCGCACGCCGGCAATCTCGACCACCTTGCCCTGCGAGCCACTGCCGCGCCGGTCGCTGCGCCGCGGATGCGCGGCGAGCGCGCGCACGCCGATGTCGCTGGCGTTGATCTCGGCCACGTCGCGAACGCAGCCGTTGACGACCACCCCGGCCCAACCGTTGTCGCTGGCAAGCCTGGCGAGGTTGCCGCCGAACAGCGCGCATCGCAGGCTGCCGCCGCCGTCGACCACCAGCACCCGTCCCTCGCCGGGCGTCTCGAGCGCCGCGCGCACCATCGAGTTGTCCTCGAAACAGCGCACCGTCGCCACCGGCCCCGCGAAACGGGCACGCTTGCCGAACGGCCTGAACGCGGGATGCAGCACGCGCAGTTCGCCGGCGTTCAGCCGCTCCTCGTGCGCATCGCACAGGTCGGTCGTCGCAAGGCGGGGAGTCGGTGCGGTCTTCGGCATGTCGGGTCCTGGCGTCTGAGGCGGGAGCGGGAGCGCGATCTTCGCATATCCGCCGTGCCCCGAACCGGGCCGGCGGTCACGGCCCATCCACGCGAGAATCGTCCCTCTAGCCGCAGGCGAACGCTTCGCCGCCCCGCGCGTGCGGATCGCAGTTCACGCTCGAACCCGACGGGCGAACCATGACCCGCAGCGGCCGGCCGCGCGCGTCGCGGTCGCTCAGCTCGATGCGCAGATCGGCCTCGGGCGCGGCGTTGCCGAGCGAATCCGCGCGCAGCCGGCCGAATGCGTCGAACGCAAAGGCCTGGCGATCGGCCTCGATCCGGACCCGCGGGGTCCGGGTCTCGCCGGACGACGATTGGAGCAACTCGAAGCCGCCGTCGGGTCGCGTTGCGCGAATCACCCAGTTGCGGCCGTTACTCGCGGCCCGCACGTCGGGGCGCCCCGGCGCCTCGTCGGTGAGCACCAGTTCGACCAGCCCCTGGCGCTTGATCGCCTCGATCTGGGCCAGACGCAGCCCGCTGCGCAGGTCGTCCGAGGCGGTGCGCAGCTGCGAGTTCGCCAGAAAGCCAGAGAGGTCGGGTGCCGCGGCAGCCGCAATCGTCGCCGCGATCGTGGACACGATCGCCAGTTCGACCGCCGTCACGCCCTTTTGCGGGCGTCGCGCGCGCTTCGGCATGTCGGGGCGCATCGGCACGGCGGCAAGACGATGGTGAAGGTCGGGCCAGTGTAGCGACGGCGTGTGGCGCCCGGGCAGAATGGCGCGACGGAAGGCGGCGGGCCGGCGACGGAGCGCGTCGGAGGGACCACGGCGCGCCAGGACTGCGACGGAGCGCCGGATCGACGACCGGAGTGATCCTTGCGCAGCGAGGCGGCGCCGCAACGGCCCTCCCCCGCAGCCGGCGCGCCGCGCGAGCGGCGTTCAGCGCTGGTGGCTGAGCTGGCCCGGCAGGCTCGCGTAGTAGGCCGCCAGGTTCTCGATGTCGGTGCGCGACAGCTGCTTGGCCTGCGCGCCCATGATCGGGTTCTTGCGCTGGTCGGTCTGGTACGCCAGCAGCGCATGCCGCAGGTAGTCGTCGTGCTGGCCGGCCAGGCGCGGATAGGACGGATCGATCGGGGTGTTGCCGTCCTTGCCGTGGCAGGCAGCACAGACCTGGTCGGCCTTCTCCTTGCCCTTGGCGATGTCGGCGGCCTGGGCCCCGCCCGCGAGGAACAGCGCGAGCGCGCCTGCCAGGGTGGCGATGTGGCCGGTGCGGAAGAATCGGAGGTCGCTCATCGTCGTCTCACTTGGTGCCGTAGTACGCCGCGAGATCGGCGATGTCCTGGTCGCTGAGGCCTTCGGCGATGCCGCGCATCGTCGGGTGGCTGCGGTCGCCCTTGCGGTAGGCCTGCAGCGCCGACTCGATGTACTTCGCGCTCTGCCCCTTGATCATCGGCACCTGGTAGACGGACGGGAACGACGATTTGTACCCGGGGATGGCATGACAGCCGATGCACATCGAGTTCTTCTTCTTGCCGGCGTCGGCGCTGCCCTCGACGGCTCCCGCGTAGGGAATCAGCGCGGCCGCGAGCCCGGCAGCGATCAGGATTTTCTTGTACATGTCTGTTCCGCGCACCCGAAGTCTTTGATCTGTGCAAAAGGAACGCGGATTCTATCGGAGGGCTCGCGGCTACGTCCAGAGAAGGGATACGCGCCCGGGAGGCGAAGGCGGCTTCCCGTATACTCGATGCGCCTGCAACCCGACATCCGGATCAACCCCATATCATGCGCTTCCAGGGCTCCGATTCCTACGTCGCCACCGACGACCTGAAGCTCGCGGTCAACGCCGCCATCCAGCTGCAGCGGCCGCTGCTGATCAAGGGCGAGCCGGGCACCGGCAAGACGATGCTCGCCGAGGAGGTGGCGGCTGCGCTCGACATGCCGCTGCTGCAGTGGCACATCAAGTCGACCACCAAGGCGCAGCAGGGCCTGTACGAGTACGACGCGGTGTCGCGGCTGCGCGACTCGCAGCTCGGCGACGAGCGCGTGCGCGACATCCACAACTACATCGTCAAGGGCGTGCTCTGGCAGGCCTTCGAGTCCGAACGCCCGGTGGTGCTGCTGATCGACGAGATCGACAAGGCCGATATCGAGTTCCCCAACGACTTGCTGCGCGAACTCGACCGGATGGAGTTCTACGTCTACGAGACGCGCCAGCTGATCCGGGCGCGCCACCGTCCGGTGGTGATGATCACCTCGAACAACGAGAAGGAGCTGCCCGACGCGTTCCTGCGCCGCTGCTTCTTCCACTACATCAAGTTTCCCGACAAGGAAACGATGCAGGCGATCGTCGACGTCCATTTTCCGGGGTTGAAGAAGGCGCTGCTGAAGGAAGCACTCGAGGCGTTCTTCCAGATCCGCGAGCTTCCGGGGCTGAAGAAGAAGCCGTCGACCTCCGAGCTGCTCGACTGGCTCAAGCTGCTGGTCGCCGAGGACATCCCGCCCGAGGCGCTGCGCTCGCAGGACAGCAAGAGCGTGATTCCGCCACTGCACGGCGCGCTGCTGAAGAACGAGCAGGACGTCCACCTGTTCGAGCGCCTGATCTTCATGGCGCGGCACAACCGCTGAACCCGCCATGATGGCCTGGCTCGAGCCCGTCACCCTGGCCGGCGAGCACGCCACGCTCGAGCCGCTGGCCGAAGCGCACGAGGACGACCTGGCGGCCGCCTGCGCCGATGGCCGGCTCTGGGAGCTCTGGTACACGACGGTGCCGCGGCCCGAGGCGATGCAGGCCGAGATCGCGCGACGCCTGTCGCTGCAGCGCGCCGGCACGATGCTGCCGTTCGCGGTGCGCCACCGCGCAAGCGGCCGCATCGTCGGCATGACCACCTACATGAACGTCGACGCCACGCACCGGCGCGTGGAGATCGGCTCGACCTGGTACGCGGCCTCGGTGCAGCGCACCGCGCTGAACACTGACTGCAAGGCGATGCTGCTGCGCCACGCATTCGAGCGACTCGAGTGCATCGCGGTCGAGTTCCGCACGCACTACCTGAACTTGGCGAGCCGCGCGGCGATCGAGCGATTGGGCGCGCGCCTGGACGGCGTGCTGCGCAGCCACCAGCGCATGCGCGACGGCTCGCTGCGCGACACCGCGGTCTACAGCATCACCGCCGCCGAGTGGCCCGCGGTGCGCGCCAACCTCGACTGGCTGATGCGCCGCCCGCGCCCGTCGGGCCCGGCGCCGCTCTGAGGGAACGAGGCCATGCTGATCGACTTCTTCCTGCACCTGCGACACGCCAAGCTGCCGGTCTCGATCAAGGAGTACCTGCTGCTGCTCGAGGCGATGCGCGAGCACGTGATCGGGCCATCGATCGACGAGTTCTACCACCTGTCGCGCGCCACGCTGGTCAAGGACGAGCGCAACTTCGACAAGTTCGACAAGGCCTTCGGCGCCTATTTCAAAGGCGTGCAGGCGGTCCCGGGCATCGACGTCGACCTTCCGCTCGAATGGCTGAAGCGCCAGCTCCAGCGCGAATTCACCGCGGAGGAAAAGGCGGCGATCGAGGCGATGGGCGGGCTGGACAAGCTCATGGAGAGACTGCGCCAGCTGCTCGACGAGCAGAAGGATCGTCACCAGGGCGGCAGCAAGTGGATCGGCACGGGCGGCACCTCGCCGTTCGGCAACGGCGGCTACAACCCCGAGGGCATTCGCATCGGCGGGCCGTCGGCCGGCAACCGCACCGCGGTGAAGGTCTGGGAGCAGCGCGCCTTTCGCGACTACGACGACCAGGTCGAGCTCGGCACCCGCAACATCAAGGTGGCGCTGCGGCGGCTGCGCAAGTTCGCGCGCGAAGGCGCCGAGGAAGAGCTCGACCTCGACGACACGATCACGTCGACCGCGCGCAATGCCGGCTGGCTCGACATCCGCATGGTTCCCGAGCGGCACAACACGATCAAGGTGCTGATGCTGCTCGACGTCGGCGGCACGATGGACGACCACATCCGGCAGACCGAGGAGCTCTTCTCGGCCGCGAAGAGCGAGTTCAAGCACCTGGAGTTCTACTACTTCCACAACTGCGTCTACGACTTCCTGTGGAAGAACAACCGGCGCCGGCACGCCGAGCGCTTCGCGACCTGGGACATCCTGCGCAAGTACAACTCCGACTACCGGCTGATCTTCGTCGGCGACGCGACGATGAGCCCCTACGAGGTGCTGCAGCCCGGGGGGTCGGTGGAGTACAACAACGAGGAAGCCGGGGCGGTCTGGCTGCGGCGGCTGGTCGAGCGGTTTCCGAAGTTCGCCTGGCTGAATCCGGAGCCGGAGGGGGTCTGGGAGTACCGCCAGTCGATCGCGGTGATCCGGCAGGTCCTGCACAACCGCATGTACCCGGTCACCCTCCAGGGCCTCGAGCGGGCGATGCGCGAGCTGTCCAAGTGACGCGAGGCTGACTGCGCCGGGCGGGGTGCCGGGTTGGGCGGAGTGCGGCTCGGGCGTGCCGGCCGGCCAGGTGCGGCGACGGCGAGCGGCGGGGGGCGCAGGCAGAGGGCAGGCGGC